>JAUHYW010000056.1 GCA_030426085.1 bacterium | reverse complement strand
CGTTGCCCCCGGCCCCGCCGGTGCCGCCGATGCCCCGGGCGACGCGGTTGTCGACCACCGTCGGCATGCCCTCGGGCCCCGGCGCCGCGGCGGTCCACGCGATGTAGATGCCGAACGCGCCGCCGCCCGCCGTGCCCCCCGCGCCGGACGTACCGGGGCAGCCGCCGCTGCCGCCGCCGCCGCCGGTGGCGCCGAAGTCGGCCGACTCGGGGTTGGGCCACAGCACCAGCACCCCGCCCGCGCCGCCGCCGCCGCCGCCGCCGCTGCCCGGCGCGCCGCCGACCCCCGCCACGCCGGACGCGCCCCGCCAGTGGCCGCCCATCACCCCGCCTTCGAGCGCGCCGTCGCCGCCGCCGCCGTCGGCCCCCGGCCGCCCGTTGGCCCCCGAGCCGGGATCGGCCGGGCCCAGGTCGGGGTCGGACGGATCACAGCGCAGCTCGTCGAGCGAGAGCAGGCCCCAGCCGCCGTCGCCGCCCGCGCCGGGCATCGGGCCGTCGCCCGGCGCGCCCGAGCCCTCCTGGCGGTCGAGGGTCGGGCAGCTCGTATAGCCCCCCCGGCCGCCGTGCACCGCGACGGCGCCGCAGGTCCGCTCGCCGGGGCGCCCGCCGAGCTGCCCGGGGAAGGCCCCCGCCGGATCACCCGATACGCCGTCGGCGCACGGGCTGGGCTGCCCCGCGCTGACCGAGTCGAGCCCGTCGGCCCCCTCGGTGCCCGGCAGACCGCTGTCGCCCGCCGCGCCGTCCCGCCCCCGGCCGCCGTCGCCGCCGAAGATGCGGTTGTCGCGCAGCGTGAGCCCGGCGCCGCTGTCGAGCACGTAGACGCCGTAGGCGTTGCCCTCGAGCAGCGGCGACTCGCCGTTGAGGGTGAACCCGTCGAAGACCGTCGGCGCGTCGATGCCCTCGGCCCGCACCACCCACCGATCCACCTCGCCGGCCGGGGTGCGGCCGTTGATGATCGAGATGGACAGCGCCGGGTTGCGCTGCCACGTCAGCCGCTGGTGACCCCCGAGCAGCTCGATCCCCGGGCGCAGCACCACGCTCTCCCGATAGATGCCCTCGGCCACCCGGACCCGGGCCCGCCCCCCGGCCTCGGCCCGGTCGAGGCCGAAGCCGATGGTGGCGCAGGGGTCGTCGAGCGACCCGCAGTCCGCCGCGTCGGCCCCGCCGTTGGCCGGGGGGCTGACGTAGACCGCGTCGTCGTCGATGATCAGCTCGCAGCCGTTGTTGGGCACCCCGTCGGCGTCGCGCCGCCCCGGCTCGCAGTCGAAGGCGCACTGAGCCCCGTTGGCCACCGTCTGGCACCGGGGCACCACCCCGAAGGCCTGGGGGTCGGGGTTCCACAGCCCGGCGCAGTCGGTGCCGCAGGCCCCGCAATGCTCGAGCGCCGTGTAGCGTCGGCGGCCGTCGACGAAGCCCTCGTCGACCGCGCCGTCGCAGTCGTCGTCCTGATAGTCGCAGACCTCGACCGGGCTGCCCTCGCCGGCCACCGCGTCGCACACCACCGCGCCCATCGGATCGCCCGGATCACACACCATGCGCCCGCTGCGCCGGCACAGCCCCTCGCCGGCGGTGCACGCCGTGCCCAGCGTCGGCCAGCCCTCGTCGGCCTCGCCGTCGCAGTCGTCGTCGACCCCGTTGCAGATCTCGTCGGCCGGCTCACCCGGCTCGGCGTTGCACTCGACGGCGTCGCCCGCCGCGGCGCAGACCCCGACCCCCTGCCGCAGACAGGCCCCGGTGCCCGCCGCGCAGATGCGGCCCAGCCCCACGTAGCCCTCGTCGGCCGCGCCGTCGCAGTCGTCGTCGACCCCGTTGCAGATCTCGTCGACCGGCTCACCCGGCTCGGCGTTGCACTGCACCCCGTCCCCCGCCGCGGCGCACACCAGCACCCCCTGGCGCAAGCAGGCCCCGACCCCGTCCGAGCAGATGCGGCCCAGGCCCTCGTAGCCCTCGTCGGTCGCCCCGTCGCAGTCGTTGTCCTGCCGGTCGCACACCTCGCCCTCCGGCGCGCCGGGCACCGCGTCGCACTCGACCGCCGCCCCGTCGGCGCTGCACACCGTGATGCCCTGCCGCCGGCACAGCCCCACCCCGTCGGCGCACGGGGTGCGCAGCCCGGCGAAGCCCTCGTCCACCGACCCGTCGCAGTCGTCGTCGACCCCGTTGCACGCCTCGTCCCCCGGCGCGCCGGCCCGGGCGCTGCACTCCACCGCCGCGCCGTCCGCCGCGCAGACCCGCAGCCCGGCCCGGCTGCACGCGCCGACGCCCACGCTGCACGCGGTCGACAGATCGGGGAACGCCTCGTCGGTCGCCGCGTCGCAGTCGTCGTCGACCCCATTGCACAGCTCGGGCATCGGCTCGGCCGGCTCGACGTTGCACTCGGTCGCCGCGCCGTCGGCGGTGCACACCCGGATGCCCGCCCGCTGGCAGGCGCCGATACCCGGCCGGCAGACCTGATCCAGAGCGAAGGTCTCGTCGACCGCCTCATCGCAGTCGTCGTCCCGCCCGTTGCACAGCTCGGCGGTGGGGGTCGCCGCGCTGCACACCAGCGCCCCGATGGCCAGGTTGCACACCCGGACCCCGGTGCACGTCTGGGGGGCGCCGTCGATGTCGACCACCTCGGAGCAGGCCTCGCCGATGCCGGGCACGTCGTCGGGGAAGCCGTTGCAGTCGTTGTCCGCGCCGTCGCACAGCTCGGGCGCGGGGGTGTCGGCCTCGCACATGCCCCAGCCCGCCGTCGGATCACACGCCTGCCGCTGGCGGCAGGTCCCGTACTCGTTGCTCACCTCGCAGAAGCGCACCGCGCCCCGGTTGCCGGTGTTGGCGTTGCAGGTGCAGCTCTCGGTGTCGGGCACGCACTGATCGGCCACCGCGCCGCCCCCGCCCTCGACCGCGCGGCAGGTGTAGCCCGGAGGGCAGGTCGCGTCGTCGCCCTCGGCGTCGACGTCGCAGTCGATGCCGCAGACCCCGCCCTCCTGATCGAGCGCGTGGCACAGCCCCTCGGGGCAGTCGTCGTCGACCTCGCACGGCCGGCACAGGCGCCCGTCGGGCGGCAGGCAGACCGAGACCGCGTCGGGGCGGGTATTGCCGATGACCCGGCAGCTCCAGCCCTCGGGGCAGCCGCCGACCAGGCAGCGGCGGGTGCAGATGTCGACGTCGTTGTAGCCGACGCACCAGCCGTCGGCGCACTCGGCGTTCTCGGTGCAGCGCTCGTTGAACCGCTTGCGCCCGGCGTCGGCGGTGTCGGCGTCGGACTCGACCTGCATGTCGGCGATGGGCGGGGGGCCGGTGTCGGGGCCGGTGAACGGCGCGTCGTCGATGCGGGGGATGTCCTCGCCGCTGACGCAGCCGATCAGGAGCCCGGCGATCAGGCACCCGAACGCCGCCCTCGTACGCACGGTCATCAGCACTCCTCGTGTCAGGTGCCTGGCACCTGCGTCCGGCCGCACCTTATCCCACAAGCGCCGTCCGAGAGAACCGGCGCCGCGCGTGCGCATTGCCCCCGGCGCATCGGATGCGCTCTACTGCCGCCGCTTCTCCGGGGCGCGAGACGACGAGGGAACGATGGCACGAGACGACGCGGTGATCTTCGGCCTGCGGGCCTGCCTGGCGGTGGCCCGTCACCGCCCCGAGGCGATCCGGCGGGCCTTCCACGACGAGCAGCGGCGCCGGGCGGTGGCCCCGCTGCTCAAGGCCACCGCCGCCGGCCGCCGGCCCTACCGCGAGGTGGAGCCCGACGAGCTCGCCCGCATCGCCGGCTCGGTGCACCACGAGGGGGTGGTCGTCGTCTGCGACCCGCTGCCCCTGCTGCACGTCGGCGACATGCTCGACGGCATGCCCGACGACGGGGTGCTGCTCGCGCTCGACGACGTGGACAACCCCCACAACCACGGGGCCATCGTGCGCTCGGCGGCGTGGTTCGGGGCCGGGGTGCTGCTCGGCGGGGTCGACGGCCCGCTCAACCCGGCCGCCATCCGGGTCGCCCAGGGCGGGGCCGAGCTGGTGCCGGTGGCGGCGACCCGCAACCTCGCCGGGGCGCTGCGGCGGCTCGCCGAGCGGGGGGTGCCGATCGTCGGCGCCGACCAGAACGCCGACCGCCGGCTGCTCGACCGGCCGCTGCCCCGGCCGGTCTGCCTGGTGCTGGGCAACGAGGCCCACGGCCTCTCGTCGGCGGTGCGCGCGGTGTGCACCGACACCGTGCGCATCGGAGGCACCGACGCCGTCGAGAGCCTCAACGTCTCGGTCAGCGCCGGCATCCTGCTGGCCGCGGCGATGGCCGGAGGCGACCGATGAGCCGCCGCTGCGCGATCCTGGCCCTGGCGCTGCTGTGCGCCGCCTGTGACGACGACGAGACGCCCGCCGAGCCGGTGGACGCCGCCCCCGACGCGCCCGACGCCGCGCCCGACCCCGAGCCCGACCCCGACGCTGCGCCCGAAGCGGACGCCGCGGCCGACGCCGGCCCCGACGCCGCGCCCGACCTCGGCCCGCCCATCGACCCGGTCGTGCTGCGGGGCGACGGCCCCACGGTGCTCTTGGCCACCGACCGGGCCATCGAGCTGCGCCACGGGGACGACGTGCGGCTCACGCTGCCCGCCGAGGGCCTCCAGCTCGGCGTCGTGCCCCAGATCGTCGACTCGACCAACTACGACCCGTACTACGTCTACCTCGACGACCCCGGCCTGCTGCCCCCCGGCCTGGAGTGGGTCGGCGCCGCCCGCCTCGAGCCCCGCCTCGACGGCGGCGCGCTCGTCGTCGACATGAACCACCGGGCGGCCGGCAGCGGCGCGCTGCGCTTCACCCTGGACGACGGCCGCCTCGTCGCCGAGTGGGCCCCGCCCGCCGACACCCCCGCGGCCTACTTCCGCATCCGGGCCGTCGCCGACCCGACCGAGGGCTTCTACGGGCTGGGCGAGGTCTTCGACACCCCCGACCACCGGGGCAAGCTGCGGGCGATGCAGCTCGAGCTCGACCGGGACATCGAGAGCAGCAACAACGAAGCCCACGTCCCGGTGCCGCTGCTCATCGGCACGACCGGCTGGGGCCTGTTCGTCGAGAGCCTCTACCCCGGCGCCTTCGCGGTGGCCGTCGAGCGGGACGACCTGATCGACCTCGGCGTCGGCACCGGCCCGGCGACCCCCGAGGGCCTGCGGTTCCACCTGTTCACCGCCGATCACCCGCTCGACATCACGAAGCAGTACTTCGAGGTCACCGGCTTCCCCCGGCTGCCCGCCCGGTGGGCGCTCGGCCCCTGGGTCTGGCGCGACGAGAACCGGGACCAGGCCGAG
The DNA here is from genome assembly GCA_030426085.1 of bacterium. Lineage (GTDB taxonomy): Bacteria > Myxococcota_A > Bradymonadia > UBA7976 > UBA1532 > JACKDM01. The sequence continues at coordinate 63,848 of JAUHYW010000056.1, read as the reverse complement.
GTGATGGACGACATCGAGACCATGCGCGACCTCGACCTCGCCGCGACCGGCATCTGGGTCGACCGGCCCTACTCCAGCGGGGTGCAGAGCTTCGACTTCCGCCCCGATCAGTTCCCCGACCCCCAGGGCATGATCGACCGGGCCCACGCGCTCGGCTTCCGCTTCGCGCTGTGGCACACCGGCTACATCGGCGACGATCAGGCCGCCACCGCCGAGTTCCACGCCGCGGCCGAGGCCAACGGCTACTACCCCCCGCGCACCGGGCCCATCGTCAACAACTGGGGCCCGCCGGTGGACTACACCAACCCCGAGGCCTACGCCTGGTGGCAGGGCCTCGTGCGGCGCTACACCGACATGGGCGTCGAGGGCTTCAAGCTGGACTACATGGAGGACATCGTCGTCGGCCTCATCCGGCTCCGCACGGTGTGGAACTTCGCCGACGGCTCCACCGAGCGCACGATGCACAAGGGCTTCCAGACGCTGTACCACCGGGCCTTCGCCGAGCTGCTGCCCGAAGACGGCGGCTTCCTGCTGACCCGCACCGGCACCTGGGGCGGGCAGGTCAACGGCAACATCATCTGGCCCGGCGACCTCGACGCGAACATGGCCCGCCACCGGGAGGAGGCCACCGACCGCGACGGCGAGACCTACATCGCCGTGGGCGGCCTGCCGGCCTCGATGGTCGCCGGCCTGAGCCTGGGCCCCTCGGGCTACGCGTTCTACGGCAGCGACACCGGCGGCTATCGCCACTGCCCGCCCGACAAGGAGACCTTCATCCGCTGGTTCCAGCAGACCGCGCTGTCGTCGGTGATGCAGATCGGCACGAGCTGCAACGACGTCGCCTGGCAGCCCACCCCGGGCAACGGCTTCGACGCCGAGGTCCTCGACCTCTACCGGATCTTCACCCGGCTGCACCTGCGCCTGTGGCCCTACGCCTGGACCCTGGCCACCGAGCTGGCCACCACCGGCCGCCCGCTCCAGCGGCCCTACGGCTTGCAGCACCCCGAGCTGGGCGACCACCGGTGGGACGTCTACTTCTTCGGCGACGACCTGCTCGTGGCCCCGGTCGTCGAGCGCGGCGCCCGGCAGAAGGCGGTGCCGTTCCCCCCCGGCCGCTGGTTCGACTGGTGGACCGGCGAGGCGATCGAGGGCGGCGAAGAGCGCACGGTGGACGCGCCCTTGCAGGCGCTGCCGCTGTACCTCCGGGCGGGCGGCGTCGTGCCCATGCTGCGGCCGACCATCGACACCCTGGCCCCGACCACCGCGCCCGAGCGGGTCGACAGCTACGCCACCCACCCCGGCCGGCTGTACGTGCGGCTGGCGCTGGGGGCCGACGGCCAGCGCACGCTGTTCGACGGCGCCGCGATCGCGCAGGCCGGCGGGGTGGTGCAGCTCACGCCGGGCGCCGAGTTCGACGGCGGCTGGCAGCTCGAGGTCGCCGGGGCCGAGCCCGCCGCGGTCGAGGTCGACGGGGCCCCGCTCGACGCCGTCGAGTCGCTCGCCGCGCTCGAAGCGGCCGACGCCGGCTGGATCGTCGACGGCGGCTTCACCCACATCCGGGTCGGGCCCGCCGCCCGCGCGGTGACGCTCCGTTGAGGCCGACCGCCGAGCGCCCGACGGCCGCCCCCCACAACGCGCCGCCCGCCGAGCTGACCCGCTCCCCGGCCGCCGCCCGGATCGGCCGGCTGGCCGCGGCGAGCGGCCTCGGGCTGGCCCACTTCGAATACCGCCGCCACCTGCGCCCGCCCGACCACTGGGCCCCGCCCGACCGCCCCGACCTCTTCGGCGAGACCGCCTGGGTCGCCGGCCGGCTGGTCGAGCCCAAGTACGGCCCCTTCCGCCACGACTCGCCGATGGCCAGCTTCCACCCCGGCCACCGGGCCAAGTGGACCGCCCACGAGCTGTGCCACGCCCTCGTCGGCCACGCCTGGCGCCCCGACGCGACGCCGCTCTTCCTGGCGCTGGGCTGCCGCCTCGCCGAGCTGCTGCCGGTCGCGCTGTACTACTTCCTCGACGAAGCCGGCCTGCGCCGCTGCCCGGACCACGCCGGCGGCGGCCCGCTCTTCGGGGCCTACTGCGCCGCCTGCGAGCGGGCCGCGCTCGACGGGCCGGGGCCGGTGGACGACCGCTGGCTCGCCGAGGGCCGGGCGTTCGTCGAGGCCGAGCTGGCCGCGGTCGACCGCTCCCGGCGCCTCGGCCGCCCGGTGCACCACCGCTACGCGACCCTCGACCTCCAGAGCGACGCGCTGGCCTACGTCGACGCCCACCGCCGACGGCTGACGTCGCCCGAGTACCGGCGCTACGCCGAGCGCTTCCCCGCGCCGGGCCGCGACCATCGCACGCTCGACGCGCTCGAAGCCCGGGTGCGGGCGCTGCTCGACGACCTGTGCGGAGGGCCCGCGGCGGCGCCGCTCGCCGGCGACCGCTGGCGCTGGGTGAGCCACGACCTCGGCTGGCGGCTGACGCAGATCGCCGCCGAGTCCGACCCCGAGCTGGGCGCCGGCCTCGACCGCTTGATCGACGCGCTGGCCGACGACCCGACCGCGGCCGGGGTGAAGCGGCTGATCGCCGGCTACCGCGCGCTGCACGCAGACTGGATCATGCCCGAGCCCGAGGACGCCTTCGCGGTGGGCTACCCGCTGCCCGACCCGGCGCTGGGCTTCGCCGTCGATCAGGCCGCCGAGGGCGTCGCCCAGGGCATGCCGGCCACCGCCGAGCTGCTCGGCGACGCCCTGGGGCCCGTCGTCGAAGCGTTCGTGACCGGCGAGCGCGCCACCCGGGGCCCGATCGCCCGCCGCTTCGCCCGGTTCCTGGCCGCCGAAGCGCCGGGCCCGGCGGCCGATCTGGCGGCCTACGAGGCGGCCGTGGCCCACCCCGAGGCGCCCGACCCGGCCATCGACGGCTTCGGCCCCGACGCGCCGCCCCGCGACGACCGGCTCCAGCGGCCCCGGGGCGTCGAGCTGCTCGCGCCCGCCGTCGACGTGCGCCAGCTCGCCGCCCAGCTCCGGGACGACCCCGACGCGGTGCCCGACGACCTCGCCGCGCTGCCGGCGAAGCCCCACCGGCTCGCCGTCCGGCGCACGGCGGGGGGCGACGTGATCGTGGCCGAGCTGTCCCCCGCGGCGGCCGCGGCGCTCGAGCGGCTGGAGTGCGGCCCGGCCCCGGCGAGCGACCTCGCGCTCGCGCCCGACGAGCGCCGCTCATTGTCCGCGCTGGGCTTCCTCGCCCCCGCCGCCTGGGCCCTCGGCGACGACGGCTGAAGGCCCGGCTTCGGCGTCGACGCTCCCACCGCACCCCATCGCGTGGCTGTTCACTTGGGCCACTCGACGTACCCCGGCGGAGTCGACCGCGGGCATCCGAACGCCCACCCCCGACCCGCGGCGGCGAAGCATCCCGGTGGCGGCCCCGAATGCAGTATCGTGCCCTCCTCCGCTCGTGAGGCACCGATGACCGAGACCGCATCCCCCCGACGCCGCTGGCCCCGCCGGCTGCTCGTGCTGCTGGCGATCATCGCCCTGATCGCCGGCGGCGTGCTCATCGCGCTGCACCGCGCGCCGCTGGTGACCCTGCCCGACGCATCGCCGGCGGTGGTCGTCATCCGCGATGTGCGGGTGATCGACGTGATCGGCGGCGAGGCCCTCGCCCATCGCGACGTGCGTATCGAGGGCGCGGACATCACCGCCGTCGAGGCCCACGCGCCGGACGGCGACCACGGCCGGGCGTGGGTCATCGACGGCGCCGGCAAGACCCTCGTGCCCGGCCTGATCGACGCCCACTGCCACGTCGATGCCCTGGCCACCGCGCCGTGGGACCTCAGCCTGCCCGACACCGATCTGGCCCTCGAACGGCTGCTGTTCAGCGGCGTCACCCGGGTCTTCGACCCCGGGGCGGCGTCCCCCGACATCTTCGACCTGCGCGACGCCATCGCCAAGGGCGAGCGGCTGGGCCCGACGCTGCACGCCGCCGGGCCGATCCTCACCGCGCCTGGCGGCCACCCGATCCCGATGTTCCGCGAGCTGGCGCCGTCGTTCCTGGCCGACGGGCTGATCGAGGGCGCGGTGCGCGAGGTTGCCGGCCCGGCCGACGCCCGGGCGGCCGTGGCGCCCATCGCCGCCCGCCAACCGACGGCCATCAAGCTGGTGGTCGACGCGCTGCCCACCGAGGCGCCGACCCTCTCGGTCGAGCAGGCCCGGGCGGTGGTCGACGCCGCCCGCGAACAGAAGCTGCGCACGGTGGCCCACATCGGCACCACCGCCGACGCCCTCGCCGCCGGGCGGGCGGGCGTCGCCGCCTGGGTGCACGGGGTCTACAAAGAGCCGATCCCCGAGCCGGAGATCGCGTCGCTGGCCGCCTTCGGCATCCCGATGGCGCCGACGATGGTCGTCTTCTGGAGCTACGCCCGCATGGGCCGCGCCGACTACCCGCCCACCGATCTGGAGCGCGCGGTGGCCTCGGACTCGATGCTCGACGCCCGGGCCGAGGCGCCCGACGACTTCGTGCCGCAGCCGCAGATCACCGCTTACATCGACCTGGTCGCCCGCAACGAGCAGGCCCTGGCGGGCAACGTGCGTCGGCTGGCGGCGGCGGGGGTCACGATGCTGGCGGGCAGCGACTGCCAGGCGGGCGTCATCCACGGGCCGGCCCTGCACCGCGAGCTGGCGTTGATGGTCGACGCCGGCCTCTCGCCGCTCGACGCCTTGCGGGCGGCGACGGTGAGCAACGCCCGCTTCCTCTCCGAGCAGGACGACCCGCCCTACGGCGTGGTGGCGGCGGGCAAGCGGGCCGATCTGGTGCTGGTGGGCGGCGACCCGCTGCAAGACGTCGGCGCGCTGGCCGACATCCACACGGTCATCCTCGGCGGCGTGCCGCTCGTGCGCCACCCGCTGCGCTGAGGCGACTCAGCAGCCCTCGCTCTGGGGGACGCACCAGGAGCCCACCGGGAAGACCTGCTCCAGCGGCACCACATCGGCGTCGGTCCACGCGCGCAGATCGGGGCAGTTCTCCCCGTCCCAGCGATAGTCCGCGGTGCACGCGTAGCCCTGGGGGCAGGCGCCCTCGACCGTACGCCGCTCCTGCACGATCCGGCCGGCAGCGTCGTAGTCCAGCTCGAGCGTCGCCATCACGCCCTGCTCCGGCAACTCGGTGGTCAGGCTGAGGAGGCGGCCGGCGGCGTCGGTCTCCTCGACCCTCACCTCCCGCACGACGCCATCGACGGCGCGGGTGATTGTGGTGCGGTCGCCTTCGACCTCGCGGGTCCAGGTGGTGACGATCCAGGTCTCGCCCCCATCCGGGCTGGTCTCGTCGAGCACCCGGCGGCCGATCTCGTCGATGGTGGTGCGGTCGATGCGCTCGACGCTGCCGTCGTCGCCCTCGTCGATGCGGCGGGTCGTCCGGCGCAGGTCGTCCTCGTAGGTCCACGTCCAGCGCTGGGCGCAGGCCCCCTCGCCCCCGTCCTCACCCTCGCAGTCGGCGCGCGTCTCGACCTTGACCGTCATCCGGCCCGCGGCGTCGTACTCGAAGACCTCGACGTGATCCTCGACCCCGTCGCCGTCGAAGTCATCGGCCGCGCGCGCCAGCAGGCCGTCAGCGGTCCAGGCCCGAGTCTCGACCCCGCGCGGCGTGCCATCAGCGGCCCACGATACGCAGCGGACCGGCCGCCCGTCCTCGACGTCGCAGCGCTCATCGAGGTGAGTGTCCACGCAATCGCAGCCCGCGTCGTCGACCCGCTCGATCGCGACCTCGCCGACGAAGCTCTCGGCGGTGCACGACGGCGTCTTCCCCGGCTCGTCGTTGCGGCGCACGACCCGATCGCCATCCTGCCAGGAGAGCCTGCGCGACATCAGGCAGCCCTCGTGGACCCGCTCCCAGCGCGTATTCTGCCCGGTGGCGTCGAAGCCCCAAACGTCGCCGAACTCGCCGTCGCTGGACGAGGTCAGCCGGCCCGCCCCGTCGAAGGTCGCCGCCGTGCGCAGCCGCCCGCCGATCTCGACCGTCAGCCCGCAGGTCGAATCGGGGACCGTCGGCGGCGTGCACGCCATCAGCGGCTCGGCCTCGGCGCCGATGCACATCGCGTCGCCGGCGTCGGGCGCCCCATCGCCGGGCACCTCGCCGTCGACGCTGGCGTCGACGAGCGCGGGCGTCTCGCCCTCGCAGCCGATCAGGAGGCAGAGCGCGATCAACGCGGTCGGTCGGGTGATGGCGGTGGGTCGTGGCATGGGGTTCCTCCCGTGGTCTGGCCTGCGCGCCGCGCAGACCCACCGGCGTACACCGACGATCCGCGAGTCTTACGATACGGCGGGTCGACGGTCGCGATCGCGGGCCGGCTCGAGGTGCCAGGCACGTGGTCCGGCTGCTCGAGGTGCCAGGCACGTGGTCCGGCTCGCTGACCGCGCCGGGCCTCCTCGCCCCGGCCGCCTGGACCCTCGACGCCGACGCCTGATCGGGGGTCGAGCCCGGCCCGCCCGATCTGCTACCGTGCGGCCTCGCCCGTCCCGCGAACGCACCCTCGGAGCCCACGATGAAGCGCCTGCTCGCCCTCACCGCCCTCGCCTCGACCGCGCTGCTGGCCGTCGCCGCCCTGGCCCAGACCCCGGCCACGCCCGGCCCCAAGCTGCAGTACCGGCTCTCGACCGGGGGCCTGCTCGCCGGCACCTTCAACGCCATCGAGATCCCGGCCCTGGGCATCGCGCTCAACGGCGACGACGTCGTCGTCACCCCGCTGTCGGGCAAGTTCGACGGCCGCCGGGTCACCCTCTCGGCCGGCGCGATGAAGGACTTCACCTACAAGAAGCTGCAGCAGATGATCGGCCAGCAGATGTCGGTCAAGATCTCGATCGTGCCCACCGCCGCCGGCCCCGGGAAGCGCTGCCGGATCATCCTCGACCGGGCCAAGCTCGAGAAGCTCGAGCTGGACAAGGCCACCTTCAAGCCCAGCGAGACCCCCGAGTTCAAGTGTAGCTGACCGCCTGTGGCCCGGGCTCAGCGCCCCAGCAGGCGGCTCAGCGCCGCGTCGGACGGCAGCCCGGGCCCCCGATGCCCCCGGATCGCCCGCAGGATCACGATCGAGCGGGGGTCGGCCTCCAGCTCGGCCAGGGCCCGCCCGTGGCGCAGCCACGTCGTGTGATAGAAGAGCGCGTCGATCCAGATGAGCGCCCGCCCCGGCCGCAGGCGGGTCGTGCTCGGCGCGGGCAGCGTCTCGCCCCGTATCTGGCGCTGGCGGGCGTCGATCTCGGCGTCGGTCAGTGCATAGTGATCGACGAAGTCCGCCTGCTGGAAGAGCGCATCCCACCGCGCATCGCGGACCCCGTCGGGCCCCTCGAAGGCCGCCCGGGGCACGAAGTGCACGTCCAGGATCTCGCCCGGCCGCTCCAGGCCGATGTCCCACACCATCTCGTAGCAATGCGGCCGGCAGGGCGAGTCCTGGTGGTAGAAGCGGGGGAAGGACCGCGCCTTGCGCATCGAGGGCGTGATCGACAGCAGCAGCCGATCATCCGCCGGCCGCAGCGCCCGATCGAGCGCGTCCGCCGCCGCGCACAGCCCGGCCAGCGTCGGGCAGGCCGCGCCCAGCGCGATGGGATCGAGCCCGTGGGCGTCGTCGGTGCCCCAGCCCAGGCTGGCCGCCGCTTCGGCGACCATGATCTCGGTGAAGTGCCGCCGCGCCGGGTCGAAGCGCCGCCGCTGCGCGCCCCGGATCTCGTCGACCAGGGCCGTCGGCCCGTCGAGCACCCGGGCGTCGACCACCGCGCCCGCCCGCAGCGCCGCGGCCAGCGCCCGGGCCTCGGCCGGGTCCGGCGGGCGGCGCAGGTCGGCCTCGATGACCTCGAACCCGAACCGATCCCCCATCAGGCGATCCGATCGGGCGGCTCTTCGCCGCGCAGCGCCGCGATCAGGTTGGCGGCGGCCTTCGTCGCCATCTGCCGCCGGGCGGCGACCGTCGCCGAGCCGATGTGGGGCGCCAGCACCGCCCGGGGCTGGGCCCGCAGCTTCGGGTGGGCCCGGGGCTCGTCCTCGAAGACGTCCAGCCCGGCCCCGCCCAGATGCCCCGAGTCCAGCGCCTCGACCAGCGCCGCCTCGTCGACCACCGGCCCCCGGGCCGTATTGATCAGGATCGCGCCCGGCTTCATCCGGGCCAGCGCGGCGGCGTCGATCAGGTGCCGGGTGTCGTCGGTGAGCGGGCAGTGCAGGCTGACCACGTCGCTCGTCTCCAGCAGCGCCTCCAGCCCGAGCCGGGTGAAGCCCGGCTTCTCCGAGCGGGAGTGGTGCACCACCTGCATCCCGAACGCCTGCGCCCGCTGCGCGACCGCCCGCCCGATGCGCCCCAGGCCGACGACGCCCAGCCGGGCCCCGTCCAGCGCCAGCCCCCGCAGCAGCAGCGGCCGCCAGCCCTCGAACGCGTCGGCCCGCATCATCCGATCGGCCTCGATCAGCCGCCGGGCGGCGGCCAGCAGCAGCGCCAGCGTCAGATCGGCCGTCGCCGCGGTGAGCACCCCCGGCGTATTGGTGACGATCACCCCTCGGCGCTTCGCCGCCTCGAGGTCGATGTTGTCGTGCCCCACCGCGTGATGGGCCACGACCTTCAGCCCCTCGGTGGCCAGCACCGCGTCGTCGATCCGGTCGGTGGGCATCGGGATGAGCCCCGCGCAGCCCCTCACCGCGTCGAGCAGCGCCCCCCGCGCGATGGGCCGGGGGTCGTCCCGCTGCTGCACCTCGAGCCCCGCGTCGCGCAGCGCGGCGAGCCCGGCGGGGTCGATGGCCTGGGTGACGAAGACGCGCACACCCCTGCCTACCCGCTCGCGCGGAATCGGGCAACCCGGTCGCGCAGCGCGTCGAGCGGCACCCCCGGCACCCGGTGCCCGTCGAAGCCCACCATCGTATCGGCCATGCACAGCGCGTTGAGGACGGCCTCCTCGGTGGCCTCGATCGCCGCCTGATACAGCGGATCGACCGCCCCGTCGCTCAGCAGGGTCAGGGTGAAGGTGTGCCCCGCCGGCCGCCGGGGCACGGTGTTGGCCGTCGAGAAGCCGATGACGATCTCGCCCGACCCGTGGGCCGCGTAGCTGCCCGCCCGGCCGATGCCCAGGCCCACCCGCTTGCACAGCCGGTCCAGCGCCCGGTTGCCCAGCGGGGCGTCGGTGCCGACCACCGCGATGATGCTGCCGTAGCGGCTGCGCTTGGGCACCGCGTAGCCCGCCAGCGCCGGGCCCACCGGCAGGCCGTCGACCCGCAGATCGACCGCGTCACCGAAGTTGCTCATCACCAGGACCCCGACGGTGTAGCCCCCCTCGGCGGCGGCCAGCACCCGGCTCGCGGTGCCGATGCCGCCCTTGAAGCCGAACGACATCATGCCGGTGCCCCCGCCGACGGCCCCCTCGGGCACCGGGCCCGGGGCGCAGGCGTCGAGGGCGGCGAAGACCTCCGCCGGGCCGACCCGGTGGATCCCGTTGAGGTAGGAGTCGTCGCACTCGCCCACCAGCGGGATGATCACGTCGTGGGCGGTGCCGATGCCCGGGTAGCGCTCGACCATGTACTGCACCGCCGCCGCCGAGACCGCGCCCACCGACAGGGTGCTCGTCAGCAGGATGGGGGTCTCGATGAGCCCCCACTCCGAGACCTGGATCAGCCCCGACATCTCGCCGGCGCCGTTGAGCACGAACGACCCCGCCAGCACCCGCTCGGTGAAGATGTCGCCCCCGTTGGGCCGCACCACCGTCACCCCGGTGCGCACCGCGTCGCGGCCCTCGCCCCGGATGACCGTGGCGTGCCCCACCTGCACCCCGCCCACGTCGGTGATCGCGTTCAGCGGCCCCGGCGGGCGGCGGCCGACGGTGATGCCCAGATCGCGCAGCCGGGCCCGCCTCATGACCCGCGCTCCCCGACCCGGGCCACGGCCGGCGCCAGGATGGCGGCGATGAGCGCGGCGTAGTCCAGCCCCTCGGCGGTCGCCGCGATACACAGGTCGGACCAGCCCGGGGTCAGGCCGGGCAGGGGGTTGCACTCGATGAACCGGGGCTGCCCCGCGGCGTCGCAGCGGAAGTCGATGCGGGCCACGTCCCGGCAGCCGAGCGCCGCGAACGCCTCGACCGCCATCCGGCGCAGCGCGGCGTCCAGCGCCGGATCCAGCTCGGCCGCCTGCACCTTCGCCGAGAAGTCGACCTCGATCTTGTGGCCGAAGCCGTAGACCGGATGCGGATCATCGCCCGCGAATACGACCTCCAGCGGCGCCAGCACCCGGGGCGTCGGGCCGCCGACGAGGCCCACGGTGAACTCCCGCCCCGGCAAAAAGCCCTCGACCAGCGCGCCCTGCCGATAGCGCCCGACCACCGCCGCCACCGCCGCCTCGAGCCCCGCCCGGTCGTGCACCACGCTGGCCCCGGTCACCCCCTTCGAGCTGCCCTCGGCCACCGGCTTGACGATGAGCGGATAGACCACGTCGGGCCACAGCGCCGCCTTCGGGTCGAGCAGCACCCGCCCCGGGGCCACCGGGATGCCGGCCTGCGAGACCACCGCCCGGGCCAGCGACTTGTCCAGGGTCACCGCCAGGGTCGCCGCGTCGGAGCCGGTGTACTCGATCTGCAACAGGTCGAGCACGGCCGGCACCAGCGACTCCCGGCTGCGCCCGTGCAGGCCCTCGGCGATGTTGAACGCCAGGTCGATGTCGACCTCGCCCACCCGCCGCAGGAAGCCCACGTCGGCCTCGATGGGCACCACGACGTGCCCCGCCGCCTCGATGGCCGCGGTCAGCGCCTCGAGGGTCGCCGGGCCGTCGAACTCGGCCTCGCGGTCGTCGTCGTCCTCGGCCCGGGCCGCGGTGCGCTTGAGGTTGTAGACCAGCCCCACCCGGAGGCGGTCGGCGTGCGATTCGGTCATGATTCGGGATCCCATCGCGGGCAGCGCAACAGGTCGAAGAGGGAGGCGGATCGACGAGCGATCCGGGCGACGCCCGGCAGAGAAGTCCCGGGCGGCAGGACGATAGCGCCGGCCACCCGGGCGCGCAATCGAAAGCGCATACGCAGTCCGCCGGACCCGCCCCCGACCCCCACAGCCCCGACCCCGCCCCGGGCGAGCCCGTTGCCCGCGCCGGGCCCAGCCCGCACAATGCGCCGCGCACCCCAGCCCCGGAGAGCCCATGACCATCTGGGTCGACGCCGACGCCGCCCCCCGCCCGTGCAAGGCGATCCTGTTCAAAGCCGGTCAGCGGCGGGCGGTCGACGTGGTGCTCGTCGCCAACAGCTTCCAGTCGGTGCCCGGCGGCCGGATCACCTTCGTGCAGGTGGCCGGCGGCCCCGACGTGGCCGACGACCACATCGCCGAGCGCTGCGGCAGAGGCGACCTCGTGATCACCGCCGACATCCCGCTCGCCGCCCGGGCGGTCGAGGCCGGGGCCGAGGTCATCACCCCCCACGGCCGCGAGCTGGACGCCGAGTCGGTGGGCGAGGCCCTGTCGATGCGCGACTTCAACCAGGAGCTGCGCGACCTCGGCGTGATGACCGGCGGCCCCAAACCCTACGGCGACAAGGCGAAGCAGCGGTTCGCCAACGCCCTCGACCGCTGGATCGCCCGCCGCTGAGCGCGCCCCGCCGCGCCGGATCCCGCGACCGGGACCAACCGCATGCGGTATCCCTGGTTCGACAACCGAGCCGGGGGGACCGATGCTGCGAACCACACGCTGGCTGGCCGCGCTGCTGCTCGTGGCCCTCGCGGGCTGCATCGGCGACGGCACCGACGCCACCGTGGTCGGCTGGAACATCGAGGGGGTCGGCGACCCGGACAGCGGGCAGTTCGCCGCCGCGGTCGAGGTGCTCGAAGCGATCGACCCCGACGTCGTGGCGCTCTCCGAGATCAGCAGCGCCGACGACGCCGAGCACCTGCTGGCGCTGGCCGCCGCGCTGGACCTCGACCACATCGTGCAGGCCGACGGCGCGCCGTTCGGGGCGATGCGCATGGCGGTCATCAGCCGGTGGCCGTTCGTCGAGAGCGCCGTGCTCGACGCGGCGACGCTCTCCGGCGACCCCGCGGCCAACGACCTCTCGCGGGACATCGTCATCGCCGTCGTCGAGGTGCCCGGCGCGGCCCCGCTGACCGTCGTCCCGGTGCACTTCAAGTCGGGCGGGGCCAACGACGACCAGTTCCGGCGGGCGGTGGAGAGCCGGCGCACCGTGCAGGCGCTGGGCGACCTCGACCCGACCCGGGCCCCGTACGTCGTGCTCGGCGACTTCAACGAAGAGATCGACCGGGTGCCCCGCACGCCCGAGGTCTTCCGCGACCTGCCCGACGACCTGCCCGGCGCGTTCCGGCTGGGGGCCGACCTCGACGACCGGCTCGTCGCCGCCGGCCTGCTCAACGACCCCTTCGCCCCGCTGCTCGACCCCGCCGGCCCGGCGATGACCGCGCTCGACGCCGCGACCGCCGCCGGCCACACCGGCACCCGCCCCAGCTCAGGCCGCCGGCTGGACTACGCCCTCGTCAGCCCGGCCCTGGCCCCCGACGCCCGGGCCGCGCTCTACTCCAGCGCGGACGCCGACCCCGACGACGACGCCTCGACCGCCGCCTCGGACCACCTGCCGGTCGTCGTCGAGCTGCGGGTGCCGCCGGTGTGCAGCTTCGACCGCGACTGCGACGACGGCCTGTGGTGCACCGGCCGCGAGCGCTGCGCCGGCGGGCGCTGCGTGCCGGGGCGCCCCATCTGCCCCGAGGCGTGCGACGAGGTCCGCGACGGCTGCGGCTGAGCCCCCGGTCTCGCGGTCGATGGGGTCCCCAGACCCCAGCCGGCGGCGATCGATCGCCAGCCGGATCAGCCGCCGCCGACCGGATTCTTCGGTGAACGGCAGCCAAACCGTGCCCGGCGCGATCCGGCCTTCGGTGAACGGCAGCCGAACCGCGCCGCGCGGACCGGGGCCGTCGCCGACCGACGACCCGACGCCCCCCACGACGCGCCGCCCGTCGCCGATCGAGGCCCGGATCGTGCGCGCGCCCCCCCGGCCCCGGGTGATCGACGCCCGAACCGCTCCGATCGGGAACCGGCGGCGGTCGGACGAGAGCCAGACGCACGCTCTCGGCCCGCGCCCACGGGAGAACGGCGGCCCGCCGACCCCCTTCGGCCCGGCGCGGGGGTCGAACGGCAGCCCGACGACCCGCGGCGGGCGACCGTCGGGGTTGTTCGGGTCCCCGGTCGTGCCCCGCGCGCCGAGGCGCTCGTCGATCACCCCCCGGGGCGAGCGGGCGCCGGGGATCACGGCGGTGCACCGCGGCCCCGCGGCGTATCGCTCGATCCCCTCGGCGCAGTTCATCGACGCCCCCCGAGGGCCCCACCCACGCCCCGCTGGCGATCGAGAGGCCCCCTCTGTGGGGGTGACGGTCCCCATCGAACGGCAGCGGGTCGGGATCGGGCCGGGAGGCCGCCGATCACCGAGGAGCCCGCCCGTACCGGGCACGATCCCGGCCTTCGGGCGCCGCGGCCCGGATCGTCTCCCGGTCGCCCGGGGCCCCGTTCACCCGAGGCCCCGCCCGCGGCCGGTGGGTTCTGGTGTCGAAAGCGAAGGCCCGGCCCGCGCGCGGGGCGGGATCGGCGGCGCTCACCGATCACCGCGGACGTTTCGGCCGCGTCCGAGGCCGGGCGCGCTTCGGCGCGGGCCGCCCGGGGCCCGGTTCGGGGGCTCGATGGCGCCCCGCGGGGCCTCGATGGCGCGCTCCGGGCCCCGATCGAGCCCGGCGACGACGGATGAGGTGGGGTCCGGTCGGTGATGGTCGGCGGCGCGGGGCGCGGGGCGCGCGGTCAGTCGAGCGTGACCAGCGGCGGTGAGCGGTGCGGCGGGCGGGCGACGTCGACCTCGACCGCCCCGTCGACCACCCGGGTGGGGAAGGTGCACACCCGGATGCCCTCGACCTGGGTGTGGCGGCCGCTGTCGAGGTCGAAGCCCCAATAATGCCAGCCGCACAGCAGCGTGCCGTCGTCGTCGATGAGCCCCAGCTCGCTGAACGGCGCGCCCCGGTGGGGGCAGCGGTCGTGCACCGCGTAGACCGCGGCCCCCCGGCGCACGAGCGCGATCTTCACCGGGCGGTCGTCGGCGTCGGGCAGCTCGATCCCGATCGGCTCGTCTTCGGGCAGCGCGGTCAGCGCCCCGGCCGGGCGCCACAGGGGGTCGATGTCGTCCATCGCTGCTGTATTAGGGCGTCGGGCGCCCGATGTCGAGCCTTCGGGCGCCCGCCCCGGCCGGGCGCCGATGCGCAGAGGGCTTGTGGCCCGGCGCGGGGAGCGGTATCGATGGCCCGACGAGCCTCGGAGACCCGATGATCAACCTGCGCACGTTCACCTATATCGACATCCTCCAGCCGCAGCTCACCGGCTTCTGGCAGACGGTGGCCCCCGGCTTCCTGCCGCTGGAGCAGCAGGCGATGCTCTTCGTCGAGATCGCGCCGGGGCTGGCGATCAACGCGGTGACCGACGTGGCGCTCAAGGCGACCTCGGTCGAGCCGGGCCTCCAGATCGTCGAGCGGGCGTTCGGGGTGCTCGAGCTGCACAGCTTCGATCAGGGGCAGATCCGGGCCGCGGGCGACGCCATCCTCGATCACTTCGGGCTCACCGAGAAGGACCGCCTCAAGCCCGAGATCCGGACCAGCGAGCGCATCACCGGCCTCGACGGGCACCAGTCGATGCTGATCAACCGCATGCGCCACGGCGACATGATCGCCGAGGGCCAGACGCTCTACGTCTTCGAGTGCGAGCCGGCGGGCTACGCCTGCATCGCGGCCAACGAGGCCGAGAAGGCGGCCGACGTGCGGCTGCTCGAGGTGCGCACCTTCGGGGCCTACGGGCGGCTGTACCTCGGGGGCTACGAGGCCGACATCGAGGAGGCCGAGAAGGCCATCCGGGCCTGCCTCGACGACATCGACGGTCGACCGATCCCCAAGCGCTGAGCGGGCGCCCGCGGCGCCGGGATCCACTCTTCCCGAAAAATTCCTCAAGTCCGCCCCCGCTCGACCGATGCGAGGGTGTGCTGCTCCACTTCCCCAGTGAACCGCTCGCCACCCGCGACCTGCGCCGCGACGCGCTGGAGCGCTTCCGGTGGCGGTGCCGGCTGCCGGTCCTGCGCAATCACGGCCCCGAGTCGGGCGACCTGGGCATCTTCGTCACCGCCTGCGACGCCTGCGGGTCGCGCACCGCCCGGCTCTCCGGGCTGCCCGACGTCGACCCCGACACCGCGCTCGACGGCCTGATCGCCGAGCTGCGCACCCGCGCCGGCCGCGTGCGCTACGGCTGGCGCCCCGCGACCTGCCCCGCCTGCGACGCCCCCGACCCCGAGCCGGTCTCGGCGGTCTACGCCCGCTACATGCCCGAGATCGAGCACGACCTGCACATCGAGCTGGTCTTCGGCCGCCACCGGGTGGTCGCCGTCGAGCTGCACCGGGTGGCCCTCGACGGCACCTCGACCGCCATCCCCCGCCCGACGGGGCCGCTGGCGTTCCAGGAGGCCTTCGGCGCGCCGCTCGGCCTGCGGGCGCTGTGGCGGGCGTTCATCACCCGGCACGTCTACGACGAGGCGATGGTGGTGCGGGCGGTCGAGCCGGGCTACGTCATCGGCCTGCGCCCGTTCACCGACGAGCCGGTCGAGGCCGAGGCGATGCTGGCCCCGTTCGGGCCGTTCATCGAGCAGATGCGGCAGGGCGTCGAGGGCTACGCCGGCTGGGACGCGATCACGTTCTTCTACGAGCGGGAGCACGACGACATCCCGGTGCCCTTCGCCGAGAGCTACCACGCCTGGCTCGGGGGCTACGCCGCCGAGATCGGGGGGGGGTTGCTCGAGCCGTTCGTCGTCGCCGACTCCGACGCCTTCGTCGACCGGCTCGCCGAGCACGCCGCGCTCTACGGCCTGCGGGTGCAGCGGGACTCGGGGGAGGGCGCGCTCTTCGTGCGGTTCTTCGCCGGGCACCTCGACCTGCGGCTGAACCTGGGCCCGGTCTTCTTCCAGATCCTGCACCGGGGCCTGACCTTCGAGCGGGGCATCACCGCGCTCTTCCTGCGTGAGCTGCGGGCGATGGGCGAGGCGCGCAAGGTGCCGTCGCTGGTGCAGCGGCTGCTGCCCGGCCACACCGTGCGCGTCGTGCGGGGGCAGTACCTCGAGCTGCTCGACCCCGCCGGTGAGCGGGCGGCCTTCGGCGACCTCGTGCGGCTGGCGACCCACTACGACCTCGACGATCCCGCCGGGCAGGCGGAGCTGATCGCCGAGCTGCTCGCCCGCGATCCGGCCTTGGCCCGATCCTCCACCGAGGCGGGTGCGCCCGGCGCCCGGACACGATAGGGTCCCCCCGCTTCGTCACCCGCCGGCCCGCGCCGGCCGCACGATCGGACCCGCCATCACCGCCGACTCCCTGCCCCGGCGCCCCCGCCTGCGCGGCGTCTCCCACCAGATCGCGGCCTCCGTCTGGCCCCTCTTCGGCCTCGCGCTGCTGTGGGACGTCTCCGACCGCCTGGCCCTGATCGGCACCGTCATCTACATCGCGAGCGCCACGAGCCTGTTCGCGATCAGCGCGCTCTACCACCGGATCACCTGGCAGCCGGCCGCCCGCCAGCGCATGCGCCGGCTGGACCACGCGGCGATCTTCGTGCTCATCGCCGGCACCTACACCCCCATCTGCCTGCTCGGCCTGGGGCCCGAGGCCGGGCGGCTGCCGCTGATCATCGTCTGGGTCGGCGCGGCGCTGGGCGTGCTGAAGTCGCTGCTGTGGGTCGGCGCCCCCAAGTGGGTCGTCGCGGTGCTGGCGGTGATCGTGGGCTGGGCCCCGATGATCGAGGGGCGGCTGCTCTTCGATCGGCTGGGGCCGCTCGGCGTCGGGCTGCTGGTGGCCGGGGGGGTGCTCTTCACGCTGGGCGCGGTGATCTACGCCCGCAAGCGGCCCGACCCGTGGCCCCGCACGTTCGGCTATCACGAGGTCTTCCACGCGCTGGTGGTGGTGGCCGCGCTGTGTCACCTGGCCCTGGTGGCCCGGCTGCTCTGACCCTCCAGCGCGCCGCGTGCGCCTTCAGGACCCGGCAAGAAACAACTCGGGGCTGCGGCCGCCATCTCGACCCCCATTCGCCGCTTACCTCCTCGCGCACTTCCTCGACGCACCTCCTGGTGCGCCTTCGTCGTGCGCTGCGGGGGCGCTGGCGACTGGGGGTCGACCTGGCGCCCTCGCCTGGCCGAGTTGTTTCTTGCCGGGCCTTTACACGGGCGCTCGCATTGGGAAAGCTCCGGCCAACGAGATGGAGGCGGCGCGTGCTCAAGAAGCTCACCCTGACCCACTTGGGGCCCGTCGAGACGATCGACCTCGACTTCTCCGAGCGCTTCAACGTGATCACGGGCGACAACGGCCTCGGCAAGAGCTTTGTCCTCGATGTGGCGTGGTGGGCGCTCACCCGCCAGTGGGCAGGCCTCCCGGCGTGGCCCCGCCCCGCGGCGGTGGACAAGGCTTCGATCCACGCCCGCATCACCGGCGAGAAGGGCGGGATCTCGAAGCTGGACAGCACCTTCGTCCAGGGGTCCGGGTGGAGCCCGAAGGGCGGGCGGCCGGCCAACCCGGGGCTGGTCGTCTATGCCCGGGTCGATGGCGGGTTCGCCGTCTGGGATCCGGCGCGGAACGACTGGCGCAACGCGCCGTCGATGGGCATCTCGGACCCCGACCGCCCGGACGCCTACGTCTTTCAGCCGCACGAGGTCTGGGAGGGCCTCGAACGCAGGAACCCGCCCACGGACGAGGCTGCGAGCAGGCTCAAGAGCAGCGTGCTCTGCCGGGGTCTGATCGCACATTGGGTCGACTGGCAGCGGCGTGAGTCCGACGAGCACCGCCAGCTGTGCCATGTACTGGAAGAGCTGTCGCCGCCCGACGGCAAGCTGGAGCCGGGCGAGCCCGCGGATGCGTATGCGGTGACCGGGGTCGAAGACGATCGCGAGCTGCCGACCATCCGCATGCCGCACGGCGAGGTCGTGCCGGCCCACTTCGTGTCGGCCGGGGTCCGACGCATCATGGCGCTCTCATATCTGCTCGTGTGGGCGTGGCAGAGCCATCTCAAGGCGTGTGAGCGCACCGGCCGGCGGCCGACGCGGCGCATCGTGGTGCTCGTCGACGAGATCGAGGCCCACCTGCATCCGCGATGGCAGAGGACCATCCTCCGGTCCCTTCGGCGGGTCATGGAGAAGCTGGAGTCCCAGCCCGAGGTGCAGTTGTTGGCGGCCACCCACTCTCCGCTGGTGCTGGCCTCGCTCGAGCCGCTCTTCGAAGCGGGCAAGGACCGGCTGTGGGCGTTCAACCTGCGTGGCCGGGATGTCGACATCCACCGGGTCGACTTCTACCCCCACGGCAACGTGAACGACTGGCTCGTCGAGACGTTCGGGCTGGGCCTCGCGGCGTCCGAAGAGGCCGAACGGGCCGTGGAGCTGGTGCTCGATGTGTTCCGGGCCGACGCGCCCGGCGAGGCTCAGATCGAGCGGGCCGATCGGGCCCTGCGGGCCGCCCGCTTGGCGCCGGGCACTGCGCTGGGTGCCCGATGGGCGCTGTTCAAGGCAGAGCGGGGCGCATCGACGTGATGCCCGTCCGACCTCAGCCCGAGCCGCTCGCCGCCGACGGCTT
This sequence comes from bacterium, assembly GCA_030426085.1. Classification (GTDB taxonomy): domain Bacteria; phylum Myxococcota_A; class Bradymonadia; order UBA7976; family UBA1532; genus JACKDM01. The sequence continues at coordinate 45,245 of JAUHYW010000056.1, read as the reverse complement.
CGACTTCGACGGGCGGGTGCGTCGACCGGGGCGCCTGCTGCTGAAGACGCTGCTGGGGCTCGTCGAGCCGAGCGGCCGGCTCGCGAAGCGGCGGAAGGTCGCCGACGCGCTGGAGGGCATCGCCTCCGAGCATCTCATCGCCTACTGGCAGGGCCCATGCCTCGATCGCCTCTACGACGCGTACGGCGGTGTTTGCGCCTACTTGTCGATTCTCATCGATCGCAGCACGGCCGACCCCACCGTCGATCACTTCATCCCCCAGACCCACGGGCCCTGGGGCCGGCTCTTCGCCTACGAGTGGGGCAACTTCCGATTGTCGGCGCTGCCCCCGAACCGCGAGAAGGGCGTCGAGGCGGTGCTCGACCCGTTCGCCGTCCGGGTCGGCGACTTCGCGATCGAGTTCAACGGCTTCCAGGTCAAGCCGGGTGACGCGCTGGCTCCGGCGCGCCGGGCGCGCGTCGATGCCACGATCGAGACGCTCGGCCTCAACGCGCCGCGCCACCGCGAGACGCGGGCGCGGCTGGTCTCGTGGTGGGAGACGGGAGACATCTCGCTGCGCCAGCTCGGGAGGATGGCCCCGTTCCTTCACGCCGAGCTCGTCCGGCTGGGTGGAGGGCCGCGTCGCCGGGTGGGCGCGCCGGTCGTAGGCGCGGAGCCGGACCGACCCCCGCGGCCGTGAGCCCCGGTCCGCGGCCGGCGCCGACGAGGTGCAGGCGTCGCGCGCCGTCCGTCAGGGGCATCGTCCGCCCCGGCCCGAGCCCCGTCTCATACCGCTGTCAGCTCCAGCGCGCCGCGTGCGCCTTCAGCGTCGGCTCGGCGTCGGCCAGCGCCCCCCGGACCGCCTCGGCCAGCGCCTCGCCGGAGAGCTTCGGCAGGCGGCGCAGGTGCGCGGTGCACAGGTGGTCGACCTCGGCGCAGATCCCGGCCAGCTCGCCGGCCCACGCCCGGAAGTCGGCCGCGGCCCCCGGGCGCTCCTCGAGCGCGGGCCCCAGCCGGGGGTGGAACCGCAGCCCCCCGATCAGCGGCAGCCGGATGTACGTCAGCGTGTCGTCGACGTGCAGCGCCCGGCTCGGCCGGTGCAGCGCCAGCACCGAGCCGGCGTGCACCGACTCGTCGGCCGGGATGAGCTGCACCCCGGCGGGCACCATGAACCGGAGCTCTTCGTCGAACAGCCCGTTCATCTCGGGGTCGTCGCTGCGGGTCGTCGCCCACGGCAGGTCGGGGCTCTTCTCGACGTGCCGCCGGGTCCCGTAGAGCGTCGCCTCGGGGAACCGCCGGGCGACCGCGTCGACGTGCACGGTGTGGAACGGGTGCAGGTTCACGATGGCGTCGAGCGCCGCGCCCCCGTCGGTCAGCGCCAGCACCCGATCGAGCACGTCGCCCTCGAGGGTGTAGCTGTCGAGCATCACGAACCGCCCGCTCTCGAGCCGCACCAGCGAGCATTGGGTGCCGATGTCGAGCAGCCCGAAGAGGCGGAACGATCCGCGGATGTTCCACATGGCGTCGCCGATGGGCACGATGCGGTCGGACATGGGGGCTCCTGGGGTCGAGCGGGGTGTCCCGGTATGGATGTCGCCGGGCGGGGGTCCGGTTGCGCGCGGGGGAGAGGGGGCGTGCGCCTCTGCACGGGGTGGGCGTCGACAGTGCCCGCGCGCTCGGGATCGGCCCGACACCCGGGGGTGAACGGCGCCGGGCGTTGACCGCAGCCCGGCCCCCGCCTACGATGCCGCCTCCGAACCCGACCTTCTTCGAGGGGGCTTGTGATGGCGTTTCTGACCGAAGAGCGGCGGACCCACCGCTGCGGTGATCTGCGCGGCGCGCACACCGATCACGACGTGGTGCTGATGGGCTGGGTGCATACCCGGCGGGACCACGGGCAGGCGGTGTTCATCGACCTGCGCGACCGCACCGGGCTGGTGCAGGTGCGCTTCGACCCCTCGGTGGACGGCGACACCCACGCCCTGGGCCAGACGTTGCGCAACGAGTACGTCGTCGCGGTGGCGGGCAAGGTCATCAGCCGGGGGGAGAACGTCAACCCCAACCTCGACACCGGCGAGATCGAGGTGCTGGCCCACAGCGCCGAGATCCTCAACCCGTCGCGCGACCTGCCGTTTCAGATCCGGGACGAGGTCAACGCCTCGGAGGACACCCGGCTGCGCTATCGCTTCCTCGACCTGCGCCGGCCGCCGCTGCAGCGCATCCTCATGCTGCGCAGCCGGGTCAATCAGCTCGTGCGCAACGCGCTGATCGACGACGGGTTCATCGAGTTCGAGACCCCCATCCTGACCAAGGCGACCCCCGAGGGCGCCCGGGACTATCTGGTGCCCAGCCGGCTGCACCCGGGCAGCGTGTACGCCCTGCCCCAGAGCCCGCAGCTCTTCAAGCAGCTCTTCCAGGTGGCGGGCTACGACCGCTACTTCCAGATCTGCCGCTGCTTCCGCGATGAGGATCTGCGGGCCGATCGCCAGCCGGAGTTCACCCAGATCGACATCGAGATGTCGTTCATCGACGAGGAGGACGTCTTCGGCACCGTCGAGCGCATGCTGACGACGGTGTTCGAGGGGGTGCACGGGGTCACGATCCCCACGCCCTTCCGCCGGATGACCTACCGCGAGGCGATGGATCGCTTCGGCAGCGACAAGCCCGACCTGCGCTTCGGGCTCGAGCTGTGCGACATCAGCGCGCAGGCCCGGGAGAGCGGGTTCTCGGTCTTCGCGAAGACGATCGCGGCGGGGGGCACGGTGCGCGGCGTCCGCTTGCCGGGCGGCGGGCTGAGCCGCAAGCAGATCGACAAGGAGCTGGGCAAGACGGTCTCGACCTACGGGGCCAAGGGGCTGGCCTGGATCAAGGTCGAGGCCGACGGGGTCTGGAAGGGCTCGGCGGGCAAGTTCTTCGGGGAGGACGAGCGGGCGGCCATCGGCGGGGTCATGGGGCTCGAGCCGGGGGACATGGCGTTCTTCGTCGCCGACAAGCCGGCGGTGGTCTTCGCCGCCCTCGGCGCCCTGCGGCTGCACCTCGCCCGCCTGACCGACGCCATCCCCGAGGGGCAGTACGCCTTCTGCTGGGTGACCGACTTCCCGGCGTTCGAGTACGACGAGGACGACGGGCGGTGGTACTCGATGCACCACCCGTTCACCTCGCCCCGGGCGGCGGACGCCGCGGCGCTCGAGGCGGCGCCCGGCGAGGCGATGGCCCGGGCCTACGACGTGGTGCTCAACGGCTACGAGCTGGGCGGGGGCAGCATCCGGATCCACCGGGCCGATATGCAGAACGCGGTCTTCGGCGTCCTGGGGCTCGACGAGGCGGAGCGGCAGCAGAAGTTCGGGTTCTTGCTCGACGCGCTGAGCTATGGGACCCCGCCCCACGGCGGCATCGCCCTGGGCATGGACCGGCTGGTGATGCTGCTCGCCGGCACCGACAACATCCGCGACGTCATCGCCTTCCCCAAGACGACGTCGGCGAGCTGCCTGATGACCGAGGCCCCCTCGCCGGTCGAGGCCGACCAGCTCGCCGAGGTGCACATGCGGGCGGTGATGCCCGAGAAGGGCTGACGCCGACGCCGCCCGGGGGTCGGCACGCTTCGTGCTGAAGAGGCGGGCGGCCGGGGCGCTCATCCCCAATAGGCAAACCGGCCATGAAGGCGCGAGACTCTGCCCGTCTCGCGCCTTCTTTCGTTTCGAAGGGCGGGTCCGGCGGGGGCGCGCGTCGCGCGGTGAGACGAGGTATGTATCACCTCGTGTCTCAGCGGATACGCGAGGCGCGATGCATCGGTGATCAGTCGGGCGCGAACACCCGCACCGCGCCCGACGGCGGGTGGAACACCGCGATGCGGCCGGCCTCGTCGGCGGCGATGGGGCCGGCGACGCCCGCCGGGGCGGCGTCGATCGGCTCCAGCTCGCCGCCGGTCGTGGCCCAGATGCCCAGGTGGCCGGCGCCGACCACCGCGACGTGGGCCGCGCTCATCGGGGCGAAGGCGGCGTCGGCGGCGACCGGCAGGCTCGAGCCGACCGGGCCGGCGGCCACCAGCACCGCCCGCCGCTCGGCGTCCCGGCACAGGACGACCGGGCGGGCGCCGCGGGCGGGGGAGACCGCCATCGAGGTGCCCCGCAGGCCGCGGGGCAGGGGGGCCCACTCCAGCGGCTCGCCCTCGAGCGGCCACCGCTGGACGTGATCCCGCAGCAGCAGCCAGGCGAGGCCGTCGCCCACCGCGGCTCCGAGCGCGGGGCGGGGCACCCGGTTGCGGCGGTCGTCGGGGGTGCGCTCGACGATGACGCTGCGGTCCCAGACGAGCACCCGGTCCGACCCGGCGGCGACGCCCACCGGCACCCCGGGGGTCGTGGTGGGGATCGACTGCCAGCTCCACGGGTCGCCGGGCTCGCCGGGGCGGCGGCCGACGACGACGGTGCGCCGGTCGGCGGCCAGGATCCACAGCCCGCCGTCGCCGATGGACCACCGGCTGCCGGCGGCGGGCAGCTCGGCGATGGGCGGGGCGGGGGTGAGCGGCTTCGCCACGCCGCCGACCCACTCGAAGAGCACCGGGCGGCCGTGGGCCTCGTCCAGCGCCCGCATCAGCGGCTGGCCCCGGTAGAGGAACAGCGCCTCGGGCAGCCGGCCGCCGGTGGGGTAGGTCCGGCCGCTGTTGGTGCGGGCCTCGGCCTTGGGCGCGGGCAGCGCGGCGGGCGCGGTCGAGCTCTGGGGTCGTGGGGCCTCGAGGGCCCACGCCAGCCGCTCTTCGAGCAGGAGCTGCACGAGCCGCCAGGGGGTCAGCGCCTCGTGCATGTCGAGGCCGTAGGCGGTCAGCTCGTCGGCGATGACCGCGGTCGCCGCCTGCCGGGGCAGGCCCTGCTCGACGAACCACCGCGGCCGCTGCAAGAGGAAGTGCACCGGGTAGAAGCTGCGCGCGGCCCGGGTCTCGTCGTCGAGCGGGGCCATCAGCCGCTCGGCGAGGCTGCCCCCCCGGACCCAGGTCGACAGCGGGCCCCGGTCGGCCAGCCCCAGCGCCTGATCGACCCACCAGTCGAGCGGCTGGGGGTCGTCGTCGCCGACGCCGGCCTCGCCCCGGGCCAGCTTCTCGAGGCGGTGCAGGTCGACCGGCCGCCAGTCGCCGCCGGAGGCCTCGACGAAGTCCCGGGCCAGGGTCAGGGCCCGGGTCAGCGGGTCGTCGATGGCGGCGTAGGGCGCCTGGAGGCTGGCGCTGAACCCGCTCTGGAACAGCTCGCTGAGCGCGATGCGCCGCTCGAGCCCGTCGCTGCGCCGCTCGAGGCTCTCGAGGCGGCCCTCCATGCGCTCGACCCGGCCGACGACCCGCTCGCCGAGGGCCACCAGCGCCGCCTTGAGCTTGAGGTTCTCGACCGCCAGCAGCTCCAGCCGGCCGCCGAGGTGGTGGGCCGCGTGGGCCAGGAAGGCCTCCCGGGTCAGCAGCCGCTCGACCACCGCCAGCGCCCGGGCCTGCACCTCGCCCAGCCGGCCGCGCACCTGCTCGGCGGTCGCCCGATCCTCGCCGGTGAGCCGGGCCCAGGTGCGGCGGAAGAAGCCCCGCTCGGCGAGGCGGGCGGCGGTGTCTTCCGAGGCCTGCATCAGCGCGGTGAGGTGGCCCAGCTCGGTGCGGGCCTGCTCGGGGTCGGTCGATTCGAAGCGGGCGAGCACGTCGGGCAGCGCGGCGGCGAAGGCGGCGGCCTCGCCCGGGGCCCGGTCGGCGGGGCGCAGGTCGTCGAAGACGGCGGTCACCGGGCGGGGGGACCAGGGCAGGAGCGCGTCGGTCATCGGTCGGGCCCTCGGCTGGGGTCGCCGGGGCCGCCCGCCCGGCGGATGAGGTCGGCCAGGGCCCCGTCGAGCGCGGCGGCGTGCGCGTCGACGGCGTCCAGCCGCGCCGACCGGGCCCGCAGCTCGGCGGCGAGGGCGGCGAAGGTGTCGTCGGCGGCGACGATCTTCTCGGCGAGGTCGGTCCAGGCGCCGGCGGCGTCGGCGGCGGCGAAGGCTTCGGCCAGGGCCGGGCGGCTCTCGGGGCGGGCGAAGTGCAGCGGCTCGATGGCCGGTGAGCCGTCCTCGGCCCAGCCCACCCGGACCAGGGCCCGCCAGCCGGTGAGCGCGCAGCCGTCGAGCGGCGGCGGGCTGAGGGTCGGGATCCCGGCGAAGCGGCCCCGGGTCAGGGCGTCCCGCTGGCCGTGCACGATGAGCGCGACCGGGTGCCGCCGCAGCAGCGCGGCGAGGGCCTCGCGGTCGGCCAGCGGGGCGCCGGTCGCGGGTTTGCCGTGGGGGTCGTGGGCCAGGGCCAGGATCGTGCGCGCGCCGTCGGGGCGGGCGGCGAGGCGGGCCTCCAGATCGGCCAGTTGAGCGGCCCCGATCGCGTCCCGCCCGCCTGTCAGTCGGAGGGTGTCGAGGGGGATCAGGGCGGTCCGGCGGTCGCCGAGCGCGATCGGCCGCGTCGGGAGCGTGTCAGTGACGAGGGGCGTCAGCCATCCAGGGCTCCTGCCATGCGTCGGCAGGTCGCCGGGGCCGGGCAGGACCGTGGTTCGCCCGGGGAATACCGAAAGAGACTCTGCGATCCCGGCGGCCTCGGCCGGCCGGCCGCGGGCGGTGAGCGGCCCGATGAGCAGCGCCCGGGACGCGCCGCGCAGCGCGCGATGGGCGAGGGCGCGCCGCCACTGGGCCTGGCGCATTCCGCCGCCGTCGAGCCGGGGCGGGCCGATGAGGATCACGTCTGCGGGCGGGTCGGCAGTCACCTGCTCAGGGTAGACCGGAAACCACTCGCGCCGCCAGCGCGCCGCGCCGGGGTCCGCTCGGCCCGATCGCTCCAGCCCCGCCTCCCGGAGCGCCGTCGGCCGGTCCGATCGCGGGGGCTCCTGTCAGGCGTCGTGTCAGGAAGTCGGGCGTTGGAATTCCAGCGATGCATCCCGGCTCCACCTGTGTATCCTCGCCGAGAGCTGTCAGGAGAACCCGATGGAAAAACATGGGCTTGCATGGCTCGCGCTGCTGGCGCTGCTCGCCCTCTCCGCCGGCTGCGCCCGCGACTTCCGCGGCGCGGTGCCCCTCGCCGGCGATGGTCAGAGCAGTTGGATCCTGGTGGAGACGACCGACGCCGATCGCAACGGCATCTGGTGGTGCACGGCGCCGGCGAACGAGGGCACCCCGCCCCGCTGCGTCAAGGCGGTGCTGCGCGCCGCGCCCGAGCGCTGAGGCCGTCAGTCGCTCGCCGAGCGGAAGAAGATGCGCAGGCCGAGCAGCAGCACGGCCACCGAGATGAGGCCGCACAGGCCGCCCCAGAACCAGTAGGGCAGGAAGAGCGCTTCGCTCATCTGCTGCACGTCGGACGGCATGCGGCCGTTGGCGGTGTTCGCCCACTGGGTGAAGAGGTAGTCCCCCCGGGAGAATACGCTCAGCGCGAGCTGCACCGCCAGGAAGACCACCGCGACCTGGCTGACCCACGGCTTGCCCTTGATGGCGATGGCCAGGCAGATGGCGGCGGTGGCCCCGACGAAGAGGATGCCGAAGCCGCTGCGCACGACCAGGATCACCGACAGGACCAGCAGCGCCCCGGAGATGGCCAGCCCCACCCGGGCGCCCTTGGGGGTGCGGCCGATGATGAAGCCGACCCCGCCGACGAGCGCCGGGCCGACGAGCCCCCCGGCGCTGATGAACGCCCGCCCGAAGCGGCCGAAGGCGCCCCGGCTGTAGGCTACGCCCGATCCGTCGGCGAACATCTCGAACTTCTCGAACGAGCCGCCCATCAGCATCGCGGCGATGCCGTGCCCCATCTCGTGCACCAGGGTCGACAGCAGCATCAGCGGGTAGCCGATGGTCCGGCCGTAGGGGATGACGTGGTACAGCAGCACGGTCACGATGATGCTGCCCACCAGGAACGCCGCCGCCTGGTTCCGATGGCGGGCGATCTCGGTCTCGCCGCCGCTCCTGCCCCGCGCCTCGCTCATCGCTCGCCCCTCGGGATGGCGCGGCTGACGACCCGCACCTGGGCGAACTGGCGGTGGCCGGCCGTGCCCTTGTGGTAGCCGAAGCCGCTCTGCCGGGCGCCGACCCACGGAGTCCCCTGCGCGCCGCCGACGCCCCGGTTGATGCCGATCATGCCCGCCCGCAGCCGGTCGGCGACCGCCTCGGCCCGGGCCTCGTCGCCGAAGACGATGGCCCCCAGGCCGTAGGGGGTGTCGTTGGCCAGCCGCACCGCCTCGTCCTCGTCGGCGACCCGGATGACGCAGGCCACCGGGCCGAAGGTCTCCTCCCGGGCGATGTCCATCGAGTGGTCGACCCGGTCGAGCACCGCCGGGGCGAGGAAGGCCCCGTCCCCCGGCTCGCCGCCGCAGCGCCGCACCGCGCCGGCGGCCTCGGCCGCCTCGAGCTGGGCCAGCACGTGGGCCCGCTGGCGGGCGTTGACCATCGGCCCGACCCGCACCCCGTCCTCGGTGCCGGGGCCGACCTTCAGCTTCCCGGTCTCGGCGACGAGCAGGTCGACGAAGCGGTCGGCGAGCGGCTCGGGCACGTAGATCCGCTCGGTCGAGACGCAGACCTGCCCCGCGTTGCGGAAGCTGTTGCGGGCGGCGAAGCGGGCGGCGGCCTCGAGGTCGGCGTCGGCCAGCACGACGAGCGGGTCCTTGCCGCCCAGCTCGAGGATGAGCCGGGTCAGCCGCCCGGCGGCGGCGGCCATGATCTGACGGCCGACGGCCCGGCTGCCGGTGAAGGCGACGAGGTCCACGTCGGCGGCGACCAGCGCCTTGCCCTGGGCGTCGGCCCCGTGCACGACCTGGAGCACGCCGTCGGGCAGGTCGGCCCCCAGCAGGTCGGCGTAGGCCTGCCCGGTGAGCGGGGTCTCTTCGCTGGGCTTGAGCACGACCGTATTGCCCGCCATCAGCGCCGGCAGGACCATCCAGTGGGGCATCGAGAACGGGAAGTTCCACGGGGTGATCGCGGCGCAGACCCCCAGCGGGTCGTAATGCAGCGTGGAGCGGGTGTGGCGGTCGGCGACGCGCTCGGGGGTGAACGCCTCGACCATCTCGTCCAGCTCGTCGAGCAGCGCCCTGCCGGTCCACCGGATCTCGCCGACGCCCTCGGCGAGCGGCTTGCCCATCTCGAGCGTGAGCTGGCGCCCGGCGGACTCGGCGGCCTCGATCATGCGGGCGGCGGCGCCCTTCAGCGCGTCCCGCCGGCCGGCGGGGCCCAGCGCGGCCCAGGCCGGCTGCGCGGCGCGGGCCCGGGCGACGATGGCGGGCACGGCCTCGGCGGGCGTGATCGGCACCGCGCCGACCGGCGCGCCGTCGGCCGGGTTGTACGAGATCAGTTCGGCCATGGGTCCTCCCCCGGGGCGACGCCGCAGCGTGCCATCCTCGGCGCCGGGCTACAACGCAGCCCGCGCCTTGCGCTCGGCGAGCACCGCCACCAGCACCGCCCGCACCCCCCGGGCGTCGAGCTCGCGCAGCGCCTGGAAGGACGCGGCGACCTCGTTGTAGCCCAGCGCCATCAGGCCGGGCCGGGTGAGCGGGTAGCTCAGGTCACCCCGGATCACCCGCCGCAGCAGGTTCTCGAGCTGGGGGGTGGGCACGTCGACCAGGCCGACGGCGAGGGTGCGATACGGGTCCATCGAGGCTGACTCCCGGGTGCGCGCTCAAGGCGCGGCGGCGGCGGCGAAGATGAGCTGGGCGCCGAAGTAGAACGGCACGCCCCACAGGCGGTTGCCGAAGCCGCCGCCCTTGAAGCGGTCCATGCCGACCGAGATGTCGGCGGCGACGAAGACGAAGGCGGCCAGGGGCACCCGCAGGTCGCCCGCGGCGCCGAAGGTGCCCACCGAGAGGCAGGCCATCGAGCAGATCACGACGATGTAGGCCACGACCGGCGCGCGCAGTATGTGGGGCACGTCGGGCTTCAGCCAGCGGTGCACCCCGACCCCGAAGACCAGCAGCGGCACCGCGGCCCCGGCGGCCCAGGCCCAGTCGACGCCTTGTACGACGAACGCGGTGGAGTAGGCGACGTGGGCCAGCAGGAACGCGCCCAGGCCGGCGAGGAACGGGACGCCGGTCGAGCGGGGGATGAGCAGGATGTCGCCCAGCGCCGAGAGGCACAGGCCGACGAGCACCACGATCCCGAACGGGTGGGTGTGGGCCCCGAGCACGAAGGCCGCGGCGATGAACGCCGCCGAGGCCAGCGGCTTGAACAGCCACTTGATGCGCTGGTCGTCGCGCCGCTCGCCCCACAGGAGCCCCGCCGAGCACAGCCCGCAGGCGGCCACGGCGGCCCAGATGCCGGTCATCGCTCCTCCTCCCGGGCCGCGCGGCGGGCCCGGAACGCGTCGAGGCGCACGATCTTGCGGGCGAGGCCCTCGCCGATGCGGGCCTCGCCCCAGCCGATCGTGGCCGGGGTCTCGTCGTCGGCCAGCTCGCGCACCAGGCGCCCCCGCTGGCGGGCGGGCGTCGCGGCCGGCGGCTCTTCGATGGCGGCGGCGGCCTCGGGGTCGCTCACCAGCACCGGAGCGATGCCCGCGGCCTCCATCCGCTGCACCGGGCCGTCGACCAGCTCGTGGTAGCTCAGGTCGACCTTCTTGCGGGTGGCCCAGGTGCCGTCGGCCGCCGCCTGCTCGATCAGGTAGCGCTTGGTGACCCAGTCGAGCCGGCCGACGAGGCCCCCCGGGTCGCGCTCGAGCGCGTCGAGGGCCTCGCTCCACAGCCGCACGACGTCATGGGCCTCCATCGAGGCCGCCGGGGCCTCGGCCAGCCACCGCCGGGCGCGCTCGCAATACCACCGCTGGATCTGGAGGCCGGTCATCGGGGCCCCGCCCCGCACCGGCACGGCCGCCTCGAGGGTCGGGTCGTCGGTGATCGCGTGCAGCGCCCGCACCGGACGGCGCAGGCGGGGGGCGTCGTCCAGGGCGCCGGCCTCGGCCATGTCGAGCACCAGCAGCGTCGAGCCCAGCTTGAGGTACTCGGCGACCTGGCACCGGTTGGCGTCCGACAGCCCGAACTGCATGCGCTGCCGGGTATCGAACAGCGCCGCCAGCCCCGGCAGGTCGAAGACGAAGAGCCGCTGGAGCCCCTTGAGCAGGTTGCCGGTGTCGAAGATCGCCCGCCCGGTGGGCGCCGCCGAGCTGCGCATCAGCCGCCGGATCGAGGGCGCCTTCTCGCTGAGCAGGAACCGCCCGTCGGGCTCGACGGTGCCGGTGCCGGTCACCACCGGGCGGCTGGCGAAGAACGCCGCCGTCGCCCGCCGGATGGGGCGGAAGGCGCACAGCCGCAGCAGCCAGGCGAAGGGCAGCACCGCCGGCATGACCACCAGCATGTCGAGCCAGCCGGCCAGCCGGGCCAGCGCCTTCTCGAAGCGGCGGTCGGGGTCGCGCATCATCAGGGTGAAGACGTCGGGCCGGTCGAGCTTGCGGATCCGGGCCTGGAGGGTGTCGATGAGCATCACCGCGAAGGCCACCGCGATGAAGAGCACCGCCAGCGCGATGAGCAGCGCCCAGCACAGCAGCACGTCGAGCAGCATGACCGGCACCAGCAGCGCCAGCACGACCCGGTACAGGGTCAGTACGCCGCCGGTGGCCAGCTCGGCCTCGAAGTTCTCCTGCACCCCGTAGACGTTGCCCTCGGCGTCGCGCCCGTTCTTCAAGAGGCCCAGCGCGCCGGGGTGGCCCCGGTGGCGCAGGCCCTCCTCGGCCCGGGGCAGGGCCCGGGTCAGCAGCAGCTCCTGAGCCCGCTGGTACAGCAGGAGCTGGCCCGGCCCCCGGCACTCGGGGGTGCTGGCCTCGATCAACCCCCCGTCGGGGTTGCCCGGTGATCGCTCGAAGTACAGCCCGCCGCCGTTGGCGGTGAAGAGCTGCTCGTGGGAGTAGCGCCGGTTGCCGGGCAGGGTCTGCACCAGGGCCCGGACCGCCTCGGCGACGGCCTGATAGGTGGTCTGGTTGTCCGGGCGGCGCTGGTCGGGGTGGGCCGGGCTGAAGCGGATGGCGTACTCGGTCTCGAGACCGGCGAGCCGGTCGAGCATGCGCTACTCGCCGCCGCCCGGCACCCGGGTCTCGCGCAGGTAGGCCTCGGGCGCGCTGCGGGCGTCGTCGGCGACGCGGCGCACGATCTCGGCGAGGGCCTGCTTCTTGGGAGACTCGGCGGGGGTCTGGGGCTCGGGACGGGCGAAGGCGACGGTGTTCTGGGCGCTCATGGCTCACCTCGGGGGGTCGACGATTGACCGGATCGGTCGTCGGCGGCAGCATAGCATCGCTGCGGCGGCGCTGACGAGACCGCTGGCTGATCGGGAGATGCATCATGACGGCGTTCGTCGCAGGGGCCACGGGGCTGACCGGCCGCTCGGTGGTCGAGGCGCTGATCGAGCGGGGCGAGGCGGCGGTGGCTCATGTGCGCCCCGACTCGGGCCGGCTCGCCGAGTGGACCGCGCGCTTCGAAGGGCTGGGGGCGACGGTCGACACCAGCCCGTGGACCGCCGAGGGCATGGTCGAGGCGATGGGTCGGATCCGGCCGACGCAGGTGTTCGCGCTGCTGGGCACCACGGCGAAGCGGGGCGATGGCGACTACCGGACGGTGGACTTCGGGCTGACGGCGCTGCTGATCGACGCGGTGCAGGCCGCAGGGCTGGACGACACCCGGGTGGTCTACCTGTCGTCGCTGGGGGCCGACAAGCCGCGGGGGGCCTACCTGAAGGCGCGGACCGACGCCGAGGCCCACCTGCGGGCGAGCGGGCTGCCGTGGACCATCGCCCGGCCGTCGTTCATCGTCGGCGACCGGGACGAGCGCCGCCCGGGGGAGTCGGTCGGGGCCGCGGTGGCCGACGCGCCGCTGAAGCTCATCGGGTTGTTGGGGGGTCGGCGCGTGGCCGATCGCTACCGCTCGATCAGTGGGCCCGAGCTGGCCCGGGGGCTGGTGCGGGCCGCGCTCGATCCGGCGGCTGAAGGGGCCGTGCTCGACAGCGCCGATCTGCGCTGACGGTCCCTGAGGCGCTGAGGCGGGACCCGGGGTTCAGTCCTTCCGGGGCAGGCGGATGACCGAGGGCACCTCGGGCGCCTGCACCGCGCCGCACGCCTCGTAGCAGGCGGTGCCGGCCCGGTCGTCGAGGGTGCAGCGGTCCTGATTCCAGTTCCAGTCGAGGTCGCACTTCGCGGTGCAGCACTCGACCGCCGCCTCGAGCGGGGTGCCCTTGTACGACGGGGCCTTGCGGTCCATCACGGCGGTCTCGTCGTCGACCCCGAGGGCCCGCTGCACCAGCCAGTTGCCGGCGCTGCTCGCCGCCGGACCGGCGACCGGGATCAGGAAGAAGGCCACGGTCCCGAAGACCACCAGCAGCGCTTTGATTCCAGGCTTCACGGCGCGCTCCTCGCTCGGATGCGATTGCGAGGAGACGGAATAGTGCAAACCGCCTCCGAGATCAATCACCGCCGCCGATTTCCCGGCGGGGCCGCGCCGGAAAGCGCCCGCCCCGCCATGGGGATGCATCGATCTGCACCCCCACCCCCCGCCGATCGCTGCACTGCCGGGCGGCCGCCGGCGCACCTACCCTGGAGCACACACAGCTCTCATTGCTCGAGGAGGCCCCGATGTCTGCCTGCCCCCCGCCCGGCCGCGCCCTGCGTCACCCGCCCCCGCCCTGCGCCGTGCCCCGGCGCCCGCCCGACCCCCGCCGCCCGATCGGCTTCTCGGCGGTGCCCCGCGCCCCGCACCCGTCCCGGGTCTGCTTCCTGCTGCCCGGCCTGCTGCTGCTCGCCGGCCTGACCCTCGGCTGCAACGAGCACCCGCTCGAGGCGCTCGAGGAGACCGTCGCCGGCGCGATGCGCGAGACCTCGACCCTGCCCGCCCGGACCCGCATGGATCTGCTCTTCGTGATCGACGACAGCCAGTCGATGTGCCAGGAGCAGTCGTCGCTCGGGGCCAACTTCTCCCGGCTGGCCGACTTCTTCTTCGACCGCCTGGGCAGCGGGGCCGACCTGCGCATCGCGGTGACGAGCACCGATCTGGCCGAGAGCGACGGCGCGCTGCTGTCCGAGGTGCCCCGGGGCGCGGGCATCGCCTGCCCCGACGCGCCGAGCCTCGAGCTCGACTGCGCCGACGTCGATGATCCCATCCTGGCGACCGGGCCCGAGGGCAACGTGGGCCGGGGCTGCGCCGGGCTCGAGGGCGAGGCGGCCACCGCCTGCGTGCGGGCCGACCTCGACCGCCGCTTCCGCTGCCTCGCCAGCCGGGGCGCGGGCGGCGGCTCGCGGGAGAAGGGGCTCGAGGCCATGCGCCGGGCGCTGTCGTGCGACGGCCCCAACGCGGCCCGGTTCGGCGCCTGCTGCACCCCCGACGGCTTCGACCCGCAGTGCGCCGGCGAGGGCCCGGCCCCCGACTTCCTGCGGCCCGACGCGCTGCTGGTGGTGGTCTTCGTCAGCGACGAGGACGACTGCTCGGCCCGGGGCGACAACCCCGCCCGCAGCGGGCTGGCCATCTGCCGCGACCCGGCCCTGACCGACGGCGACGGGGACGGCCTGCCCGACGCGTTCCGCGACCCGGCCCTCTGCGCTCGGACACCGGCCGACTGCATGCGGGTCGAGTGCGGTGATCTGGATCCGGCCGCGTGCCACGCCGCCCGGTGCACGGTCGTCGGCGAGAACTACTCGTCGTGCGTCTGGGAGCAGGACGCCCTGACCCCGGTGGAGGACTTCGCCCGCTTCCTCGCCCGGCGCAAGGCCTCGCCCGAGGCGCAGATCCTGGTCGCGGCCATCGTCGGCGACCGGCTCTACACCCCCGATGGGCATCCGGCGCGCTTCGTGCCCCCGGACGACGACCCGGCCTGCGCCCCCGAGGCCCTGGCCGACGGCCCGACCGACGCCTGCTGCGTCGACGGCGTGTGCCGCAGCGAGGTGCTGCCGGCCTGCGAGACCGACTTCGGCCGGGCCGACCCCGGCGAGCGCTACCTGCGGCTGGCCGAGACGGTGGCCGCCGAGGGCCTGGACTGCGTCGACGAGAGCACCAGCCTGTGCGAGGGCGATCTGGTCGGGCCGCTCGAGGCGCTGTCGAGTTGCATCCAGCGCTCGCTGGTGCGCTTCTGCCTCACCAAGCCCATCGTCGACCCGGGCGCGGTGCGGGTGAGCCTGTCGTGCCTCGACGAGTCCCGCTGCGAGGACCTCGTGCCGCCGACGGCGCTGCCCCCCGCAGCGTGGGCCGTCGAGCCGGACCCCCGCTGCGCCGGCGGCTGGCAGGTGCGCCTCGCCGACCCGCCCCCGACCGGGGCCCGCCTCGAGATCGACTACCTGGTGTCGATGTAGCCCGGGCGCCCGGTCGCTACTCCCGCCGCTCGAAGCTGCGCAGGGCCTTCTTGTAGGCCGAGGCGACCCCCTGCCAGCGGTCGAACGGCCCCGCCGCCTCGACGAGCACGACCGCGTCGCCGTAGACGAAGACCGTCTCGCTCATCACCCAGTCCTCGGCGCCGTTGGGCAGCACGAAGTCCACGGTGCAGCCCTTCTGCCCGCTCTCGGTCGAGAAGCAGTCCTCCCCGACCAGCGCGTAGCCCCGCTTGTCGAGGTGGCGCTTCATCGCGTCGACCCAGAAGCCCAGATCGGCCACCGGCTCGTTCTCCACCTCGCGGGCCGCCACCCGCACCCCGTCGGCGGTGATCATGCGCAGCCCGTCGGCCTCGGCGTACACCCGGAACGCCCCCGGCGGATCGATGTGGTGGGTCGCCCCGCAGCCGCAGAGCAGCGCCACCGCCAGCCCCAGGAACACCTCAGAAGCGCGCATCGAACTGCCCCAGGTCGACCGAGTTGAGCCAATCGAACGGCGAGCGCACGTAGACGATGCGCTGCCGCTGGCGGAAGTCGAAGCTGACGTCCACCACCGCGTGCCGGGCCCGGGCCCGCTCGACCCGCAGCTTGCCGGCCAGGGCCTCCATCTCGGCGACCAGCGTCGACATCGTCTTCTCGATGCGCAGCGTCGCCTGGGTGTCGGCGTCGTCGACCAGGGTGCGCAGGCGGGCGAAGATGGCCTGCTTGGAGCGCAGCAGCGCCTCGAGCTGCGCGATCTCGCCGGTGAGGTCGGCCCGCTCGAGGGTCTTCTCCATCACCAGCCCGGCCGCGGTCACCCGGGTGACCAGCGCGGGCAGCGCGGCGGGCGGCACCTTGAGCACGAGGCGTCGATCTTCGACCAGCACCGGGAAGCCGCCCAGGGGCTCGGCCGCCGCCTGGAGCGTCCGGCGGACCTCGTCGGGGTGCACCACCTTGAGCGTGATCCGGGCGGTCGAGGCGGTCGCCCGGGTGACCGGGGCCGGGGCCGGCTCCACCGGGGCCGGCGGGGCCTCGGGCGGGGCGTCGGGCGCGACGTCGGGCGCCGGCTCGGGGGCCTGGGCCGCGGCGGGCAGCGCCAGGCAGAGGATCGATAGACACAGCGTCCGCTTCATGGCCCGCCTCACTGGATCCGGAATTCGCCGAGCGCCGCGATCACCGACTTGCGGTGCCGCTCGAGCGCCTCGGGGTCGGGGAAGAACGCCTCGACGACCAGCAGCCGGTCGCCCTGGGTGGCGACCGCCACCAGCCAGCCGCGGGGGGTGACGTCCTTCTCGGACGCGATGAGCCACGCCAGCCCGCCGGCGGTGCCCTCGGCCACGATCGCCTCGTCCCGCCCATCGAGCTCGTGCTTCACCGCCGCCGCCCACCACGGCGCGTCCCCCCGGGGCTCGTTCTCCACCTCGCTGATGCGGAGGACCGAGGTGTCGGCCGCCCGGGCCTCCCAGCCGTCGGCCCCGTCGAGCTTCACGAAGCCGGCCGGCACCGGCAGAGAGGCCTCGTCGGTCGGGGGCAGCATCTGCTGGTGGGCCCGCAGGTCGCGGATCCAGCCGAACGGCGAGCGGTTGACCACCCGCCGGTTGCCGGCCACCGGCTCCAGCTCGACGGTGATGGTGTAGAAGTCGACCAGATTGCGCAGGGTCGCCAGCCGGGAGGTCATCGACTCGATCTGCTCGGTCAGCCGCTTGATCTCCTGCACGATGCGCAGCCGCTCGTCGGTGTCCTGCGTCTTCTCGAGCAGCACCAGCAGCCGGTCGCGGGTCTCGCGGGCGACGGCCAGCCGCCCCTGGATGTCGAGGAACTGCGCGGTCACGTCCAGCGCCTTGACCCGCCGGGCGAGCACCTCGCCCTCCTCGGCGAGCGCGGCCATCGCCGCCTCGAAGTCGCCCGCCGGCACCCGCACGACCATCACCGTCTTCGACAGCGACTCGATGTAGCCCCCGGCGGCGGTGACCTTGGCGGTGAGCCGGTCGACCGCCTCGAGCAGCCGCCGCACCCGCAGCCGCAGGAAGCCGAGGTAGACCACCTGCCGCTCGGCCATGCCCTTGGCGTCGGGCTCGGCGTCGGGGATGGGCTCGGGGGCGCCGACGGACTTCTTGACGAAGACCGGGGCCGGGGCGCTCTTCGAGAGGCTCGGCGCGACGTCGGCCCGGGCCTCGGCGGCGCCCATCATCGGCGCCGGGCGCGAGGGGGCCCCGCCGCAGGCGGTCAGCAGCGCGGCGAGCGCGCAGAGGAGGGCGGGTCTGGCCATGGGCGGCTCCCGGTCCGGCGGTGTGTCGGGCAGTGTACCGCCTGGGCTGCGCGCCGTCAGGGGGCGCGGGGGTTCATGACCGGATCGTGATACGGGCCGCGGGCGCGGGTCAGTCGGTGGGGCCGAAGATCCAGCGCAGCGCGCCGTGATGCACGGCGAGGCCCGCCGGGCGGCCGTCGCGGCGGGTGAACGGCCCGGTGCGGCCGGCGCGCAGCAGCTCAACGGCGACCGGGGGCGGGAGGGCGACCCCGTCGTGGTGGAACCACAGGACGAACCCGCAGCCCTCGCGCCAGCGGCCGCAGCCCCAGCCCCGCTTCCCGGCGATGAGGCGCCCCCGGCCGCACGCGGGGCACGGGGCGCCGACCGGGCTGGCCGGGGAGGCGGCAGGCGCGGGCGGCGGCTCGGGGCGGCGGGCGTCGGCGAAGGCGTCGGCGGGCCACGGGCGGCCGCTCCGGGTCGGGCGCGGCGGTGCGTTCGGATCGGGCGCGGGGGTCGGGCTGCGGCTCGCCCGCCGAGACCTCGATCCGCTGCGCTTCGACCCCCGCCCCGCGGCGCCGCTCCGCCGGGTCTTGCGCCCCCGACCGCCGCTGCGCCCCCGTCGACCGCGCCGCCCCCGCCCGCTCGCCGCCTCGGGGATCTGCACCCGGGGCGCCGCCGCCAGGCTGGCCACCAGCGCCTCGACGAAGCGGCGCACGTCCCGCCGGAAGACCATCGGATCGGCCTCGTCCCGGGCGATGCGGTCCAGCCGCTGCTCCCACTCGGCGGTCATGCGGGGGCTCTTGAGCGTCTCCACCGGCAGCGCGTCGATCAGGGCCTCGCCGGCCGCGGTCGGGGTCAGCGTGCGCCCGCTGCGGGCCAGGTACTCCCGCCGCAGCAGCGTCTCCAGCGTCGAGGCCCGGGTGGCCGGGGTGCCCAGGCCCACGTCGCGCATCGCCGCCCGCAGCGCGGCGTCGTCCAGGTCGCGCCCGGCCCGCTCCATCGCCCCGAGCAGGGTCGCCTCGGAGTAGCGCGGCGGGGGTCGGGTCTGCTTCGCGTCGACCCGGGTGTCGGTCACCGCCGCCGGATCGCCGACCTCGACCGGGGGCAGCTCGGGCTCGGCGGCCTTCTCGGCGTCGGCCTTCTTGCTGCGGGGCGGGTCGAACGCCTCCCAGCCCGGATCCAGCCGCACCCGCCCCCGGGCTTCGAGCCGCTGGCCGGCGACCTCGGCGACGAGCCGGGTGCGGGCGTAGATCGCCGGGGGCCCCAGCGCGGCGAGCAGGCGGCGGGCGATCATCTCGTAGATCGCGCGCTCGTCGGGGCCGAGCGCCGACAGGTCGGGCGGCTTGTCGGTGGGGATGATCGCGTGGTGGTCGCCCACCTGGGCGTCGTCGACGTGGCGCTTCGTCAGCCGGGCCGGGCTCTGCGCGACGCGCCGGGCGTCCGCCGCCCACGGGCCCACCGCGATCGCCCGCACCACCGCCGGCAGCCCGGCGGCGACGTCCCGGGTCAGGTGGCGGCTGTCGGTGCGGGGGTAGGTGATGAGCTTGTGCCGCTCGTAGAGCCCCTGGGCCGCGCGCAGCGTGCGGGCGGCGGTGAAGCCGAGGACCCGGTTGGCCCGCCGCTGGAGGCTGGTCAGGTGGTGCAGCAGCGGCGGCTTGACGGTCTGGCGGTCCCGCTCGGCGACTGTCACCCCGCCGGTCTGCCCGTCGAGCGCGGCGGCGACGGCCCGGGCGGCCTCGGCGGTGGGCAGCCGGCCCCGGGTGTCCTCCCGCTTGCGCCCGTCGGGGCCCCGGGGCGCGCTCTCCGGCGGGGGCCGCGCGTCGGGGGCGTCGGCCGGGCCGATGTAGCGCGCGCTCCAGGCCCCGGCCTCGGCCTTCAGCTCGGCCCGCACCTCCCAATACGGCTCGGCCACGAAGCCCCGGATGGCCCGCTCCCGCTCGACGACCATCGCCAGGGTCGGGGTCTGCACCCGGCCCACCGACAGCAGCGTCGAGCCCACCGCGGTCAGCCCCCGGGTGCCGTTCATGCCCACCAGCCAGTCGGCCTCGGCCCGGCAGCGGGCGGCGGCGCCGAGCGGGTCGAAGGCGGCCCCCGGGCGCAGGTTGGCCAGCCCGGCCCGGATGGCCTGGGGGGTCAGCGACGAGACCCAGAACCGGCGGACGGGCTTCGTGCAGCCGCTGTACTGGTAGACGTAGCGGAAGATCAGCTCGCCCTCGCGCCCGGCGTCGCAGGCGTTGATCACCTCGCCGACGTGCGGGTCGCGCAGCAGCCGGCTCAGCTTGCTCAGGTGGCCCTTCGTCTTCTTGCTCGCTTCGAGCACCAGCGACCGGGGCAGGATGGGCAACAGCGCCGGATCCCACGCCTTCCACTTGGGGTCGTGGGCGTCGGGCGGGGCGACCTCGACCAGGTGGCCGATGCACCACGTCACCCGCACCCCGTCGCCGTCGAGGTGGATGTCGCCCTTGCGCCGCGCGCCCAGCGCCCGGGCCAGATCGCGCCCCACGGAGGGCTTCTCGGCGACGAACAGTCGGATCACGCCGCCAGCCCGAAGAGCCGCCGGGCGTTGGCGGTGGTCGCCGCGGTCAGCGCCTCCACCGGCTCGCCGCGCAGCCGGGCCACCGCGGCGGCGATGTGGGGCAGGAACGCCGGCTCGTTGCGCCCGCCCTTGGGCTTGGGGCGCAGGTCGCGCGGCGCGAGGTAGGGGGCGTCGGTCTCGAGCAGCAGGCGGTCGAGCGGGATCCGGGTGATCGCCTCCCGCAGCGCGCCGCCCCGCCGCTCGTCGCAGATCCAGCCGGTGATGCCCAGGTGCAGCCCCAGCCCGAGGTAGGCCTCGGCCTCGGCCGGGCCGCCGGTGAAGCAGTGCACCACGCCCCCCGCCGGCGGGGCGTGCTCGGCGTAGATCGCGGCGAAGTCGGCGTGCGCGTCCCGCTCGTGCAAAAAGACCGGGCGCTTCGCCTCGACCGCCAGCGCGAGCTGGGCCGCGAAGGCGTGGCGCTGCCGAGGGCGGGGCGAGAAGTCGCGGTTGTAGTCCAGCCCGCACTCGCCGACGGCCACCGCGCCCCGGTCGAGCAGGCCCCGCAGGGCGTCGGCGCTGGCGTCGGTCCAGGTCTTGGCGTCGTGGGGGTGCACCCCGGCGGTGGCGTACAGCCCGGGGTGCTCGGCGGCGAGGGCCAGGGCCGCCTCGCTGACCGCCAGCCGGGTGCCGGTCACGATCAGCGCCTCGACCCCCGCGGCGCGGGCCCGCTCGAGCACTGCGTCCCGGTCGGGGCGGAGGCGCTTGTCGGTGAGGTTGACCCCGATGTCGATGAGCATGGGTTGCGTCCTGCGCGCCGTCTGGCGCATCGATGTCGGGACCCGGGGCGGATCCCGGCGCGTGACGGAGGCCGATGATGGCGCTGCTGATCTACAAGATCATTCACCTCACCGGGATCGCGATGACCCTCATGGCCCTCGGCGGGGCGATGGTCTACACGATCGCCGGCGGCCGCAAGGCCGACCTGCGCTGGCGCAAGCCGGTGGCCATCACCCACGGCGTGGGGCTCTTCCTGGCCCTGCTCGGCGGCTTCGGCATGCTGGCCCGGATGGGCATCCACTGGCCGTGGCCGGGCTACATCTTCGTGAAGGTGGTCGTGTGGGTGCTGTTCGGCGGGCTCCTGACCCTGATCTACAAGAAGCCGGACGCGGGCAAGGGCCTGTGGGCGGCGACCATCGCGCTCTTCGCGCTGGCGGCCTACATGGCGATCTTCAAGCCCTTCTGAGCGGCGCCGCGGCCGCTCAGATCAGCCCCGGCAGCGGCCCCGTCGTGAAGTCGGGGTGCCCGAAGCTGGCGCTCTCGAGCCCCAGCAGGTGCAGGATGCCCACCAGCAGGTCGTTGTGCGAGGCGCCGTCGTAGGTCAGGTGCCGCCCGCCGACCAGCCCCCCGCCGCCGCCGGCCAGGATGAACGGCATGTCGGCGAGGCTGTGCGAGTTGCCCCGGCTCAGCTCGTTGACCGCCAGCACCAGCGTATTGTCCAGCAGCGTGCCGTCGCCCTCGGGCACCGCGTCCAGCCGCCGCAGCAGGTAGGCGAGCTGCTCGCTGTACCACATCAGCATGCGCTCCCACTGGACCTGCAGCGCGGCGTGGCCGTCGCCCGCGTGGCTCAGGCTGTGCCCCTGGTGGCGGTCCAGGTCGATGAAGGTGAACCGCAGCGCGTTGACCGACGTGGAGCACTGCACGCTGCTGTAGCGGGTCAGGTCGCAGGCCAGCGCGGCGACGAGCTGGTCGATCTGGATCCTGAGCAGCTCGCCGAAGTACGCCTCGGCCATCGGATCGTCGACCGGGTCGGGCGCGCCGGGGTTGCACTCGGGGCGGGTGGCGATGGCGTCGAGCCGCTGCTCGAGGTTGCGCACCGCGCTGGCGTGCTGCTCGAGCTTGGCCCGATCCTCGGGGGTCACCCGGCGGTACAGCTCGGCGAAGTCGGCGCTCACCGCGTCGAGCACCGAGCGCCGCTTGCGCAGCAGCCGGGCGGTCGACGCCTCGTCCTCGCCCATGCCGCTGCCGAACAGCCGGTCGTAGGCCACCATCGGGTCGTCGATCGGGGGGACCGGCTGCTCCCGGTCGCGGTAGATCATGCGCCCCCGGGGCATCGCCTCTTTGCAGCGCACGCCCAGCTCGAGGGTGCCGAAGGTGGTGTCGGGCCGCAGCTCGCCGGCGAGCACCTGATCGATGGACGGCCCGCCGCCCCAGCCGGCTCGCCGGCCGTCGCCCCCGATGAAGTCGCCCTCGGTGATGATCTGGCCGGTCAGCAGGCTGGCCATGCCCCGCTGATGCGGGCCGCCGGGGCCCTCGAGCGCGACCTTCATGTCGACGCCGTCGAAGAGCACCATGCGATCGCGGAAGGGCGTCAGCGGCCTCAGCAGCGGGCCTGGGGTCCACTCGGTCTCGCTCGGGCCCTCCGGGCTCCACAGCTCCTTCTTGGTGCCGTTGGGCTGGTAGAAGATCACCAGCCGCTGAGGGTAGCCCCGGGTGCCTTGAGCCCCGGCCCCCCGGGGGAGCTGGAGCAGCGGCAGGGCCAGCGCGGCCTGCCCCGCCCGCCGCAGCCAGGTGCGGCGGGTCACGCCTCTGCGGTCGCGGCGGCTCATGGCGTCACCCCTCGCCGGAGGGCGAACGACGGGTCGGTCACCAGCGCCACGATCATCGCCTCGAAGTCGTAGCCCGCGTCGACGTAGCGGTCGTAGAGCCGGTGCAGCGTGCAGCCGTCGCCCTCGCCCTCGCCCCGCCCGTAGGCGTAGCGGAAGAGCTGGGTCGCCACGCAGCGGTGCACCTGCTCCGAGCGGGCGAGCGCCGCGGCGAGCGCGTCGAGGTCGTAGAACTCGCCGTCGATGTCCCAGGTGGAGACGATCTCCCCCGCGGCGTCGACCGGGTGCCCGTTCTGGACCTCGCGCCGGTTGCCGATCGCGTCGTAGTGCTCGAAGCCGAAGCCGAGCGGGTCGATGAGCACATGGCAGCCGGCGCAGGTGGGGTTGTCGCTGTGCTCGGCGAACTGCTCCCGGGTCGTCAGGTTGGGGTCGGGGTCGGGGGCCACCACCGCCAGATCGGCCGGCGGCGGGGCCAGCGGCGCGCACAGGATCTGCTCCCGCACGAAGACCCCCCGGTACACCGGGTTGGTCATCACCGGGGTCGAGGTGACCGCCAGCACCGCCGGCTGGGCCAGCACCCCCCGCCGGTCGCCGAGGTGCTCGGGGTCGTCGGGGTGGCGGAACGGGCCGTCATAGAGCTGCCGCAGGTCGCCGGCGTCCCACGCCGCCGCCTCGACGAAGGCCCGGGCGCTCTCCTGCATGAAGCGCCGGGCGCCGTCGCCGAAGCCGGGGTACATCGCCGGCTCGCGGTGCAGCGCCTCGACCTCGTCGATGTGCAGCCACTGGGCGAAGAACGTCCACCACGCCGCGCGGGCCCGGGGGTCGGCCATCAGCCGGGTCGCCTGGGCCGCGATCTGCCCCGGGGTGCGCAGCTCGCCGGCGTCGGCCGCCGCCGACAGCTCGGCGTCGGGCATCGAGCGCCACACGAGGTAGGCCAGCCGGCTGGCGAGCTCGTGGTCGTCGAGCCGGTTGAGGCCCGGCCGCTCGGGGTCGGGGGCGCCGACCTCGACCCGGAAGAGGAAGTTGGGGGACTGCAGCAGCGCCTCGACGACCATCGTCAGGCCGTTCTCGAAGGCCGGCCCCTCCAGCTCGGCGCCCACGTCGTACAGCGCCAGCAGCCGCCCGTGCTCGGCCTCGGTCAGCGGCCGGCGCCACGCCCGGCGGCCCAGATCGGCGATGACCCCCTCGGCGCAGTCCCGCTGGGCGGCGAGGCCGTCGACGCGGAGCTGCGCCCGGTCGCAGGGCAGCCAGTCGTCCATCGCCTCGATGTAGCGGGTGGCCAGATCCTCGGCCGACGAGAGGTAGCCCTCGGCGTGCAGCGGCGTGATCTGGAGCGAGCGGGCGTTGTTGTCGAAGCCCAGGATCTGCTCCTCGGGCGGGAAGTGCACCCCCTCGGCGACCTCGAGGCCGAGCAGGTCGCGCACCGTGTTGGCGTACTCCAGGCGGGTCAGGCGGCGGGGCATGGCCAGCCCGGGGTCGAGCGGCGCGTCGGGGTCGCAGACCGGCTTGGGCGGCGGCGCGGGCAGGCGTCGCTCGGCGGGCAGGTCGCCGACGGGCACGGCGTCGGGCGGCGGGCCCTCCTCGCAGGCGGAGAGCGTGACGCCGACGGCCACGAGCGCGGCGAGCAGTGGTCGGGTGGTGCGGTGCACGGTGCGTTGCATCATATGGAGCCGCCCCGACCGGGTCAAAGGGCGAGACCGCGGCCGCAGCCGGTCACCATCGACCCGTTTGCGGGTGAGCGCCTCAGCCGGCCAGGGCCTGCTTCAGATCGGCGATCAGGTCGTCGACGTGCTCGATGCCCACGCTCAGGCGCAGCAGGCCGTCGTCGATGCCCAGCTCGGCCCGCACCTCGGGCGGCACGCTGGCGTGGGTCATCAGCCCCGGGTGCTCGATGAGCGACTCGACCCCGCCCAGGCTCTCGGCCAGGGTGAAGATCTGCACCCGGTCGAGCACCCGCCGGGCCGCCTCGAGGCCCCCGTCGACCACCAGCGTGATCATGCCGCCGAAGCCCGACATCTGCCGCTGCGCCAGGGCGTACTGGGGGTGCGACGGCAGCCCGGGATACGCCACCGCCTTCACCGCCGGGTGCCCCTCGAGGAACTCTGCGACCGCCGCGGCGTTGGCCGCGTGGCGCTCCATGCGCACCGCCAGGGTCTTGGTGCTGCGCAGGGCCAGCCAGCAGTCCATCGGGCCGGGCACCGCGCCCACCGAGAGTTGCAGGAAGCGCACCTTCTCGGCGTAGGCGTCGTCCGAGGTCATCACCACGCCCATCACCAGATCGCTGTGCCCGCCGATGTACTTGGTGCACGAGTGCACGACGGCGTCGGCTCCGAGGGCCAGCGGGTTCTGGAAGTACGGCGACATGAAGGTGTTGTCGACGATGACCCGCAGCCCCTTCTCGTGGGCCCGGGCGCTGATCGCCGCGATGTCGGCCAGCTTGAGCGTGGGGTTGGTCGGGGTCTCGATCCACAGCGCCTTCGTCTCGGGGCGCACGTGCTCGAGGAAGGCGTCGGGGTCGACCAGATCACAGAAGGTGAAGCTGCGATCGTCGTGGGCCATGACCCGGGAGAACAGCCGCCGGGTGCCCCCGTAGACGTCGTCGAAGCTGATGACGTGGGCCCCCGCCCCCAGGGCCTGGACGGCCGCGCTCGTCGCCGCGCAGCCCGAGCCGAAGCAGATGCCGTGGGTCGCGCCCTCGAGGCTGGCGAGGTTGTGCTCCAGCGCCCGCCGGGTGGGGTTGTCGGCGCGGCTGTAGTCGTAGCCGTCGCGCATCACCCCCGGCGCCGGCTGGGCGAAGGTGCTCGTCTGGTACAGCGGGACGACCACCGCGCCGTTGGTCGGATCGGGCCGCTGCCCGGCGTGGATCGCCCGGGTCTCGAAGCGATGCTCTCCCGTCTTGCTCTTCATGTGCCGCGCTCCTCGGGCATCGCCCGTCGATGAGCCAGGAAGTCGATGACGTCGATCTTGGTGACCAGCCCCCGCACCTCGCCCCGCTCCCAGACGACGATCACCTTGCCCTGGTTGAAGATGTGGTTGAACAGCCCCACCGGGGCGTCGGGATCGGCCACCTCGTAGGCCTCGCTGATCGCCGAGTTGATCGGCGCCTCGAGCCCGTCGGCGCCCTTCTCGAGCATGAGCTGGAGCAGGGCCGACTCGTTGACCACGCCCAGCAGGTGCCCGCTGTCGAGGACCGGCACCTGGCTGATGCCCCGGTCCTTCATCAGCCGGATGACCTCGTGCACCTTGGCCTGCCGCCCGACGGTGTACACCTCGGGGTGCTTGTTGCCGAGCAGGTCGCGGATGGTGCCCAGCCCGTCCTCGGGGTCGAGGAAGCCGTGCTCCCGCATCCACTCGTCGTCGAAGACCGTCTCCAGATAGCGGCCGGCGCTGTCGGGCAGCAGCACCACGATGTTCGCCGGGCGGTCGATCATCTCCGCGTAGCGGATGGCCCCGGCCACCGCCGCGCCGCCCGACCCGCCGGTGTAGATGCCCTCCTGGCGGGCCAGCGCGCGGGTCGTGGTGAAGCACGCCTTGTCCGAGAGCTGGATCATCTCGTCGACGATCGACAGGTCGAGGGTCGAGGGCAGGAAGTGGGCCCCGATGCCCTCGACCTTGTAGCTGCGCGGCTCGACGACGCGCCCGGTCTTCCAGAAGTCGTAGTAGACCGACCCCTCGACGTCGACCCCGACGAGCTGCACCGCGGGGTCCTGCGCCTTGAAGTAGCGCCCGGCCCCGGTGATCGTGCCCCCGGTGCCCAGGCCGGCGACGAAGGCGTGCATCTCGCCCCCGGTCTGGCGCCAGATCTCGGGCCCGGTGCGGGTGGAGTGGGCCCCGGGGTTGTCCGGGTTGTGGTACTGGTCGGCGTAGAACGCGCCGGGGGTCTCGTCGACGATGCGCCGGGCCACCGCGCTCCACGAGCGGGTGTCCTCCGGCTCGACGTCGGCCGGGGTGATGATCACCTTGGCCCCCGTCGCCCGCAGCGCCTTGACCTTGGCCATCGACTGGCGGTCGGTCATCACGAAGATGCACCGATAGCCCCGGGTCGCCGCCGCCATCGCCAGCCCCATACCGGTGGTGCCGCCGGTCGCCTCGACGATGGTGCCCCCCGGCTTCAGCTCGCCCCGCTTCTCGGCCTGCTCGATCATGTTCAGCCCGATGACGTCCTTCGACGAGCCCCCGGGGTTCATGTAGGCCAGCTTGACGTAGATGTCGGCCTTCAGGCCCGCGGCGAGCCGGTTGAGGCGGACGATGGGGGTGTCGCCGATCGCCTGGGTGACGTCGGCGTAGGCGCCCTGCATCATGGCGAGACCTCCGTGCGCCGGCGGGTGGGCCGGGCCATTCGATCTATTGCGCGTCGGCGTTCTTGCGCAAGGTGGGAGTTTATCCTACATTGTGCGACATCAACCCCGCGTCGAGCACACCGGAGGATGCAGATGAACGCGTATCACGGCCCCGACCGCCGCCGGCACAAGCTGTACGTGACCCGCAACACCGAATACCACCTGCGCGACAAGCGCTGCGTGGCGGTGCGCGACCTGTGGAGCGGCACCTGGCGGGCGGACCACCCGGCCATCGGCAAGGTGCTCTTCGGCGCGGTGCGCCCCGGCCCGGCGGGCCTCGAGCCGCAGCTCGAGCCCTCGGTCGACAGCCTGCTGTGGTTCGAGAATGGGGAGAACGACATCCTCACCAGCCGGCTGACCGGGATCGAGCGCCCCGAGAAGCACATCGTCGAGGCCTACCCCGCCGCGATGTGAGCCGGCGGGCCCCGCCCCGGTGACCCACCGACGCGGCGGCCCCTGGACAGCGGCCCCGGGGGTCGGTATGTTCCGGCGCTTCGATGGCCGGACGGAGGCATGAGATGGGACTGTTCGGAGGCGGCGCCCTGCGCCGGCAGATCGCCGCGCTGACCGAGCAACTCGAGACGGCGCGGGCCGAGCTGGCCGAGGCGCGCGCGGCGCAGGCCGAGGCCGAGAAGGTCGCCGCCGAGAAGGACGAGGCGGCGAAGCAGGCCCGGCAGGACAAGCGCAAGGCCGACAAGAAGCTCGACCAGATCAAGGACGCCCGCCGCTCCTCCGACAACAAGGCCGTCTCGTTGCAGGAGAAGGTCGATCACCTCGAGAGCGAGCTGTCCGACTTCCGCCGGGCGATGCTCAGCTCGAAGAACGAGGCCGAGCTGGCCCGGGCCCGCATCGCCGAGCTGGAGGCCGAGCTGGACGGCGCCCGGCGCATCGCCGGCGGTCGGCAGAAGGCCGAGCCGGCCCCCGCGGCCGCCGCCCCCGCCGCGCCGGCCCCCGCCGCCGAGCCGGAGGCCCCCCGCCGCCGGCCGGACGACCCCCGCCTCGAGCGCCTGCGGGAGCAGCTCGACGCCGAGCGGGACAAGAACCGCGAGCTCAAGGATCGCATCATCGACGCCGAGCGCGGCGCCCGGGCCGCCGACAAGAAGCGGGTCGCGGTGATCGACAAGGCCGAGTCGGCGGTGCGCGACCTGCAACACCACCTGCGGTCCGAGCGGCGGGCGTACAAGATCCTGCAGCTCCAGTACGAGGCCCAGATCGACCGCACCCGCGGCGCCGAGCAGGCGGTGCAGGCCCGGGTCGAGGCCGAGCTGGCCCGGGTGGCCGACGAGGCCGAGCCCGCGCCGGCCGAAGGCGCACCGGCCGAGAGCTGAGCCCGGCCGCCTGTCCGGACAGCCCCACCCGACAGCCCCACCCGACAACCCCGCGCCTCTGCGAAAACGGGGCACGCCGGGACACGCCGGTCCCGGTGGGGTCGAATGTACCCGCCCCGCGCCCGCCGCCGAGCGGCCGGAGCCCGCCCCGCTGTGGCGCCCGCGCCGCCCGGCCCGATGGCATGCCCGTTGCTGGTACACCGTTGATCTTGCACCCCAGCAGCCCCACCGCGCCCCCACGCGCGTCGAGGAGGTCCCCATGTCCGCCGCCCTGCTGACGCTCACCGTGATGCTGTCGACCCCGGTCGCCTGCCCGCCCGAGCTGGGTCACATCCGCTGGGACGGCGTCGAAGCCGCCGCCGCCGGGCTCGACGTCCGGGGCACCCTGTGGGATCGCGATCGGGACGGCAAGGCGTCGCGCGGCGACGTCATGCGCATCGACGAGGCCCGCCGGGGCCCGTCGCCGCTGACCCTCGACCAGACCTGGATCGTCCTGAAGGGCGAGCTCGCCGGCGACATCGACCGGGGCCTGAAGCGCAGCCTGGCCCGGAAGCAGGTGCACATGGCCTGCGAGACGCCGTTCGAGCTGAAGGGCGTGCCCGCCTTCACCAGCGGCCCGGCGCTCGCCCGCCACCTCCAGCGGCAGGATCCGGGCGCCCCGGCGCCGGTCTCGGCCGCCGACGCCGCCCGGGCCGAGATGCAGGGCTGGGCCCAGTCGCTGTGCCGCTCGAAGCGCAGCATCTCGAAGGATGACCTCGCCCGCCGGCTCGAGACCCACGCCGCCCGCGAGCAGAAGCACATCGAGCGCGGCGTGCGGCAGCGGATGGCCCGGGAGGTCGCCGCGGAGTACGCCGCGGCGTGCACCAAGCTGGCCCTGCCCGACGGGCTGACCTTCGACTGAGCGTCGACCGGGGCGGCCGCTCAGCCGGTCTCGATCTTCACCGACGGCAGGAAGCGCTTGAGGTTGGGCAGCGACTTGCTCTGCCAGCCGACGTCGTCGCTCGACTTCACCACGAGCTGGATGTCGCCCCGTTTGCGCAGCGCGATCGCGAACTTGTACAGCGTGTTGATGCCCGAGCTGTTGAGGAAGCGCAGGCGGCGCATGTCGAGGGTGATCTGATCGGGCGCGGTGCCCACGACCCGGTCGAGCAGGTCGGAGATGGCGGCGAACTCGCCGGAGTTGAGCCGCAGGGTGCCTTCGAACCACACGGTCTGGCGGGCGCTCTCGTACCAGACCCGGTATCCGGCGTCCTTGATCTCCATCGGGCTGTTCATCGGGTCATCCTTCCTGGGTCTTGAGGCAGACCAGCGTGTGCAGACACGCGTGCCGCCCGTCGGCGTCCACGATATGCCATCCGAGGCGGGCGTCATAGTCGGTCAACAGTGTCAGGAATCCCAGCCCGGACTTGCTGCTGGTCGGATCGGCGGCGTTGGCCTCGACCCGGCGCACGATCAGCTCCCACGGATCCTCGCTGACCATCTCCTCGAGCAGCGCCACGAGCGCGGGCACGTCGCCCACCGGCAGCCGGTTGGAGACCTTCATGATCAGCTCGCTCTCCACGAGGCCGACGATGACCTGCACCCGGCCGGTCGAGCCGAACTTGATGGCGTTCTCCACCAGCTCGTTGAGCGCGTAGCTGATCGCGTCGCCCACCCCGTCGCCGGCCTGAGCGAACCAGCTCGCGGCGAAGTCGGCGGTCAGCGCCGCCCGCCGCCAGTGCACCGGGAACTCCTCGGGGTGGAAGGTCAGGTCGAGCCGGGTGTCGAACTCGAGCCCGGGCCGGTAGTCGCCGATGACGATGTTCACGCCGCCCCCTCGGCCTCGCGCTTGATCACCACCACGGTGATGTCGTCGAAGACCTTCTGGAAATTGATGAAACGCTGCACGTCGTCGATGATCGCGTCCTTGATGGACGCCGCGTCCGCCGTGTGGTGGGCCTGGGCCACGGCGCACAGCCGGTCGAGGCCGTACTGCCCGCCGTCGGGGTCTTCGGCCTCGGTGATGCCGTCGGTGTAGAGCACCAGCGTATCCCCCGGCTCGAGGGGAACCTCGAGCCGCCCGAGGAAGTCGCTGATGTCGTACTCCAGGCCCACCGGCAGGCCGAGGGGCAGGGTGTCGATGCGCTCCAGCGAGCCGTCGGCCCGCAGGAGGATGGCCTCCTCGTGCTGCCCGACGAGGTGCAGCACCCCATCCCGGTAGTCGAGCAGGGTCAGGGTCAGCGAGCGGTCGATGTCGGTGCGCTGGATGTTCTGGTAGACCGCCTTGTTGACGATGCTCAAGAACCGCTCCGGATCGCGCTCCTCGGCCAGCACCAGGGTGCGCACCGCCGACTGGAGCATGATCATCAGCACCCCGCTCTCGAGCCCGTGCCCGGTCACGTCGCCGATGCCGATCTTGAGCCCGGTGCTGCCGCTGAGC
Source organism: bacterium (assembly GCA_030426085.1). Classification (GTDB taxonomy): domain Bacteria; phylum Myxococcota_A; class Bradymonadia; order UBA7976; family UBA1532; genus JACKDM01. Next base: position 14,557 of record JAUHYW010000056.1, on the reverse strand, counting down.
ACGTCGTAGTAGTCGCCGCCCACCTCGTCGGCCGGCTCCATGAACCCGGCGATGTCGAGCCCCTCGATGTCGGCCAGCTCCTGCTCGTCGGGCAGCACCATGAGCTGCAGTCGGCGGGCGACGGCCAGCTCGGCGCCCATGCGCAGGTTCTCCTCCTTGAGCCGCTCGTTGAGCAGCAGGATCTCGCGGTTGGCCTGCTCGAGCTCCACGGTGCGCTGGCGCACGAGGTCTTCGAGGTTGAGGGTGTGGGCCCGGATCTCGGCCGCCATGGCGTTGAAGGCGACCCCCAGCTCGCCGATCTCGTCGTCGGTGTGCACGTCGACCTTGGCGTCGTAATCCTTGGCCATCAGCGACCGGGCGGCCCGGGACAGCTCGTCGAGGGCGGCGGTCATGCGCCGGCTGAGCACCGAGATGCCGAGCAGCACCACCAGCAGCGTGGCCAGGGTGATGATCGCCTGCCGGGCGAGGATCTTGGCGGTGGTCTCCTTGATCGAGCGCCGGGCCCGCTCCAGCGAGCCGTAGATCTCCTGGGCCGGCACCACCAGCCCCAGGGTCCACCGCTCGGACTCGATGCCCAGCGCGCCGGTCCAGGTGTCGAACGGCGCCAGCCGCTGCAAGGCGACGACGTAGCGCCGGCCCTCGATCTCGATCTCCCGCTGGGAGGCCCGCCCGGCCCGGGGCATCGGCAGCTCGGCGACCTCGGGGTGCACGCTGTCGGCGAGGCTGCGCCGCAGCACGTCGACCCCGGCCCCGCCCGCGCCGGTGCCCTGGCGCAGCCCCAGCAGCCGCTCGCCGGCCGCGTTGACCGCCAGCACGTTGCCGCTCGACTGGGCGAGGAAGGCGAAGCCCGAGTCGTAGATCCGCTGATCCTTGATGTAGTCGACGATCTGGTTGAGCGTCAGGTCGACGCCCACCGCGCCCTCGAAGCGGCGCCGGTCGGGGCTCCACAGCGGGTGGAAGAACGTCGTCACCAGCCCCCCGCCGCCGGCGTCCTCGTAGGGCGGCAGAACGGTGACCTGGCTCTCCCGGGCGTCGGGACCGCCCTCGGCCCCGACCCACTGCATCCAGCTCTCGACCAGCGTGGGGAAGAAGAACGACCAGAACGGCTGCTGGTTGTGGCCGGGGTACTTCTTGTCGGCCTCGGCCGCCGCCGGGGCCCAGGGGGCGATGCGCAGGTAGGGGGCCGCCTCGGGCCCGACGTAATACACCTGGAGGTTGCTGCTGCCCTCCCGCTGGAACGGGGGGATGATCAGGTCGTAGATCGCCGTCCGGCCGATGGCGTCGAGCACGTCGGGCCGCACCGGCGGCGGCCCCCCCTCGGGGCCCGGCTCGCCGAGCAGGTAGCCCCACACCGCCACCGCCATCGGCTCGTTGGCCGCGTTCTGGTACCAGTTGCCCTCGGCGTCGTAGCGCAGCCGGTCGGAGACGCCCGGCACCTCGGTCAGCAGCCGGTGCACCGGGTCGAGCGTCGGCCCCCGGTCGATGATGCCCTGGGCGATGGACGCCGCGATGCGCAGGTCGGCCTGGGCCTGGCTGAACATCTCGGCGGTGCGGATGGCGCTGTCGACGACGTGGGTCTCGAGGTACTCCCGGGTGGCCCGCCCCAGGCCCTTCTCCAGCTCGTCGGTGGCGCCCACGCTGAGGGTGCGCACCCCGGAGAGCGCCACCAGGGTGCTCGCCGCCAGGCCGATGAAGACGCCGAGCCCCGCCACGAGGATGAACTTCGTGCGGAATCGGCTGCTGGTCTCGAGCATGGGGAGCGGCCTCCGTGGATCAGACGGGCTTCTGGCCAGATGCGACGTAGATCGGCCAGGTGGCGAAGCCCCGTCGGTTCTCCACGATATACAGGAAGTCCTCCAGCGCCGAGCGCAGCCGCGCGGTCACCTCGGGGGTCTGGCCGGTGGCGGCGGCCACCTCGCCCACCACGTAGTCCCGCCAGCCGGCGGCCACGGCGGCGAAGTCGCGCAGGTCGGAGTTGAGGTTGTTGACCTCGAGCAGGTCGACCTTGATGTCGACGAGGCCGGTGTCCTCCAGGTAGGCCCGGGCCTTGGGCCCGAAGTTGACGTCCATGCCCAGCCCGGCGGCCATCCGGGGGATGAGGCGGTAGGCCCAGGTGACCGGCTCGTCCTTGGGGTAGGCGTAGATGTGACCCATCATCTCGTTGGTCACGTAGACCCGGCCCCCCGGGCGGCAGACGCGCTTGAGCTCGGCGAGGATGTCCGCCGGCCGATCGAAGATCTGGAGCGCCAGCCGGGAGGTGACGAAGTCGAAGCTGTCGTCGGCGAGCAGCAGCGCCGCGGCGTCACCCGCCTGATACTCGATGGCCTCGCCGCCGAAGTCCCGGGCCACCGTGCGGGCGTACTCCAGGAAGGGCCGGTAGTGATCGACCGCGACGATGCGCCGGGGCGCGAAGTTGCGCCACACCAGCATCGCGAAGTCGCCGATGCCGCAGCAGACGTCGGCGATCGTCGCCCCCGGCTTGAGCCCGTGGCGCGTGAGCAGGGCCCGCTCGTGCTTCCAGATGACGCTGGTCTGGGCCCGCAGCACCGGCAGCAGCCCGTCGCTCTCGATGACCCCCTGGCCGGGGTAGAACGCCCGGTCGTACTGCTCGACGCTCAGCCGCGGGCGGCGGGCGGCGAGCGGGGCGTAGCGCCGGGTGGCCCAGGGCATCACCGACGAGGTCACCAGGGTCAGCGACAGATCGGGGTGGGCCTCGAGCGCCGCCTCGAGCGCGGCGGCGAACACCCGGTGGGCGGCGAAGCTCATGTGCTCCAGCCGCTTGAGGTTGACGTAGAGCCGCCCCCGGACCCGGGCGGCGGCGTCGTTCAGCGCGGCGACGACCGGGTCGAGCCCGGCCGGCGTCTCGGGGCGCATCACCCCGGCGAGGCTGACGACCTGATCGTTCTCGTTGAAGCGGACCGAGAAGCGGGGCTCACTCGCCATCGGTGGCCTCCTCGGGGGCGCCCTCTGCGGCCGCGCCGGCCCGCTGCACGGGCACCCGGATCGAGACCCCGACCCCGCCGGCGACCTCGAATCGGCTCACCCGGGCGTGGTGCAGCTCGACCAGCTCGACGAGGCCGCCCACCGGGCCATCGGCCGGCCGCCCCGGGTCGGGCGTCAGCCACTCGGCGTAGCGCGCCGCGAGGGCCCCGTCGGCCGGCACGACGCCCCGGATCTCGACCCCGTCGGGCTGCGCGACGAGCGCCAGCTCGACCCGCCCCGGGCCATGATGGGACCGGGCCAGCTCGAGCAGTTCGAACAGGCAGGCCGACAGCTCCCGGGCGGTCAGCGCGCTGTCGGCGCCGGCGGTCGACGCCACCTCGGCCAGATACTCGGCGCAGGTGTGGCATCGGGCGTGCTCGGCCAGCAGCGAGACGTCGAAGCTCGAAGAGATGATGCGGGCCCCCGCTGACGCAGGCTTCCCCCCAGACCCCATGTGCTCTCCTGGAACGGCGATCATTGATCTATCACGATATACCGTCGGCGGCACCCGGGTCGCGCCGGCCGGCTTGTCGTCGGCGGGCCCGATGGGCGATCCTCGCTGCCATGAACGACCCGCTGCACGACCCCCGCCCCGGGGGGCTGGACCTCGACCGGCTCGAAGCGCTGCTGACGACGCTCGAGGCGTCGACCGACCCGGCCGACCTCGAAGCCGCCGGCCGCCGGGTGGCGCCGCTGGTGCGCCGGCTGGTCGAAGAGTTCAGCGACCTGTCGCTGCTCTCGTCGACCGTGCTCGAGCACAGCACCGCGATGGAGAACGAGCTCTCCGAGCGCAACGACCGCATCGTCGGCCTGATCGACAACATGAAGCGCTACCTGTCGGGCCAGCTCTTCGAACTCATCGTGGGCGGCGGCATCCAGGCGACGACCACCAGCAACCGCCGGCGGCGGCTGACGGTGTTCTTCTCCGACCTCGTCGGCTTCACCGAGCTGGCCGACACGGTGGAGGCCGAGGCGCTCTCCGACGTGCTCAACACCTACCTCAACCGCATGGCCGACATCGCCGACGAGTGGGGCGGCACGATCGACAAGTTCATCGGCGACGCGGTGATGGTCTTCTTCGGCGACCGGGACGACTCCGACCCCGCCGAGGAGGCGCTGAAGTGCGTGCGCATGGCCATCGACATGCAGGCGGCCAACAACCGGCTGGCCGAGGTGTGGCGGGCCAAGGGCATCGACCGCCCGCTGCGCACCCGCATCGGCATCAACACCGGCCACTGCACCGTGGGCAACTTCGGCTCCGAGCGGCGCATGGACTACACCATCGTCGGCAGCCCGGTGAACGTGGCCTCGCGGCTGGAGGGGCTCGCCGAGCCGGGCGGCATCCTGATCAGCGGCTCGACCTACCACCTCGTCAAGGACGAGGTCGCGTGCAGCGCGCGGGGCGCGGTGCGGGTCAAGGGCGTGCAGCACCCGATCGAGACCTGGGACGTCATCGGCCTGCGCGACCCGGCGCACCCATCACCGCTGCTCGAACCGCGGGACGACGGCGGCTTCGACCTCGCCCGGCTCAGCTTCTCCCCCGGATCGAGCAGCGCGCTGGAGAAGGCCGAGATGAGGCGCCTGCTCGAGCAGGCGCTGCGCATGGTGAAGGGCGGGGGCGAAGGCGAGTAGGGGCGTGGCCGCTCAGGCCCGGGTCACCGCCCCGTGCCAGCCCTGCACCTTCTGCTCGACGTCCTCGGCGGCCATCGTGCGGGCGAAGCGGGCGTCCTCCTTCCAGGTGGCGCGCACCGTCTCCAGATCGGGCCACACCCCCACCGCCAGCCCGGCGAGGAAGGCCGCCCCCAGGGCCGTCGTCTCCAGCAGCGCCGGGCGCACGAGCTGCACCCCCAGCAGATCGGCCTGAAACTGCATCAGCAGGTCGTTGGCCGCCGCGCCGCCGTCCACCTTGAGCGTGGCCAGCGGCTTCTTCAGATCGGCCTCCATCGCCCGCAGGATGTCCCGGTTCTGGAACGCGATGCCCTCCAGCGTCGCCCGGGCGAGGTGGGCCGCGGTCGTGCCCCGGGTGATGCCGTGGATGACCCCCCGGGCCTCGGGCCGCCAGTAGGGCGCGCCCAGCCCGGTCAGCGCCGGCACGAAGTACACCCCGCCGCTGTCGGGCACCGAAGCGGCCAGGGCCTCGGAGTCGGCCGCCTGCTCGATGATGCCCAGCCCGTCCCGCAGCCACTGCACCGCCGCCCCGGCGATGAACGCGCTGCCCTCGAGGGCATAGACCGTCTTGTCGCCCACCCGCCAGGCGACCGTCGTCAGCAGGCCGTTGGTGCTCTGGATCGGCTTCTCGCCGATGTTCATCAGCAGGAACGCGCCGGTCCCGTAGGTGCACTTGGCCTCACCCACCGCGTAGCACGCCTGCCCGAACAGCGCCGCCTGCTGATCGCCGGCCATACCCGCCACCGGGATACCGTCGGGCAGCCCGGGGAAGCCCTGCGTCGTGCCGTAGACCTCGCTGCACCCCCGGATCTCGGGCAGCACCGCCCGGGGCACCTCGAGGATGGCCGCCAGCTCGGGATCCCAATCCCCGGACTTGAGGTTCATCAGCAGCGTGCGGCTGGCGTTGCTGGCGTCGGTGACGTGGGCCGCGCCCCCGGTCAGCCGCCACACGAGGAAGCTGTCGATGGTGCCGAACGCCAGCTCGCCGGCCTCGGCCCGGCCCCGGGCGCCGTCGACGTGGTCCAGCAGCCACGCGATCTTGGTGCCCGAGAAGTAGGGGTCGAGCACCAGCCCGGTGCGGCTGCGGAACAAGAGCTCGTGGCCCTTCTCCTTGAGCAGCGCGCAGGCCCCGGCGGTGCGCCGGCACTGCCAGACGATCGCGTTGTGGATCGCCGCGCCGGTCGCCCGATCCCACAGGACGGTGGTCTCGCGCTGGTTGGTGATGCCGATGCCCGCGATGGCCTCGGGGGCCACGTCGGCCGCGGCGATGGCCCGGCGCACCGCCGCCGAGACCGAGGCCATGATGGCCTCCGGGTCGTGCTCGACCCAGCCCGGCCGGGGGTAGATCTGGGCGAACTCCTCGGTGTGGCGCCCGCGGATGGCGAGCGCCTCGTCGATGACCAGCGCGGTCGTGCCGGTCGTGCCCTGGTCGATGGCGAGGATGCAGCGGCTCATGGTCGGGCCTCGTCGGGGGTCGGGGTCGGCGCGGGGTCGGGCGCCGGGAACAGGTCGCCCACGAAGTCGACCGTCTCGGCGACGACCGCCTCGTGCTCGACGTCGAGGGTGATGATGTGCCAGCTCCGGGGGTGGACCACCAGCCGGCGTCGGGGGGTGTGCAGCAGCCGCATCAGCCGGTGGGCGTTGCGCACCGGGGCGACGTGATCGTGGCGCCCGTGCATCACCAGCACCGGCACCCCCAGCCGCTGCACGCAGGCCAGCGCGGCCTCCTGCCCGTCGAGCAGGCTCGACGCCGCGACGAGGGGCACCGATCGATACGAGGGCGACGCCGCCGCCGCCGCCGGATCGGAGATGTCGGGCCCGTCGCGCTTGGGCCAGAAGGGCAGCGTATCGGCGAAGGGCATGCGGCGCACCGCGGCGAAGAGGGCCTGGGACTTCCACTCCAGCTCGAGCGGGGTGGCCATCGCCACCACCCCCGCCACCCGATCGCCCTGCTCGTGGGCCAGCACCAGGGCCGACAGCGCGCCCATCGACAGGCCGACGATCGCCACCCGCTCGTGCTGCGCCGCCAGCCGGTGGAAGGCCCGCCGATAGCTCGCCAGCCAGTCCGACCACCGGGTGTGCTGGAAGTCCTCCGGCCGGGTCCCGTGCCCTTGCGCCCGGGGGGCGAGCACATGGAACCCGGCCTCGGCGAGCGCCTCGCCCACCGGCCGCATCTGGTACGGGGTGCTCGTCAGGCCGTGCAGGCACAGCACCGCGCCCCGATCTCCGGGGGACTCGAACGGCGCGGCCAGGGCGGGGTCGATCATGGGATCGGGGTTAGGCTCCGTCAGGAAATTACTCGGGCTGCGGTCGCGATCTCGACCCCCATTCGCCGCTTTCCTCCTCGCCTGGTCTCCGCGCTGCGCGCCTCGACCCGGGCCTACGCCCCGTCGGGTCGTGGGCTTGGCCCCTCGCCGCACCCCTGGTGCGACTGCGTCGCCGGCTGTGGGGGCGCTGGCGACTGGGGGCCGACCTCACGCCCTCGCTATCCGAGTACTTTCCTTCCGGAGCCTTAGCACAGCGTCACTGCGCTGCAAAGACGCTGTCGGCCGGCGGTCACTCGCCGACGCCGCCCTCGGTGAGCTGGCGCGGGTCCAGCGCCGCGTCGAGCTGCGCGTCGGTCAGGTCGGTCAGCTCCCGGGCGACGTCCTTGAGCGCCCGCTTCTCGGCGTAGGCCTTCTTGGCGATCTTCGCGCCCAGGTCGTAGCCGATGACCCGGTTGAGCGCCGTCACCAGGATGGGGTTCTTGCCCACCAGCGCCCCGATCTCGGCCTCGTTGACCGTGAACCCGGCGATGGCGTCGTCGGCCAGCGCCCGGGCCGCGTTGCCCGCGATCTCGACCGACTGCATCAGGTTGTGGGCGATCATCGGCAGCATCACGTTGAGCTGGAAGTTGCCCGCCTGCCCCCCGACGGTGATCGCCGCGTCGTTGCCGATGATCTGGGCGGCGACCATGCACACCGCCTCGGGGATGACCGGGTTGATCTTGCCCGGCATGATGCTCGACCCCGGCTGGAGGGCGGTCAGCGCGATCTCGCCGATGCCGGCGATGGGCCCCGAGTTCATCCAGCGCAGATCGTTGGCGATCTTCATCAGGCTGCACGCCAGCGCCTTGAGCGCGCCCGACAGCTCGACCGCCGCGTCCTGGGCCGCGATGTGCTGGAACTTGTTGGGCGCGGTGACGAACGGCACCCCCGTCTTCTCGGCCAGGATCTCGGCGACCTTGCCCCCGAACTCGGGGTGGGCGTTGATGCCGGTGCCCACCGCGGTGCCGCCCAGGGCCAGCTCGTAGATCCGGGTCAGGCTGCCCTCGACCCGGGCGACGCCGTGATCGATCTGGGCCCGCCAGCCGCCCAGCTCCTGCTCGAAGCGCACCGGCATGGCGTCCATCAGGTGGGTCCGGCCGGTCTTGACGACGTGCCCCACCTCGGCGGCCTTCTTCTCGAGCGCCGCCGACAGTCGGCGCAGGCCGGGCAGCAGCACCTCGTGGGCCAGCAGCGCCGCGCCGACGTGGATCGCCGTCGGGATCACGTCGTTGCTCGACTGGCTCATGTTGACGTGATCGTTGGGGTGCACCGTGTCGCCGAGCAGCGCCGAGGCCCGGGTCGAGAGCACCTCGTTGGTGTTCATGTTCGACGACGTGCCCGAGCCGGTCTGGAAGATGTCGATGGGGAACTCGCCGTCATGGCGCCCCTCGATGACCAGCTCGGCCGCCTCGCGGATGGCCGCCGCCCGCTCGCGGTCGAGCAGACCGAGCTGCTCGTTGGCCGTGGCCGCGGCGTGCTTGACCAGCCCCAGCGCCCGGATCATGCCCCGGGGGATGCGGATGCCGCTGATGGGGAAGTTGTCGACCGCCCGCTGGGTCTGGGCCTGATACAGCGCGTCGGCGGGCACGCGGACCTCGCCCAGGCTGTCGCGCTCGATGCGGTACTGGCTCATCGGACCTCCTCCTCGGTGTCTCGTGCAGTGTTCGGGGGGGACGCGGCGCACGGTAGCGCAACCGGCGCCCGGCGGCGAGAGGATCGGGCGGCCCCCGGCGGCCTCACTCCCCGCGCACCTCGAGCACCAGCGCGTCGGGCAGCGCGCGCCGCAGACAGGGGGGCAGCGACCCGGCGATCGACGCCTCGAGCGCGTCGAACAGATCGCTCTTCCAGGTGTTGCGCAGGTGCACCAGCCCCACCTCGCGCACCGGGGTCGTGCCGGCGAAGGCCCGCACCTGCGCCGCCCGCCGCTCGGGCGGGAGCTGCCCGGCGAACGTCTCGGGGATGATCGTGTAGCCCCCGGCGGCGTCGATGAGGTTGCGCAGCGTCTCGAAGCTGCCCGCCTGGAAGCGCACCGTCGGCAGCAGCCGCCCCTCGACCGCCCCGCACAGCGCCAGCACCTGATTGCGCATGCAGTGCCCCTCTTCGAGCAGCCACATCCGGCACGGGTCGAGGTCTTCCAGCGAGACGTGGGCCCGGTCGAGCACCGCGTCCCCCTCGGCGGCGTAGACATAGAACGGATCGACGAAGAGCAGCCGCTCCCGCAGCCGGCTCTCGCGCAGGGGGGTCGCCACCAGGCCCACGTCGAACACCTGCCGCTTGAGGCCATCGACGATCTCGTCGGTGGTGCGCTCCTCGATCGACAGCTCGACGAGCGGATGGGCGTCGGCGAAGCCCCGCACGAACCACGGCAGCACATACGGCGCCAGGGTGGGGATGACCCCCAGCCGGAGCGAGCCGGCGAGCTGCTCGAAGCGCCCCCGGGCCAGCCGCATCAGCCGCTCGTGGGCCGCGACGACCACCTGAGCCTGCTCGATGAGCGCCGCGCCCCGCTCGGTGACCAGCACCGGCTTGGTGCGCCGGGTGAAGATGGTCACCTCCAGCTCCTCCTCGGCCTTGCGGATCTGCCCGCTGAGGGTCGGCTGGGTGACGTGACACGCCTCCGCCGCCCGGCCGAAGTGTCCGAAGCGGTGCACGGCGAGGATGTACTTGAGCTGGCTGATCGTCGGCATGGGCCCCAGTCTACCGGACGATAGGCAATTCCTATCACTCGATAGCGACAATCGCTTGGATCTTTATTCCGCGAACCCCCATCCTGACATTCGCGGATGGCTGCGCCCCGCCCGCGATGGCAGCACAACGGCGCGAGGAGTCGATATGACGAACCGAATGCTTCCGCTCGCGCTGGCCGGCGCGGTCGCGGCGGTCGCCGGCGCGGCCATCGCGGAATCCAACCCCCGCCTGGGGTTGCCGCCGGTCCCGGTGCCGGCCGACAACCCGACCACCGAGGCCAAGGTCGCGCTCGGGGACAAGCTGTTCCACGACGTGCGCTTCTCGAGCAATGGCGAGGTCTCCTGCGCCACCTGCCACAACGCGACCACCGGCTTCACCGACGGCCCGCTCACCGTCTCGCAGGGCATTGAGGGCAAGACCGGCACCCGCAACGCGCCGACGGTGCTCAACTCGGCCTTCAACGAGACCCAGTTCTGGGACGGCCGCTCGCCCAGCCTCGAAGACCAGGCCCAGCACCCGTTCGTCAACCCGGTCGAGATGGGCCTCGAGAACCACGACCCGATCGTGAAGGTCGTGCGGGAAGACCCGGCCTACGGGAAGATGGTGAAGGCCGCGTTCGGCATCGAGCAGTCGAAGGTCACCATCGACCACGTCCTCAAGGCCATCGCCAGCTTCGAGCGGACCATGATCGCCGGCGACTCGCCCTTCGACCGCTGGTTCTACGGCGGCGACGAGGACGCGATGACCGCCCAGCAGAAGCGGGGCTACGAACTCTTCATCAACAAGGCCCGCTGCGTCTCGTGCCACACCATCGAGCAGGACCGGGCCATCTTCACCGACCACCGGTTCCACAACATCGGGGTCGGGGTGAACAAGATCCGGGAGGAGATCCCCCGGCTGGCTCAGGCCTTCATCAAGGCCGACATGACCGCCGAGGAGGTCGACCGGGCCGTGCTCACCGACCCCAAGTCGTCGGAGCTGGGCCGGTTCGCCGTCGAGACCACTTTCGACGGCCTCGGCGCCTTCAAGACCCCGACCCTGCGCAACATCGACCTCACCGCGCCCTACATGCACGACGGCAGCATCGCGACGCTCGAGAAGGTCATGGAGCACTACAACAACGGCGGGGTGACCAACCCCGGCGACCCGGTCAGCGAGTACCTGTCGGGCGGCATCCGGCCGCTGAACCTGACCGAGCAGGAGATCGCCGACGTGGTGGCCTTCATGAAGGCGCTGACGAGCAGCTCGATCCCCAAGCCCCAGTTCGCCACGGCGAAGAAGTAGGACCCGGAGGAGACCGATGATCGTCAACAACCCCAACCGCCGGGGCTTCCTCAAGACCACCGGCCTCGTCGCGGCGACGCTGCCCTTCACCCAGGTGAAGCTGGCCTGGGCCGGGGCCCACCCCGACATCAACATCGCCTACATCAGCGACAGCCACATCCAGCAGATCAAGGGCGCCAAGTTCGTGCGCAACTGGGATCGGGGGCTCATCCGGGCGGTCGCCGAGACCAACCTGCTCGACCCCCAGCCGGACTTCGTCGTCTTCGGCGGCGACCTGGCCCAGCTCGGCAAGAAGTCCGAGCTCGACCACGGCGCCGAGATGATGAGCAAGCTGCGGGCGCCGGTGAAGTACGTGATGGGGGAGCACGACTTCTACCTGGACATGGGCAGATACTGGGAGAAGCTGTTCGGCCCCCAGTGGTACTCGTGGGACCACAAGGGCGTGCACTTCGTGGTGCTCAACAGCATCCTCACCTACGACGAGTGGGTGAACAAGTGGCCCTCCGACGTCGAGCGCATGAACCAGATGGCGGGGCTCGACAACCCCAACGGCTCGCCGTTCATGGTCGGTGAGGCCCAGCGCAAGTGGCTCGAGAAGGACCTGTCCAAGGTCTCGAAGGACACCCCGGTGGTGGTCTTCAGCCACAGCCCGCTGCAGAAGATCTTCAAGAACTGGAACTTCTGGACCGAGGACGCCGAGCAGCTCCAGAAGATGCTCGGCCGGTTCAGCAACGTGAACGTGATCTACGGCCACGTTCACCAGATCCAGTACAACCGGATCGGCAACATCAACTTCCACAGCGTCATGGCGACCGCCTGGCCGTGGCCCTACCCCGAGTCCTACGCCCAGGCCGAGAGCCACCTGCCGGTGCTGACCGTGCCGATGAACCGGGCCGACCCGTTCCACGAGCGGGACGCCACCGGCTGGCAGCTCATCGACGTGCACACCGGGCGGCCCACGCTGAAGTACAACCTGTACAACAACGAGAACCGCATCGTGGGCCCCAACGACAAGGGCGTGCCCGAGGACCGGACCTACGCGAAGCGGACGACGCCGCCCCAGAAGCACTACTGAGTCGGCCCCCGCCGCTCCACGAAAGGAAGACCGATGATCCGCAAGTCACTGATCCTCGCGCTGGTCCTGGCGTTCGGCGCGCTGTTCGCCGTCCAGGCGTCGGGCGACACCTTCACCGAGAAGGACGTCGAGCGCTGGATGGAGCAGTACAAGAAGGTCGCCCAGGAGGGGCGCGCGCTGTGGACCAGCCCCGAGCTGGGCACCAACGGCGTCGCCTGCGCGCAGTGCCACCCCAACGGGGCCAACACCCACCCCGAGACCTACCCCAAGTTCCAGAAGCAGCTCGGCAAGGTCGTGCCCATCCGGGAGATGATCAACTGGTGCATCCAGAACCCGCTCGAGGGTGAGCCGCTGAAGCTCGACGACCCCAAGATGACCGCCATCGAGGCCTACCTGAACTGGGAGCGCCGCGGGGTGAAGCTCGAGCCGGGCAAGCACTGATGCTGTCGTCACTGACCCTGCTCTTCGCGCTGACCGGGGCCCTGCTGGCCCCGACGCCGACCCTCGACGCCTGGACCACGACCCTCGGCCCGCCCACCAAGAGCGCCGAGGCCAGTGACCGGGTGCGCGGCGAGGACGAACCGCTGCTGGTCTACTGGATGCGGACGCAGGCCGCCCCCCTCGGCGTGGGCCCGGCCCTGCCCGGCACGCTCGTCGCCAACTTCACCCCGGCCGAGGCCCTGAAGGACAGCCGGCTCGCCAGCTACACCTTCCTCGCGGTCGCGCAGCCCGAGCAGACCACCGCGCTGCTCGCCGCCCTGAAGGGCAAGGGCTGGATCGCCGGCGATCAGCAGGTGCAGCGCCCCGGCGGCACCTTCACCGACTACCGCCTCGCGTCCGACGGCCTGTCGGGCACCCTGTCGGTCCGCGAGGGCCAGCCGAAGGGCGGTATGGCCGACGGCCGCCCGGCCCCGAGCCTCTGGCTGCACGTGAAGCTGGGGCAGTAAGTAGCGCCGGGCCCGCCCCCGCAGTGCCCGCCCCCGCAGCGCCCGCCCCCGCAGTGCCCGCCCGCCACCGCTGTGGCGCCTCCGACCCACCGTCATCGGCCGTCGGCGTCCCCCCGTGAAGCGCAGGTCACCCGACCTGCCCTGGAACGTGCGCTTCCTCGGCGTGACCGTCGGCGCGGTGTTCTGACCGGAGCGAGGTGCGGAGCGAGGTGCTGCGGAGCGAGGTGCTGCTGCGGAGCGAGGTGCCGAGGTGCGGAGCGAGGTGCCCGAGGTGCTGCCGGAGCGAGGTGCCAGGCACCTCGATCCGGAGGTGTGGGCCGGGCTTCGGGTGGTTTGACGGTGCTGCGGAGCGAGGTGCCAGGCACCTCGATCCGGGTATCGCATCGGCGGCCGGTGTTCCCGGGGGGTCGGGCTTCGGTGGGTGGCGTGGGTGTAGCCTCGGGTGGGTTTGACGGAGGCGTGGGCAACGCTGAGGGTAGGCGAGGCGGGGCAGCTGGGGTGTGGGTCGGGCTTCGGGTGGGTTTGACGGAGGTGTGGGTCGGGCTTTGGGTGGGTTTGACGCAGGTCTGGGCAACGCTGAGGGTAGGCGAGGCGGGCCAGCTCTCGGTGGCTCGGAACGCGCCAACAGCTTTGCGTTAAGCCGTGCTCGACTCCGGTGCCCCCGCTGCGCGGGGGCGGGATCTCCGCTCCTCCTCGGTCTCGCTGCGCTCGACCTGCGTCGTCGCTCCGACCCGTCCGGCGTAGCCGGACACCTGCGCTGCGCTCGGCCGCTCGCTCCGCTCGCGTGCTCGCGCGTTCTGGGTGAGATCTTGTGCGCTGGTCATCGACCTGGGTGAGCGATGGTGTGTGCAGAGACACCGTCGCTCGCGTCTCGCGCTGCGCGCTCGACTCCCGTTGATGGCGGTGTGGGTTCGTGGCGGGTCGGCGAGACGGCCGCCCGGGTTGGTCACGGGTCGGCGAGGCGACCGCCCGGGTTGGCAACGGGTCGGCGAGACGGCCGCCCGGGTTGGTCACGGGTCGGCGAGGCGGCCGCCCGGGTTGGTCACGGGTCGGCGAGACGACCGCCCGGGTTGGTCACGGGTCGGCGAGACGGCCGCAGGTGGCCGTCTTGTCGAGCCGTCACCCACCCAGGCGGTCGCCGTGTCCGCCCGTCACCCACCCAGGCGGTCGCCGTGTCCACCCGATGCCCACCCAGGCGGTCATCCTGCCGGCCCGTCACCCACCCACGCGGTCGCCTTGTCCACCCGTCACCCACCCAGCGGTCGCCTTGTCCACCCGTCACCCACCCAGGCGGTCGCCGTGTCCGCCCGTCACCCACCCAGGCGGTCGCCGTGTCCACCCGATGCCCACCCAGGCGGTCGCCTTGTCCACCCGATGCCTACCCAGGCGGTCGCCTTGTCCGCCCGTCACCCACCCAGGCGGCGGTCGCCTTGTCCGCCCGTCACCCACCCAGGCGGTCGCCTTGTCCGCCCGATGCCCACCCAGGCGGTCATCCTGCCGGCCCGTCACCCACCCAGGCGGTCGCCTTGTCCACCCGATGCCTACCCAGGCGGTCGCCGTGTCCGCCCGTCACCCACCCAGGCGGTCGCCGTGTCCGCCCGTCACCC
>JAUHYW010000055.1 GCA_030426085.1 bacterium | reverse complement strand
GAGCTGGCTCGCCTCGCCTACCCTCAGCGTTGCCCACACCTGCGTGACACCCACCCTCAGCGTTGCCCACACCTCCGTCAAACCCACCCGAGGCTACACCCACGCCCCCCACCGATCGAGGTGCCAGGCACCTCGCTCCGGGCCGGTGCCCGGGCAGGCCGGTGCCCGGCACCTTGCCCAGGCCGTCGATATGGGTCGATGATTCGCCATTGGCGAACGCTGAGGTTCTGCGAATCCCGATTCCCCGAACCCCCGACCGCTGGCTACGCTGATGACATCCCAAGGAGGCCCGCATGAATCGCGCACTCGCCCTCGCCCTCTTCGCTCTGCCCCTGCTCGCCTGCGGCGACGACATGGGCGGCCACCCCGCGCCCGACGACCCCGCCGCCCTCTGCGCCGAGGGCTGGTGCCTCGACCACGAGACCCGCGCCGAGATGGCCGCGCGGGCCGACGCCCTCGCCACCTGCGTGCCCGCCGACGATCGCTTCGAGCCGCGCGGCCCCGATGGCCTGACCGTCGGCGGCATCCGCATGGTCGAGGTCGACGGCGAGCCGATGCTCGAGGCGCAGCTTCTCAACCTCGACCCGCGGGGCTTCTGGGGTAACCCGGCCTGACCGTCGAGGTGCTCGCCGGCACCGCGCAGCTTCGATCCGAGTGGAGCGAGATGTCCACCCTGCATCACCATGAGCAGTACTACGGCATCGAGGGCTGCGGCGCCTACACAGTGCGCCTGCGCCTGGAGCCCGGCTTCGGCGCGCTGGAGCCGATCAGGCTGCGCGTCGCCGCGACCGTGCTGCACCAGGAGGCGCCCGCGGACGAGTGGGTCTTCACCTTCGCCGACTGAGTCGCCGTCCCCCTACGTCTACTGCCCGGGCCGATCGGGCTCGCGCCCGGATCGAGGCCGAGCGGGGTGGCCGCCCGACCGCTCAATCGCAGTTGTAGCCCTTGTGACTTCGGGGGCAGCAGTTGATCGGGTGCCGGGTCGTCATCGTGTCGCACGCGCAGATCGCGCGGCCCGTGCCCGGGTCGGTCAGGTATGTGCAGCCCAGCTCACAGGCGCACATCAGCTCGGGGTTCGCCTGCTTGGACGGGCTGCAGTCCTTGACGCACCGCCGCGCTGGGCGAACCTCGTACTGCTCACCCGGGCAGTAGTCCGCCAGCCCGCTGCTCTCGAGGGACCAGCTCGCGTCCACGCCGGCGGGCTGATTCGGGGGCTCACACAGGCCGGGCTCACACTCCGGCGCGCGCACGGTCCGCAGGTAGTACTCGAAGACCATCTCCTCGTCATCCAGCGGGGACGCGGGCCAGCCCTGCTCCCGCAGGCTGCCGCCGCTCGCCCAGTCGGGGAGGTTGGAGGCGCCATGCCGGACCTGCGCGTCCCGGTCGCACGCGAGGTGGCACCTCACGCTCTCCACGAGGTGCGGCCGCGCCGCTGTCGTCGCGAGCGAGAAGCGCACGTCGTAGCCCCAGCTCTCGACGCAGCAGTCGTAGCACTTGTCGTGCCGCCGGCAGCCCTCGTGCGTCTTGCACGTCTGGACTTCGAAGATGCCCGCGTGCTGCCCGTCGAGGCAGCGCCGCTCGATCGACAGCCGGCAGTTGTGCGGGGGGCAGTCCTTGCCGCACGCCCCGCGACAACGGCCGGGGCGCCCGGGGTCGTTGTAGGGGGAGGCCGGGCCGAAGTTCTGGGGGTAGCTGATGCGCTCGATGCACGCCTCGACCTCGGACGTCAGGTGGAACAGATCGAGCGCGAGCCGGCCCGTGGTGCTCATGGCGGTGGCCATCTCCACTGCGTCGATCGGCGGCGGCGCGTCCGCGCCCTCACCGTCGACGGTCCACCCCTCGTCATCGACCGCCGGGTAGCCGATGACTCTCGGGAACGGGAGCGTCTCGTCCAGCGCCAGCGGACCCTTGGGGCGCACTCCGTCGCCGTAGCGGCGGCCGCTCTGCTGGAGGGTGAAGTACCGGCACTGCCCGACCTCCGACGCCGCGTCCAGCGCGGCGCGCGCCGGCAGCGGCGCCCGATACTTCAGGTGGAGCTGCCACGGGAATACGAGGGCGGCCATGGGCCCGGGGAACAACCCGTCCGCTTCGCAGCCGAGGCGCAGGGCCACCGCGCGGAGCGCGTCGAGCGGGAAGGCGTCGAAGAGGTCATCCAGGAAGGCCGCCTCCTCCGGGGTGAGGGCCCCGTCTCCGTCGGCCGAGCGGTCCCCCCAATGCGCGCTGACGCGCCCATCGGCCGCGACCCGGATGGTCAGGGTCTCGCCTTGGTAGACGTAGCGCGCGGTCGCCGGGCGCAACTCTCCGTCCGCCGGTTGCTCGCCCGCCCGGGCCTCGAACGTGACCTCGCCCAGCGCCCCGGTGACGCCGATCCCCCGTTCTTCGAGCCGGTAGTCGAATCGCGCGGCGGGCGCGCTCTGGGAGGGGCTGCTGTCGGTCAGCCGCCGGAGCTGCTCGAGCAGCGCGCATCCGCTCAGGGCGCAGGCAGCGGCGACGCCCACGGCGAGCAGTCTTCGGCGGGCGCCGCGGTGCGGGCGTCGCTGGCCGGGCGGGGCTGTGAGCGGGCGGGGTCGATGGCTCTCGAGTCGGTCGGGTCCGGGCAAAGCGTCCTCCATCGTGCATACCGATAGAGGTCATCGTGCCAGCCGGAAAGGTCGGTTCGCAAAGCGGGTCGGGGCGGCGGGGTCGGCCGGCCGGTCAGAGCGCCTCGGGCGGGATCGGCGTCATCGCGCCGGTCAGCGGGCGGCCGGTGCCGGCGGTCAGCAGCAGCGCCCGGGCCAGGATGCGGGTGTCGTCCCGGTCGGCCCACAGCCGGTCGCCGAGGGTGCCGCTCGCCACCCGCACCAGGTAGGCGCACACGATCTGGAGGATGGCCGAGCGCACCGGGAACGCCGGGGCCAGCCGCTCGCCGGCGAGGCCGACGAACGCGGTCTCGAGCGCGGTGACGAGCCCGCCGAAGGCGTCGGCGACCTGCTCTTTGTGGCCGCCTCGGGGGTCGACGAGCTCGCGCAGCACGACGCACACCAGCCCCGGGCGCTCGTCGGCGAAGGCGAGCAGCCCGTCGAGGATGGCGTCGAGCTGCTGCTCGGCGGTCTGGCCCCGGCCGATGCTGGCGGCGAAGACGTCCCGCAGCTCGGAGAACGCCCGGTCGACGATCGCGGCGTAGAGCTTGTCCTTGCTCTTGAAGTGGTACAGCAGCGACGAGCGGCGGATGCCCGCGGCGGCCGCGACGTCGCTCAGCCGGGTGTCGCGGTAGCCGTCGGCCCCGAACGCCGCCTCCGCGGCGCGCAGGATGACCCCCCCGATCGCTTCCGGCCGGTCCTCTTTGCGTGGCCGGCCCATGGGTCTCAGTCCTCGTAGTACTCGGTGCCGAGGTGGGTGATGAGGGTGGCCCCCATCATGTGGCGCAGGTTGTTCATCAGCTTGGCGAGCTGCACGAACAGGTCGTGCTGGGCGTAGACCGTCGGCGCGGTCATCGGGCTCTTCCAGTAGAAGCTCAGCCACTCCTGGATGCCCTTGCGCCCGGCGCGGGCGGCGAGGTCGAGGAACAGCGCGAGGTCGAGCACGATCGGCGCGGCGAGGATCGAGTCCCGGCAGAGGAAGTCGACCTTGATCTGCATCGGGTAGCCGAGCCAGCCGGTGATGTCGATGTTGTCCCAGCCCTCTTTGGCGTCGCCCCGGGGCGGGTAATAGTTGATGCGCACCTTGTGGTACAGCTCGCCGTACAGGTCGGGGTGCAGCCCCGGCTCGAGGATGTTGTCGAGCACCCCGAGCTTGGTGGCCTCCTTGCTCTTGAAGGCCGAGGGCTCGTCGAGCACCTCGCCGTCCCGGTTGCCGAGGATGTTCGTCGAGAACCAGCCCCGGACCCCGAGCATGCGCGCCTTGAACATCGGCGCGAGCACCGTCTTCATCAGCGTCTGGCCGGTCTTGAAGTCCTTGCCGGCGATGGGCACCCGCCGCTGGATGGCGAGCGCGCTGAGCGCGGGGATGTCGGCCGCCGGGCTGGGGGTGCCGTTGGCGTAGGGCACGTCCTCCATGATCGCGGCGTAGGCGTAGAGCATCGAGGGCGAGATGCGCTGGTCGTCGGCGTCGAGGCCCGCCTCGAAGGCGTCGATCGTCTGATGCACGTCGCCGAGCTCCTGGTAGACCTCGGTCGACGCGCAGTTGACGAGCACCGCCCGCTCGAGCCCGTTGTCGGCCTTGAACCGGCGGATGTCGGCCCGCAGCGCGTCGGCCCACGCCCGGCGGGTGCCCTGCTTGACGTGGGTCCCGTTGAGCCGCTTGACGTAGTTCGGGTCGAAGGCGCCGGCCATCGGCTTCACGCCGCGCAGCTCGTCGGCGAGCTGGTCGATCAGCTTCGACTCGAGCACCTCGGCGTGGCTGCACGCGTCGTACAGGTCGCCGCCGAAGATGTCCCACCCGCCGAAGACGAGCCCGTCGAGCGCGGTCAGCGGGGCGAAGTCGCGGATGAGGGGGTTGCTCTGCTCGGTGCGCTTGCCCAGCCGGATGTGGCCCATCTGGGTCAGCGAGCCGATGGGCAGCCCCAGGCCGCGCCGGGCGGCGAAGACCCCGGCGACGACGGTGCTGGCCACCGCGCCCATGCCCTGCAGCAGGATACCGAGGCGCTCGGGCGCCGGGGCGGGGGTCTCGGAGGGGGTCTCGGTGTTCATCGGGGGTCTCCCGGGTCGATTGCGTTCGAACTCGCGCCGCGCCACAGCCAGACGGCGACCGCGCCGGCGAAGGCCGCCAGCCCGGCGTAGAACCAGGGCCCGGGGCCGGTGCCGACGGTGCGCCACGCCAGCAGCGCCGCGCCGGGCACCTCCAGCGCCCACGCGCCGGCCAGCGCCGCCCGGCGACGGGCGGGCCCCCGGGCGGCCCACAGGGCCAGCCCCGCCCGCCCGAACCACATCGCGCCGTGGCGCTGTACGGGGTAGAACACCGTGCCCATCGCCAGGGGGTGGGCCAGCTCCTGCCACGCGCCGGGCCAGCCCAGCAGCAGCGCGCCGCCGAGCAGGTCGAGGAGGGCGAGGGCGTACAACGCCCGGGGCATGCGGTGTCTCACGGGCGCGCCAACCTAGCCGGGTTGCCGATCGGGGACAACCCCGAAATCGACCGGGCGGTCCACGGGCTCTTCGCCGGGGCCGATTGTCCGGGCCGCTTGCGGCCGCGGTCGCTCGCTCTGCATCATCTCGGCATGCGAACCACACTCTGCATCGCCGCGCTGCTCCTCGGCGCGCTCGCCGCCCCGCACGCCGCGGCCGAAGAGCGCCCCACCCGGGGCGGTTTCGTGGGGCTCGGGGGCGGCTTCCTGACGGGCACCGCCAACGACGACACCGGCCGCACCGCCGGCTCGTGGCTCGGCGGGGGCGGCTTCCTGCGCTTCGGCGAGGAGGCCGTGCCCGGCCTGACTCTGGGGCTCGAGTTCCTCGGGGGCTACGGGCCGGGGGCCAACGACCGCTACGCCGTCGGCTTCGGCGGCTTCGTGCTCCAGCTCACCTGGCGCCCGTTCGACAGCCGCCCCGAGCTGGTCTTCCTGCTCGGCACCGGGGTCGGCGGGGGCGAGATCGTGCCCCGCAACACCGTCGGCGCCGACAAGTACGAGGGGCTGGTCGGCGGCTCGATCCACGAGCTCGGCGTGATCTACGAGTTCGACCTGTGGCGCGGCGAGTCGGTGATCTGGGGGCTGGCCCCCGGCGTACGTTGGTGGGTGGTGCCGACGACGGCCGACGGCGAGGTGTGGTTCCAGACCTTCAGCCTCGGGGTCGAGACGACCTGGTACTTCGGCGGCTGAGCGCCCCTCGGGTCGCCCTTCAGAAGAAGCGCAGCCACACGTAGCCCGCCGCGAAGCTGCCCAGGAAGGCGATGCCCCCGAGGCTCGCCGCCCGCAGCAGCGGCGAGGGCCGGTGGTCGGCGGGCACCGCCTCGTCGAACATCGCCCGGTGGTTGAGCCCGGCGAGCAGCGGCGCGGTCAGGAAGCTCAGCGTCGTGGCCAGATCGACCATCGCCGCCAGCGAGGTCATCAGGGTGAACAGCACCACCGCCGCCCCCCCGGCGAGCACCGCGAGGCTGATCCAATAGGCCGCCCGGAATCCGCCGACGGTGTCCCGGTCGGGGTCGGTGCGGCCGCTCTCCTCGCCGCCCCACGGCAGCTCGGGGCGGCGGGCGCGCAGGGTGAGCACCGCCAGCGCCCGGGGGAAGCCGTCGACCACGGCCAGGGTCGTCGAGAGCATCACCAGGAACGCGCAGCCCCCGATGAGCGGCCGGGACCACTCGCCGAGGGTCGCGGTGTACAGCCCGATGATCTGGGCCGCGAAGCCGCCGGCGGTGGGCTGGATGTCGACCCCCCGGCCGTACATCAGCCCCGCGCCCAGGATCAGGAAGCACAGCGCCAGCAGGGCGGTGCCCCAGTAGCCGAGGTTGAAGTCGAAGAGCGACTCGTCCCGGGTCGGGGTGTGGCCGGTGGCCTCCCGGCGGGCGAGGGTCCACAGCGAGTTCCACACCGAGATGTCGATGGCCGAGGGCATCCAGCCGACGAGCGCGGCGAAGAAGAAGACGTCGGCCGCGCCGATGGAGCCGGCGGGCCACCAGGGCATCGCGCCGAAGTCGATGCGGGGCAGGGCCAGGGCGGTGGCGGCGAGGGTGGCCACGGTCAGGGCGACGATGACGACCTTGTTGATCGCGTCGAGCAGGCGGAAGCGGCCGATCGCCAGGATCACCGCGCAGGCCGCGATGAGCCCCACCGCGATGGTCGGGGCGTCGCCCTCGAGGCCGAAGAGCACCTTGGCCAGCCCGGCGCAGACGACCGCCACCGCCGCCTGCACGGTGAACATCGTGCCCAGGGTCACCAGCAGGTACAGCCCCAAGGCCCACCGCCCCTGCCGGCGGTAGCCCTCGAGCAGCGAGGTGCCGGTGGCCGCGGCGTAGGCCGGCCCGAAGCGGAAGGCGGGGTACTTGGCGAGGTTGGCCAGCAGCACCAGCCCCACCAGCCCGAAGCCGTAGACCGCGCCGGCCCGGGTCGACTGCACCAGGTGGCTGACCCCGATCGCCGCGCCGGCCATCAAGAGCCCCGGGCCGAGCGCCTTCCACCGTCCGCGGTTCGCCATCGGGGGCCTCCTCGCCGTGCGCGGCCATCATAGCCCCATCCCGCGTCGGCGCAGCAGCCCCGTCGGCATTGCGCCGAGCCGGCCGGCGTGCGATTCGGTCGGTCATGAGCAGCCGGATGTCTTCACAGCGGCTGGCGGTGCTGGTCGACACCGCCTACGTCTACGGCGCCGCCCGCGCGCTGTACGACGAGCGGCTCGACTACCGCCGCCTGCTGGACTTCGTCGCCGACGGCCGACCGGTCGTGCGGGCCATCGCCTTCGTGGTGCGGGAGGGCGGGGCCGACGTGGGCCCGTTCGTCGAGGCCCTGCACGGGGTCGGCTTCGAGGTGCGGGTGCGCGACGGGCGCCCCGGGGGCGGCGCCTGGGACGTGGGGCTGGCGCTGACCGCCGCCGCGCTCGCCCCCCGGGTCGACGCCGTGGCGCTCGTGGCCGGCGGGGGGCTCGTCGACCTGCTGACCCACCTCGAGGCGGCCGGGGCGCGGTCGGAGCTGTACGCCTTCGAGGAGGCGGTGGAGCCGGCGCTGGCGCAGGGGGCGGATCACTTCGGGGCGCTCGATCGCCGGCTGATGCTGCGCTGACGGCCGACTTGGCCATCGGCCCGGCCTGTGGCACCCTGCCCGGTGATGCCCATGCGATGTCCTCATTGTGGCGCGCGCAACTCCAGCGACGCGGCCGGCCGCCCGTGCGTCTCGTGCGGCCGGGTGCTGCCCGGGCAGCCCGAGCCGACCGTCGAGGAGGACGCCTACCGGGCCTTCGAGCGGGTCGGCGGGCTGGGCGAGTTCGACCCCGGCTCCCCCCTGGGCCTCGGCGGGGACACCGTCGACGACGGGGACGACGGTGGCCTGGGGCGCATCCCCACCGGCGAAGAGGATCAGAAGCTCGATCTGGCCAACCTGCTCGGCGGGGGCGCGGTCGACGACGCGGCGCCGTTCTTCGGCGGGCGGGGCGACGACGGCTTCCGCTTCGGTCGGGGCGACGACGAGCAGGTGGGGCTGGGCTCGCTCGACGGGGGCTTCGCCGCCTTCGACGACGACGATGAGGCGACCCGGGGCAACCTGATGGTCCGCATCCCGCCCGAGGCGCTGCGGGACAGCCTCTCGCTCAACCTCGCCGGCCCGCCCGATCTGGGCGACGACGACGGCGAGGAGGAGTCGACCCGGGTGGTCGACCAGCGCTACGTCGACGAGGCGATGCGTCAGGCGCCGCTCGAGCTCGGCCTCGACGCGCCGGCCCCCGTCGGGTGGAAGGTGCGCAACGAGCGGGGCGTGGTCTACGAGCTGATGACCGTCGACGCGGTCGTCGCCTGGCTCGAGGGCAAGCCCGACATCAGCGGGGTCCGGGTGGCCCGGGGCGACGGCGTCTTCATGGAGGTCGACGCCTTCCCCGAGCTGGCCGGGCGCCTCGGCAGGCGCAAGCCGGTCGACGACAGCCTCAGCCTCGACATCAGCCGGGCCAGCGCCCGCCACGGGGGCATCGTCGGCGAGCGGCGCACCGTCGCCCGGGCCGAGGGCCCCGCCCGCGAGCCGGGTCCGTCGACGATGGGCATCGGGCTGGTGCTCGGCGCCGTCGCCGCGGCGTTCCTGGCGGTGATCGGGCTGGTGCTGGCCGGGGTCGCCCTCGGCTGGATGAGCCTGCCCCCCGACATCGAGCCGACCGCCTCGGCCCCGCCGCCCCCCTCGGCGGCGCTGGCCCGGGCCATCGGGGCCTACGAGGCCGGCCACTACGACGCGGCGATCAACCAGCTCCGGGGCGTCGCCCGCGGGGGGGACGCCGATCCGCGCATCCAGCGCTACCTCGCGCTGGCGCTGCACAAGAACAACCGTGACGCAGAGGCCCGCCGGGCGCTGGCCGAGTACCGGCGCCAGATGCGGGCCGAGCCGGGCCGATGAACGTCAGTTGCGAGAAGTGCGGCACCGACTACGACCTCGACGAGAACCGCATCGGCGAGTCGGGGCTGACCGTCAAGTGCACCCACTGCGGGCACATCTTCCAGGTGCAGGGCGAGGACGAGGATCCGTTCTCCGACGGGCCGCTGGGCTCGATGGAGATCGAGACCCCCAAGCTCGGCGCGTGGCGGGTCCGCCGCCGCAGCGGTGAGGAGCTGTCGTTCGACGACTTCGCCACCCTGCGTCAGTGGATCGTCGAGCGGCGGGTCGGCCGCGAGGATCAGATCTCGAAGACCGGCGACAACTGGAAGCCCATCGGCTCGATCATCGAGCTGGCGAGCCTCTTCGACGACGCCGGGCCGCTGCTCGAGGTGCCGCCCCGCGAGGGGGACGACGCCCCGCCGCCGCCCACCCGGCGGGAGGATCTGCTCGACGTCAGCGACGTGCGCCTCGCCGGGCTCGACGCCAAGAGCGATATCGTGGCCAGCAGCATGTTCGACCCGCTCGAGATCGAGTCGTCGATCGCCGACGAGCGGCGGGACGAGCTGTCGGCGGGACCCGCGATCATCTCGGCCGAGGACGAGGTCCTGCGCCCGCCGCCGCTGCCGGCCCGCAGCGCGCGCACCCGGCCCGCCTCGGGTCCGCCGCCGGTGGTGCAGCCCCCGCCGCGGCGGCTGTCGGACCGCAGCTCGATGCACGCCCGCCTGCCCAGCCCGCCCCGACGCCCCAGCGGGGCCCGGGTCGCCGGGCGGGACAGCTTCGTCGGCCGGCCGCCGGCCCGGGCCAGCGCCAACCGGCTGCCGGCCCATCGGGACAGCGTGCCCAACCTGCGGGTGGCCGACGCCGCGGTGCCCCGCCGCCGGGACTCGATGGTCGGCCCCCGCCGCCGCCCACCGCCGGGGCCGGGCGGCCACCCCCGCGGCCCGGGGCACCCCCCCGGCGAGCTGGGGATGACCTTCGAGAGCGAGGCGCCGCCGGCCTACGCCCACCAGTCGGGCGACGGCGGCACCGGGCGTGGCTTCTTGATGGGCGTGATGACCATGCTGGCGCTGGCCGGGGTGGGCTACTTCGTCTACGACAACTACATCGCCCCCCGACGCGACGCGCAGGCGCCGCCCCCGCCGGTGGCCGAGCCCGCCGGCCCCCGGGTCGACGACATCCTGGCCCGGGGCCGGGCGGCCTACGCCCGCGACACCGAGATCGGGCTGGCCGAGGCGATGCAGGCCTACGACGAGGCCCTGAGCGCGCTGGGCACCCCGCCCGCCGATCCGGCGCTGGCCGGGCAGGCCCACATCGGCCGGGCCCGGGTGGCGCTGGCCCGGGCCGAGTACGCCCTGGTCGACGGGGACGCCGCCGGGGCCCGCATCCAGTCCGGCGTCGCCGACCGGGCGCTGGCCGTGGCCCGCACGCTGGGTCAGGACGCCGCCGGGCTGCCGCTGACCCTGGCCGACTTCCACCGCATCAACGGCGAGGTCGACCTCGCCCGCAACTACATCGACCAGATCCGGAGCAAGCCCGAGGTGGCCGCCGATGTGGCCTTGATCGAGGCCGCGCTGGGGCTGCACGGGGGCGACGCCGACGCGGCCGCCGATCAGCTCGGCATGCTCTCGGCCGAGGCCAAGGCCCGACCCCGGGCGGCGTGGCTGCACGCGGTGGCGCTGAAGATGGCCGGGCGCACCGCCGAGGCCCGGGGCGCGGTCGAGGCGCTGCTGGCGGTCAACCCGGGGCACGAGCCGGGGCGCCGCCTGCTGGCGAGCCTGCCCCCGGCCGACGCGCCCGACCCCGACGCCGGCCCGCCCGAGCCCGACGCCGCGCCGGCGAAGCCCGATCCCGAGCCGGAACCCGAGCCCAAGCCCAAGCCGAAGCCCAAGCCCCGGAGCGAGAC
Source organism: bacterium (assembly GCA_030426085.1). Lineage (GTDB taxonomy): Bacteria > Myxococcota_A > Bradymonadia > UBA7976 > UBA1532 > JACKDM01. The sequence goes on along the minus strand of JAUHYW010000055.1, from coordinate 58,374 downwards.
GCCCAGCGGCTCGTTCGACTCGCTGATGGATCGGGGCAACGCGCTGCTCGAGCGGGGCAAGGCCCGTCAGGCGCGATCGTACTTCCTCGCCGCGTCCAAGGCCCGGCCGGGCAGCCCCGAGCCGTGGGCCAGCCTCGGCTGGTGCGAGCTGGACGCCCGCAACTACCGCAAGGCCATCCGCCAGTTCGACCGGGCGCTGCGCCAGAGCTCGCGCTACGCCGACGCGATGTACGGCCAGGCGACGGCCTACGAGCGGGCCGGCATGACCACCCAGGCGAAGCAGGCCTATCAGGCCTACCTCAACGTGCACCCCCGGGGCAGCAAGGCGGCGATCATCAAGCGCAAGCTCGAGGGCCTGCGCTGACCCACTCTCGGAGCAGCCCGTGAAGCCGACCACCGGATTCGCCACCATCGACTGGCGGGGCGACGTCCTGATCCTGCTCGACCAGCGCAAGCTGCCGGTCGAGGAGACCTACCTGCACTGCGCCGACTGGCAGTCCACCGCCGAGGCGATCACCGAGATGGTGGTGCGCGGCGCGCCGGCCATCGGCATCACCGCCGCTTACGGGGTGGTGCTGGCCGCCCGGGCCGCCGACGGCCCGCTGGAGGACGCCCTCGCTCCGGCCTTCGCCGGCCTCGCTGCCACCCGGCCCACCGCGGTCAACCTCTTCTGGGCCCTCGACCGGATGAAGGCCCGGCTCGCCGCCGTCGCCGACGGCCCCGTCGCCGAGGCCCGGGCTGCGCTCGACGCCGAGGCCCGGGCGATCCAGGCCGAGGACGCGGTGATGTGCACCGCCATGGGGCGCCACGGCGCGGCGCTGCTGCCCGAGGGGGCCCGGGTCCTGACCCACTGCAACGCCGGCGCGCTGGCCACCGGCGGGGACGGCACCGCGGTGGCGGTGATCCGGCGCGCGTGGCGCGACGGCACGCTGGCCCGGTGCTACGCCGACGAGACCCGCCCCTTCTTGCAGGGGGCCCGGCTGACCGCCTGGGAGCTGGACCGGGCCGGGGTGCCGGTGACGGTGATCACCGACAACATGGCCGGCTGGCTGATGGCCGAGGGCGGCATCGACGCGGTGGTCGTCGGCTTCGACCGGGTCGTGGCCAACGGCGACGCCGCCAACAAGATCGGGACCTACGCCCTGGCGGTGCTGTGCAAGCACCACGGCATCCCGTTCTACTTCGTCGGCCCCACGAGCAGCATCGACCCCGCCTCGGCCGACGGGGCCGCCATCCGCATCGAGCGCCGCCCCGACCGCGAGGTGACCCACGTCGGCCCCACCCGGCTGGTGCCCGAGGGGGTGCCGGTGCTCAACCCGGCGTTCGACGTCACCCCCGCCGCGTTGATCGACGCCATCGTCACCGAGCGGGGCGTCATGCGGGCCCCGTACGGGCCGGCGATCGCCGCCCAGCTCGCCGATGTCGGGCCCGGAGAGCGCCGATCCTGATTCGATCGGGCGACGTGGTTGACAAGGCCGACGACTCGCCCTAACCTTCGCCGCCCGTCGCCGGTCGTGCGCCGGCGGACGAGTCACGCGATTCGCCATCGCGGCGAAATCCCGACGGACGGAAGATTCCATGTACGCGATCATCAAGACCGGCGGTAAGCAGTACCGCGTCAGCGAAGGCCAGACCCTCCGGGTCGAGAAGCTCGACGGCGAGCAGGGCGACACCGTCCGCCTCGACCACGTGCTGCTCGTCGGCGGCGGCGAGGGCGAGACCCGCATCGGCCGCCCCCTCGTCGAGGGCGCGGCGGTCGACGCGCAGATCGTGCGCCAGGGCCGGGGCAAGAAGATCATCGTCTTCAAGAAGAAGCGCCGGAAGGGCTACCACAAGAAGCAGGGGCACCGGCAGGCCTTCACCGAGCTGAAGATCACCGGCATCAGCGCCTGATTCGGCGGGCGCAGGGCGCCCCCGACGTCGACCCAGGAGAACCCGAGATGGCTCACAAGAAAGGCCAGGGCAGCACCCGCAACGGCCGCGACTCCAACGCCAAGCGGCGGGGCGTCAAGCGCTTCGACGGGCAGGAGGTCCGGGCGGGCAACATCATCGTCCGCCAGTGCGGCACCCACTTCCACCCCGGCGAGAACGTCGGGCTGGGGCGGGACTACACCCTGTTCGCGCTGACCGACGGCTACGTCAAGTTCGAGCGCAAGGGCCGCGACAAGAAGAAGGTCTCGGTCTACGCCGAGGCCGCCGGCTGAACCGGCTGGCCGGGCAGGCCCCGGCCGCGCCCGTCCGCCCTCCGCGCGGTTCATCGGGAGATCTCCGGTGAAGTTCATCGACGAAGCCCGCATTCACGTCCGCTCGGGCAACGGCGGGGCGGGTGCGGTCAGCTATCGCCGCGAGAAGTACGTGCCCCGAGGCGGGCCCGACGGCGGCGACGGCGGCCGCGGGGGCGACGTGATCCTGCACGCCGACCCCAACCTCGCCACCCTGCTCGACCTGCGCTACAAGCGGCGCTACCACGCGCCCAACGGGCGCCCGGGCGACCGCCAGAACATGACCGGCGCCGACGGCGAGTCGATCGTGCTGCGGGTCCCGGTGGGCACTCAGGCCTACGACGCCGAGACCGACGCGCTCATCGTCGATCTCATCGAGCCCGACCAGCGCCTCGTGCTCGCCCGGGGCGGCATCGGCGGCCGGGGCAACGCCTCGTTCGCCACCCCCTCCCGCCGCACGCCCGACTTCGCCCAGCCCGGCCGCCCCGGCGCCGAGCGCGACGTGCGGCTCGAGCTGAAGCTGCTCGCCGACGTGGGCCTCGTCGGTTTCCCCAACGCCGGCAAGTCGACGCTCATCAGCCGGATCAGCCGGGCGAAGCCCAAGATCGCCGGCTACCCCTTCACCACGCTGGTGCCCAACCTCGGCGTCGTCTCGGTCGACACCGACCGCAGCTACGTCGTCGCCGACATGCCCGGCCTCATCGAAGGGGCCGCCGACGGCGCCGGGCTCGGCCACCAGTTCTTGCGCCACATCGAGCGCACCGCCTTGTTCGTCTTCCTGATCACCCAGGACTACGACCCCGAGCGCGCGCCCGCCGGTGACCTCCGGGCGCTGCGCCGCGAGCTCGAGCGCTACGACCCGACGCTGCTCGAACGCCCCTACCTCGTGGTGCTCTCCCAGTGCGATCGGCCCGATGTGCGCGCCCAGCTCGACGACCTCGAGGCCGAGCTCGGCGAAGACATCCTGCCCATCTCGGCGGTCACCGGCGACGGCCTCGACGCGCTGCACAAGGCGATCGCCGACCACCTCACCCGGGCCGGCCGGTGGGGCGAAGTCGACGACTGGTAGCCGGCATCGAGTCTGCAAGTCCCTGTATTCATTGAGTAAGTGGCGTTCTCGCGCCCCCTGGCGATATTGACGCCGTTCCCAGGCCCGTGCTATGCCCCGGCCATGCACGCCCGTCTCGGTGCCGCCTGTCTCATCTCGCTCGTGGTCTGGCTGATCGCGGCGGTGGCGTGCGCCCAGCCGGCCGCCGATCCGGCCGACTACCGCCGCACCATCGGCGAGCTCGAGGCCCGGGTCGAGGCGCTCAAGGACGACGTCTTCCGCACCCGGGCCCGGCTGACCGCGCTCGACGCCGCGGTACGGTCCAGCGCCATCGCCGGGGCCGACGTGCAGATCGTGCACCGCAACGAGATGGGGTCGAGCTTCGCGCTCGAGAAGGTCGTCTACCGGCTCGACGGGACCCCGATCTTCGAGCGGACCAGCGCCGAGGGCGACCTCGACGGCGAGGCGGCCATCACCGTGCATCGGGACGCGATCGTGCCCGGCGATCACACCCTCGACGCCCTGATGGTCTACCGCGGCCGGGGCTTCGGCGTCTTCAGCTACCTGCGCAGCTACGTCTTCACCCTGCGCTCCTCGCACACCTTCAACGTCGGCGAGGGCAAGCGCATCCGGGTCGAGGTGGTCGGCTACGAGAAGGGCGGGGCGACCCGCAGCCTGGAAGACCGCCCCGACATCCGCTTCGAAGACACCATCGACGACCTCGGGCCGGAGACCGGCGGGTGACGCCGGCGCGCCTGATCGCCGCGCTCTGGATCCTGTCCGGCCCGGCCCTCGGGGCGCCCGCGGAGGGTGAGCCCGCCGCCGGGCCGCCCGCCGCCCCCGAAGCCGCTGCGCCCACCGAGGCCCCGGCTCCGACCGAGGCCGATCCCACCGAAGACGCCGCCGAGCCCGAGGCGCCGCCCGACCCCCGGGCCGGCTGGCCGCCCGAGGCCCGGCGCCTCGCCGCCGAGCTGGAGCAGTACCGGGCCGCCGCCGCCGAGTACCACCGCGACCTCGAGCGCCTCGCGGCCCACCGCAAGGCCCGCCGGACCCGGCTCGTCGACCAGCGCTACGAGAGCAACGTCGCCCGGCTCGCCGCCGAGGAGCGCGCCCGCCGGTCCGAGGCCATCGAGCAGTTCGAGGCCTTCCTCGCCCGGTTCCCCGACGACCCCCGGTTCACCCCCGACACGCTCTTCCGGCTGGCCGAGCTGCACTTCGAGAAGTCCAACGACGCCTACGTCACCGCGCTCGAGCGCTACGACGCGGCCCTCGCCGCCGCCGGAGACGGCCCGGCCCCGCCCGAGCCGCTCCAGGAGTACGGGCGCACCATCGCCCTCTTCGAACAGCTCCTCGACCGCTGGCCCGATGACCGCAACGCCGACGGCGCGCTGTATCTATTGGGCTACTGCCGCATGGAGACCGGCCAGGAGGAGGCCGCCTTCCGGGCCTTCGACGCCCTCGTGCAGCGCTTCCCCGACAGCCGCTTCGCCGCCGAGACCTGGACCCGCATCGGCGAATACCACTTCGAGGCCGGCGCGCTCGCCGAGGCCATGGCCGCCTACCGCAAGGTGCTCGGCTACCCCGACAGCCCCTATTACGACAAGGCGCTGTACAAGCTCGCCTGGACCCACTACCGACTCGACGAGTACCCCGAGGCCATCGAGCGCTTCCGCGAGATCGTGGAGTTCAGCGACGACAAGGCCCGCAAGACCGGCACCGCCGGATCCGACCTGCGGGCCGAGGCGATCCAGTACCTCGCCGTCTCGCTGCAAGAGGACGACTGGAACGGCGACGGCGAGCCCGACGCCGGGGCCGGCGTCGACCGGGTGCTGCGCTACGCCGACGGCCAGCGGCCCTACGACGTGGAGGTCCTGCGCTCGGTGGCGGGGGTCTTCTTCGACAACACCCGCTATGAAGACGCCATCGCCATCATCCGCCACCTGTTCGAGAGCTTCCCCCTCGACCCGGGCAACCCCGCGCTGCACGAGCAGCTCATCGCGGCCTACGAGCGCTTGCAGCGGGTGGACGACGCGTTCGGCGAGCGGGACCGGCTCGCCTCGCTGTACGGGGCCGGCAGCCGCTGGCGCGAGGCCAACCGCGACGACCCCGAGGCCCTCGACGCCGCGACCGGGCTGCTCGAGAGCGCCCTGATCACCGCCGCGACGTGGCACCACGCCCGGGCCCAGGACCTGCGGGCGCAGGCCGAGGACGGCGACGCCGCGGCCGGGGCCGACGCCCAGCGGGAGTACCGGCTGGCGGCGGTGGCCTACGACAACTATCTCGAGCAGTACCCCGACTCGGAGAACGCTTACGAGCTGGCCTTCTTCTTCGCCGAGTGCCTGTACTACGCCGGCCGCTTCGTCGAGGCCGCCGACCGCTACGCCGCGGTGCGCGACGACCCCGACGGGGAGAAGTACCGCGAGCTGGCCGGCTTCTCGGCGATCGTCAGCCACGAGAAGGCGGTCGACGACCTGATCGAGCAGGGCCGGCTGGCGCCCAAGCCCTCGCTGACCGGCGCCGCGCCGGAGGTGTCCGACGAGTCGGAGGATCCCGAGGCGCCCGCCGACGCCCAGGCCGCCGACGGCCCCGCCGGGCCGATCGAGGTCGTACCCGAGCCGATCCCCGACCCGGTGGCGGCCCTCATCGCCGCCCGCGAGACCTACATCGACCGGGGCCTGAGCCACCCCGACAAGCCCGACCGGCTGCCGGTCGTGGCCTACAAAGCCGGCGAGATCTGGTTCGACTACCAGCACTTCGACGAGGCCCGGAAGTGGTTCTCGTGGCTCATCCAGCGGTTCCCCGAGAGCGAGGTGGCGAAGTACGCCGCCAACAACATCATCGAGACGTTCCGCCGGGCCAACGACTGGAAGAAGATGGCCGAGTGGGCCGAGATCATCGCCGAGGCCGGCCTCGGCCGCGAGTTCGACGACGAGATCCGCACCCTCAAGGTCGGCGCGCTCTTCAAGGAGGCCGAGCAGCTCTTCGGCGCCGAGCGGTACGAAGAGGCCGCCGCCGAGTACATCCGGCTCGTCGAGGAGAACCCGGGCAACCGCTTCGCCGCCGCCGCCCTCAACAACGCCGCGGTCGCGTTCGAGAAGACCCGCCGCTTCGAGTCGGCCACCCGGACCTACGAGCGCATCGTGCGGGAGCACGGGGACAGCGAGTTCGCCGAGAACGCCCTCTTCAGGGTGGGCATCAACGCCGAGCGGTTCTACGACTTCGACAAGGCGATCTCGACCCACCTCGCCCTCGTCGAGCGCTTCCCCGACTTCGACAAGCGGGCCGACTCGCTGTATCAGGCCGCCCGCCTGCTCGAGCAGACCCGGCAATACGCCGAGGCGGCCGAGGCCTACCAGCGCTACGCCGAGCTGTTCCCCGACCGGGAGGACACCGCCGAGACCTTCTACCGGGCGGCCCGGGTCTACGAGAAGCTCGAGCGCCCCCGGGATCAGATCCGGATCTACGACACCTTCGTGCGGCGCTACGGCGACGACGAGGCTCAGGACGCTCGGGTCGTCGAGGGCCTCGCCGCCATCGCCCGCCTGCACGAGAAGAGCGGCCGCACCCGGCAGGCCCGGGCCGGCTGGCAGCGGGTCATCGAGGCGTTCGACGCCCGGGGCATGCAGCCGGGCACCTATGAGGCCCGCTACCCGGCCGAGGCCCGCTTCGAACTGGTCGAAGACGACTTCGAGGCTTATCGGGCGCTCGAGCTGAAGGGCACGCTGGCCCGGCAGAAGCGGACCCTCGAAGACATGCAGGCCCGCATCAAGGCGCTCAACGCGGCCTACGCCGAGGTGCTGCCCTACAAGGCGTTCGAGTGGAACCTCGCCGCGTTCTTCCGGCTGGGCCACATCTATCAGATCTTCGCCGAGCGGCTGTACGAGGCGCCCATCCCCGAGACGCTCTCTGCCGACGAGCAGGACGTCTACCGCACGACCCTCGAAGACATCGCGCTGCCCATCGAGGACGAGGCGGTCAAGCGCTACGAGCAGGCCTACGACAAGGCCCGCGAGTTCCGGGTGACCAACATCTGGACCCGGCGCATCCTCCAGGCGCTCAACAAGTACAAGCCGTCGGACTACCCGCTGTTCAAGGAGGAGAAGCGGGTCGCCGCCACCCGCCAGCTCACCCCGCCCCGGCTGCTGGCCCCGTCGGCCTCCGAGGGCGCCCCGAGCCCACCGCCGCCGCCCGCTGCGCCGACGCCCGCTGCGCCGGCCCCGATCGACCCCGAGGCCGAGAAATGAGGCGTCGCCCGGCCCCCGTCCGACCGCTCGCGCTGGGCGCGGCCCTGCTCTTCGGCTGCGGCGCCCCGCCGACCCCGGCGCCCGAGCCGACCCCGACCCCGGCCGCGGCCCCCGCGGCGCCGGCGCCCACCCCGGCCCGCCCCGCGCCGCCGCCGCCCCCGGCCATCGACCCCGGGCGGCTGCTCGTCGACGGTCGCCAGGCCGCCGCCCGGGGGGACGTCGCCGCCGCCGAGGCCCGGTTCCGGCAGGCGCTCGCCGCCGACCCCGGGCTGGCCGAGGCCCATTACGATCTGGGCGTGCTCGCCGAGTGGGCCGGGCGCTACGCCGACGCCCGCCGACGCTACGCCGACGCGCTCGGGGCCCGCGCCGACTTCGGCCCGGCGGTCGTGGCCCTCGGCCGGCTCGAGCTGCGCGAAGGGGACGCCGACGGCGCGCTCCAGGTGGCTCGGGCCCAGCTCGCGAAGCAGCCCGACAGCCCGGCCCTGCGCAACGCCCTCAACCGGCTGCGGCTCGACGCCGGCCGGGAGATCGACGCCGTCGAGGCCGACAGCAAGCAGGTGCTGCGGGACGACGAGAAGAACGTGCAGGCCATGGTCAACCTCGCCTGGGCCTACCACGAGGGCGGGCGCCACGAGCTGGCGGTGGCGATCCTGCAGAACGCCCGGGCCATCGACCGCGACGACCCCGAGATCCTGTACCGCAAGGCCCTGGCCCACCAGGCGCTCGGCGAGGACCTCAAGGCCCGGGTCACCCTCGAAGAGGCCAGCCGGCTGCCGGGGGGCGGCAGCGCCGAGGTGCACAACAACCTGGGGCTCGTCTACCACGCCGCCGGCGACTTCGCTGGGGCCGAGGCGCAGTTCCTAAAGGCGCTCGAGCGGTGGCCCGACATGCTCGCCGCCCGGGTCAACCTGGGCAACGCGCTCAAGGGCCAGCAGCGGTTCGGCGAGGCCGACGCGGCGCTGCAAGCCGCGCTGCAGCAGGCCCCCCGCGACCCGGCGGTGCTCTACAACCTGGGCATCCTCTACCTCGACGGCGAGCTGCCCGGGGTGCCCCCCGCGAGGCGTCTGGAGCGCTCGCTTGCCTTTTTCGAACGCTACAAGCAGACTGCCGGGGCGCGACCGGAGGACGATCCGGTCGACGACTACATCGCCGAGGCGCGCAAGCGCATCGAGGTCGAGCAGAAGCGGGCCGCCCAGCAGCGGACCGCGCCCAAGGCGCCGCCCCCGGTGACGCCTCCGCCGCCCGCGGCCTCGCCGTCGGCGATCGACCCGAGCGCCGCCGACGCGCCAGAGCCCGCGGACGCTGAGGGCGATCCGTTCGAGGACGAGAAATGACCGCCGCCCGCACATGCGCTGCCCTGCTGGCCCTCGCCGGCCTCGTCGGCGGCCCGGCCACCGCGCAGGTGCCCCCGGCGGCGGCGCCCGCGGACGCCGATCCGACGCCTGCGCAGGCCCCCAAGGGGCAGCCCCGGGTCATCGAGATCGACGCGGTCACCGTCGAGGGCGAGGTGCAGAAGCCGGAGGCGTTCTACATCCTCCAGCGCAGCGAGCTGAACTTCAAAGGTCTGGAGCCCGCGCGGAGCTTCATTCCCCTGATCATCGAGAGCGTAGAGAAGGCCCCTTTTTGATCGACGGCGCGAGGCGGTGCAAAATCCTGCCCCCGGCGAGAAAAGAGTGGACCACCGTTTTGGAGCAGTGATATAGACTTCGGGCTGATTAACCGGGGTTCAGTCCGGAAAACGCAGAATTGTCGAGGGGTTGCAGGTCGCCAGCCCCCCAATTCGCGACAGGCGAAACGGCTGATCGAGAGGCCGCAGCGCGGAGCGCGTCAGCTCTTCACCCCCAAGGGAGGAAACGACGAATGGGTGCGGTAGCGAAGTTCTACTCTGATGGTGGTGCCTGGATGCACCCCATCCTGTTCATGAGCGTCATCGGCCTCGGGGTGATGATCGAGCGGTTCATCTTCTTGTACTTCAAGTACAACATCAACGCTCAGGCGTTCATGGCCCAGATCCAGAAGCTGGTCCTGGCCAACAACATCGACCGCGCGATCAAGCTGTGCAATGCGGCGCCGTCGGCGGCTCTGCCCAAGGTCATCAAGGCCGGGCTGACCCGGGCCAACAAGGGTCCCGAGGAGATCCAGAACGCGGTCGAGGAGGCCACCCTCGAGGTGGTGCCCATCGTCACCAAGCGGACCACGGTGCTGCAGCAGATCGCGAACATCGCGACCCTGCTCGGCCTGCTCGGGACGATCCTCGGGCTGATCGCGGCGTTCGAGGCTCTCGCCGACCCGTCGATCCCGCCCGACAAGCGGCAGGCCATGCTGGCCAACGGTATCTCGATCGCCATGAACACCACGGCGTTCGGGCTGATGGTCGCCATCCCCTGCCTGATGGCTCAGGTCTTCCTCGCCTCGGTGACCAAGAAGATCATCGACGAGATCGACCAGTACTCGGTGAAGCTCGAGAACCTGCTCATCTCCCGGCTGCACGGCGGGGCGGGCGAGAACCGCTGACGCTGGACGTTGTCCAGGAGGCCGGCGCATGACGCGCCGGCCGCCCCCGCACACCGCGGGGCGGTTGAAGCTGGTACCCGCTCATCCGGAGGAACGCAGGGATGGCCCGCAGCAAGAAGAAGACCATCTCCACCGAGATCGAAGACCTCAACCTGGTCCCGATCATGAACTTGGTGGTGTGCCTCATTCCGATGGTGCTCGTCGGCATGTCGCTGGTGAAGATCGGCGTCATCAACGTCAACGCGCCCCGCTTCGGTATGGGCCAGGCCGAGCCGGACCCCGACGAGGAGAAGCCCCTCGGGTTGACGGTGGCCATCGCCGAAGACGGCTTCCGGCTCACCGCGACCGGGGCCGACATCAACACCGAGCTCGGCGAGACGCCGGCGGCTCCGCCCGCCGGTGACGCGGCGGCGGGCATGCCGCCCCAGCCCGGGGTCTTCATCCCCAAGAACGGCGACGTCTACAACTACACCGACCTGTACAACAAGTTGGTGGTGCTCAAGGACAACCACGCCGACGAGACCATCGTGAACCTCACCGCGGACGCGAAGATCCCCTTCAAGTTCGTGATCAAGGTGATGGACGCGATGCGCTTCCGGCTGGAAGCCGACACGTACCAGGACGCCGAGTCGTTCACCGCCGCGAGCCCGAAGATGGAGGCCAACAAGCAGGAGCTGCTGTGGCCCGACGTCGTCTTCGCCGTGGCCAAGCAGTAGGCGGGCGCACCGATGGTCAAGCTCAACAAGTCGCAGTCCGATCACGAGATGTCGCGCGAGGAGATCATCTCCGAGTGGGTGGCGCAGCAGGCGCAGGCCCACCGGCAGGAGCGCAAGTCCCGCCGTCTGCCGGAAGGCGAGGCGACGGTCACCATCAACTCCCTGATGGACGCGATGACCATCATCCTGGTCTTCCTGCTGATGAACTACTCGATCGACCCCCTGCGGGTCGACTCGAGCGACGACCTGAAGCTGCCGCCGTCGACCACCGACATCAACCCCGAGCCCTCGGCCACGGTGACCATCACCGCCAAGGGCATCGTGGTGAACGACGAGATGGTGGCGACCCTCAGCGCCGACGGCGAGGTCGACAAGACCAAGAAGCTCGGCGGTGACGAGACGGCGTTGCAGATCCAGCCGCTCTTCGAGGCCCTCAACGAAGAGGCGTCCCGGCAGAAGGAGGTCTCCCGCCTCGCCGGTTCGCGCTTCGACGGTCTGCTGACGGTCATCGCCCACGGCGAGACGCCGTACCGGCTGGTGACCGAGGTGCTCTACACCGCCGGTCAGGCCGAGTTCAGCAAGTACAAGTTCGCGGTCCTCAAGGGCGGTCAGCGCGGGACCTGATTCCAGGTCGTGCGGTCCGTTGCTGCGCCCTGCCGGTCTCCCGGCGGGGCGTTTGTTTTTGTGGGCCCGCGGGGGGTCGATCAGAACCCGAGCGGCATGACATCTGACCGTCTGCCGGTCGTACCGGGGGCCCGGAGATCCCCCGGGATCTGCTAAGCTTCGAGCCCGCGGGAGCCCGCGGCGGGTGTGAGACGAAAGGACGCCGTCGAATGGCCCAAGGCCGGGACCGCAAGATCCTGCGGGTCGGGATCATCCAGAACGGTCGCATCGTCGAGGAGCGCCTGCTGCGCAAGCGCGACCGGGTGACCCTCGGCCAGTCCCCCCGCAATACTTTCGTCCTGCCGGCGGCCGGGGTGCCCCGCTCCCTGCTGCTCTTCGACGTGCGGGACGGCGCCTACCGGCTGCACTTCCGCTCGGGGCTCAACGGCAAGCTCTCCGTCGACGGCGCGGTGCTCGACTTCCGGGCGCTGCGCGAGCAGAAGCTGGCCCGCAAGCTCGGGGACGGCTACGTGGTGGCGCTGCCCGAGAACGGGCGGGGCAAGATCGTCATCGACGACGTCACCGTGCTCTTCCAGTTCGTCGTGCCGCCCCCCGCGCCGACCGCGACCCGGCTGCCCGCCTCTCTGCGAGCAGGCTGGGGCCGCTTCTTCGACTGGCCGTTCATCACCGCGCTGCTCGGCAGCTTCGTGGTGCAGGTCTTCTCGATCACCTTCATCGTCAGCCAGGACTACCCCGAGCCCCCCCGGGGCATCGACGCGCTCGACGACCGCTTCGTGAGCCTGCTCGTCTCCGAGCCGCCGCCGCCCGAGGAGGAGGAGCCCGAGGAGCGTATCGAAGAAGAGAAGGAGAAGGAGAAGGCCCCCGAGCCGAAGCCGAAGCCGAAGCCCAAGCCCGAGCCGGAGAAGAAGCCCGAGCCCAAGACGCCGGAGGAGATCGCCAAGCGCAACGCCGAGGACATGCGGCGCATGCAGAAGGCGGTGAAGGAGAAGACGATCCTCGGCGCGATCGGCACGCTCGGGGGCGACGGCCCGGCGCAGTTCGTCGACACCCTCAAGGACGGCGCGACCGACGTGGCCATGGCCGAGGCGTTCGACGGCACCAAGGGCCTGACGATGGGCGGCACCGCCGACGGACGGCAGGTGGGGGCCGAGACCGGCAGCGTGGCCGGCATCGACGACGGCGCGCTGCAAGCCCGGCCCCGCGAGGCGGTCGAGACCGAGAAGAAGGGCGCCGAGGTGGCGGTGCGGGGCTCGGTGGCGGTCAAGTCGCCCTCGGAGAGCTTCGGCACCGGCGCGCTGGACATGGCCGCCGTCTCGAAGGTGGTCGGCCGGCGCAAGGGCGCGGTGAAGAGCTGCTACGAGAAGCAGCTCAAGCGCAACCCGAAGCTGGCCGGCAAGGTGAAGGTCCAGTTCACCATCCTCGAGAGCGGTCGGGTGAGCGACGTGCGGATCGTGGAGGACTCCACCCGGGACGACGAGGTGGGCAAGTGCATCGTCAACCGCATGAAGCGGTGGCGCTTCCCCAAGCCGCAGGGGGGCACGGTCACCGTGTCGTTCCCCTTCGTCTTCGCGCCGTCCGGTTGACGTCCGTCGGCGCCCGGTCGGCGCCGAGCGCGCCGGTCACGGTTTTGACCCGGGGGCTCGGCTGCTGCTAAACCTCGACTGTTCAGAGGGAACCGCTGATGACACCCCGCCGACCGCTGCTGCTCGCCCTCGCGCTGCTCGCCGCCCCCGCCTGGGGGCAGGCGCCGGCCGAGCCGCCCCCGCTGGTGGACGTCGGCCTCGCGGCCGCGACGACCCCCATCCCCCTCGGCACCCGGGTCGAGCAGGCCGCGCAGTCGCTGGCGGTGATGCAGTCCACGATCGATCAGGCCACCGGGCGGCTCGAGGCGGCCCGCGAGGCGAAGGACATCGTGCAGGTCAACTGCGTGACCGGCAAGCTGGCGGCGCTCGAGGGCCTGCTCGGCGTGGCCCGGCAGGCCCGGGAGAGCCTGGATGAAGCGGCGGCCCGATCGGACCGCCCGCTGGTCGAGCACGCGTTCGCCCAGATCGGCATCGCCCGCGCCCGGGTGGAGAGCTTCCGGGTGCAGGTCGAAGGCTGCGTCGGCGAGACGAGCCAGTACACCGGCGACACCCGATTGCAGCTCGAGGTCGACCCGGCGCTGCGGCGCGACGACCCCTCGCGGGCGGAGGCGCAGCCGGCGTTCCTGCCGGTCAGCACCGCTCGACCCCCCGCCGTCAGCGGAAGCCAGTAGGTCGCAGACAGCCCGTTGAAGACCCCCCCTCGAATGCTCGCCCGCGGCCTGCGCCGCCTGCGCCCGGGCGCGGGCTGGGTGGCGGCGGTGTGCGTCGTCGGGCTGCTCGGCGCCGTGGGGGTGGCCCGGAGCGAGGGGCCGGGGGTGCGCAGCAGCCGCCTGATCTTCCACCCCTCGCTGGAGCTGGGCGGGTCCTACGACAGCAACTTCTTCCGCGACTCGGCGCAGGAGCTGACCGGCCCACCCGATCCGGTGTGGGCGCTCGGGGCCGCCGCCGGGCTGAAGCTGGCCAACCGCTCGCCGACCCGGCTGGGCATCTCGCTGTCGCTCGACGGCGTCTGGCGCGAGCTGTGGCCGGTCGGCGACCTCGAGCCGGTCGGGCGGCGGGGCGCCGATCACCGGGCTCGGCAGATCGACGCCCGCAGCGGGCTCGAGGCGATCGATGGCGCGCTGAAGCTGGCCTTCGGGCCCCGGTCGAGCTTCTCGCTGGGCCTCGAAGCCGAGGGGCGCTACACCGACGAGCCGGCCAACGAGCTGCTCTTCGACGAGGCCTTCCGTCGGCTCGAGATCGAAGCCGGCCCCGACCTGCGCTTTCGCCCGGGGGACGACCCCGACAGCCGGGCGCTCGAGATGCGGCTGGGCTACCGCTTCGCCGCGCTGCGCTACCTGGATCTGGTCGAGCCGCTCGGCAGCGCGGTGGCTCAGAAGGACACCCACAAGATCCGGCTGCACACCCGGTGGAACTTCTACCCCAAGACGGCCGCGCTCTTCGACGTGAAGCTGTGGATCGTCAACTACCCCCAGGGCATCCAGCGCACGGCCACCGACAGCCTCGACTCGCCGGACAAGGATCTGACGCCGCTGCGCATCTCGGTCGGCCTCAAGGGGCTCTTGACCCACCGGCTCTCGGCGACCCTCCGCGCCGGCTTCGCCCACTCGTTCAACTCGGCCGGGCAGAGCTACCAGGGCCTCATCGCCGACACCGCGCTGGAGTACCGCCTCGAGCCCCGGCTGACGCTGCGGCTGAGCTACGTCCGCCGGCTGGACGACGACAGCTTCGCCAACTACTACGTCATCGACCGCTTCGCCCTCGAGGGCACGCTGGCGCTGCCCGGCCGCCTCGAGCTGAAGGGGAAGTTCGGCGTCGACCTGGTCGACTACGCCGAGGGGGGTCGCCCGGCGTTCGTGGTGCTCGACCGCCAGGAGACGACGCTGCTGGCCGACGTCGAGCTGGGCTGGCACGCGACCGGCTGGCTGGCCTTGGTGGGGCGGTGGAAGCTGGAGGACAACCGCTCGGACTTCTGCTATCGCCTCGACCTCAGCCGTCTGCCGTGCCCCGACCCCGGCTCCGACGCTCAGATCGACCGGGTCGAGTACACTCGGCACATCGTCTCGGTCCTGCTGCGGTTGTCCTACTGACGGGAGCCCAATGCCGATCCGGATCCTCTTCGCCGCGCTCGCCGCCCTCGCCGGGTGCGGCGGGCCCCAGACCCCGGCCTTCCCCCCGCTGCCCGAGGCCGCCCGCGCCTGCCAGAGCGCCGGGCTGGGGCCGGGGGACGTCGTCGAGGTGCGGGTCTACGAGGAGAAGGACCTGACCGGCTTGTACCGGCTCGGCCCCGACGGCGGCTTCACCTTCCCGCTCGTCGGCCCGGTCGCGGCCGCCGGGCAGACGCCCAACGCGCTGGCCGCCACCCTCACCGAGCGGCTCAAGGACGGCTACCTGCGCGACCCCCAGGTGAGCGTCTTCGTCAAGGAATCCAACTCCAAGAAGGTCTTCGTGCTGGGCGAGGTGGCCCGGCCGGGCACCTTCACCTACGACGACCAGATGACCATCGTGCAGGCGGTCACCCTCGCCGGCGGGCTGAAGACGCTGGCGGCGGCCAACCGCCTGCGCCTGACCCGGGTCGTCGACGGGCAGGAGCAGCAGTACGAGGTGCCGTTCGAAGACATCAGCAGCGGCCGGGCCCCCAACGTGAGCCTGCGCCCGTGCGACATCGTCTTCGTGCCCGAGTCGTGGCTGTGACGCCCGCCGGGCCGGCTCAGGCGCCCTTGCCCGCCACGTCCCCGCAGGCGGCGTAGAGGTTGGCGAACAAGTCGTCGAGCAGGCTGCCCGGGGCCGAGGAGAACGCGAGCCGGATCAGATCACCGGTGGCGATGACCCCGGTGTCGTAGGCCGCGAGCAGCCGCTGCCGCACCGCCTCGGGCTCGACGCCCTTCGGCCGCACGCACATGAAGTAGCCCGAGTTGAACGGCAGCGCCTCGAAGCGCTCGGCGTAGGCCGGGTTCTCGGCGAGGATGCGCCGCACGGCCCGGTAGCGCTTCGCGAGCGTCTCGTACTTCTCGGCCTTCCACGCGCCGTACTGCGGGTCGCGATAGGTGCGCAGCATCAGCGACTGGCCCAGGTGCGAGGCGTTGGAGATGCTGCCCCGCACCGCGCCGGCGGTCTTGTCCGCCAGCGCGCTGTACAGCGCCTCGGTGCCCCCGGCGATGGCGTAGGTGATGAAGCCGACCCGGAAGCCCCAGACGTAGTCCTCCTTGGTGGCGCCGTCGATCTTCACCGCCAGGAGCCGCTCGTGGGCCCCGGCGAGCAGGGTGAAGACCGACTCGGTCATCACCCCGTCCTCGTAGACCAGCCCGAAGTAGGCGTCGTCGATGAGCACGACCACGTCGTTGCCCGCCGCGCAGCTCTCGACCAGCGCGTCGCGGATGGCCGCCCCCTCGGCCGGGGTCGGGGAGTAGCCGGTGGGGTTGTTGGGGAAGTTGAGCAGCACCACCCGCTTCCCCGGCTTCCCCTCGGCCAGCGCCGCCTTCAGGGCGCCCACGTCGAAGCCGCCGTCGGCGAAGGTGGAGAACGTCGCCAGCTCGGCGCCGTGGCCGTGGGCGAAGATGAGCTTGTAGTTGCCCCAGAACAGGTCGGGCACGATCAGGCGGTCGCCGGGGTCGAGGAAGAGATAGCCGCAGACGCTCAGCGCGTGGGTCAGCGCGTTGGTGACCACCGGCCGCGACAGGCGGGTGTCGCCCAGGCTGGGGTTCTTCTGCCGGATCATGGCCTGCCAGGTGTCGCGCAGCTCGGGCTTGCCGTAGCTCGGGGCGTAGGTGAACGCGTCCCGCGGGCCGAGGCCGGCGACTCCGTCGAGGCCGGCGAGGTGCATCGGCGAGCCGTCCTCTTCGAGCGCGATGCCGATGGTGGCGTTGATGCGCCGGCCCTTCGCCTCGGCGGCCTGGCCGAGGATGCCCTTGCTCGGGAAGAAGATCGCCCGGCCCTTCTCCGAGAGCATGGTCCGGACCGGATCGGTGAGGTGGCGGTCGAGTTCGGCGGCGATGGGGTGCATCTGCGCTCCGTGGTGGCGGTGGCGGTTCGGACAGAGGGTGCCCGATCGCGGCGCGCTTGACCACCGACACCGCGCGATCGTCGCCCGGGGCGCGCCGGCCGGGGGGTGGATTGCCCGTTGCCCGCCCTCAGGGGTTGTGCTATCAGGCCTACGACCCAGGGTGAGGACGCATCGAGAAGACCCGCGCAGCCGCGGTCTCGGGCGCGCACCATGGGCAGCCACTCAGGGCCTCGGTGAGCCGCCGCGCGCAGCTCGCCCGACGACAAGGGTAACGACGTGAAACGATCTCAATGGCTCCTCCCCCTCGGCATCGCCGCGTTCGCGATGGCGCCGCCCGCCACCGCGCTGGCGCAGACCTTCGACCTCACCGCGCTGGACGACGTACAGCCGTCCAGCGTCCAGAACCACCTCATCGCCTACTCCTCGGCGGTCGGTCAGGCGCTCGACCGGAGCTGCTCGGGGGCGCTGATCGGGCCCGATCTGTTCCTGACCGCCGAGCACTGCGACGACAGCTTCGACGTCGACGAGACGATCCGGTTTCAGGACTGGCCCGGCGCGTTGACCTGGGTGCCGACGAGCGGCTTCCCGTTCATGGTGCCCCACGTCGAGCCGTTCGACGCGACGGTCACCGAAGTGGTGGCGAGCGTGGCCGGAGGCTGGCCGGGCACCGGCATCGACGCCAAGGTGCTCCGGCTCGGCGTCGTGCGGTACTCCTCGACGGGCAACGACGTGCAGGACGGAGCCAGCAACGACATGCTGCCCGGGGAGCTGCTCGGCTACCTGCGGATCCGCGGCTGGAAGCAGAGCCTCGACGTCGATGTCTGCATGTCGGGCACCTTCCCCGGGGCCGGCGAGCTGATGAGCACCTGCGGTGAGATCGCGGGCGGCGACTGGACCTGGGTCGACTGCGACTACGGGGATGCCTGCCGCCACAGCACGATGCACTCGATCGGGGGCATGTCGGGGGCCGCCTGGATCAACGACGACGGCTTCGTCATCGGGATCAATCGCGGGCGCTACGAGTCCCAGCCGGGGGGCGACCCGACGTGCTGGTGGGACGACGACGTCTCGAATGAGTGCTATGCGACCGGCACCAACGCCCACAACGCGATGCGCCGCATCGGGGCCATGCAGGACATGATCGCCGTCGACTCGCCCCAGGTGGAGTCGCTCGCGGTGCCCGTCTTCCTCAGCGCGCCCTTTCGCCACTGGATCTTCTACCCCGAGGACGAGACCGGCAATACGCTCATGATGGGCCGCAAGCATACGAGCGTGTCGAGCGGCGCGACCCTCAACTACCCCTTCCTGCAGCGGGACGCCACGCTGCTCGGGTCGCAGCTCCCCCGGATGGGCATCGTCAGCCGGGGCGCCTCGTGGAAGAACGACGACCCCGAGCTGGGGCATGCGGTCTACGTCTCGGACGACGCCCGGCTGATCCACGCCTACGGGGGCAGCAGCGCCTCGTGGACCTACGAGGACCTGACCCATCACCTCGGGGCCAACCAGACGCCGCTCGACGTCGCCGGCTGGCGCAGCAGCAACGGCATCCAGCACATCGGGGTGGCCGTCAGCAACGGCGGGGCCCACGCGTTCGTGCACCTCTACTACGACAACCAGTGGGCGGTGGAGCAGGTCGCGGCGATCACGCCCTACGCGATCGGCAGCCTGACCGCGTGGCAGAGCACCGGCAGCGGCGGGGGCCCGGTGCAGCACCTCGCCTGGTTCGAGACCGACGGCGATCTGATGCACCTCTACCACAGCAACGGCAACTGGACCGGCCCGGTGCTCGTCACCGCCAACACCAACACCGCAGCCTGGCGCCACAACAGCCTGACGGCCGTCAACAGCTCGGGCAACCAGCACCTCGTCTACGTCGACCAGAACGACCACATCAACGTGGTCACCTGGCTCTCCAACCCCGGGGTCTGGGATCGGCGGGACGTCACCGCGTTGAGCGGCGGCCTGAGCGTGAAGGCCTTCGTCGGCGACTACTCGTTCCGCCTCACCGCGTGGTCGGCTCAGAAGCCCGATCGCACGCTGAGCATCGCCTTCATGAACACCTCGCGGAACGTGGGCATGATCTACTACGACCCCCAGGCGAACACCTGGCGCTACCGCTACATCGCCCTCGGCTCCACCAAGACCCTGCCCGACGGGAGCTTCTACGACGAGCGCCCGCGCACGATGCTGCTGGGCTCGCGCTACGACAATCTGGGCTACGTGGGCGTCAACGGGCACGTCTACTACATCACCACCGACACCCCGACGGGCTACGTCAACGGCCAGCCGGTCTACGGCGACGTGGGGGCCAACGTCCCGATCCGGGACACCGCGGGCAAGCGCTGGCTGCGCTACGACCTCTCGGCCCGCACGGGCATGCCGGCGCCGTGGGAGTACGACCCGCTCATCGGCCAGACCTACCCCTGAGCCCGCCTCGGGGGCGGGGCGCGCGGGGGGTTTGACGGCGACCGCCGCGGTTTGCCAGCATCCGCCCCCTGTCGTCCCCCGCCGGAGGCCCCGCCATGAAGCGCATCGTCCTCGTCGCGCTGCTCGCGCTCGCCGCGCTGATCGCCGTGTTCGCGCTGCGGGGGGGCGGCTTCACCGCGCCGTGCAGCGCCCTGGCCGCCGAGATCTGCGAGAACGGCCGCGAGGCCGACTGCGTCGCGTTCGTCGACGCCGAGATGGTCGCCCGCCACGAAGAGATCACCGACGAGCACAAGCAGATCGCGTGTCGCACCGTGCTCGACGATCCGCCGACGGTGGACGCCCTCCAGGCGGCGTTCGAGGCCCGTCAGTCCACCGGCGGGGGGTCGGCGAAGAAGGGATCGGCGTCGAAGTAGCAAAAGCCGGCCCCCGCCGCGAACTGCGCGTCGGAGCGCATGTCGCCGACGTAGATGCAGCGGGCCGGGTCGAGCCGGTGACGCTCGATGAACTCCACCGCGAACCCGGGCAGCGGCTTGCGGCACCAGCACTTGATCGGCCGGGCGGGGTGGGGGCAGAAGCGGGTGTCGATGCGCAGCCCGAGCTGCTTCTGGGTCTCGCCGATGCCGGCCAGCGCCATCTCGTAGGTCAGCATATTCGCCGCGACCCCGCCCTGGTTCGAGACCCCCAGCAGCCGCCAGCCGGCCTCGCGGAACCGGGCGAGCACCTCGGCCCGGCCGGGCAGGGCCAGCACGTCGGCCGGCGCCCGGGGGAAGGGCGCGCCGCTGCGGGTCTGACGCAGGGTGCCGTCGTAATCCAGGATCAGGGCCCGGTGGCGGTAGTCGGGACCCAGCGTGCGCACGTACGGGGCCCGCACCACGGCGGTGAAGCCCTCCTCGGTGGACGGGGCCTCGAAGCGGCGGAACCACGCGGCGATGGCCACCGGGGGGAAGGTGTTGACGTCGGTCTTGCCCGCCGCCGCCAGCTCGGCCGGGTCGAGCATGCGCCCGTAGCGGCCGAAGATGCGCCGGGCGGCGTTGAACCGGGCCTGCTCGACTGAGGCGTCGATCCACAGGCAGCGCACCGGCAGGCCCAGCTCGGCGCCCTTGGCCAGCACCGCCGCCCGCGAGGCCCGGTCGGGGTAGGTGTTGTCGAGCACGAACCGCCGGTGCCCCGCGCTGTGGCCGGCGTCGATGTGGGGGATGAGGTCGTCGAGCTTGCCCCCGATCTCGTCCCGGTTGAGGCGGTGATAGCCCATCGCCACCAGCGGCTCGACCCGGCTGCTCTTGCCCGCCGCCGGGGGCCCCATGACGATCACGATCTCGGGGGCCGCGCCGCCGGCGAAGACCGGGGGGCGCTCGGCGGCGACCGGCGGGAAGCGGGCGTCGAGGCGATCGTGATCGGCCGGCTCGAGGTGCAGCGCCATCGCCGCCGCGCTCGCCGCCGCCGTCTCGGGCCGCGACGCGCCGGGGATGGGCACGAAGCCGGCGTCCATGAGCTGGGCCAGGGCCACCGCCTCGGGCGTCGCGCCGCGCGCGTCGGCGACGCCCTTCAGCACCGCGTCCTTGCCCAGCCGGCCACCGCGCTTGTGCCCGCCGAGCGGCGAGTGGGCGATGCGGGCGATGCCCCACCCGCGGCACGCCTCGACGACGCCCTTGGTGAAGGCCGCCTTGTCCAGCGGGCTCCAGGCGTTCTGCACGCTGACGATCGGGGCCACCCGGCGGGCGGCGGTGATCTGATCGACGTCGACGTTGCACAGCCCGACGTGGCGGATCAGGCCCCGCAGCCGCAGCGCGTCGAGCGCCTCGACGCTGCGCTCGATGGGCACGTTGCGGTCGACGGCGTGGAGCTGGACCAGATCGAGCCGCTCGCGCCCGAGGGCCTTCAGCGCCTCTTCGACCGCCGCGGTGATGTGGTCCGGATCGCCGCACGGCAGCCAGCGGGCGCCCCGCCGGATCAGGCCGACCTTGGTGGCCACCACGACCCGGTCGCGCTCTTCGGCGTCGCGCTCGGCGAGCACCGCCGCGATCAGGCGCTCGTTGTGGTGCAGGTCGCCCTCGTCGAGCGCGTAGACGTCGGCGGTGTCGATGAAGGTGATGCCCCCGTCGAGCGCGGCGTGCAGCGTCGCCCGGGCCTGCGCCGCGTCGGGGCGGCCAGCGGTCGACAGCCGCATCGCGCCCAGGCCCAGCGGCGAGATCACGAGCGGGTCGTCGGCCGGGCCGATCGACAGCGGCGGACGCGCGACCGCCTCGCCGCTCACCCCCGGACCCACCGGCAGCGCCACCGGGCGCCCGTCGCCGAAGAGATCCCAGGCGTCGTCCTCGTCCCAGGTGCCCCGCCGCTCGGGGATCGGGCCCCCGGCGAGGTTGCGGATCTCCCACTCCATACCCAGCCGGGCCGCCTCTTCGGGGGTGCAGAGCTGCAACACCCGCTTGCTCGCCCGGGGGTCGTCGAGCACCGCCGGCAGCAGCCGCCCCTCGACCAGCCCCTCGATCAGCGCCATCGAGAAGCTGTCGGGCAGCGCCGCCCGCAACCGGGGGGCCGGGCTGCGGAAGCGGCCGATCTCGAACACCTGGAGCTCGAGGCCCAGCGCCAGCTCGCCGTTGCTCAGCGGGGGGTCGAACGCCTTCTGGATGCGGTCGAGCGCGTCGACGACGGCCGCCTTGCGGGCGGCGAGCGCGGCGCGGGCCTCGGCGTCGGCGAGGCGGCGGGCGGCGGGGCTGATGCTCATGCGCGCTCCATCGAGGCGTCGGCGGACGCGGCCCAGCGGCGCAGCGCGTCGGGGGTGCGCAGGGGCGGGCGGGCGCAGTCGTAGGCCTGCCGCACGCGGTCGGCGGCGTCGGGCCAGCGGTCGTCGACGTAGACCGCGTCGGCCGCCACGATCAAGCCGCCCTCCCGGTCGGGGGCCAGCGGGGCGTCGATGATCCACAGCGGGGCGTCCAGCGCGGGCCCGGCGGCGAAGGCGTCCCGGGCCGCGGGGCCCTCGCCCGGCGCGACCCGCAGCCAGACCCGGATCGAAGACGGCAGCGGCGCCAGCGCGTCGAGCAGCGCCCGGCGGGCGTCGGCGTCGCGCCACGGGGGTCGGATCAGGACCCGGGAGCCGCCCTCGCCGTCGTGCACTGCGACCGGGGGCACGTCGAAGCGATCACCCTCCTCGGCGCCGTAGGGTTGATACAGCGGCGCGCCGGTGGGCGGGGGCAGGTCGGGCAGCCGATCGCCCACCGGCAGGGCGCCCCAGCGGGCGCGGAAGCGGGGCGCGGCGCCGGGATCGGCCGGGGTCGCGTAGCGCTGGGGCAGGCCCTCGAACGCCACGTCGGTCGCCCGCCAGCCGAAGCCCGCCCGGCGCAGGCGCAGCAGCCAGTCGTCGAGGGCCAGGGTCGGGTCGAGGGCCAGATCGGCGCCGCCCACCGCGTCCAGGGCGGCCCGGGTCACCAGCAGGGCCCGATCATCGGGGCGCTCGACCCGCGCCTCGGGGCCGTCGGCGCCCGCCGGCAGGGCCAGGGCCAGCGCCTCGGGCCCCTCGGCCAGCCACCACCGCATGCGCCCCAGCCAGCCGTCCGCCGGGGTCACCCCGGCCCGCAGGATCGCGACCCGATCGCCGCCGGCCCGGGCCAGCCCCAGGTTGAACGCCTTGGCCGGGCCCAGCCGGCGGGGCGTGGTGACCAGCGTGTGCCCGGCGCAGCGCGCGATCAGGGCCGCCCGGGTCGCGGGCGAGGGGCCGTCGGCGACCACGACCACCGCGTGCGGGCAGCGGGTGCCGGCCTCGACCGCGGTCAGGGTCTCGGCGAACACCGCCGGGTCGTCGCCGCCCACGATCACGACCCCGGTGCGCCCTCGCAGCGGCCAGTCGACGCCCAGCGGGCGCAGGCGCTCGGCCTGACGGGCGCGGGCGGCGGGCGCGAAGAGCAGCGGCGTCGGGTGGCGGGCGAAGACCCGCTCCAGCGCTCGGCGGCCCTCGGCGTCGCCGGGCGCGGGCCCCTCGACCGGCGGCGGCCCGACCCAGGTGGGCGCCCCGACCCGCACCAGATCGGCCTCCCGGTCGAGGCCCCAGACCAGATCGAGCGCGTAGATCCAGTCGGCGTATGGCCCCTCGACCGGATGCGGGGCCCGCCCGCGGCGGTGCATCAGCGCGCACAGCGGCATGAGGTCGTCTGCCAGCAGCCGGGCCCGATCGACCCCGGCCGGCGGGCGGCAGGTCGTCTCGCCGGTCTCCGGATCGAGGCGGTGGCCGTCGCCCCACGCCGCCTGAGCCCCGCCGTCGAGGGCCGCGCCGAGGCGGGCGAGGTGCTGCGGGGTCCAGCCGGCGTCGGTCGTCAGCCAGGCGACGGCGTCTCCGGTCGCCGCGGCGAGCCCCGCCGCCCGCGGATCACCGTCGGCGGCCACCGTCAGGACCCGCGGATCGGGGCTCTCGGCGCCCACCAGCAGGATCTCCCGCGGCGCCCGGGTCTGGTCCAGGGCGCTCTGCACGGCCCGGCGCACGTCGCCCCCGCGGGCCACGATCACCGCGCTGATCGAGGTCGGCCCCGCCCCGGGGCAGGGGTCGGCCGTCGGCTCGACGAACACCTCGGTCAGCCGGCGGCGCATGGCCTCGATGTCGACCTTCGGCCCCTCGACGCCCAGCTCTTCGGCCAGCGCCCGGGCCTGCGCGGTGGACTCGGCGTCGCCCACCGCCATCCGGGCCGCCTGACACAGAAACCACAGGGCCTCCCGCCGATCGCCGCCCGCCAGCCGGGCTCCGGCCCGCAGCCGGCAGACGTCATGCCCCAGACCGTAGCGGTTGTGATGGGCCACCGCCCGCTTCTCGGCCTCGCTGGGGCGCCCGGCGGCGATGGCCGCCCGGCCGACCCGATCCAGCTCGGCGGTGGCGTCGATCTGCGCTCGCAGGCGCGCGGCGAGCGGGTGATGCCCCGGCCAGTCGGCCACGAACCCGTCGACGATCCGCCCCGCGCCCGCCCGATCACCCGCCATCAGCCGGCCCCGGACCCGCTGCTCGACGAGGTCCGGATCGACCCCCGACGCCGCCGCTGCGGCCAGGAAGCGCTCGGCGTTGTGCGGGTCCTGGTACTCGAGCATCAGCCGCCCGACCTGGGCCATCGCCGCCCGCCGGGCGCCGGGCGGATCGGTCCAGTCGAGGCCCACGAACAGGTCCTCGAGCGGGTGCCGCGACAGGTGCCGGCGGATGATCTTGGAGTCGTAGCTCAGGTCGACGAACGGGCCCCACGAGGTGCCGCCGTCGTGCTTGCGATAGCGGTAGACCACCCGGTCGAGCATGCGCACCCGGGCGTGGGGCAGCAGGCGGGTCCACAGCTCGTAGTCCTGGGCCCGGGTGAACTCGGGGTCGTAGATCGGGGCGCCGACCCGGGCATACAGCGCCCGCCGGGTCGCCGTGCCGCCGTCGGGCACGCACGAGCCGTGCAGCTCGGCGCCCAGCAGCCGCCGCTCGCGGCCGGTCCAGTCGTTGGGGGTGTAGACGTCGAGGTCCCGGTCGCCCTCGAAGAGCTGGAGCTTGCCGTAGATGACGTCGACGTGCGGCGTCTCGCGCAGCGCCGCGTCGTAGGTCGCCAGCAGATCGGGGGCCAGCAGGTCGTCGTCGGCCATCCACAGCACGTACTCGCCCCGGGCCTCGGCCACCGCCCGGCTGCGGGTCGGCGAGCGGCCCTCGTTGCGCGGCTTGCGCACGTATCGGATGCGGGGCTCGGCGGCGGCGAAGCGGCCGACGACCTCGGGGGTGGCGTCGGTGGAGCCGTCGTCGACGATGATCAGCTCCCAGTCGGCGAAGCCCTGGACCAGCACGCTCTCGATGGCCTCGCCGATGAGGTGGGCCCGGTTGTAGGCCGCCATCAGGACCGAGAAGCGGGGGCCGGGGGCGTCGAGCGGCTGGAGCAGGCCGGCGGCGATGGGATCGGCGGGCGCGGGCGCGGGCTCGGGCTCGGGCTCGGGCTCTGACGCGGCCTCGGGCGGCGACTCGGCGGGGGCCGGGCGGGCCAGCTCGGCGAGCCAGGCGTCGACCGCGGCCAGCGCGCCGTCGACGTCACCCTTCAGCAACCGCGCCCGCAGAGCGCCGAGCCGGGCGGCGAGCGGATCGACCGGCGCGTCGGCCGGGCGCGGCTCGGGGGGCTCGGCTGCGCGCTGGGGCGCCTTGGAGCCGGCGACGCGGGGCGGCCGGCGGCGGCCGGATTTCTTCTTGCGACGGGCCATGGTCCCGCACGGTAGACCGGCCTCTACAGAGGGTCAATCGGCCGCGACCTTCTGCCGCGGCCGCGCCGATCTGCCGCGCCGATCTGCCGCGCCGTCAGGTGCGGATGCGGTCGATCTTGGCCGCCATCACGAAGTCGGCCTCGGCCAGCCCGTCGATCTTGTGGGTCCACATCGTGATGACCACCTTGCCCCAGGCCAGCTCGAAGTCGGGGTGGTGCCCCTCGCGCTCGGCGAGCCCGCCCACCGCGTTGACGAAGGCCAGGGCCCCGGCGAAGTCGTCGAAGGCGTAGGGCTTGCGCAGGTGGTGATCGTCCACCACCGACCAGCCGTCCGACAGCTCGGCCGCCAGGGGCGCGATCTCGTCGGGCGTCAGCGGGGGCACGCCGCCCTTGCAGGGCTCGCAGGTCCGATCGGCCAGATCACACGTCTCGCTCATGTCCCCTCCAGGGCTTCGAGGTTGCGTGTCGGGGATGCGTGGCGGCGGCCGGCGGTCGCGGCGGGCAGGGAAGGAGACGTCGCCGGGGCGGGGGGTTGGGGAACTGGGACGAAAACCGCCCCGGCGACGTGTGCCGCCCGGCCTCTCAGCACGCCCCGTGCCAGCCTCGCCGGACACCCGGGCCCGGTGACCGGGGCCGGGCCCCGTCACCGCCGCGCCGCGCCCTCGCCGTGACCCGTTACCGACAGGCCCCGTCGCAGACCTCCACCGCCGCCTCGGCCACCCCCGGGTTGCCCGCTCGATCGACGACCGTGCCCACCACCCGGTACACCCCCGGCGCCACCGGGCGCTTGTCGGCGTCCTCCAGGTTCCACGGCACCCCCGCCGCGAACTCGGCCCCGACCAGCGGGCCGCCGCCCAGCCGCCGCACGAGGCGATCGCCCCCGTCGCGGACCTCCAGCCGCCAGCCGGCCAGCCGATCGTCGTCCCGGGCCGCGATCGAGACCGTCACCGGCTGCTCGGCGAGGGTCAGCGCCGCCGGCTGCGCCCCGACGACCACCGCGGGCGGGGCGTCGTTGATCACGTCGACCCCGTCCGTGACCCGCCCCACCGACCGCTGCGCCCGGCCGTCGATCACCCCGACCGCCCGGACCTCGACCGCGTAGCGCACCCCGGGCACCAGCCCCGCGTCGATCGCGGCCGGCGGCCCGGCGACCGCGAGCCAGGGCGTGATCCGGGCGCTGTTGGGCCCCAGCACCCGCACCTCGTAGCCCTCGACGCCGGCCACCGGCGCCCAGGCGGCGCACAGGCGATCGAGCGACTCGGTGCGGTCGATGTCGTCCGCCGCGTCGCACGACGGCGCCGGCGGACACGGCAGATCCCACGCGACCGGGGGCGCCGCCGGGCCCGGCGGGCCGTAGACCAGGACCCGCCCGTCGGCCGCCGGCACCAGCAGCGAGCGGGGCGCGCGGGGCTCGAGCGCCGCCGCCACCGGCCCGCCCAGCGCCGCGTCATGGGGCCGGACCCAGGCCGCCCCCGCCGCGGTCAGCCCGTACAGCACCCCATCGTCGGCCACCGCCAGCAGGCCCGGCGCGCCGGCCCCGTCCACGTCGGGCGCCGGCACCAGCCCCCGCACGTCACCGAAGTCGGGGGCGAACGGCGCGCCCGGCGCGACCTGCCCCTCGGCCAGCCCCAGGCGGACCACCTCGGCCCCGTCGGCCAGATCCCACGCCATCAGCGGATGGGCCGCCGCCGGCGAGAGCCAGACCCGATCGCCCAGCACCACCCCATCCCGCCCGATCCAGGCCTGCAACCGCAGCCCCGGCGGGTTCGGCGCCCGCCAGCGCAGCCCCAGATCGGCGTCGAAGGCCTCCACCGGTCCGTTGCCGCCCAGCCGCACCAGCCCCCCCGGGCCCCCGCGCATCCAGCCCCCGCCGCGCAGCGCGCCCGCGTCGTGGAAGCCCAGATCGGCCGTCGCCGTCAGCGCGCCGGTCTCGGGGCCGATACGGCGGATGGCGTTGGTCTCGGTGAGGTACAGCTCGGGCCGCCCGTCGCCGTCGCCGTCCGCCGCCGACAGCGCCTGATTGCTCGGCCCGCCGCAGAGATACGCCGGGCGCAATACCAGCCGCCAGCGGCACGCGCCCGTCGCCGGATCGAGGCCCCGCACCTCGCGCGGCTTGACCGCGAAGCCGGGGCAGGCATCGGCCGGGGCCATCGGATCGGGGTCGTCGAGAATCGTCACCGCGCAGCTCGGGTCGTCGGCGGCCCACGCCTCGGGCCGCAGGATCAGATCGGCCCGGGCCACCAGCGCCGCGCCGTCCGGGCCATCGACCACCACCGCCTGCCCCACCGGCCGGAACTGAGCCGGATCCAGCCGATGCCGCCAGCGGCGGGCCCCGTCGCCCGCGTCGAGCACCGCCCACGCCGCGTCCCCGGCCCGGGCGTCGCGCACCAGGACCCCGTCGGGGCCCTCGGCGGACCGCACCGCCGCGATCGGCGATCCGCCCCGCCGGGGGGTACCGATCGCCGTCTGCCAGCGCACCGGCGCCTCCGGCCGATCGGGGTCGAGCAGCGCCGCCACCCCCCCGATCACCGCCGCCGGCCGCGGCCGCTGCCCGTCCGACACCACCGCCAGCCGGGGCGCGCCGGCCGCCGCCCGGACCGGCGCCCGCCTGTCCTCGGCCGCGAAGCGCAGCGTCAGATCCCCATCCAGCGCGGCCACCGCGCCCCCGGCCTCGGCCACCGCCAGCCCGTCGCCCAGGGCCCGGATCGCGCCCGGCGCCCCGGCCAGCGCGAAGCCGCCGCGCAGCAGGCCCTCGGGGCTCAGGCGCTCCACCCGATCGGCGGTCGACGGATCATCCGGCGCGCTGCGCAGCACGATCGGATCACCCTCCAGCGTCAGCAGCGGGGCCAGCTCGGGCGTGCGATCGAGCCCGGCCGGCGCCCGCAGCGGGCGGGCCCGGGGGATGGGCAGCGGCAGCAGCGGCGCCGGCGGATCGACCGTCAGGTCGACGATCTGGAGCGCCCCGAACACCGGCGGCGCCGCCCCGTCGCCCGGCGCCACCAGCGCCCGCCCCTCGCTCAGCAGCCCCAGCAAGCGGGCGTCGTCCAGCAGCACCTCGACCGCGCCCTCGGCCACCCGCAGCACCCGCCAGCGCCCGGCGTCGGCGTCGTACGCGCTGGTGATCAACGCCCCGCCCGAGACCCCGCTGCCGCCCACCGCCACCCCGGGCAGCGCCACCGACCACGCCCGCGCCAGTCGGTCGGGGCACCCGCCGCCGACCACCGGCGCCACGAAGCCGACCGCGTCCGGCAGGAAGACGAAGCGACCGTCGGGCCCCGCGGCGAGGTGAGGCAGGGGGCCGTTGGGCGGGGCCTCGAAGCCGCCGCACCACCGCCGCTCGCCGGAGAGCGGGTCGAAGCCGTGGAGCCCGTCGCCGTCGCTGACGAGCACCTCGGGGCGTCCGTCGCCGTCCAGATCGGCGAACCCGTGCCACTGCGTGCAGCGCCCGTTGAGCCGGGGCCCCTCGACCCGCCCGATCACCTCTCCGTCGAGCCCGTCGGCGAAGCCGAAGACCACCCCCCGGCCGGTGCCCTCGTCGCCGCAGCCGCTGTCGGTCACGTAGAGGTCGTCCAGCCCGTCGCCGTCGAGGTCCACCAGCCGCGCCTGCTGGATCGCGACCGGCGGATCACCCCCGAACGGCGCCTCGGGCAGCGCCCAGCGCACCGCGCCGGTCAAGCCATCGAACACGAAGACCGCCCGCCGGGCCACCGCGACCAGCTCCAGCCGCCCGTCGCCGTCGAGGTCGGCCCGGTCCACGACGCGCTCGAGGTCGAGCACCGCGCTGCGCCACCGGGCCTGCCCGTCGGCGGCGAAGACCTCCAGCCGCCCGCCCCGGATCACCGCCACCTCGGGCATCGCCGGGTCGCCGTCCAGATCGCCGGCCCACAAGGCCACGTCGCCCGGCGGCGCGCCCAGGATCAGCGCGCTGCGCAGCCGCAGATCGGGCAGCCCGTCCCCCGCCGGGCCCGGGGCCACGAACGGGGGGCAGGGCGCGGCGTCGGGCAGGGCGTCGGGGGCGGCGTCGTTCGGGGGGGTCGAATCGGGGCGGGCGTCGGGCGCGGCGTCGGGCAGGACATCGGGGCGGGCGTCGAGCGGCGCGGCGGCGTCGGGCGGGGCATCGGCGTCGGGCGGCAGCCCCCCGTCCCGACCGGCGTCCCGCCCCTCGGGCAGCTCGCCGTGGAAGGACGATCCGCCGTCACAGCCGACGAGCGCCAGCGTCACCAGGAGCGCGGTGTATCTCATGGATCGAGCGGAGCGCCCGGGCGCCCGTCGAGTCAAGCCCGCTGCGCCCGCCGCCGCCGCGCTGCCACCCGGGGCCCGGTGACCGCGCCCGCAGCCCGTGGAGGGCCTCAGCCGCGGCTCACCGCTCCGTCCGCCTCAGATCGCGAACACCATGCCCCAGTGGGCCTGGCCGCCGTCGACGCAGATCGTCTCGCCGGTGATGTAGTCCCCCGCCGGGCCGGCGAGGTAGGCCACCGCCCAGGCGACGTCGTCCTCCTTGCCCAGCCGCTTGAGCGGGATGTGCTTGGGCACCTCGGTCTCGATCGACTCGCGCACGTAGTCGGGGTAGGTGTCGAGGCCCGAGCTGCGGATGACGCCGGGGGCCACGGCGTTGACCAGGATGCCCTCCTTGGCCCACTCCAGCGCCAGGGTCTTGGTCAGGTTCACCACCCCCGCCCGGGCGGCGCCGGTGTGGGCCATGCCGGGGAAGCCGCGCCACATGTTGGCCACGATGTTGATGATGCGCCCCCCGCCGGCCTTCGCCATGCGCTCGCCGACCGCCCGGCTCATGTACCAGGTGCCGTTGAGGTTGGTGTCGATCACCGCCCGCCAGCCCTTGGCCCTGATGGCCATCGCCGGCGAGGGGAACTGCCCCCCGGCGTTGTTGACCAGCACGTCGATCCGGCCGAAGCGCTCGACGACCGCCTCGACCCAGGCCTCGACCGCCGCGTCGTCCCGGATGTCGAGCGCCGCGTGGAAGACCTCGGCCCCCTCGGCCTCGAGGCCGGCGGCGGCCTGCTCGAGCCGCTCGAGCTTGCGGGCGCCGATCGCGACCCGGGCCCCGAGGGCGGCGCACTCGGTGGCGATGGCCAGCCCCAGGCCCGAGCCGCCGCCGGTGACGACGACGACCTTGTCCGCGAGCAGGTCGGCGCGGAAGATCGCGCTGGCTTTCATCGGTCTCCTCCCCGAGATGAATCGCGCCGACAGTGAACTGTCTGGCCCGGCGGAGGTCAAGCCTCGGCGGTTGCCGTCATCGGCGATCGCGTGCCACTCTGCCCCCGTCCAGGAGGATGCCCCGTGCCCCGGTTGTTCGCGCTCATCGCGCTCGCCCTGCCCCTCGCCTTCGCCGCCCCGGCCGCCGCCGAGTCGGTCCCCGGGCCCTCCATGTGGGATTACACCGTCCACAACCAGTTGAAGCCCGGCGAGAAGGCCGCGCTGACCCTCAAGCCCAAGGTCGAGGTGCGCAACGCCGTGCTGACCCTCAAGTCGGCCACCGGCGAGACGGCCACCTTCCGCTTCGATCGCATGCGGGCCAACACCGCGCGCACCGTGAAGTGGAAGGTGCCCTACGGCGCCTCGACCTGGACCGGCGACCTGCTGGGCACCGTCAAGGGCAGCACGGTCAACATGCAGGTCACCCTCAAGGTCATCTCGGCGGCCAAGCTGGACGTGAAGGTGCCCAAGCGCGAGATCGACGTCGAGCAGGGCCGGCTGGTGCTGGTGAGCAACAACCCGCTCGATCGGGTCGAGCTGACCGGCTTCGATACGCAGGGGGAGCAGGTCGTCGACACCACGATCCAGATGGAGGGGGTGCGCGGCCGGGCCGAGGTGAGCTTCGACCCGCCGGACGAGGGCCGCATCCGGCGCATCGAGCTGAAGGTGCACGACCGGGTCGGCTACTGGATGTCGGTGCGGCTGGTCGACTTCCACGTCGAGATCCCCCACGAAGACATCGAGTTCCCCACCGCGTCGTTCGACATCCCGGTCGATCAGGCCCCCCGGCTCGACCGGGTGGTGATGCAGGTGCAGGACGAGCTGAACAAGTTCCGCAAGGAGCTCGGCGACCCCCGGGCCGAGATCGACGCCCAGCTCTACGTGGCCGGCTACACCGACACGGTGGGCAAGGCCGCCGACAACGACGTGCTCAGCCGCAAGCGGGCCGAGTCCATCGCCCGCTACTTCTGGAGCACCGGGGTCGGCATCCCCATCTACTACGCCGGCTTCGGCGAGCACGGGCTGGCGGTGGCGACCCCCGACGACACCGACGAGCCCAAGAACCGCCGGGCGCGCTACATCCTCACCAATACCCGCCCCCGCCTCGACATGGGCGGCCAGAGCTGGAAGCGCCTGAAGTGATGCCCCGACCCCCGACCACGGAGATCCGACGATGAGCGTGACGCCCGCCGCGAGCCGCGAAGGCCTGCGCGCTGCCCTCGAGGCCCGCCTCGGCCCCGGCGATGCCCTGGCCTGGCTCGACGCCCGCGCCGACGACGACCTCGAGTCCGCCCGCCACGCCCTGGCCGAGGTGGGCCGGGTCATCGGGCGCAAGCCGCTCATCGCCGGCTTCGCCGAGCGCGACCGGGCGACCCTGCCCGGGGTCTGCGGCCCGCTGCGGGTCGGCGCCTGGCGCACCGACGAGGCGGCCCGCACCTGGCTGCTGGCGACGGTGGCCGACCGCAGCGAGACGCCGCACGACGCCCTCTTCGGGCTCTACGATCTGGGCGACACCGACACCCGGGTCGCCGCGCTGCACGCGCTCAACTTCGTGGCCGAGGCCGACCCCGCGCGGGGTCTGGAGCTGGTGCTCGACGCCGGGCGGACCTACCTCGACCCGCTGCTGACCGCGGCGTGGTGCGACAACCCGTTCTCGGCGAAGCACATGAGCGACGAGGCCTACCGGGCGGCGGTGCTCAAGGCGCTGTTCTGCAACGTGCCGGTGGACGGCTTCCTCGACCTCGAGCAGCGGGCCGACCCCGAGCTGGCGTCGAGCCTGTACGACTACGCCGACGAGCGGGAGGCCGCCGGCCGGGCGGTGCCCGCCGCGGTGTGGACCGTCGCCGCGCTGCACCCCCGCCCGGGGCTGGTCGCCCGGCTCATCGGTCGGCTCGAGCACCCGCTGCCCGACGAGCGGCGCACCGCGGCCCGGGCCCTGGCCAACGCCCGCGACCCCCGGGCGGCGAGCTTCATCGCCGGGCGCATCGAGCGGGAGCAGGACCCCGCGGTGAAGGCCGCGCTGCACGCCGCGCAGGAGGCGACCGGGGAGGCGGCCCGATGATCGCCCGGCGCCTGCTGGTTCTGGCGGCGCTGGCCCTGCCGGCGGCGGCGGGGGCCGATCCGAAGCCGGCCGGCGCCGAGGTCTCTCCCCCGGCTGCGCCCGACGCCGCCACGCAGCGGGCCGAGGCCGGCATCGCCCGCATGCTGCGCCTCGCCGAGCGGGAGGGCGTCGAGCGCCACGAGCTGGAGCGCGCCCTGGCGATCTATGCCCCCGACGCGGTCTGGATCTCGGGCCGGCGGGGCGCGCCCGACGCCCACGACATCCGCCTCGACCTGCCCACGCTGCGCGCGGTGCGCGCGGTGCGCTACAGCGAGCCGCCGACCGGGCGGGAGCAGGTCTTCTTCCGGGACATGGACGTCGAGATCGAGGGCGAGCGGGCCACCGTCACCACCCTGGTGGCCCACGATCTGTTCTCCGGCCGGGACGAGATGCGCTATCGCTACCGGCTCGAGCGGCGGGCGGGCGCGTGGCGGGTCACCGAGCAGCGGGTCTGGCCCACGATGCGCAAGCAGGGCGGCATCCCCACGCTCTACACCGACGCCTACTGGCTGGACGCCGAGCAGCACGCCGAGAGGTTGCTGGCCGATGAGAACGCGTCGCTCGAGGCGAAGCTGTTCGCGCTCAACGCCGCGAGCTATCTGAAGAAGGCCCACGCGCTGGCGAAGGCCCGCACGGTCGAGGCGCCGGACGATGCCCTCGCGTGGCGGGCGCGGGCGATGTTCGCGCTCGAGATCGGGGAGGTCGCCGACGCCCGGTCGGCGGCGAAGCGGGCGCTGGCCCTCAACCCGACGATCGGGGTGCCGGCGATGCTGTGGCCGAAGAAGAAGAGCGAGTAGAGGGCGGCAGGCGGGCCGGACAGGCGGGCCGGGTTCAGCGGACGCGCACCGTGTCCCGCTCGGCGACCATGCCCTTGAGGAAGTCCCGGTTCATGCGGGCGATCCAGTCCAGGCTGATGCCCTTGGGGCAGGCCGCCTCGCACTCCCCGTGGTTGGTGCAGCCGCCGAAGCCCTCGGCGTCGTGCTGGGCGACCATCTTGCGCACCCGGTCGTAGCGCTCGGGCTGGCCCTGGGGCAGCATGCCGAGGTGGGCCACCTTGGCCGAGGTGAACAGCATCGCCGAGGCGTTGGGGCAGGCGGCGACGCACGCCCCGCAGCCGATGCAGGTCGCGGCGTCCATGGCGAGGTCGGCCACCTTCTTCGGGATCGGGATCTCGTTGGCGTCGGGCGCGCTGCCGGTGTTGACCGAGACGTAGCCCCCCGCGCCCATGATGCGGTCGAAGGCGCCCCGGTCGACCGCCAGATCCTTGACCACCGGGAAGGCCTTCGCCCGCCACGGCTCGAGCCAGATCTCGTCCCCGTCGCCGAACTCGCGCATGTGGAGCTGGCAGGCGGTGGTCAGCGCCCGCGGGCCGTGGGCGAAGCCGTTGATGACCATGCCGCAGGCGCCGCAGATGCCCTCGCGGCAGTCGTGGTCGAAGGCGACGGGCTCGCGCCCCTGCTCGATCAGGCTGTCGTTGAGCTGGTCGAGCATCTCGAGGAAGGAGCTGTCTTCGCTGACGTCGTCGAGCCGGTGGGTCTCGAAGTCACCCCGGGCCTTCGCGCTCTTCTGCCGCCAGACATGCAGTGTGATCTTCATTACTTGTAGCTCCTCTGGGTCAGCTTGACGTACTCGAACTCGAGCTGCTCCTTGTGCAGCGTCGGCTCGGCGCCCACCCCGTTGAACTCCCAGGCGGCGACGTAGGTGAAGTTCTCGTCGTCCCGCTTCGCCTCGCCCTCCGGGGTCTGATACTCCTCGCGGAAGTGTCCCCCGGCGGACTCCTCCCGGTTCAGCGCGTCGCGGCACATCAGCTCGCCGATCTCGAGGAAGTCGGCCACCCGGGTGGCCTTGACCAGCGTCTGGTTGAAGTCGTCGCCGCTGCCGGGCACCGCGAGGTCCTCGTAGAACTCGGCCCGCAGCGCCGGGATCTCGTCCAGAGCCTCACGCAGGTGGGTCGCGTTGCGGGCCATGCCGCACTTGTCCCACATGATCTGGCCCAGCCGGCGGTGGAAGTGGTCGGGTGACTTCTTGCCCCCGATGCCCAGCAGCTTCGAGATGCGGCCCTCGACGTCGCTCACCGCGGCCTTGGCCTCGGCGGTGCTCTCGTCGACCTTGCGGCCGGCGAGCTCCCGCCCGTGGTGCCCCAGGTAGTTGCCCAGGGTGTAGGGGATGACGAAGTAGCCGTCGGCCAGCCCCTGCATCAGCGCGCTGGCCCCGAGGCGGTTGGCCCCGTGGTCGCTGAAGTTGGCCTCACCGAGCACGAAGAGCCCGGGGATGGTGCTCATCAGGTTGTAGTCGACCCACAGCCCGCCCATCGTGTAGTGCACCGCGGGGTAGATGCGCATCGGCGTCTTGTACGGGCTCTCGTCGGTGATGCGCTCGTACATCTCGAAGAGGTTGCCGTAGCGGTCGGCGATGGCCGGCGCCCCGAGGCGCTCGATGGCGTCGGCGAAGTCGAGGTAGACCCCCAGCGAGCGGCCGTCGATCCTGGGGCCCACGCCGCGGCCCTCGTCGCAGACCGCCTTGGCGCTGCGCGAGGCGATGTCCCGGGGCACGAGGTTGCCGAACGCGGGGTACTTGCGCTCGAGGTAGTAGTCCCGGTCCTTCTCGGGGATGGTCGTGGGGTCCTTGCCGCAGTCCTCGGCCTTCTTCGGCACCCACACCCGGCCGTCGTTGCGCAGCGACTCGCTCATCAGGGTCAGCTTCGACTGGTGGCTGCCGCTGACCGGGATGCACGTCGGGTGGATCTGGGTGTAGCAGGGGTTGGCGAACAGCGCGCCCTTGCGGTGGGCCCGCCACGAGGCGGTGGCGTTGCTGCCCATCGCGTTGGTCGACAGGAAGTAGGTGTTGCCGTAGCCCCCCGACGCCAGGATGACCGCGTCGCCGAAGTGGGTCTCGATGCGCCCGGTGAGCAGATCCCGGGTCACGATGCCCCGGGCCTTGCCGTCGACGACGATCAGCTCGAGCATCTCGGTGCGGGCGTGCATCTCGACGTTGCCCAGGTCGATCTGCCGGCTGAGCGCCTGATAGCACCCCAGCAGGAGCTGCTGGCCGGTCTGACCCCGGGCGTAGAAGGTGCGCGAGACCTGGGCCCCGCCGAACGAGCGGTTGGCGAGCAGGCCGCCGTACTCCCGGGCGAAGGGCACGCCCTGGGCCGCTGCCTGATCGATGATCTGCACCGACAGCTCGGCGAGCCGGTAGACGTTCGACTCCCGGCTGCGGAAGTCGCCGCCCTTCACCGTGTCGTAGAACAGGCGATAGATGCTGTCGCCGTCGCCCTGATAGTTCTTGGCCGCGTTGATGCCGCCCTGGGCGGCGATCGAGTGGGCCCGGCGGGGGCTGTCCTGGAAGCAGAACGCCTTGACGTTGTAGCCCAGCTCGGCCAGCGTCGCCGCCGCCGAGCCGCCGGCGAGGCCGGTGCCGACCACCAGCACGGTGTACTTGCGCTTGTTGGCCGGGTTGACCAGCTTCATGTCGAAGCGGTGCCGGGTCCAGGCGGTCTCGATCGGACCCTCGGGCGCGTTGGATCGCAGTTCCATGACTCGCCTCCTTACTTGACCAGACCGAACTGGACACCGAGCGGGATGAGGATGAAGCCCACCGAGATGAGGCCGGCGAACCCGGCCGCGGCCAGCTTGCGCATCTCGTTGTAGCGGGGGTGGCTGAAGCCGAGCGTCTGCAGGAAGCTCCACGCCCCGTGGTACAGGTGCAGCCCCACGAAGACCTGGGCCAGCACGTAGACCCCGGCGATGGCCGGGCTCTGGAAGCTCTCGATGAGGTTCAGATAGACGTTGGTGTCGATCAGCGGGTAGGCCGGATCGGCCATCGGGTTGCGCCCGCCGGGGATGCCGTACTGCCAGGTCAGGTGCAGCAGGTGGTAGACGATGTACGCCAGCAGCCCCAGGCCGCCGTAGACCATCGTGCGCGAGGCGAGGGTGCTGCGCAGGTTCTGCTTGCGGCGGTAGCCCACCGGGCGGGCGGCCTTGTTGCGGGCGGTGATGGTGAACGCGCCCCAGATGTGGCCCAGGATCGCGGCGATCAGCACGGCCCGCACGATCCAGATCATCGAGCCGTGGCCGAACTCGCGCAGCCAGTTGGAGTAGCTGTTGACGGCGACTTCCGGGTTCTCGGCGAAGATCAGCAGGTTTCCGCCGAGGTGACCGACCAGGAATCCCATCAGGACGATGCTCGAGGCAGCCATGATCGCCTTCTTGCCGATCGTGGTCTGCGGCAGGCTCAACGCGGTGGCCATGAGGCGCCTCCTTCTCGCGCGGGGGTGCGTCGCGTGGGGGGACGAGACCGCCCGTGACTACCACTCCCGGGGGCGAAAATCCACACCGCCGACGGCGCCGGACGGGTGTCGCCCCGCGGTGCGCGTTCGGCTTATGATGCGGTCGCCTCCGAAACGTCGCGCACGGGGCGCGTCCCGGAGGATCACATCACCGACCCCGCACCCGGAGCTGCCCCCAGATGGCCGAGATCAAGATCACCGAAGCCCACGCCCTCGGCGCCGCCGAGGCCCGCAAGCGCATCGCCGACTTCGAAGAGATGATGTCCAAGTACGGGGTCAAGGCGAAGTGGTCGGGCAACTCGGCCAAGCTCAAGGGCATGGCCGCCTCGGGCTCGATCGACATCACCGACACCGCGGCCACCGTCGTGGTCAAGCTGGGCATGATGGCCAAGGCGGCCGGGGTCGACCCGGTCAAGCTCGAGGGCTCGATCCGCAAGCGGCTCAAGGCGGCGTTCGGCACCGCCTGATCACCCGCCGGCCCCGAGGAGGGCCCCGGTGCCCAAGAAGATCCGCACCCGCAAGAAGAGCCGGGCCCGCACACAGAGCCGGGCCCGCACACAGAGCCGGGCCCGCAGGCAGAGCCGGGCCCCGGCCGACCGCCCGCTGCTGTCGCTGGCGATGATGGTGCGCGACGAAGAGCGGTTCCTCGAGGACGCCCTCGCCAGCGCGAAGCCGGTGTGCGACGAGCTGATCGTCGTCGACACCGGCAGCGTCGACCGCACCGTCGAGATCGCCCGCGACATGGGGGCCGTCGTCAGCCACTTCCCCTGGCGGGACGACTTCTCCGCCGCCCGCAACGAGACCCTGCGCCGGGCGACCGGCCGCTGGATCCTGGTGCTGGACGCCGACGAGCGCCTGCGGGGGTCGGGTGACGCCCCGCCCGACGCCGCCGGCCTGCGCTCGCTGCTGAAGCCGGGGCCGCTGTACCCCTACGAGGCGCTCAGCTTCGAGGTGCTCAACGTGCGCCTCGACGGCACGCCGCTCAACGCCTTCCACAGCGTGCGGGTCTTCCCCAACGACCGTCGGCTGGGCTACCGGGGCCGGGTGCACAACGCCTTCGGGGCGCTGGTCGACGGGGCGCCCAAGGTCGCCTCCCGGGTCTTCGAGGGGGTCCGGGTGGTGCACCTGGGCTACGACCCCGGGCTGTACGCCGAGCGCAAGAAGGCCGAGCGCTCGCTGCCGCTCATCGAGCGGACGGTCGCCGAGCGCCCCGACGACCGGCAGTACCGGTTCTATCTGGGCCGGGAGTATCTGCTGCTCGGGCGGCTGGCCGAGGCCCGGACCCACCTCGCCCGGGTCGTGCGCGAGGGGGTCGCCGACGGGCAGGGGCCGCTGGTCGAGGCCACCGTGAACCTGATGCGGGCGATGCTGGCCGACGAGGCGCCGCCGACCGAGATGCTGGGCGCGCTCCAGCCGGTGCTGGCGCTGCGCCCCGACCACCCCGACCTGTGGTTCGCCGCGGCCCGGGCGATGGCGCTCGCCGGGCAGAAGGCGGCCGCGGTCGACGCCGGTGAGCGGGCGCTGGCCCTCGATGAGCGGGCGGTGTTCGACGCCGCGGTCGAGGCGGGCCACAACCGGTGGGCGGTGCACGCGCTGCTGGCGGTGCTCTGCTGGGATCTGCAGCGCTACCCCGAGAGCCACCGGCACCACCTCGCCGCGCTCGACGGCGGCCCGCCGGACGACCCCGGCCGGGCCCGCCTGCTCAGTCAGGCGTGCGCGCTGGCCATCGAGCTGGGCGACGGGGATCGGCTGCCGGGGCTGCTCGACGCCCTGCTCGATCACCCGAGCGCCCCGCTGGGCATGTTCTTCTTCGCGCTCGACCGCGCCCTGGCCCGGGACGGCCCCGCCGCCGCCGGGGCCATGCTCGACGCCGCCCGGGCCCGCTGCCCGCGGCTGGTCGACGACCCGGAGTACGCCGCCCGGGCGGCGAAGCTGGGGCGATGAGCCGCGACCCACCCGATCCATCCGGAGGATGACATGCGCACATCGGATCAGACCGCCGCCGACCGCCGGGTCGGCGTCCTCTTCGTCTGCCTGGGCAACATCTGCCGCTCGCCGCTGGCCGAGGGCGCGTTCCGGGCCCACGTCGAGGCCGCCGGGCTCGGCGACCGCTTCGAGATCGACAGCGCCGGCACCGGCCGGTGGCACGTCGGCGAGGCCCCCGACCCCCGCAGCGTCGAGGAGGCCCGGCGCCACGGCATCGACATCTCGGGGCAGCGGGCCCGGCAGTTCACCACGGCCGACTACCGCCGCTTCGACCACATCGTGGTGATGGACGAGAGCAACCGCTGCGACGTGCTGGTCGGGGTCGATGACCCGGCCGACGTCGCCCGGGTCAGCCGCCTGCTCGACGCGCTCGACGACGGCCCCGAAGAGGTGCCCGACCCCTATTACGGGGGCCCCGGCGGCTTCCGCCGGGTGTGGACCCTGGTGAACGACGCCACCGGCGCGCTGCTCGCCCGGATCCGGCGGGCACGCGGCTTCTGATGTGGGCGATCGGCGCGCGCTTGCCGCCGGCGCGTCGATCGCCCACCATCGGGCACTACCCCCGCGGAGGAGGACCCCATGGCCGCAGCGCACGGCACGCCGCCGGTCCGCAAGCGCGAGATCTTCGGCTGGGCGATGTACGACTTCGCCAACAGCAGCTACACCACGGTCGTCATCTCGGTCATCTACTCGTCGTTCTTCGTCGACTACATCGTGCCCGCCGGATCCGACGCCCGGGACACCTACTGGTCGGTGGCCATCATCGCCTCGACCGTGCTCGCGCTGCTGCTCAGCCCGTTCGTCGGGGCCATCTGCGACTACGGCGGCGGCAAGAAGAAGTGGCTCGCGCTGACGACCGTGGCCTGCGCCGGAGCCACCCTGGGGCTGTTCTTCGTGCAGCCGGGCGACCTGTGGCTGGCCGTCGCGCTCATCACCGTCAGCAACGCCGCGTTCATGATCGGGGAGAGCTTCTGCGGCAGCTTCCTCACCGACCTCGCGACCAAAGAGACGATGGGGAAGATCTCGGGCCTCGGCTGGGGCCTGGGCTACTTCGGCGGCCTCTTGTGCATGGTCGCGATGCTCGTGCTCATCACCGCCGAGCCCGAGAGCGACCTGACCCTGTTCGTGCAGCAGAACCAGCAGGCGATGGTCTTCATCGGGGTCTTCTTCGCCATCGCCGCGCTGCCCACGTTCATCCTGGTCGCCGAGCGCAGCACCCCGGCCCCCGGCTTCGAGGGCGCCTCGTTCGGCAAGCTGATGCGCACCGGCCTCGCCGAGATGGCCGACTCGGCCAAGCTCGCCCGCAAGTACCCGGTGCTGCTCAAGTTCTTCCTCGCGTTCACCGTCTACCTCGCCGGCCTCGAGGTGGTGATGAAGTTCGTGGGCATCTACGCCCGCAGCGAGGTGAAGCTGTCGGTGGGCGACCTCTCCGTCATGTTCATCATCATCCAGCTCAGCGCCGCGCTCGGGGCGCTGCTCTTCGGGCTGCTCGAGGGCCGCATCGGCCCCAAGCGCACCGTCATGGCGACCCTGTTCTGGTGGATGGGCGGCATCCTCGGCATCTACTTCCTCTTCGACATCGCCGATCTGACCGGCTTCGAGCCGCGGCAGGTGTTCTTCGGGGTCTCGCTGGTCGCCGGGGCCGGCATCGGCAGCCTCCAGAGCAGCAGCCGGGCGGTGGTCGGCCTGCTCTCGCCCGCCGCCCGCTCGGCGCAGATGTTCGGCTTCTGGGGCACCTTCAGCCGCTTCGGGCTCATCCTGGGCATGAGCTTCGGCCCGGTCAGCGACATGGTGGGCCGGCAGAACGCCATGCTGCTCGTGCTCGCCTTCTTCGTCGTCGGCGCGGTGATGCTGGCCGGGGTGCCCATCGACGAGGGCATTCGGGCCGCGGCCGAGACAGACCGGCTCGACCGGGGCGAGGCGCTGGCCAAGACCGGCCCGGTGTGACGGGCCCTTTATCGCTCGTGGGTCGCGATGGCCCGCAGCGCCCGCAGCACCCCGATCATCGACCGGGCCTCCCGCAGCAGGCTGCCCCCCCGCCCGGTGTGCCCGTAGGCCCCGGTCACGATGACCCGCACCGCCTGATCGGGCCGGGCTTCGGCCGCGAGGGCCCGGGCCTCGCCCACCGGGATCACGTCGTCGTCGGCCCCGTGCACGATGTACAGCGGCGCGGTGATGCGGGGCACCGCCGGGCGGGGGTCGAGCCAGCCCCGCCCGCCCCCGGCGAGGATGCGAGCCACCGCCGCCTCGGCCACCGCCGGCCCCGCCGGGTCGACCCCCAGCCCTTGCCGGGCCACCGCCCGGTCGTCGGGGTGCGCCGTCGCCGCCCACCGCTCGGCCACCGGCTGCCACGCCCCGTCGGCCTTCATCTGGGGCCGGCCCCAGGTCTCGTGCACGAAGCCGCGCCACGCCGCCTCGACCCGGGCCCGATCGGCCAGCGGCGGCAGGGCGTCGACGAGCTGCATGAAGACCGCCGGCCGGTTCAGCGGGTCGAAGGGCACCCCGTCGCCGCCGGCCATCGCGAAGCGCAGGGCGACCTGCCACCGGGCGTAGCCCCCGAACGTCAGCACGCCGCCGATCCGGTCGCGCAGGTCGGGGTGCCCCGCCAGCCGCAGGGCGGGCAGGGCGCCGAACGAGATGCTCATCACCCCCGGCTTCACCGGCAGCGCCGCGGCCCGCTCTTCGAGGGCGGCGAACGCCCGCCGGGCATCGGGCATCAGCGTCGGGGCCAGCGCGAGGCGGGTCAGATCGGGCAGGAAGGGGGCCAGCACGCACAGGCCGGCGTGGGCCAGCACCGCGGCGAAGCGGGCCATGCGGGGGTCGGCCGGGCCGTCGGGGTGCAGGCCGGGCACGAGCAGCAGCGCGCCGTCGGGGGCCCGGCCCCGGGGGGTGAAGACCCACGCCTCGAACGGGCGGTCGCCGGGCGCGGCGGGGGCGATGGTCAGCGCCTCGCGCTCCACCGGCGGGGGCGGGGCGTCGGCCCGGGGCCCCAGCCACCAGCCGAGGCGGGCCAGATCGACCAGGGCCACCGGCTCAGCTCTGCGGCCCGCCCTCGTGGGCTTTGACGAACGTCGCCTTCTGCTCGGGGGTGGCCTCGGTCTGGTAGTTCGCCTTCCACTCGGCGTAGGGCATGCCGTAGACGAGCTCCCGGGCGCCGGCCTTGTCCAGCTCGACGCCCCGCTCGTTGGCCTCGGCCTGGTACCACTTCGACAGGCAGTTGCGGCAGAAGCCGGCCAGGTTCATCAGGTCGATGTTCTGCACGTCGGTGCGGGCGCGCAGGTGATCGACGAGGCGGCGGAAGGCGGCGGCCTCGACCGCGGTGCGGGTGGCGTCGTCCATGGGGAGCCTCCGGGGGGTCAGGTGGGGAACAGGTCGTCCATCGAGAGGTACTTGTCCCCCCGATCGCAGACGATGAAGACGATGACGCTGCCCGCCGGGGCGTCGCGGGCGACCTCGACGGCCTTGGCGCAGCAGCCGCCCGACGAGAGCCCCACGAACAGGCCCTCCTCCCGGCCGAGGCGGCGGGTGTAGTCGGCGGCGGTCTCGGCGTCGACATAGAGGATGCGGTCGACCCGCTCGGGCTCGAAGATCTCGGGCACGTACGGGTCGGGCCACTTGCGGATGCCGGGGATCTTCGCCCCGTCGGCCGGGTGCACCCCCACGATCTCGACGCCCGCGCCCTTCGCCTTGAGGAACCGCGAGGTGCCCATGATGGTGCCGGTGGTGCCCATCGAGCTGACGAAGTGGGTCACCCGGCCCCCGGTGTCGCGCCAGATCTCGGGCCCGGTGGTCTGGAAGTGCATCTCGGGGTTGGCCGGGTTGCTGAACTGGTCGAGCTGGAAGTGGGTGCCGGCGTCGTGCAGCTCCTGGGCGACGTCCCGGGCGTGCAGGATGTCGTCGGCCAGGATCAGCTCGGCGCCGTAGGCCTTCATCGACGCCCGCCGCTCGACGGTCGCCGAGGCGGGCATCACCAGCGTGATCGGGAGGCCCTTGAGCGCGGCGATCATCGCCAGGGCGATGCCGGTGTTGCCGCTCGTGGCCTCGACCAGCCGCCGGTCGCGGGTGTGCCCCGCCCGCTCGGCGGCGGTGATCATGCCCAGGGCCGCGCGATCCTTGACCGAGCCGCCCAGGTTGGTGCCCTCGAGCTTGGCCCACACCTCGACGTCGTCCCGCCCGACCAGCTTGACCAGCCGCTTCATCGGCGTGTCGGCGACCAGACCCTCGAACTCGGCGTACTCCGGCTTCACGGCGACTCCTCGAATGACGCCGGGCAGGATACCCGCAGCCGGCGGTGGCCGACAACGGGCCCCGCCGGACCCCGCCCGGCGGCCGCTGACGGAAAAATCGGGTGTCTTCGAAAAAATCCGTCAGATCGTGGGCGCCCGCCGCGGAGACATGACCGAAGCGAGTCGAGGACGGCTCGCACATCAGGCACCCATATGCCATCGGAGGATGCCATGTCTCCCCGCGCCATCGCTGCGTTCGTCGGCCTCGCCGGCGTGCTGCTCTTCGCCGCCCCCGCCCTCGCCAAGCCCTGCCTGTGCGAGGTGTCCGTCGGCTGCCCCAAGGACAAGAGCCACAAGACCCTCGTCGACTTCGGCAGCGTCGCCTCGTACGGCGAGCTCGAGCGGCACAAGCAGCCCCGCTGCTCGGACGCCTGCGGCGACCGGGCCTACGCCGAGACCGCGTCGATCCGGGCGGCCAAGGACCAGTGGTGCGACAAGCTCGGCGTCGGGCGCCACGAGGTCGAGGCCTACAGCCGGGTCGGCCGCCGCGACACCCGCAACAACTGGTGCGACGGCGACCAGACCATCGGCACCCTCGTCTGCGAGATGGTCTGCGAGTGCCCCTATGACTACACCTACGACGAGGACTCCAAGCTGTGCCTCGGCACCTGCGGGGGCCGGGCGGTGGCCGCGTTCAGCCTCGGCTGCGCGATGCAGTCCCACTGGGAGTGAGCCGTGTCGCCCATGCCACATGACATCGCCCCGTCCGCCGCTCCGTCCATCTCTTCTCTCGGGAGTCATCTCATGCGCCCCTCGCTGCTCGTCGCCCTGCCGTACCTCGCCTGCCTCATCCTGCTGCTCGCCTCGACCCCGGCCGAGGCCCGGGGGCACTGCTGGTGCGAGATCGCCAACGCCTGCCCCAAGGACGGGGGGGACACCGCCCACGACCTGGGCGCCATCGCCTCGTACAGCCGCTTCGA
Organism: bacterium; assembly: GCA_030426085.1. GTDB lineage: Bacteria > Myxococcota_A > Bradymonadia > UBA7976 > UBA1532 > JACKDM01. Next base: position 14,007 of record JAUHYW010000055.1, on the reverse strand, counting down.
GAGCGGCAAGGAGCTCGACTGCTCGACCCGCTGCGCCCACGCCGCCGCCGACCTCGAGGCCGAGCTGCGCGACGACCCCGCCGCGCTGTGCGAGAAGCTCGGCCCGGGCACCCACCGGCTGGCGGCGTACAGCAAGGTGGGTCACACCGACACCCGCCGCAAGTGGTGCGATCCGGATCACATCATCGGCACGCTGACGTGCGAGCGCGAGTGCATCTGCCCCGAGGGCTATGAGTACGACCCCGGCGCGGGGCACTGCGCCGGCTACTGCGCCGACCTGTTCGTGATGACCCGGCCCGAGAGCTGCCACATGACCGGTGAGTTCACCGACGAGGGGCCGTGCGACGGCGTCGTCATCGGGCCGATCCCGGTCGGCATCTGGCCGGTCGAGCTGGTGACCCCCGACGGCGAGTGGGTGTGGGTCGAGGACGTCGTCGGCGACCTGCACGTCGAAGAGCTGCCCGACGAGCTGCCGCTCGACGCCCTCGAGGACGCGCCCCCCGGCGTGCCGGCCTGCGGGATCGACGTCTGCGAGGGCGGCTGAGCGGCGACCGATTCCAGCATTCTGGGAATTTTCCGATAACGTGCGTCAGATCGAGCGACGCCGCCGCGGAGTGAGGGGTGAGCGCCCCGTCCACCGCTCTCGGAGGTCCCGATGAACCGCCCGCTGCTGCTCGCCCTGCCCGCCCTGCTCGCCTTCGGCTGCGCCGACGGCCCGGCGCCCTCCATCGGCCGGGCGCCGGCGGCCCTGCTCACCCCCGCCGGCGCCTGCGACGACGCCGAGCCCACCTGGATCGCGGTCAAGACCGACCCCGGCCCGTGCCCCGACGTCATCGGCTGGACCGGCGCCGCGCTCTTCCCGGGGCACGGCGGCCCGCTGGCCCGCTTCTGCCGCTACACCGGCGGCGCGCCGGCCGACCTGCGAGGCGCGCCGACGCTGGTGGACCCGGCCCCCGACTGCGGGGTGGTCGCGCCGCAGGGGGCCCTCGACGACGACAGCGGACCGATCTGGGCTGCGGCCCACGCCGCCCGCCTCGACCCGGTGGGCTTCACCCCCGGGCCGGCGACCGTCGCCGTGCTCGACACCGCCGGCCCGGCCGGATCGCGCTCGCCGCACGGCCCGGCGATGGCGGCCCTCGTCGAGCGGGCGGCCCCCGGCGCCGCGGTGGAGCCCCGGGTCGCGCTGCCCCGGGTGGGCGACGGCACGCTGGACTGGCACGGCGGGGGCCACTTCGGCAGCCCCGGCGAGCTGGCGACGGCGATCGTCGAGGCGACCGCGATCGGGGGCCCGCTGGTCATCAACCTGAGCCTGGGCTGGGCCCCGGTGACGCCGATGGACGACGGCGCGCTGCCCCCGAACCACCTGAGCCTGCTCGGGGCGGGGGCCTCGGGCGTCGCCGGGCCGGTGCGGGCGGCCCACGCGGCGCTGGTGTACGCGGTGTGCGGCGGGGCGCTGGTGGTGGCCGCGGCGGGCAACGACCCCATCGGCGCGGGGGAGACCGGCGCGCTGCTGCCCGCCGGCTGGGCCGGGCTCGCGGCGCCCGACGGCGGGGCGTGCGCCGGGCTGGGCTTCGGCGGCCCGGGGGCGGCCACCGTGGGCCGGGGGCTGGTCGAGGCGGTGGGCGGGGTCGATCTGGCCGACGGGCCGCTGGTCAACGGGCGGGCGGGCAGCCGGCCCCGGCTGGTGGCGCCGGCTCAGCACGCGGCGGTGCAGCGCGGCGGGTGGCACGTCTTCAGCGGCACCTCGGCGGCGGCAGCCTCGGCCAGCGGCGCGGCGGCGGCGGTGTGGAACCACGACCCCGGCCGCGACCCGGGCGCGGTGGCCGACGCGGTCTACGCCGGCGGGGTCGACCTGAGCGCCGAGCTGGGCGACGCCGAGCTGTGCGGCCCGGCCCACTGCGCCCCGGTGCGGCGGCTGGCGGTCTGCGGCGCGGTGGCCGGGGTGGCGCCCGGCCTCGCGTGCGGCGCGCCCCCGGCGTTCGATCGGACCGACCTCGACGGCGCCCGCCTCGACCTGCCGCCGGGCGACGGCCCCACCTTCGCGCCGGTGAGCGGGCACGACGACGGCTGCGCCGGCGGCGCCGGGGCCTGCCCTCCCCCCTTCGTCGAGCCGCCCGCCGCCCCGTGGCCCGCCGTCGCCCCTCAGCCGGAGTGGCCCGGCTGCCCCTCGTGCAGCCTGCACCGCGGCAGCGGCACGCTGGTGCTCTCCATCGACGGGCGCATGCCGGCGCTGTCCGATCCGGTCCTGACCGTCGACACCGGCGCCGGCCGCAAGCATTACGACCTCTCGGGCCGGCTGGGCACGCTCTACGGCGGTCAGAGCGCCAAGGTGGGGGGGCTGAGCCTGCCCGGGGGGGTGAAGTCGGCCTGGGTCACGTTCACCGTGCAGGGCAAGACCGGCCGGCTGTCGAAGGGCAACCCCATCGCGCTGCGGTGAGGCGCACGCTCACGGCACCCACACCCGGAACGCGGCCCGGCCCGGCAGATCGAGCTTCATCAGCGCGCCCCGGGCTGCCTGCGCCAGATCGGCCCCCGGCGCCGGGCCGAGGTGCAGCGCCACCGTCGCCCCCACCGACCCCGCCAGCCCGTCGTCGACCACCGCCGTCGTCGCCAGCACCCCCTCGGCGCCGGCCAGCAGGAAGCCGTGGGCCAGGGTCAGGCCGCCGGCGGCCGCGCCGGGGTCGACGAAGCCCGTGCGGCAGCCGGTCAGGACCGCCCAGCGGGGGCCGCGGTCCAGCGCCAGCAGATCGCCGATGGACAGCCGGCCGCCCCCGGCCAGCGGCAGCCGCGCGGCGAACGGGTCGTCGCTTCGGGCCTCGCCGTGCCCCGCGTAATGCAACAGCTCGGCCGCGCCCAGCCCGGTCCGGACCGCCTCACCGGTCGCCGCCTCGCCGATCAGGGCGGTCACCGTCCACCCCGACTTGCGCAGGACCCGCCCGGCGGCCTCGGCCTCGGTCCGGGCGGCGGGCAGATCGCGCTCGGGGTCGGCCACGATCAGGGCCGGCGCCCGCCGGATGGGCGCCGGGCGGGGCGGGCGCCGGGGCAGATCCAGGGCCCACACCACGTCCCGGGCCTCGCCCAGCGGGGCGTCCTCACCGGTCGGCGTCTCCCACGGGGCGGCGTGCAGATCGAGCCGCTCCAAGCCGCCGCCGACGATGAGCCGCAGCCGGCGGTGGGCGGTGATCTCGGGCACGAAGGGGGCCAGCAGCGCCGTCGGCGTCTCCGACCCGGCGGGCAGCGTCGCCGCCCGGACCCCCGCGGCGGTCGCCGCGAAGCCGATCAGACGGGGCCCGCCCCCGGGCAGCTCGGCGGGGAACCAGGCCAGGATGGCTTCTTCGGATTCGGGCGGCCGCAGCGACGGGCACCCCGGGCGGTCGCCGGCCCGCTCGACCACCGCCAGCGCCTCGGTCAGCGCCCGGCGCACGGCGCGGGCGGACGCGGCCCGGTCGGCGCGGGCCCGGGCCAGCGCCGCGTCGTCCAGGGTCCAGTCGTCGGCCGCCGCCGCCTCGTGATCCCGCCGGGCCGCGCGCCACCGGGCCAGCGCGGCCTCCCACCGGGCGCGGGCCTCGGCGTCGAGCCCGGTGATGCGATCGCGCAGCGCGACCCCGGCCAGCGCCCGCCCCCGGGCCAGCCGGGCGGCGCACAGGGCCTCGGCCGGGCGGTCGAGCTGCACCAGCAGCGCCACCAGCCGCCGGGCGCTGCGGTCGCGGTCGATCACGAACCGGGCCCGATCGCGGTCCAGCGGCAGCCGCAGCGCCTCGGCGTCGAGCAGCGCCTCGGCCCGGCGCCACGCGGCCAGCGCGCCCTCGGCGTCGCCCCCCGCCAGCCGGGCTTCGCCCAGCCCGACCGCCGCCCGCCACGCCACCTCGGGGGAGAGATCGTCCGCCAGCCGGGCCAGCCGCGTGAAGCGGGCGGCGGCGGTGGCCCGATCGCCGGCCGCCAGCGCCAGCCGCCCCTCGACGTCCAGCCGCCAGCGGGCCAGGGCGTCGTCGGCGGGCAGCGTCTCGAGCCAGCGGCGAGCGGCGGGAGGGTCGTCGGCGTCGAGGGCGGCCAGGGCCAGGTTCAGCGCCGCCGTGCGCCGGGGGCCCTCGGCGGCGCAGGGCCCCGAGGCGAAGGCGGCGTGGGCCGCGCGCAGGGCGGGGCGGGGGTCGGCGCCTTCGCCCCGGCGGCTGCGCTCGAGCGTCTGCAACCAGCCGGTGTTGAGCTGGAGCCGGGCCCGATCACAGGTGGCGTCGGCCGGCAGGGACGCCCCCAGCGCCGCCAGCCGGGCCAACGCCTGCTCGCCCCGGCCGAGCGCCCGCAGGACGACGGCCTCCATCTCGGCCGCCACCACCGTCTCGCGCACGTCGCCCAGCGACGCCAGCAGCCCCCGGGCCCGGTCGAACGCCGCCGCAGCCCCCGCCGGATCGCCCGTCTGCCACGCCAGCAGCCCCGCCGAGTAGGCCCCCAGGCCCCGTGCCCGGCGGTCGTCGGCCAGCGCCCGGTGCCGATCGAGCAGGCGCCGGGCCTCGGCGTAGCGGGGGTGGATGTACAGCGCGGCGAAGACCCGGGCTTCGAGGTCGCGCAGGATGGCCGAGCGCCGCCCGACCGCCCGGTGGGCCGCCTCGGCCTCGGCGAAGCGGGCCTGCATCCGCGCCGCGTCGCCCGCCCGGAGCGCGAGCCGGGCCAGCCGGGAGGCGAGGGGGCCCCGGCGGGCGACGGGCGCGTCGGCCAGGGCCGCTTCGAGCGCCGCCCGGTCACCGGTGACCGGCGGCTCGGTCGGGATCACGTCGAAGACGGCCCGCGCGCCGCCCCGCTCGATGTGCAGCGCGCCCGCCCGATCCACCGCGAGCCGCGCCAGCGCCCCGCCGGGCACGCGCTCGCTCTTCACGCTCAGCGGCCGCCCGTCGAGCGTCGCGGTCGGATCGGGCCCGTCCCCCGGCGCGAACACCCGCAGCGCCCCGTCCGCCGGCCGCGCGCAGCGCCCGTCGTCGAAGCGGGCCCCGCAGCCGAGCAGCTCGGCGTCCAGCGGCGGGGGGTCCGGGGCGCGGCAGGCGGCGAGCGCCAGCGCGAGCAGCAGGCAGGTGCGCATGGGCTCCGGTATACCCCATGCGGTCACCCGCCGCCCGCCGGTCTGCTATTCTGCGCGCCGTGCTGCCCGACGACCCCCACCCCGACGACATCCGCCACGCGCTGAGCGGCGACCGGGCCGCCATGCGGGCGCTGGTGGTGTACCTCCGGCCGGCGATCCACGGCGAGGTCGCCGCCGCGCTCGACCGCCGCCGGGGCCTGGGCCGGGGGCGGGACGTGCGCCAGGAGGTCCTCGATCTGGTGCAGGAGGTCTTCGTGGCGCTGCTCGCCGACGACGGGCGCATCCTGCGCCGGTGGAACCCCGAGGCCGGCCGCGGTCTGCGGGGCTTCGCGCGCATGGTCACCCGGCACCAGGTGGCCTCGATCCTGCGCTCGGGGAAACGCTCCCCCTGGAGCGATGATCCCACCGAAGACGCGGCGCTCGAGCGGCAGGCGCCGGCCGGTGAGCCGACCGCCCGCATCGAGAGCCGGGCCCAGCTCGACGCGCTGCTCGAGCGGCTGCGGGCCGAGCTCGACACCCGGGGCTGGCTGCTCTTCGAGCGGCTGTACCTCGACGGCGCCCCGGCCGACGCCGTCGCCGAGGAGCTGGGCATGACCCGGGACGCGGTCTACGCCTGGCGGGCCCGGTTCAAGCGGCGGCTGACGCGGCTGGCGGGCCAGATCGGCCGATGAGCGCCCGATCGCGGCGTCGACCGTCAGATCGACGGCGCCCGCCGCGGACAGAGAGCGTTGGAGGTGCCCCATGAGAGACGACGACGAGAACGACGCCCTCGCCTCGGCGCTGGCCGATCACGCCCGCGCGGACCGCGAGGCCGACCCCCGGTGGCAGGCGCTGGCCGAGGGCCGGGCGAGCGCGGCCGAGGCCGAGGCCCTCGCCCGGGAGGACCCCGCGCGGTTCGAGCGCTACCGCCCATTCGAAGACGCCGACGACGACGCGCTGCTCGACGGCGCCCTGGGCGCGCTCGCCGGTCACGCCTCCGCGGGCGGCGCCGATGAGGTCGCCGGCCCGCTGGCCCGGATCATCCGCCCCGCCCGCTGGCGCAAGGCGGTCTACGTCATCGCGCCCCTCGCGCTGGCCGCCGGCCTGGCCTTCATCGTGCTGCGCCCCGGCGGGTCGAGCCCCGCGCTGCCGAGCTATCGGCTCGTCGACACCTCGGGCGATCGGGCCACCCGCAGCGAAGAGGCGGCCCGGGTCGTGACCCCCGACGCCCGCCTGCGCTGGATCCTGCGCCCGGCCAACCCGGTGCAGCCCATCGTCGACGCCCGGGCGTTCGTCGTCGACGGCGACCGGCGCATCCCGCTCGAGCTCGACTTCGAGGGGGCCCCCGGCGGCGCGCTGCGGGCCGACGCCCCGGTCGGCGAGGCGCTGCCCGACCGCACCGGCCCGGTGTCGCTGCTGATCGTGATCGGGCCCGACGCCACCCTCGAACGCCTCGATCCGGACGCGCTCGATCCGAGCGACCCGCCGGTCGACGTGCGGGTGGTGAAGCACCGCCTCGACATCCAGCCGCGGTGACCGCTCGGCAAGATCCGGGTGACGTCCCGCGGCCGGGGGCCGCCGGGCTCGACAATTGCCGCGGGAGCGGGCAGTAGACAGGCGGCGACACCCGCCACCGACCCCCGACGCCTGCCGAGGTATCCGATGTCCCGAAGCGCCCTGGTCCTGCTGAGCTGTGGCCTGATCGCCGCCGCCGGCTGCGACGACGACGAGGCCGAGACCCCGACCCCCGACGCCATGGCCGAGGCCGAGGCCGACATGGCGCCCGAGCCCGAGCCCGACATGGCGCCCGAGCCCGAGCCCGACATGGGCCCCGGCCCCGGCGAGCCGCTCTCGCTGACCATCCTGCACGTCAACGACCACCACTCCCATGTCGTCCCCGACCGCTTCGGCTTCGACGTCAGCGGCCTGGACCTCACCGCCACCGCCGACGAGGACGGCGCGCCGCTCGGCGAGGTCGAGGTGCCCTACGGCGGCTACCCGATGCTCGTCACCCTCTTCGCCCAGCTCGAGGCGGCTCACGACAACGTGCTCAAGCTGCACGCCGGCGATGCCATCACCGGCACGCTCTTCTACACCCTGTTCGCCGGCGAGGCCGACGCGGCGGTGATGAACCGCATCTGCTTCGACGCCTTCGCGCTCGGCAACCACGAGTTCGACGACGGCGACACCGGGCTGGCGACCTTCCTCGACTTCCTCGCCGACGACCCGTGCGGCACGCCGGTGCTCGCGGCCAACGTCTCGCCGGGCCCCGACTCGCCGCTGGCCGACGGCTACCTGGCGCCCTACGTGATCGAAGACGTCGCCGGCCAGCGGGTGGGCATCATCGGCGTCGACATCGCCGGCAAGACCATGAACTCGTCCAACCCCGATCCGGGCACGACGCTGCTCGACGAGACCGAGACCAGCCAGCGGTACATCGACGAGCTGACCGGCATGGGCGTCGACAAGATCGTGCTGCTGACCCACTACACCTACGCCAACGACCTCGAGCTCGCCGCGGCGCTGACCGGGGTCGACGTCATCGTCGGCGGCGACTCGCACAGCCTGCTCGGGGGGGACGACGTGGCCCTGCTCGGCAGCCCGGCCGGGCCCTATCCCACCGAGGTGACCAACGCCGACGGCGAGCCGGTGTGCGTGGTGCAGGCCTGGGAGTACGCCCACCTGATGGGCGAGCTGCACGTGGACTTCGACGCCGAGGGCGTGGTCACCGCCTGCGCCGGCAGCCCCCGGGTGCCGGTCGACCCCGCCGGGCTGACCTACACCTTCGTCGACGGTGAGGGCGAAGAGAGCGACCGCCCGCTCGACGGGGCCGACGCCGAGGCGGTGATCGGCGCGCTGACCGCCATGCCGGCCTACGTCGCCGTCGCGCCCGACGCCGAGACCGTCGCCACGCTCGAGGGCTTCCAGGGTCAGGTCGACGAGCTGTCGATGCAGGTCATCGGCACCGTCGCCGAGGATCTGTGCCTCGAGCGGTGGCCCGGCCAGCAGCGCTCGGCGCTGTGCGACCCGGCGGCGACCTACGAGCGGGGCGGGGACATCTCGAACCAGGTCGCCAAGGCGTTCCTGACCGTCACCCCCACCGCCGACATCGCCATCCAGAACGCCGGCGGGGTGCGGGTCGACGTGGCGGCCGGCGAGCACACCATCGCCGATGCCTACACCCTGCTGCCGTTCAGCAACACGCTGTGGACCCTCGAGATGACCGGCGAGGAGATCGTGGCCGTGCTCGAAGACGCCCTGTCGAACACCCTCGACGCCGACGGCTCGACCGGCTCGTACCCCTACGCCTCGGGGCTGCGCTTCCACGTCGACGCCTCGGCGGCGTTCGGCGACCGGATCAGCAACGTCGAGATCAACCCCCGGGTGGCCGGCGAGTGGGCCGCCATCGACCCCGCCGCGATGTACACCGTGGTCACCAACGACTTCATCGCCGGCGGCCAGGACGGCTACGCCACCTTCGGGGCGATCGTCGCCGAGGGCCTGTACCTCGACACCTTCACCGAGTACGCCCAAGGCTGGGTCGACTACGTCACCGCGTTCGGGGGTACGCCCATCGAGCCGCTGCCGGTCGAGGAGTTCAGCACCCAGCGCTACATCGGCCGCGACGGCTGCGACCACTCGATGAGCGCCGACTGCGAGGGCTGGTGAGCCGGGCCCCGGGCGCGGTCAGCTCCCGTAGCGGTTGACCAGCGCCCGGGCCTCTTCGACGAAGGCCGCCTTGTGGAACCGGTCGAAGTTGGCCCACGTCGAGAACGTGCTCGGATCCTGCACCCGATCGACGAAGACCAGCCCCTCGAGGTGATCGAACTCGTGCTGGTAGGTGCCCGCGGTCAGCCCCTTGACCTCGAAGTCGAGCGGCGCGCCGTGGCGGTCGAGCGCCTGCACCCGGACGTGCATGTGCCGCGGCACCCGCCCCCGCAGATCGGGCACCGACAGGCAGCCCTCGTAGAGCAGCGCGGCGTCCTCGCTCAGCGGGGTGAGCGTCGGGTTGACGAAGACCGTCAGCGGCACCTTCGGCTTGTACGGATAGCGGGGGTTGTCCTCGACGTGCACCGCCGCGATGGCCACCGAGCGCCCCACCTGCGGCGCGGCCAGCCCGGCGCCGTTGGCCGCGTGCATCGTCTCGATCAGATCGTCGATGAAGCCCTGCATCTCGGGCGACGCCAGCTCTTCGGGCGACACCTGACGGGCCTTCTTGCGCAGGACGGGATCACCCAGCTTCACGATCGGCAGCACCGCCACCTCAGCCCGCCTCCCGATAGTGGGGCACCCAGCCCGCCGTGTCCCGGAAGAGCCGCACGCAGCGGATGGCCTTCTTCTCGGTGAGCAGGAACCGGTGGTGGCGCCCGGCGGGCACCACGATCAGATCACCCGGCTCGACCACCACCCGCATCCAGCGATCATCCTTCGAGCGGATGTCGAAGATGCCCTCACCGCCCAGGGTGAAGCGCACCTCGTCGTCGTCGTGGTGGTGCTCGTCGGCGAACTTCGCGCACAGCGCGTCGAGGTTCGGGGTCTCGGGGCTCAGGGCGATGACGTCCTGCTCGATGTAGCCCCGCTCGGCCTTCAGCGCGTCCAGATCGGGCTGATGGGCCTCGGGATCGAGCGGCAGCGCCCGGGCCGGGATGCCCTCCGACCGCAGCGTCTCTTCGTCGATGCGCGCGCCCTCGCCTGCGTCCAACCACCACGCTCTCATCGCTGCTCCCCCTCGACCTCGGGCCCCCGCGTCGGATCGAGGCCCATGCCCCGCATGCGCACCGCCAGCCCGAACAGATAATCCAGGCACTCGGCCTGGGTCTTCGCCTGCCGCCAGTCGCGGCCCCACACATACACCCCGTGCCGCCGGACCAGCACCGCGTCGGCGTCGGGCCAGGCCTCGATCGCCGCCGCCATGTCGTCGGCCAGATCACACTCGTGGGCCGTATTCTCGATGATGGGGATCTCGACCGTGTCGTAGTAGCCGTGCCCCCGCAGGCCCTTGATCATCTCGATGCCCGCCACCCGGAACGCCTCGGCCGAGACCATCGTCGCCAGCACCGCGTCGACGCTGTGGCTGTGCAGCACCGCGCCCGCGTCGCGCAGGCGGTAGGCGTTGAAGAACAGCGGGGCGCAGGCGGTGAGCTTCAGGGCGGCGTCGTCCGGCCGCTCGACGATCGCGCCGTGCATGTCGAGCACGAAGACGTCCTCCGGCTGGATGCGCTCCTTCTGCACCCCGCTGGGGGCCATGTAGACCCGGGGCCCGTCGCGCAGGCTGATGCCGCCGCCGGTGCCGGTGCACCAGCCCAGGTGATAGAACTGCCGGCAGAGCTCGGCGACCAGGGAGCGGGGATCGGGCGCGCGCACGGGGCCTCCAACCAGAAAGCTGATGCGAACACCGTCGTTAGCATCGCCGGGCGATCGCCGACAAGCGCCATCACAGCGGGCGATAGGCCTCGCACAGCAGCGTTTCGAAGCCCAGGCGGGGCCAGAAGCCGGCCGCGTCCGGGTTGTGGGGGTCGAAGTTGACCTGAGCGTAGGCCATGCCCCGCTCGCGGAAGTGCTCCAGCGCCCGGTCGACCAGCGCCCGCCCGATGCCCGCCCGCCGCTGGTCGGGCTGCACCGCCAGATCGAAGATCATGCCCACCCGGCGCACCACGAACATCGGCGCCCGCTGCCCGCCGCCGCCCACCAGATAGCCCAGCACCCCGCCGCCGGCCGCGTCGACCGCCACCAGGATCACGCTGTCCGGCTTGTCGAAGTGGCGCCGCACGAACGCCCGATAGGTGCCCTCGGCGTGCTCGGCGGTCGCGTAGAGCACCGGATCGAGCGCCTGATGGGCCGCCATCAACTCCGACCAGCGGGCGACGATGCCGGTGAGATCACGGCGCCCCGCCCGCCGGATCCGAAAATCCGTCACCGGCTCACGGCTCGGGGCGGTCGCGGCAGACCACGTCGAGCACGTCGGCCTCGACCGGCCCCTCGCCGAAGAGCCGGGCCCGGCACTCGGCGTCCGACGCGCAGCCGGCGTGCTGGCAGATGCCGTCGACGCACTTCATGAAATCGTAGTCGTCGCGCTCGTCGCAGTCGGCGTCGGTCACGCACGGGGCGGCGCAGGCGCCGTCCACGCAGCGGGCCTCGACGTGGCGCAGGGCGGCGACGCACTCCCGATCGGACTGGCAGCCGCTCGGGGCGCACTCCCCGTCGACGCAGGCGTGGAACAGGGGGCAGGCCAGGTCGTCGGCGCACGGCTCGAGGCACAGCCCCCGGCGGCACAAGAAGCCCTCGCCGCAGTCCTCGTCGGCCATGCACTGCACGCACTGCCCGCCCTGACAGAAGCCGGCCCCGCAGTCGGCGTCGTCGGCGCAGCGGCTCTCGCAGCGATTGGCCTCGCAGACGAAGTTGCAGTCCTGCTCGAAGACCTCGCAGGCCGCCATCTGCCCCTCGCCGCACGCCGTCTGCAAGTCCTCGCAGCCCGGCGCGAGCCGCACGCAGTCGGCCACCGCGTTGCACTCGATCACGTCGCAGCCCAGGGCGGTGGGGCTGATGGGGAACTCGTCGGCCACACACATGTCGCGGATGCAGGCCAGCCCCTCGGCGCAGTCGTTGCGCGCCCGGCAGCTCTCCCCGATCTGGCCCTGGCTGGCCGGGACCGTCACCTGGGGGCCGCTCTCGCCCTCGTCGTCATCGCAGCCGAAGCCCGCGCCGAGCACGAGCGCCAGCGCCGCCGCCGAGCGGACCATCGTCGAGCGGATCATCGCCGCCTCCCGTCACCGTGATGCGGCGAATACAGCACCGCCCCGCCGCCGAACGCAAGTCGCTGCGCGCCGGAGGGCTCAGCCCCGGCCCCACAGATCGTGCGCCCGCCGGGCCAGCCCCGCCGCCACGCTGGTGAAGCGGTCGCCGAGCACCACCCGATCGACGCCGAAGCGCTCGGTGAAGCGGGCGTGCACCGCCGGCACCAGCGACGTGCCCCCGGTCATGAAGACCTTGTCCACCGCCGAGGCCGGCAGGCCGGCCGCCGCCAGGGCCCGGTCGACCGCGTCCCCGATCAGCTCCACGTCCTCGGCGATCCACCACTCGAAGTCGCCCCGCGACACCGCCACGTCCAGCTCGACCGGCCCCTCGCGCAGCACCACCCGGGCCTCATCGGCGGCGGACAGCGCGATCTTGGCCGCCTCGACCGCCTGGAAGAGCGCGAAGCCCAGATCGTGGCGGATGAGGTGCAGGAACGCCCCGATGCGACCGGGGGCCTCGCTGCCCGCGGCGATGTCGACCAGCAGGGCCATCGTCTCCCGCGACTTGAGGAAGGACAGGTGATGCCACTTCTCCAGGTGCCCGAAGAGCCACGCCGGCACCTCCATCGAGCGGGTCAGCGTCGTGTAGCGGGTGCCCGCGCCGAACGCCGGAGCGACCACCGCCCGCACGATGCGGCTGTCGAAGACGTCCCCCGCGATGGCCGCGCCGCTCGTCGCCAGGATGTCGTCGGCCCGGCTGCGGCTGTGGTTCGGCCCCACCCGCAGCAGGCAGAAGTCGCTGGTCCCCCCGCCGAAGTCGGCGATGAGCACCACCTCGTCCCCGTCGACCCCCGCCTCGTACTCGTAGGCCGCCGCGACCGGCTCGTAGGTGAAGACCACCTCATCGAAGCCCGCCCGGCCCAGCGCCGCCCGCAACCGGGCCTCGGCGAGCGCCTCGGCGCCGTCGTCCTCGGCCCCGGCGAACGCCACCGGCCGCCCGGCCACCGCCCGCGCGCCCAGCGGCCCCAGCTTCGCCTCGGCCTGCCGCCGCAGCTCGACGAGGAAGAAGCCGACGAGGTCCTCGAGGGTGTAGCGCCGGTTGTAGATGTCGGTGCCCTGGAACGACGTGCTCGCCAGGAACGACTTGAGCGACTGGATCAGCCGCCCCTCGCCCTCGTCGAGCCGCCGATGGATCGCCGCCGGCCCGGCGAGCGCGTCCGGCGGCCGGCCGTCCTCCGGCGGGGCGAAGTGCAGGACCGAGCGGAAGACCCGGGCCCAGGTCTCGCCGACCGGGAACTCGGCCAGCCGGGTCCGGCCGTCGGCGCCGCAGACGGCGACGGCGCTGTTGGTGGTGCCGAAGTCGATACCCACGGATGGGCGCATGGGGGCCTCCAAGTGGTGACGGGGTCAGGGAAAAACGGCCGACAGCCTACGCGTTCGCGGCGGGGGGGACAAGCGGGGGTCGGGGGCGCCCCACCGCGATGACTCGCCCCGAGCCGGCGTCCTCAGCCCGAGCTTCAGCGACAGCGGCGCGTTCAGCTTCTGCACCGCCGGCGGGCGCCTGACTTCTGATCGACCGCGGCGCAGACCGACCGACGCCTCCGGGGCACCGCCCCGGGCGCGTCCGTGTTTCGAATGCAGGCACCCGAAGCGGGCGATCAGGCGGGGGTCGAGGGCGCGCTGCCCGGGCGCTCACGGACGCGCCGACGGCGGATGACCAGACCGAGCAGGGCCCAGGCCCACGTCCACGGCTTCGGCGAGGTGCGACCCGGCGCGACCGCGCAGCCGTCGCCCTTCCGGCGGGGGCAGTGCTGCAAGCGCTCGGCGGTCGGCGCCCGCTCCTCGATGAGGATCGCGCACCGCTCCTCGCGGCTGCGGGCCTCGAACGGGCGGTCGTCGACCGGGTCGCAGGCGTCGCCCAGGCCGTCGCCGTCGAGATCAGGCTGCTCCGGCTCGACGGTCAGCGGGCAGCCGTCGAGCGCGTCGCCGATACCATCCCCGTCGTCGTCCTCGTCGCAGGCGTCGCCCACGCCGTCGCCGTCCGTATCGGTCTGATCATCGGCCAGCGTCGGGCAGCGATCCTCGGCGTCCGGCGTGTCGTCACCGTCGTCGTCGGGATCACACTCATCGCCGATGCCATCCCCGTCGAGGTCGGCCTGATCGGGGTCGAAGTCGACCGGGCAGATGTCGAACGGGTCGTTGATGCCGTCGTCGTCGTCATCG
>JAUHYW010000137.1 GCA_030426085.1 bacterium | reverse complement strand
GGCCCACCTGCGGCGCCTCGTCGCCCTGCGCGACCGGGCCGCCGCCGAGCTGGCCGAGCTCGAGGAGCGCCTGCGCCAGCTCCGGGCCCAGGCCGAGGTGATGCGCCTCAGCGGCCGCTCGGGGGACGCCGCCCGCCTCGTCGGCGCGCTCGCCGAGCGCATCGAGGCCCTCGATGACGCGCTGCTCGACCCGATCCTGTGCCCCGACGGCGCCGACGGCGCCTGAGCCCGCCCGCGATGCCCCGACTACCCGATCTCGACCACCACCTTGCCCCGGGCCCGCTTCGTCTCCAGGTGGCGGTGGCCCTCGACGATGCGGTCGAGGGGCAGCACCCGATCGATCACCGGCCGCAGCGTGCCCGCGGCGACCCGCCGGGACAGCTCTTCGAGGTCGGCCCGGCCGCTGCGCACGATCACCAGCCGCGCCGGCCCGGCGAGCGGACCCGGCAGGCGCCCCCGCAGCTCGTCGAGCAGCGCCCGGGGGCTCGGGACCGTGGTGACGTAGGGCGCGCCCTCGCGATCGGCCGGCCGCAGCGCGCGCCGGGCGTCGGCGTAGGGGCGGTTGCCGAAGACGTCGAAGAACGCATCGTAGGGCGCCGCGGGGGCCAGCGGATCGGCGGCGGTGTAGTCGATCACCTCGGCCGCGCCCAGATCGCGCACCCGCTCGACGTTGCGCCCGCTGCACACCGCCACCACCTCGGCGCCCATCGCCGCGGCGAGCTGCACCGCGTAGCTGCCCACCCCGCCCGAGGCGCCGTTGATGGCGACCCGCTCGCCGGGGCGCAGCCGGATCAGATCGCGCAGGGCCTGGAGCGCGGTCAGCGCGGCCAGGGGCAGCGCGGCGGCCTCGACCAGCGACAGCCCGGCCGGGGCCGGGGCGAGCTGGTCCGCCGGCACCACCGCCTGGGCGGCGCAGGCCCCCTCCTGCCAGCCCTGGATCATGCCGTAGACCGCCTGCCCCGGGGTCAGGTCGCTGCCCGGCGGCGCCGCGACGACCTCGCCGGCGAAGTCGACCCCCGGGATCCGGGGCCAGCGCTCGCGCAGCCGGCGGCCGGGCATCCGGCGCAGCTTGCCCTTGCGCAGCAGGACGTCCTTGGGGTTGAGGGCGGCGGCCCGGACCCGGACCCGGGCGGCGCCGGGGCGGTCGGGCGGCGGGGGCGCGTCATCGACCACCCGGAGCACGTCGGGCGGTCCGAAGCGGTGGTAGACGGCGGCGCGCATGGTGGAGTCGGGGCTCAGGCCGCGAAGACGGCTTCGATCTCTTCGGCGATCTCGACCTCGCCCTTGCGGGTGGCGAGCGACAGCTCCTTGATCAAGAGGCCCCGGGCCTGCTCGAGCATCTGCCGTTCGCCGAAGCTGAGGTCCTTGTCGTCCTGCAGGCGGTAGAGATCGCGGGTGACCTGGGCCAGATCCTCCACCGAGCCGCTGCGCAGCTTCTCGCTGTAGGCCCGATAGCGGCGGTTCCAGGTCTTGTCCACGGGGCGGTCGGCGTCGGCCTTGAGGATGCCGTAGATCATCGGCACCTCCTCGGCGCCGATGGGGCTGCGCAGGCCCACGTCGTCGGCCTTGTGGGTCGGCACCCGCACGATGGTGCCGCTGTCCATGTGCACGGTGTAGAACTCCAGCGACGACCCGGCGACCTCCATCGTGCTGATGTCGGTGATGCGACCGATGCCCTGTCCCTGATACACCGCGACGTCGCCGACCGCGAAATGAGCCATTGATCCCTCCATCCTGCGAAACGGACGAAAGGCGGCCAACGGGGGCCGCCCAGGCCAACATCATTCCATGACCGCCGGGCGACGACAACCCCCACTGACGTGGCTCCTGACATCCGCCCGGGGCGCGTCGGCGCGGGCCCCCCGGCGATCCGGAGGCGGGTGAGATCCGACGACGACGTCGCGTTCGGGGCCCGGGGCCCGGCGCCCCACGGGGCGGGTGCACTTTCGCCGGGATCTGCTACGATGAGCCGCCGGCGGCCGGGGGATCGCCGGCCCGCTCCCTGGTCCGGCCGAGGTCGTAGATGGTCCCCGACGACGATCTGGCGCGCACCCTGGCCGAGCTGCCGGTGCCTCCCGAGGCCGGCGTGGCCCGGGATGCCCTGCTCGACGGCGCGCCCGGCCGGGCGATCGAGCTGCTCGACGCCCTCGGATCGACCGCGCCGATCGCGCTGCACCTGCGGGGGCTGGCCCACCTGCTTCAAGGCGACCTCTACCGGGCGGCGGACACCTTCGCCGCGGTCATCGACGCCGATCGCTCGCTCTTCGACCCCCTCTACCGCCTGGGCCGCATCGAGGCGCTGCGCGAGGAGCACGACCGGGCCGTGGAGCACCTGCGGGCGGCCCTCGAGCTCAAGCCGGACCACCCCGAGGCCATCGCCGCGCTCGCCGACTGCCACAACGCGCGGGGCGAGGCGAGCGAGGCGGAGAACGTCGCCCGCCGGGGGCTGGTCTTCGCCCCGGACAACGCCGCCCTGCTGACCGCCCTGGGCAGCGGCCTGCGCCGCCAGGGGCGCCACGCCGACGCCGCCCCGGTGCTGGCCCGGGCGCTGGAGCTGACCGAGGACGACGAGCGCATCCGGGTGGCTCTCGGCCGCTCGCTGCTGGCCCTGGGGCGCCCGGCCGAGGCCCGCCCCCAGTTCGAGGCGGTGCTGCGGCGCCACACCGACCAGGTCGGCGCGCTGGCCGGCATGGCCGAGGCGCTCGAGGTCGAGGGCCGCCTGGCCGACGCGGTGGGCTACGTGCTGCGGGCGGTGGCCGCCGCGCCCGACCGGGCCGACCTGCACGTCATGCTGGGCCGGCTCAACCTGCGCGCCGGCCGATTCGAAGCCGCCGAGAACGCCGCCACCACCGCCTCGACCCTCGCGCCGGACGACGTCGACGCCCTGCGCATCGCGCTGCGGGCGGCCCGGGGCCTGGGCCTGACCCGGGGCGCGGGGGGCTACGCCGACCGCCTGCGCCGGATCCGGCCGACCGACGCCGAGGCGCTCTCGGCCCTGGCGGTGCTGCGCATCCTCGACCACCGGGTGGACGAGGCCCGGGCGCTGATGGCCCGCGCCGCCGAGGCCGCGAGGTCGGCCGAGGCCCAGCGCGCGCTGGGCTGCATCGAGCTGGCGGGGGGCCGGCCCCGGGCGGCGGCGGGCCACTTCACCGAGGCCCTGCGCATCGCGGGGGACGATACGCGGGCTCAGGCGCTGCTCGAGCTGGCCTGGGAGGCGGTCGCCGAGCCCGACATGGACGGCGCGGCCCGCATGCGGGCCCTGATCGGGGGTCGGCCGGCCGCCGCGCACGACGCCCGGGGCGACGACGAGGGGCCCGACACCGAGGAGCGGCGCCCGGCGCTCACCGGCCCCATCGCCCCGCTGGTGCAGGCCGAGGTCAACCGCCTGCTGGCCGGGTCACCGGCCCCCGAGCCGGCGCCGCCCCCGCCGACGACCGCCGACGACCTGCGGCGGGTCGAGATCACCACCACCCCCCACAGCGCCGAGCCGCCGCCCGACCTCGACCCCCCCAGCCGGCCCGGGGGCGCGCCCGACGCCGCGCCCGAACCGCCCGACGAGGTGCTCACCCGGCTGCACCGCCTGCGCCACCTGCTGCGGGCCGAGCCCGACCTCGGCGACCTGCTCGGCCGGATCGGCGAGCTGATCGAAGGCCACGACAGCCCGCTCCTGCTGGCGGTCTTCGGGCCCCCCGGTGCGGGCAAGACCGCCTTCGTCAACGCGCTCATCGGCGAGGCGGTGATCCCCGAGGACACCGCGCTGCCCCACCTGGTGCGCTACGGCCGCCGCCCGGGGGGGCGTATCGTGCACCGCGACGGGCGGGTCGAGGCCTGCGGGCTGACCGCGCTGCGCACCGCGCTCGCCGAGCAGCGCATCGGGCCGGACGACGTGCGCTGGGTCGAGATCCTGCTGCCGGTCGAAGAGCTGGTGCGGGCCAGCATCCTCGACGCGCCCGACCCGCTCGACGACGCCGCCGACGACGGGCTCGCCCGGCGGGCGGACGCGGTGCTGTGGCTGGTGGGCGCCGACCAGACCCCCGACCGCTGGCAGGAGGCCGCCCGCTGGCTCGGCGACCAGCCGATGGCCGCCATCGGGGTGCTCACCCGCTGCGACCTGCGCCCCCCGGCCGCGGTCGAGCAGGGCCTCGAGGCGGCCCGGGCGGTCCTCGGGGAGCGCATCGCGGGGCTGGTGCCGGTCAGCGCCCGGGCCGGGCTGGACGCGCTGCGCAACCGGGACGTCGCCGCGCTGCGGGCCAGCGGCTTCGCCCGGCTGCACCGGCTGATGCAGGAGGCCTTCTTCGGCCGGGCGGGTCACATCCGCCGGGCCAACACCCTCGCCCGGCTGGGCGAGATCATCGACCGGGCCGAGATCCGGGTCGCCGAGACGCTGATCGGCATGGAGGAGCAGGCCGAGGCCATCCGGGCGCTGGGGGACCGCGTCGAGCGCGACCGGGACGAGTTCACCGACAGCGAGGGCCTGCGGGCCGGGCGGGCGCTGGACGCGGCCATCGCCGGGGCCATCCGCCGGGCCGCCGCCGAGGTCGCCGCGCTGCACCGGGACCACGGCGGCGCGTTCACCCCCGAGCAGCTCGTCGGCACCCTGCGGGACCAGCTCCGCACCGCGCTCGGCGAGGCGGTCGAGCGGGTGCGGGGCACCATCGACGAGCGGCTCGAGGGCCTCATCCGGGGCTACTTCGACGCCTTCGACCAGATCTTCCCCGCCATGGAGCAGAGCGCCGAGGCGGCTCGGGTCGCCGGCTTGCAGGGCATCCTCGACGGCTACCGGCTGCTGATGCTCGAAGAGACCTGCGGCCGCCACCGGGCCTACCTCGAGGGCTGGGTCGACCAGGCCCCGCTGAGCGCGCTCTTCGAACCGGGGCGGGCGCTGGCGGTGGCCGGGCGGGGCGGGCTCTTCGATGCGGACACCCTGGTCACCGACCTGCGGCGGCACGGCCTTCGGCTGGACCACGCCCGCAGCCCGCAGTTTGCCGGACTGGGTCGGCCGCTCTTCGACGGCATGGCCGAGTTCGTCGAGGACACCGCCACCGAGCTGCGGCTGGCCCGCATCGCGCTGGTCAAACGACTCGAAGAGCCGCTCGCCCGCCTCGGCCGGGGCCTCGATCGTTGAGAGTCGACCGACCAGATCAGTGATGTGGCCGGTTGGGGACGCGGGCGAGGCACCCGGAACGGACTTATTCAAATATTTTTTCGTGCCCCAACCCCCTGAGATCACAGGGCAATGCAGGTGTGTGACGGATCCGTCATTTTGCGTTTTCGAATCGAGCCGCTACAATGATGAGCGTTGGTGCCGCGCGGCACCACGGGGTCAGTGACGGTTGGGTCGCAATGTCCCCTGGAAGCTTCGCCGGGGTCTCCCCACGATGCCCGCCCGCATCGTTCTTCGGTGAAGTCGGGTGCTCCATCCACCCCCGGAGTTGGAGCACCTACGCCGCTCCAGGGGACTTTGGGATCCAACCGCACCAGACGCCCGGGCTTCGGCCCGGGCGTCTTCGTTTCGAAGCGCCCTGCTGACCGCCCGCTGACCGCCCGGCTCAGCGTTTCTCGCCCCCGCGCGCCTTGCCCCCGCGCGCCCTGCCCCCACGCTTCGGGCGGGCCCGCTTCTTCTTCTTTTTCTTCTTCGGGGTGCGGGTCTCCTGCGAGACGTAGGGCAGCGGCGCGCCCCGGGCCCCGTCACCGTAGAGCAGCCTGAACGTCGCCCACGACGAGACCACCCGCTTGGTGTAGCCCCGGGCCTCCTCGAACGGGATCGCCTCGACGAAGAGATCGAGCGGCAGCCCGCCCCGGGCCTTCAGCCACCGCTTGAGCGCGCCGCCTCCCGCGTTGTAGCCCGCGGGCCACAGCGGCATCACCGCCCGGTTGCGCTCGCCGACGTGGGCCAGATAGCGGGCGCCGAGCTTGACGTTGAGGTCGGGGTCGGTCAGCCGGGTCCGGGTGACCTCGCCCTCGGACTTCTTCGCCATGCGCTTCGCCGTCGGCAGGATGAGCTGCATCAGCCCGATGGCGTTGGCGAACGACTCGACCCGGGGGTTGTAGCCGCTCTCCTCGCGGATGACCGCCCACACGAAGTGGGGGTCGATGCCGGCGTCCTTCGCCGCCGCCTTCACCAGCCGGGCGAACGGGTCGGGGAAGGCCAGCCGCCAGTGCTTGAGCAGCGGGCCGTGGGGCGCGAAGCGGCGGAAGAACGCCAGCTTGCGCCGCAGGATGTCGTGGCTGTAGCGGTAGGCCCCGGCCCGGTCGAGCACCCACGCCTCGAGCCACTGCCCGTCGGGGCGGTCGTCGAGGCCGGCCTCGGCGAAGGCCGCCCGGGCGGCGTCGGGCAGGCCGATGCGGGCCAGCAGCCGGGCCCGCTCCCAGGCGGGGCCGATGGCGTCGGTGGGCACGTCGAGCCGCCAGACGTCCCCCTCGCCGGCGGGCAGCGAGGGGCCGGGCTCGATCGTCGACAGCGCCTCGCGGGCCCAGCGGTCGGCCCGCTTGCGGCCCAGCTCGCGCAGCCGGGAGTAGGCCAGGATCGCGTACCAGCTCATCGGCCACGTCGACAGCGCCGCCCGATAGCCCTCGATCGCCGCCGCCCGGTCGCCGGTCTCCTGGGCGATGCGGGCCCGCCAGTACAGCGTGCGCCCCGCCGAGCGGTGGTCGAAGTCCTGGGGGTCGAGCCGGTCGTCGAGCGCGAGCACCTCGCCGGCGGTCTCCCACTCGCCGGCGATCATGTACTGCTGGGCCACGAAGAAGACCGCGTCGGGCATCATGTCGCCGGCGGGGAACTGCTCGACGAGCTCGCCGACCAGCGCCCGGGCCGCCTCCAGATCCTTCGCGTCGTCGACGAGGTGGCGCACGACATAGTAGCCCCCGTCGTCGGCCAGCCGGTGCTCGGGGTGCTTCTGCATCTGCACCCGGTAGTGGTCGGCGGCCTCTGTCTCGAAGGCCAGCCGCTCGGCGGCCTTGCCCGCCAGATGCCGGGCCCAGGGGGCCAGCTCGTGCCCCGCCGCGTCGCAGGCGACCACCGCCTCTTCGAGCAGCGGGCGGGCCGTCTTCCACTTGCGCCGCTTGCGCAGGGCCCGGCCGAGCGCGTACCGCTGCCGACAGAGCTGAGCCCCCTCGAGCTTGCTGGCGGTCAGCGGCGTCAGCGCGTCGATCACCATCTCGTTGCGGTGGCGGGCCAGCAGGCGCTCGGCGCGGGCGATGGACGCCTCGGCGGCCCGGTTGCCCCAGGCGGGGGCCAGCTTGCGGTCGGCCTTCACCAGCGCCTCGCCCTCCTTGCGGGCGTGGTGGCCCGTCCAGTGGGCGGGGAACTCGACGTCGATCCGACGCAGCAGCGGGATGGCCCGGGCCGGCTGGCCGGCGTCGGCCCACAGCCGGGCGAGGCCGAGCAGCCCCACCGGCACCTCGTCGTCCAGCCCCGAGGCGAGCATCTGCTGGTAGACCGAGCGGGCGGCGTCCACCCGCCCCGCCTCGCGCAGCGCCCGGGCCCGGATGCGGCGGGCCATGCGCCCGGTCATGGTGGACGGCTCGACCGCCTCGACCGCCGCGGCGGCCTCTTCGAAGCGGTCGAGGTCGAGCAGCGCCCGCCCCCGGGTCAGCCGGATCAGATCGGCCAGCAGCGGCAAGGCCCCCTCGAGCCCCTCGAGCGCGGCGATGGCCAGCCGGGGGTCGCCGGCCTTCTCCCGCAGCCAGCCCACCACCAGCCGGGCCTCGGGGCCGGCGGCGGTGATCTTCCCGGCCGCCTCCCGCCAGCGCCCGCGGATGATCAGCTCCCGCACGAGGCCGTCGTGGCGGCCGAGGCTGATCGGGGCCAGATCGGCCTCGACGGCGACGGTGGGCGGGGCGGCGTCGGCCGGCGCGGGGCACGGGGCGAGCCCGCAGAGGGCGAGGAGGAGCGCGAGGCGGGGCGCGAGGGTCACGGCGGTCTCCGGCGGCTGGATGACATGAACCTACATCTCCCACCGCTCGCTGACAACCGGATCGCACGCCGGCCGCCGGGCGGTGGACACGGGGACGTTTCGACGGCACGCTGGGAACCCAGCACAGGGCGCCGTGTCATCCACGCCGCGCCCGTTCCGGAGGAGCCCGGTGGACGAGAAGCGGCTGATCAAGCGCCTCAAGCGCGGCGACGAGGCCGCGTTCGCGATCCTGGTCCGCCAGAACCAGGGCCGCATCTTCGGCCTGTGCTTCCGCATGCTGGGCAACGCCGCCGAGGCCGAGGACATCGCCCAGGACGTCTTCGTCAAGGCGTTCCTGGCCATCGGCGGCTTCCGGGGCGACAGCCAGGTGGGCACCTGGCTCTATCGGATCGCGATCAACCTCTGCAAAAACCGGCTGAAGTACCTC
Organism: bacterium; assembly: GCA_030426085.1. Lineage (GTDB taxonomy): Bacteria > Myxococcota_A > Bradymonadia > UBA7976 > UBA1532 > JACKDM01. The sequence goes on along the minus strand of JAUHYW010000137.1, from coordinate 3,462 downwards.
GGCCGGCGGCACTACAAGACCAGAAAGGCCCTCGACGGGGTGCCCGAGAAGGCGTTCGAGCCCGACCAGGGCGGCACCCGCACCGTCGGCGAGCCCGCCCCCCGGCCGGATCACGTCTTCGAGGGCAACCGGGCCGAGGCCCGGGTGCAGCGGGCGCTGGCCGCGGTGGACGACGCCTTCCGCGAGCTGTTGGTATTGCGCGACATCGAGGGATTGACCTACCAGGAGATCATGGACATCACCGGCCTGCCCCTGGGCACGGTGAAGTCCCGGCTCCATCGCGCGCGGGCCGCGCTCCGACGGGCCTACGACGCGCAGGAGGCAGAGCCAGCATGAGCACCCCCCACGCCGATCCGGGCGACGAGCGGCTCGCCCGCCTGACCGAGTACCTCGACGGCGAGCTCGACGACGCCGCGGCGGCCGAGCTCGACGCGCTGCTGTCCGACGACGCGCTGCGCGACGCGCTCGAAGAGGCCCGCGGCGGCCGGGATCTGCTCGGCGGCCTGCAGCGGCCGGCGGTGCCCCGGGACTTCCTGCGCAAGGTGCAGCGCCGGGTGCGCCGCCGCTCGGGCGGGCGCTACTTCCACCCGGCGGTGCAGCCGTTCGGCTGGCGGCTGTCGGTGGAGGTCTTCGTGGTCATCGCGGTGGCGGTGATGGCCGGCTGCTGGTTCATCATGGGCGTGGGCCGCGCGCCCCAGCCGATCGTCGACGACGACCCGGCGGGGGTCGAGGTGCCGGCCGAGCCGCCCGCGCCCGCCGGCGGCGCCCGGCTCGCCCCGCCCGCCGCGCCGGATGCTCCCCAGCCCCCGGCCACGCCCGACGCGCCGCCCGCACTCGACACCCCGTAGACCGCCTCCCCGCAGACCGCCTCCCCGCAGACCGCCTCACCCCATCTCGAGCCACCACGCCGCCAGCATGCAGGCCACCGCCAGCCCGCCGAGCACGGCCGCCGGCCAGCGGCGGGGCGGCGGGGCGTCGGCCGCCCGGGCCTGGGCGTCCTCCATCTCGAGCAGCCGCACCTCGCAGATCGCCTCGCCGACGAACACCAGATCGCCCGGCTCGAGCCGGGCCTCGTGCACCGCGATGCCCCGGACCCGCACCGGCTCGCGGGCGGTGAGCCACACGTCGCCCTCCCCGGTGCGGCGCACGGTGAAGTGGCCCGCCGCGACCCCCGCGTCGGGCAGCGACAGCGCGTCCTCGGCCCCCGACCCGCAGCTCAGCCCGTCGTAGGGCACCGCCACCGCCGCCCCCGCCGCCCGGCCGGCCATCACCCACAGCGAGGGGCCGCCCGCCGCTCGGATCTGCCGCTCGGCCTCCAGCGATCGCTGCAGCCGGCCGCCCTCCCGGCGGTCGGTGGTCGGCGAGGCGGCCCGGTCGACCGCCAGCTCGATCAGGCAGTCGCCCAGCTCGACCGCGTCGGCGGTGCCCACCGCGCGGATCTCGTCCGGCTCGAGCGGCACCCCGCTGATCGCGGTGCCGGCCACCCCCCGGGCGGTGTAGCCGTCGTCCCCCCGCTCGAAGGTCAGGTGCAGCGGCGCGATGCCCGGGGCCTCGAGGTGCACGTCGCAGTCGGGGTCGGCGCCGAACGTGATCCGGTCGTCGGCGAAGCGGTAGAGGTGCCCCCGCCCGGGGGACTCCCGCACCACCAGGATCAGCTCGGTGCGGGCCGCGGCCGGCGGCGGATCGGGGGGCGCGTTCGGGCTCATGGGGGGCTCCTGTGGGGTGGGGTGGCCCGCCGGCGCAGGCCGCAGCCGGGCGCGGGCAGCGGGCGGACGGGGCGGCGGTGGGCCCCGATGGAGGGGCGGTCGAGGCGTACGGTGATCCGGCCGTCGACGTCGGTGCGATAGCCGTCGACCCCGGCCCGGGCGTAGCGGGCGAGCACCGCGGGGTGGGGCAGCCGGTGGCGGTTGTCGCGCCCGACGGTGTAGATCACCGCCGCCGGGCACAGCCGGTCGATCAGGGCCGGGTCGCTGCTGGTGCGGCTGCCGTGGTGGGGGGCCTTGAGCGCGGTGATCGGGTCGAGGCGGCCGGCGAGCAGCCGGGCCTCGCCCGCGGCCTCGACGTCCCCGGTGAGCAGCACCGCCCCGCCCCGGTCCGCCACCCGCAGGGTCAGCGAGGCGTCGTTCTCCGAGAGCCCGGATCCGCCGCCGGTCAGCAGGTCGACCCGAGCCGCGCCCAGGGTGAAGCGCCCCGGGCGGGCCGGTCGGGGGGGCAGCCCGGCCCGGGTGAGGCGCTCGGCCAGCGCCCGCCACTGCCGACCGCCGGGGCGGCCGTTGGACCACACCCCGCCGATCGCGACCCGCCCCGGCAGCGCCGCCAGCCCGGCGAAGTGGTCGGGGTGGCCGTGGGTGACGAAGACCGCGTCCAGCCGGGCGACCCCCGCCCGCCGCAGCGCGCCCAGCAGCCGGAAGCCGCCGGGGTCGGGGCCGGCGTCGACCAGCATCGCCCGCCCCGCCGAGCGCACCAGCACCGCGTCCCCCTGACCCACCGGCAGGAAGTCGACCGTGGTGCCCGTCGGCCGCCCGGCCCACGCGGCGAGGGCCAGCCCGGCGACGACCGGCACCGCGAGGCCCCGCCGCCCGGCCCGCAGCAGGGCCAGCGCGGCGAAGGGCGCGGCGACGGCCGGGGCCATCCAGCGGCCCACGATCACCGATCCGCCGTGGGCGGCGAACGCCTCGGCCAGCGCCGACAGGGCCTCGGCGCCAGCGGCGGCGAGGTCGAGCGGGATCATCGTGCACGGAGCCAGCAGCAGCCCCAGCAGGCCCAGCGGCACCAGGGCCAGCGCCACCAGCGGGCACAGGATCAGGTTGGCCACCGGCGCGATGGGGGCCACGGTGCCGAAGTGCCACGCCTCGATCGGCGCGGTCGCCGCCGCGGCCACCACCGCCGTCATCGCCGCCCCCCGCAGCCCGCGGTGCCCGCCGAGCCACAGCAGCGCGCCCACCGCGCCGAACGAGAGCTGGAACCCGGCCGAGGCCCCGGTCGACGGCCCCCCGGCGAGCAGGATCACCGCCGCCCAGCCGAGCAGCACCACCGGGTCGGCCCGCCGGCCGAGGGCGCGCCCGACCAGGAACAGCCCCACCATCAGCCCCGCCCGGCACGCGCTCAGCGGGAACTGGGCCAGCGCCACGAAGCCGAGCACCGCCGGGGCCGCGCCCAGGGCCGCCCACCGCCCGGGGTGCACCGCCGGCCAGCGGCGGGCGACGGCCAGCCACAGGCCGCCGACCATTACCGCCAGCCCGCCGACGTGCAGCCCGCTGACCGCGAGCAGGTGCCCGGTGCCGGTGGCCTGCAACGCCTCCCGGGCCGCCTCGGGCACCGCCGCCCGGTCGCCGAGCAGCAGCCCGGTCAGCAGCGCCGCGCCATAGGGCCGCCGGCTGCGGGCCAGGTGCGCGCGGGCGCCCTCGCGCACCCGCACCGGCCACTCGGCGAGCGCGTCGGCCGGCCGGCGCACGTCCAGCG
>JAUHYW010000136.1 GCA_030426085.1 bacterium | reverse complement strand
TGGGGGACCGGGCGGCGGGCTCGGTGGTGTCGCGGCGGGCCTCGGCGGAGGCGGCTCGGGCGGCGGAGCGGGCGGTGGGGCTGCTGGTGATGCCGGGAGCGGCGCATCGGGCGGCGGCGCATCGGGCGGCGGCGGGGGCGGTGCCTCCGGCGGGGCTGCGGGTGGGGCTGCGGGCGGCACAGCGTCCGGCGGGGGCGTCGGCGGCAAGAGCGACGACGAAGAGGGCGCCGAGCGGCCGCCGATGTGGGACGCCGGGTCGGTCGTCCAGATCGGCTACTCCGGCAAGACCGACGACGGCGAGCTGGTCGACCTCGAGCTGGCGCCGGCCGAGCGCGGGTTGCTGGCCGACGAGTTCTCGTGGCTGAACAATACGAACCGGCAGCGCTACGACGACGAGCAGGAGGCGCTGGGCCCCGACGCGATCCCGCCCGAGGTGACCGAGAAGGCCGTCGCCGAAGCCCGACGCTCCCGGGGCACGCCCGGCGGCGGCGGCGGCGGCGGCGGTGAGTCGGGCGGCGCGGCCGGCGCCGAAGCTGAAGAAGAGGCCGAGCGGCCGCCGATGTGGAACGCCGGCTCGGTGGCCCAGATCGGCTACTCGGGCAAGACGGACGACGGCGAGTTCGTCGACCTGGATCTGGCGCCGGCCGAGCGGGGCTTGCTGGCCGACGAGTTCTCGTGGCTGAACAATACGAACCGGCAGCGCTACGACGACGAGCAGGAGGCGCTGGGCCCCGACGCGATCCCGCCCGAGGTGACCGAGAAGGCCGTCGCCGAGGCGCGCCGCAACCGGGGCTCGCTCGGCGTGTCGTCCGAGGCCGACGACCCAGGGGATGACGACGGCGCCGCCGCCGGTCGCGGAGCCGAAGGCGGTGAAGACGCCGCAGCCGAAGACGCCGCAGCCGACGGCGCGCCCGAGGACGCGCCCGAGGACGCCCGGGGCGACGGTGCCCCGGACGAGGGTGACGACGGCGCCCCGGATGAGGCCGAAGAGGAGCCCGATCCGCTCGACCGGCCCCCGACCGAGCGCGACCTCCTGCGCGAAGAGCAGGCGTGGCTCGACGATACGAACCGCGTGCGCCGCGCTCGCAAGTTGCCGCTGGTCACCAAGGACCAGATCCCCGCCGAGATCACCCGGCGCGCCGTCGAGCGGGCCCGCTCCCGCCAGAGCTGAAGCCTCCGCTCAGCCGGGCAGGTCGTCGACCCGCGCCCGGCGCACCTGGATCGGCGCCGAGAAGCCCTTGACCCGGATCGCCTCACCCCGGGTCAGCGCCGCGGTCACCTCCGGCGCGCCCTCGGCGGCCGCCAGCACCAGGGCCTCCTGCACCACCAGCTCCCCACCCCGGGCCGCCGAGCACAGCCGCGCCGCGAGGTTCACCGTCGGCCCGATGACCGTATGCTCCATGCGGGCGTCGCAGCCCATGTTGCCCATCACCACCGGCCCCATGCTGGCCCCGACCCCGATCTGGATCGAGCGGGTCATCTGCTGGTTGAGGCGCTCCACCGCCTGGAGGATCGCCGCCGCGCACGCCAGCGCCCGCGCCACCCGATCGGGCCCCTCGAAGATGACCAGCACCGCGTCGCCCATGTACTTGTCGATCGACCCGCCGAACCCGAGCACCTGCTCGGCCTGCACCTCGATGTAGCGGTTGACGAGCGCGATCGTCTCGGCCGGCGACAGCGACTCCGACAACGCGGTGAAGCCCCGGATATCGGTCTCGAGCACCACCACGTCGATCTCACGGGCCTCGCTCAGGCCCACCCGGGCGGCGCCCTCGTCCAGCACCCGGGTGATCATCTCCTGAGTGTGATGTGGCAGGAAACGCATCATCTCCGATCGCTCCTGCAAGCGATCGAGCGCCTGGTTGATGGCATCGGCGAGCACCGCCAGCTCGTCCCGGGTCTGGATGGGCACCCGATGATCGAAGATCTGCCGACGGATGGCCGCCGTGCCATCGAGCAGGAGCGCGATGTGCCGCTGAAGGTGGCGGTGCATGCGATGGCCGGTGAACAGCAGCAGCAGCAACAGCACGGCGCCGAGCAACAGGCTGTCGACGAGCTGGGATCGCACGGCGTCGAGGTAGTGCGCCAGGCGGAAGTCGGCTTGCAGCAGCCCGACCACCGCGCCGGAGCCATCGCGGATGGGCGCAATGCCGCTGATGAACGCCCCGTTCTCGTCCTCGTACATCCGCGAGTGCACGACCTCGCCGGCCAGCGCCCGGGTATAGAGCCGGCGCAGGTGGGGCGGCGGCCGATAGCGATCGCCGATGAACGTGCGCGCCTGGAGCATCACCGCGAAGGCATACACCCCCGGCGCCTCGTCGACCGGGCGCAGGGCGTAGATCAGATCCTCGTCGAGGCCATTGCGCCCCCGCGCCTCGGCGAGCAGCCGCCGCAGCGTGCGGAACGCCTCGCCGTCGCCGTCGGCTTCGGTCCGGATCTGCACGAGCAGATCACCGTCGAGCCCCGGGGCGGTGTTGGCCACGATGGTCCGCAGCAGCGCGCCGAAGTGATCCCGGATCTGATGCCGCTCGAAGATGTTGGCGCTGACGATGAGCACCGCGAACAGCGCGATGACGAGCCCGGTGTAGATCGCGATGAAGCGGAAGACGAACGAGCGCCACCAGTCGACCCGATCGGCCGTCGGAGCGGGGTCATCGACGGGCGCGGGCTCGGGGTTCGACGGCATCGCCCGAGACTACGTGCTCGCCCCCCGCCGCGCTACAACCGCGGGTGCAGATCGCCCCGCCCCGGCGTATGCTGCCCGACCGGAGGTGACCCCATGGCGCTCAGGACTCTCACAGGCCGGCTCGGGTGGCCCATCGTGCTCGGCGTCGGCGCGCTCGGCGCGGCGTTCGGCTGCGCCGCCGAGACCGAGCAGGCGGCGGACGCCTTCGCGCCGCCCGAAGCCGACTTCACGCCGCTCGACCGCGACCCGCGCCCATCCGACGCCCGGGTGCCCGACCCGCCTGATCGCGACCCGCCGCCCGACGCCGACCTCGACGCCGGGCCCGACCCCCGCGTCGACCGGGGCGCCGACATGGCACCCCGCCCGGACATGGACCGCCCGCCCGTGGACGGCGGCCCGCCCGACGCCGACCCCGCCTGCCCCGAACTGCCCGGCGCCCGCTGCGCGCCCATCGTCGTGGACGCCTTCCCGGCCACCCTCGAAGGCGACACCCGCGCGGCGCCGCAAGCCACGGTCGACGCCTACGCCTGCGCCCCCGACACCGACGAGGGCGGGGGCGAGGTGTGGTACCGGCTCGACATCCCATCCCCGGGCCTGCTCTCGGTGCGGGTCGACGACCGGCCGGGCGACGCCGTCGACATCGACCTGCACCTGCTCGCCGCGCCCGACCCCGGCGCCTGCCTCACCCGGGACAACGTCGCCCTGAGCCGCATGGTCGAGCCGGGATCCCTGTGGCTCGTGGCCGACACCTGGGTCACCGGCGACGGCATCGCCCGCGAAGGCCCGTATGTCATCGACATCGACCTGCGCCCGCTCGACGCCGGCGACTGCGCCTTCGACCCCCAGCCGCTGCGCATGGTCTGGGGCGCCTGCGACCCATCGCTCCCGTGCCGCATGGTCGACGGGCAGGCGTGGCTCGACACCCCCGCGCTCGGCCCGGTGGTGCGCGAGGCCCACCTCGTCACCGTCGCCGATGACTTCGGCGGCGGCTGGCCGATGGGGGCCCGGGATGGCATCGAGGCGCACTACGCCCTCAGCGAAGCAGCCACCGGCTATGCCATGGACCGCCGTGAGCCGTGGGCCCCCGAAGGGGAGGGGGGCAGCGAGTGGGGGCAGGCGGCGTTCTCCCGGCCGCTGCCCGTCGAAGACGAGGCGTGGTACCTCAACATGTACTGGCGCGACCGCCCGCCGCCGGGCACCCGGATGCTGGTGCACAACCCCGACAACGGCCGCACGGTCGTCGCCGCCGGAGGCTACGAGACGGGGCCGGGCAGCAACACCGCCGTCGGCGGGGTGACCGAAGAGATCCATCACGCTCTCGGGACGACCCACCGCGACCCGCTGATCATCGGCTTCGCCCTCGAGCCGGACCTGCCCTTGGGGCCCATCGACTGCGCCCCCTGATGCCCTCACACCGCGTGGGCCCGGCTCCAGCCGCAGGGCGGCGGCGCGATGCGAACGCCGTCGACCGCGCCGACGCCGCCGTCGTCTTTCGATGGGGGCCCGTGGTAGCCTGCCGCCCGTTCACCGGAGGGGACGCGCATGGGGGCGAAGCTCGACGCGGCCGACGAGCGGCGGGTGGTCGAGGCCATCCGGGCCGCCGAGGCCGGCAACCGGGGCGAGGTGCGGGTGCACATCGAGCGGCGCAGCGCCGCCCCGCCGCTGGCCAGCGCCCGGCGGTGGTTCTTCGAACTGGGCATGCACCGCACCGCCGCCGACACCGGGGTGCTGCTCTACGTGGGCCTCCAGGCCCGCGCGGCGGCGGTCTTCGCCGGAGGCGCGCTGCACGCCGAGGTCGAGCCCGAGCGGTGGCAGGCGGCCATCGACGCGGTCGTCGCCGGCTACCGCGACGGGCGCCCGGCCGACGGGCTGTGTGACGGGCTGGACCGCGTCGGCGGGATATTGCGCCGCGCGCTGCCGGGCGAAGACATCCACGGCAACGAGCTGCCCGACGCGGTGAGCACGTCGTGAAGGCATGGAGCATGGCATGAGCGATGAGTCATCGGGGCTGAAGGCCCGCGATCTGGACGATGTCATCGAGCTGGCCACCCGCCGGGCCGAGGCCCGCCAGGACGAGCTGTCGCGGGCCGAGCTGGAGCGCATCGCCGCCGAGCTGGACATCTCCCCGGCCGAGGTCGAGGCGGCGGTCACCGAGCTGAAGCGGCGCCGGGCGGCCGAGGAGGCGGCGGCCGGGGCCCGGCTGGCCGGGGACACCCTCCGCCGCAAGCGCCTGACCCGCATCGGGCTGGCCGTCGGCGGGGTGGTGCTGCTGCTCGCGCTGTGGACCCCGTTCAGCCTGGGCGGCAAGCTCTCCGAGGTCGAGCGGCGGCGGTCGCAGGTGCACAACGTCGTCGAGCGGCAGCAGGCGGTGCAGGCCCGGCTGGGCGACCGGGCGCCGACCCGGGAGATCGACGCCGAGCTGGCCGGGGCCGAGAACCGGGTGCGCATCGAGCAGCGGCATTACGACGAGGCGGCGACCGCCTACAACCGGGCGGCCGGCGGCTTCCCGGCGCTCCTCTTCCGGGGGATCTTCGGCTACCCGGCCGCAGTCCCGCTCTCGGCCGACATGCGGGCCGGCGGGCAGCCATGAGCCGGACCAGCACACCCGGGGTGACCTCGGCCAACCTCTACGCGCCGTACGACCCCTCGCCGGCGCGCATCCCCCGGCTCGTGGCGTGGTCCCTGCTGGTCGCCGGCGCGGTCTGGCTCGCGATCAGCGTCTTCACCGGCGACGTGGGCGTCGGGCGGGCCGAGATCACCGCCCCGGTCACCGATCTGGCCGGCGTCATCAGCGCCGACGACGAGCGGATCATCGGCGACGCGCTGCGGGCCCACCGGGACGCGACCGGGGTGCAGATGGCGGTGCTCACCGTGCCGACCACCGGCGGGCTGCCCATCGAGGACTTCAGCTTCGACGTCGCCGAGCGCTGGGGCGGGGGGCAGGCCGGGCGGGACGACGGGGTGCTCTTCACTCTGGCCGTCGAGGACCGCCGGATGCGGCTCGAGGTCGGCCGGGGCCTCGAAGAGCAGATCACCGACGGTGAGGCGGCGGCCATCATCGGCGAGCTGCCCGGCCTGCTGCGCAGCGGCCACTACGGCGCCGCCGCGGGGCGGGTCGTCGACCGGGTCATCGGCGAGACGGGGGGCGAGGCGGCGATCGAGACGGCCCTGCCGCTCACCGAGGCGCCGGGCCTGCCCGCGGGGGGGCTGTCCGGCGCGCTGAAGCGCGGCTTCGGGCATGGCATCGGCGTGGCCGCGGCGCTGCTGATCGCGGGCCTCTTGCTGGCGCTGTGGCTGATGCTGCTGCGGCTGTATCAGCCCCGGGGGCTCGCGGCGGCGGCGAAGCGGGCCCGCTACTTCGAGGACACCCGCCCGTGGCCGATCCTCGCCGTGGTGCTGGTGGCCGGGGCGCCGCTGGTGGCCGGGCTCATCCAGTCGTTCTCCCACGACGCCCGGGGCGCGATCGTCTCGGTCCCGATCACCATCGGCGTGCTCGGCCTGGCGCTGGCCCTGCCGCTGGTCATCTGGGCCCGCAAGGCGTCGCTGCGGCACTGGCGGGCGCAGCCGCGGGGGTGCAGCGAGCAGGACGGCATGATGCGCCGGGTGGATCCGGAGGGCCCTGACGGCGGGCTCGACCCGGGCCAGCTCACCGAGATCGCGATCCTCTCCCGGGAGTACGACGTGTGGCTGTGCCCCAACGGGCACCGGGCGGTCGAAGGCTTCCGCGGCGCGCAGCCGGCCGACCCCTGCCCCCAGTGCGCGAACGCCACGGTGCGCAAGGGCGGCTGGGTCACCGTCGAGGCGGCGACCTATAGCAGCAGCGGCCTGCGGCAGCGGGACATACAGTGCCTGCACTGCGACTACACCCGCGTCGAGAACCAGCGCATCCCCCGCAAGCAGCGCAGCTCGAGCAGCAGCAGCAGCGGCGGCGGGTGGTCGTCGGGCGGCTCGAGCGGGGGCTGGTCGGGCGGAGGCGGCTCGTTCGGGGGCGGCGGCGCCTCCGGCTCATGGTGATGGGAGGCTGAGCGCGTGAAGACGACGCGATGGATGAGATGGCTGATGGTCGGCTGCGTCGTGGCCGGGGTGTCGCTGGGGTGCACGCCGGATGGCGGCGGGTCCGAGCCCGATCCGGTCGACGCGGGGGGCGAGGGCGAGGGCGAGGGAGAAGGCGAGGGCGAGGGCGAGGGCGAGGGCGAAGGCGAGGGCGAAGGCGAGGGAGAAGGCGAGGGCGAGGGCGAAGGCGAAGGCGAGGGCGAGGGAGAAGGCGAGGGCGAGGGCGAGGGCGAAGGCGAGGGCGAGGGCGACGGCGAGGGCGAGGGCGAGGGAGAGGGCGAAGGCGAAGGCGAGTGCGGCGCCAACCGCGGCCGGACCTCCGGCATCGCCGAACCCTTCGGCGAAGGCGCCTTCTGCGACTTCGTCTACATCTGCTTCTCCACCGACCCCGACGCCGCGCAGGTCGAGGCCTTCCTCGGCGCCTTCGAAGACGGCCGCTGCGCCGACGGCGACGACTGCTTCGACTTCGGCGAGGGGCGGGTCGTCTGCACCTGCGGCGGGGGCACCGTGGGCTTCTGCACGGCGCCCATCGCCGAGGTCGACGCCGCCGAGTACCGCACGGTCTGCGACATCGGCCGCCCATCCACCGACGAGATCCTCTGCGGCGGCGACTTCTGACCCGCCCTCACAGCCCCGCGCGGGCCAGGGCCAGCCGCGCCAGATCGCGGGCGTCGGCCAGATCCGTCGGGCGCGCCTCACCCATCAGCAACGCCGCGATGGACTCCACCAGCGCCGCCTGCTGACGGCGGGCCGCGTGGCGGCGGCGGGCCTGGGCCACCCGATCCCACCGCCGGCCGAAGTACCGCCGGGCGTAGCGGGCCCGCGCCCGATCGGCCACCCGCTCACCCAGGGCCCGGCGCCCGGCGGCGGCGGCCTCGGTGGCCGGCACGCCGGGCAGATCCAGCATCGCGAAGTCCAGATCGTCGGTGCTCGAGACGGTCATCGGGAGCCTCCTTCGGGCGCGCGCGGCGCCCCGTCGAATGCCCCTGCATGATCTCAAAAAGAGCCCGCTCGAGCCAGCGCCCACGGCGCCTCTCCTGACAAAGCCCGACAGGAGACTCGACCCCCGCCGTCGGCCGCCCCACCCGCGCCCCGGGATGCCCCGCGCGCCCCGCCCGCCGGGCGTGGCGGGCCGCTCGACGGCGGCGGGAGGGCGGCGGCGCGACCCGCTGCCCGGCCCCCGCTCGATCAGGCCCCCCTGACAGAAACCGCGCCCCCGGCCGAGCCCATCACTCGGGCAGCAGATAGCGGGTGTTCTTCCGCCGCCCGCGCTTGACGATCAGCCCCTGCTGCGTCCACCGCTTGAGCCGCGCGGTGGCCTGCGCCGCCGTGCAATCGAGCACCTCGCGCACCGTCCGGTTGACGAGCTGCCCGTCGGCGTACATCCGCTCGGCGATCGCCTGGGGCAGCGCGTCGGGCGCCTCGGGCGGGCGCTGCGGGCGCCCCTCGTCCACCGCCTCGCCGGGCGCGCCCTCGACGCCATCGCTCGAGTCATCCCCGGCGCCGTCCGCCGACCCGTCCGCCGAGTCATCGGGGATGTCATCGAAGTCATCCACCCCGGCCTCGGCCTCGCCCACCTCGTCCGCCGCCCCCTGCGCGTCGGCGTCCGGCGCGAGCACCGCCTCCAGATCGGCCCGGGTCAGCGCGTCGACCGACACCCGATCCCCATCCACCGCCGCCTCGAACAGCGACCGCTTGCGGGCCTGAAGCTCCAGGATCTTCTCCTCGACCGTGCCCCGGGCCACCAGCTTGTAGACCATCACCGGCTTCGTCTGCCCGATGCGATGGGCCCGGTCGGTCGCCTGGGCCTCGACCTGCGGGTTCCACCACGGGTCGAGGTGCACCACCACGTCGGCCCCCACCAGATTCAGCCCGGTGCCGCCCGCCTTCAGGCTGATGAGGAACACCGGCGGCCCGTCGGGATCGTTCCACCGCGCTTGCAGGCTGCCCCGCTCGGTCGTCGAGCCATCCAGGTACAGATAGTCGATGGCCAGCCGATCCAGATCGACGATCACCCGCTTGAGCAGCGACGGCCACTGACTGAAGACCAGCGCCCGGTGCCCCTCGTCGATCGCCTCGGCCAGCGTATCGCGCAAGAGCGCCCGCTTGGCCGACGCCTGCCCCGCGCGCAGCACGCTCTGGGCCTCGGGGAAGGGCAGCAGCGTCGGATCACACGCCGCCTGCCGCAGCCGGGTCAGCGCCTCGAGGATCTGGATCGTCGAGCGCCCCAGCCCCTGGCTGTCGACCTGCCCCATGACCGTGTCGCGATAAGTGCCCTTGACCGCCTCGTACAGCCGCCGCTCGGCCGGCCCCAGATCGCAGTACAGGATCTGCTCCTGGCGCGGCGGCAGCTCGCGGGCGACCTCCTTCTTCAACCGCCGCAGCACGAACGGGCGGATGCGCCCCCGCAGCCGGGCCAGCGCCTTGGCCCGGGCGTCGGGATCGGTCTCCCGCTGAATCGGCCGCACGTAGCGATCCTGGAAGGCCCGCCGGCTGCCGAAGAAGCCCGGCATCAGGAACTCGAAGATGCTCCACAGCTCGATGAGGTGGTTCTCGAGCGGCGTCCCGGTCAGCGCCAGCTTGTGCTCGGCCTTCACGTCCCGCGCCGCCTGGGCCACCCGGCTCGCCGGGTTCTTGATGTGCTGCGCCTCGTCGAGCACCGCGTAGCGCCACTCGATGTCGCACAGCGTCTCGGCGTCGACCCGCAGCAGCGCGAAGCTGGTCACCACCACGTCGACGTCCAGATCGGGCGCACCCCGCTTCGGCCCGTGGTGCAGCGCCACCCGCAGCCCGGGGGCGAAGCGCCGCGCCTCGCTGATCCAGTTGTGCACCACCGACGTCGGCGCCACCACCAGCGACGGCTTGCCCTTGCGGGCCCGCCCCTTGGGCTGATGCGTCTCGAGCAGCACCGTCAGCGTCTGGAGCGTCTTGCCCAGCCCCATGTCGTCGGCCAGCACCCCGCCCAGGCCTAGATCGCGCAGGGCCGCCATCCAGCGATAGCCCCGGTGCTGATAATCGCGCAGCGTCGCCTCGAGCTTCGGCGGCGGATCGCGCTCGGGCACCACGTCGAACTCGCGGATGCGCTGCGCCAGATCACGCCAGCGGGCCGCCACCTCATCGGCGCCCAGCTCGACCAGCAGATCCTCGGCCACCGCCGCGCCGTGGGCCCCGATCTTCTTGCGCCGGCCGCGCATCTCCTCCAGCTCGACCAGCGTCTCGCCGTGCTTCTGGAGCCACGTCTCGGGCAGCTTCGCCACCCCGCCGCCCTTCAGCTCGACATAGCGCCGCCCCTCGCGCCACGTGCGCAGCACCTCGGCCCGGCTCACCGACTGGTCGCCGACCGCGAACTCCACCTGCAAGTCGAACCAGTCGATGCCCGAGACCAGCCGGGCCTGGGTCTCCAGCGTGCCCACCGGCCGCAGGCTGCGCAGATCGAGGCTCTTGTCGGCCGTGATCTCCCACCCGTCGAGCTGCGCCAGCCCATCCAGCAGGAAGTCGTAGGCCACCTCCCCCCGCAGCGGCGCGTCGGGCATGATCGCCGCCAGGGCGCGCCGGGCCTCGCGCTCCACCGCCCGATCGCGCCGGATGAGCACCCGCCGCTCGGTGAACGGCGGCCGGACCACCGGCGGGCTGCGCTCGTCGACCTCGACCGCCCCGTAGGCGAAGCGCACCCCGACCCCCAGCGTGCCCCCGTCGTCGTGCAGGACGAGCCGGGGCGTCGGCGTGCCGTCCACCAGCGGTAGCCGCCGGGCGCGGATCTCGACCGGGATCGACGTCGCCAGCACGAACTGATCGACGAAGGTATCGATGTCGCCCGCCGGCACCTCGGGCGGGCTGCGCTCCAGCAGGCTCAGGGCGTCCAGCGACACCCGGGCGTCCAGCGGGCGCAGGCGCCAGCCGTGATCGATCACGAAGCCCTCGCCGGCGGGGAAGATCGCCCGCGGCGCCTCGGCCCAGCGCAGCGTCAGCCCCCCGTGCGGCCCGTCGCCCACCCGCAGCGCGGTGCACCACGGGCGGGGATCGATCTTCAGCGGGCGCTCGTCGAAGTAGACCTCGGTGACCTGCTCGAACGCCGCGAAGATGTCCCGCTCGATGCGCCCCAGCTCATCCTGCACCCGGCTCGAGTCGGCGTAGCGATAGGTCGCGACGTGATCCAGCAGCCGGTGCTGCTCCACCAGCCGCAGAAGCTGCCGATCGCCCTCCGACAGCCCGCGCACCTTGTTCTCGGCCGCCGCCAGCGACCGCGGCGCCCGCCGGGCCTTGAGCGGCTTGTGGGTGCGCCGGCTGAGCGGCACGAGCTGGATCGACACCCGCCCCTCGGCGATCTCGCTGTCGCCCTCGGGCCGGTCGTGCAGCACCACCCGGATCCACCCGCCGGGCCGCTCGTCGTCCGCCGGCGCCTCCGGGCGCCCGGTCAGCGGCTCGAGGAACCGGCTCCACGCCGACTCCTGCAGCTTGCGCCGCCAGCGCTCATCGGCCCAGGCCAGCGCCAGGGCGAACGCCATCCGGTGCACGCAGTCGATCGCGTGGCACCGCTGGCAGTGCATGCGCAGGACGTGCCCGTGGCTGGCGTCGAAGTACGACCCCTCGATCGTCGCGTCCGGCGGCGACCCGACCTTCACGTCGAGGTACCACCCCCGCGAGCGCACCGTGATCCGCCCGGCCAGCGCCCGGATGCGGTCCCAGTTGCGCCCGTGCTCGGTGGCGAGGAAGGGGTACTCGGTCAGGGTCTCGATCACCCACAGCGCGGTGTCGGCCGGGATCCGGGCGTCGGGCGGCAGGCCCAGCTCGGCGGTCTCGTCCTGCCCGTGCGGCAGCTCGATGTGCAGCGTGTCGTCCATGGCGGGGGAGTCTGCCCCGAGGGCGGAGCGCATGCAATGGCGCCGCGGGGGCGGCTCGGCGGGCGGGCTTCGGAATCGCACACGACCGGGCGCGCAGAATTCGAAGGGCCTGCGGCGATATGGGGGTCGGGGGTCGCGATCGGCCGGGCGCGGCCCGGCCGATCGGGGGTCGGGCCCCCCGTTCGGCGGAGCGGGCCCGGCCGCTCGGGGGTCGGGCCGCGCGAAAATCGGGCGGCCTTCGGCGTTATGGGGGTCGAGGGTCGGGATCGGCCGGGCGCCCACGCGATCCGTATCCGACGATTCGGGGTGGTCGATCCTTAGTCACTCCGGCGGCCAGAGAGGCCGCCGCTCGGCCGGGCACAACGGCTTGGAACCCGCCCGGCCGAGCGGACTTACAACCG
>JAUHYW010000135.1 GCA_030426085.1 bacterium | reverse complement strand
CCCCCGCCGCCGCCGCCCCCGCCGCCGCCGTTGAGGCCGTGGCCCCCCGCGCCGCCGTCGGCGCCCTGCCAGCCGTCGGCGCTCCATCGCCCGGCGCCGCCGGCGCCGTGGGCCCCGCGCGCGCCGGGGTCGCCGGCCTGGCCGGGGTTCATCGGGATCGCGTTCTCCCCGCACGGCTGACCGGGCACGCCGCCCGCCCCGCCCGGGCCCTGCCCGTCCCCGCCGGCGTCCG
Source organism: bacterium (assembly GCA_030426085.1). GTDB lineage: Bacteria > Myxococcota_A > Bradymonadia > UBA7976 > UBA1532 > JACKDM01. Next base: position 11,896 of record JAUHYW010000135.1, on the reverse strand, counting down.
GCGGCCGCGCGTCGGCGTTGACCGCCGCGCCCGGATCACACCCCGACACCAGCTCGCCGCCGTAGCCTCCGACCCCGCCGGCGCACGCGCCGTAGCCCACGTCGCACCCGCAGGGGCCGCCGGCGGCGACGAGGTCCAGCGCGTCGTAGGTCGGGGGGCAGAAGCCCACGCAGCCGCCGCCGATGAGCGGGCAGCCGGGGTGGCCCACCAGACCGGGGGCGCCGTCGTCGGCCGCCGCTCGCGCGTCGACCGCGTCCGCGCCGTCGGTGCCGTCGGCGGCGGTGATCTCGACCCGCTCCAGCTCGATCGACCAGTCGGCGCCCGCCCGGCCGGCGATCACCCCGATCGAGCCCTGCCCCGGCCCCATGGGCGCCCGGGCGACGAACGCGATGTCGGCGATGTACGCCTCGGCCTGGATGACCGCCACCGGCCCGTCGCCCCGGATCACCGTCGGCGGCGCCCCCGCCGGCCGGCTCCAGCGCCCGCCCGCCCGCGCCATGCCCCCGTGCAGCGTCAGCGGCCCGTCGGGCATCCGCAGCGTCTGGCCGGGGGGCAGCTCGATCTCGCCCCCGGCCACGTAGAAGGTGCGCCCGAAGGCGTCGAACAGCGCCGCCTGGAGCGACGCCGTGCCGTACGGATCACCCGGGGAGCCGTCCCCGTCGTCCGGGCCCACCGCCGGGTCGAAGAACACCGCCCGGCTCAGGTCGCCGTCGAAGCCGTCGCAGTTCTGATCGACCCCATCGCCGAACGGGTCGCCGTCCATCGGCGCCACGTCGGCGATGCAGCGCTCCTGCCCGCCCTCGCACAGCCAGGTGCCCCGGGCGCAGATGCCCGGCTGGCCGGTGGCGCAGCCGTCGACCCCCTCCAGCGTGGCCGGGCAGCGGTTGCAGACCAGGGCCCCGAAGTCGGCCTCGTCGTTGACGCAGCCGGCGTCGTTGCCCGCGTCGGCGTAGCCCGGGCACAGCGAGACCAGGGCCGGGCAGGCCGACTGGCAGCCGCGGGTGTAGGCCTCGGGTTGGGAGACCGCCCGCAGCGCGGCCCAGGCCACCTGCCCGTTGACCGCCGGCTCGATCGCGCAGCGCAGGGCGCCCGCCTCGTCGAGCCCGCAGGCGTTGGCGTCGTAGGCCGCCCCGTCGTCGGCCACCGCCCGCGCGTGCGGCCCGTCGGGCATGCCGTCGGTGAACAGCGCGCAGACGAACTGGCTGTGGTGGTTCATGCCGCCGAAGCGCCCCTCGACCGGCGGCGTGCCGCACGCCCCGTGCAGCGGCGGGCCTCGCCGTCCATCCGGGCCGCGGGCGCCCTCGACCCGCCCGTCGGCGGCGACCACCCCGTCGACCACCAACTCCACCGGCGGCGGGGTGGGGCAGGTGCCCGCCTCGGCCGGGCAGCCCCACTCGGCCAGATCGAAGGTCGGCCCCCCGTCGCCGAAGTCGGCCGCCCGGCTGCGCACGCACTCCCGCCAATACGCGCCGCCCCCGGCGTAGCCCAGGGGGAAGCCCTCCCCGCAGCGGGGCACCTCGGCGATGACCAGGGCCCCCGGCGCGCCGTCGGCCCCCGGCTCGAAGGCCGCCGTATGCAGCTCGACGAAGTGGGCCAGCCGCAGGAAGGGCGCCAGCCACTCGGCGACCCCCTCCGCGTCGGCGTGCTCCCGCACGTCGGCCACCCCGTTGGCGTTGTAGTCCCCCTCGGCCGAGGCGCAGATCTTCGTCAGCGGGTTCAGGGCGGCGGCGGTCGGCACCTGCGCCCCCCACGGGCCGATGAAGCGGTACTCCGCCAGCCGGGCCTCGACGTCGATGACCAGCGGCTCGTAGCGCCACACGACGCCCCCCGCCACGCCCAGATCGTCGGCCGCCGAGAGGACCCGCTGCTCGCCGCGCTCGGTGATCAGGGCCACCCGATCGAAGCCGTCGACCGCGCAGCGGGCGTTGTCCCGCAGCGCGAAGTCCGTGTTGTCCACGTACTGCCGGGCCGGTTGCTGCACCCAGCCGTCGCCGTCGGCGTCGCACGCCCGGGCCCCGCTGCCCGCCGCCGAGACGTCGTAGTAGAAGCCCGGCGCGGTGACGCACACGCAGTCCCCCGCGCGGCTCGTCGTCGGCATCAGCCCCGCCTCGCCCGGCCCGTCGCACGCCGGGCAGCCCACGCAGGCCCCCCGATCGGCCGACCACGCCTGCCCCCGGGCCCCCGGCTCGGGGTCGGTCACCACGCACGCCGGCGGCGCCGCGCAGGTCGCCGGCTGCCCCGGGACCAGCCAGATGCAGCGCTCGCCCTCGACGCAGTCGCCGTCGCCGGCGCAGGCCCCCTCCGGCCGGGCGCAGCCGCCGAAGCCGTCGTCCACGTAGCCCGCGGCCAGATCACAGCCCCCGCAGGCCGCGTCGCCGCCCGCGCCCGCCTCGCAGATCCGACCCTCGGCGGCGCAGTCCAGATCGGCACAGACCACCGGGGGCACCGCCTCACAGCGGGCGCCCGGCCCCTCGCCCGCGCAGCGCAGCCCCTCGGCGCAGCCCGCCCCGCACGGGCAGCCCTCGGACCCCGCGGGGCACGCCGCGCAGCGCCCGCCCGCGCAGATCAGATCGGCCCCGCAGGACCCGTCGGCCGCGCACGGACACTCGGCGCTGCCCCAGGGGCACGCCGCGCAGCGGCCCTCGACGCAGGTCAGATCGACCGCGCAGCCGGCCCCGCAGCCGCAGCCCTCGGCGCCCGCCGCGCAGCAGCGCCCGGCGAGACATCGACCGCCGGGTCCGCACTCTTCGGACGCGAGGCAGTCCTCGCAGCGCCCCTCGACGCACACCCGGCCGTCGGCGCAGTCCGCCGCGACCGCGCAGCCCGGATCGGCGTCGACGCCGAGGTCGTCCGGCCCGGTGTCCGCCGCGCCGTCGCCCGCCGCGTCGCCGCCGGTGGCCGGCGCATCGCCCCCGTCGTCGCAGCCGGCGAGCAGCCCCAACGACACGGCGCAGGCGAGCGACACGAACGATACGCGAGACCGGAACGAACCCATGGCTCCACCTCCCCCGAGCGCGACTCCGTCCCAGGGTCATCGATGGAGGCCGGCGAGGCTTGAGCCTGCCGCTCAAAGGCTTGAGCATTCTGCTCAAACAGCCCTAAGCGGCTGATTTCAGACGGGAAGGCGGCACCCCGTACTCCGCTTTGAAGCTGCGGCTGAACTGGGACAGGCTGTTGAAGCCCACCGCGAACGCCACCTCGGAGACGTTGCCCCGCCCGGCCACGAGCAGGGCGTGGGCCCGCCCGAGGCGCACCTCGCGGATGAGCGCGCCGGGGCTCGATGCCCCCTCGTCGGCCAGCCGCCGGGCCAGGGTCGCCCGGCTCATGCCCAGGGCCCGGGCCAGCCCCTCGACGTCCAGATCGGCGTCGTCGATGCGGGCCTCGACCTCGGCCCGGGCCCGGTCGACGACCCGCGGCTCGCCGCCGGCGTCGTCGATGTCCGGCGCCGCCAGCCGCCCCGCCTCGGCCGCGATCTCGGCCCGCAGGGCGTCCCGCAGCCGGGCCCGGCGGGCCAGGATGCCCTCGACCCGGGCCCGCAGCACCTCGACCTCGAACGGCTTGGTCAGGAAGTCCACCGCGCCCGCCCGCAGCCCGTGCACCTCGGCGTCGGCCCCCGCCCGGGCGGTCAGCAGCAGCACCGGGATGCACGCCGTCTCGGGCGCGTCGACCAGCGCCTGCACCAGCCCGAAGCCGTCCAGCCGGGGCATCATCACGTCGGCCACCACCACGTCGGGCAGCGCCGCCCGGGCCCGCTCGACCCCCTCGACCCCGTCCTCGGCGTACAGCACCGCGCAGCGCCCGCCGAGCACCTCCCCGACCCACCGCCGCAGGTCGGCGTTGTCGTCCACGACCAGCACCCGGGGCCGCCCGTCGTCCGGATCATCGACCACCGTCGGCCCCGCCAGCAGCGCCGCCTCGGCCCGGCCCCGATCGCCCCAGTCGCCGCCGCTCGCCGCCGCCGGGCTGCCCATCAGCCGCACCGTGAACCGGGTGCCCCGGCCCAGCTCGCTGTCGACCTCGACCTCGCCGTTCATCTGGTGGGCCAGCTCGCGCACCAGCGCCAGCCCCAGGCCGGTGCCCTCGCCCTCGCGCAGCGTCGCCGACTCCACCCGGTAGAAGCGGTCGAAGATGCGCGGCAGATCGGCCGCCGGCATGCCCCGCCCGTCGTCCTCGACCACCAGCAGCGCCCGGTCGCCGTCGGCCTCGGCCCGCACCGTCACCCGGCCCCCGTCCGCGGTGAACTTGACCGCGTTCGACACCAGGTTCACCAGCACCGTCTCGACCAGCTCGGGGTGGGCCAGGGCCGTCGCCTCGCCGCGGGCCGTCAGGGTGCGGGTCTCGGCCACCGGGGCGAAGGCGGCCACCGTCGCCCGGGCCAGGGCCCCCAGATCGACCGGCTCCAGGGTCACCCGCCGGGCGCCGGCCTCGCCCCGCTGGAGCGCCAGGATCTGATCGGTCAGCCGCCGCAGCCGGCGGGTATTGCGCCGCAGGGCGTCGAGGGTCGCCGGCTCGTCGGCCGCCGCGGGCAGCCGATCGACCGCGCCGGCGATGAGGGTCAGCGGGGTGCGCAGCTCGTGGCTGATGTGGGCGAAGAAGCGGGTCTTGAGCTCATCGAGCGCCTCGAGCGCCTCGGCCTGCCGGGCCAGCTCGGCGGTGCGGGCGGCCACCTCGCGCTCCAGGTGCTCGGCCCGGGCCCGCATGCGGGCGAAGTGCAGCCGCCACAGCCCGGCGACGAGCCCCAGCAGCAGCAGCGCGATCGACACCGCGAAGCCCCGGGTCTCGTAGAAGCGGGGCACCACCTCGATGTCCAGCGCCGCGCCGTCCGGGCTCCAGACGTGATCCGCGTTGGCCGCGGTGACCCGGAACCGATAGCGCCCGGGGGGCACCTGGGTGTAGAACGCCCGCCGCCGATCACCGGCCTCGACCCAGCCGTCGTCGAAGCCCTCCAGCCGATAGCGGAAGCGCACCCGCTCCGGGTGACGGAAGACCGGGGCGGTGTAGGTCACCGTCAGATCGCGCTGGTCGGGCTCGAGCCGCAGCGGCGCCCGCAGGTCGAGCCGCGCGCCGCCGGCCTCGACCCGCTCGATGTGGAGCTGCGGCGGCCGCGGGTCGCGCGCGATGCGCGCCGGGTCGAGCACCACCACCCCCGCCTGGGTGGGGAAGGCCAGCCGCCCGTCGCGCAGGACGAGCCCCGACGCCTGGGCCCCGCCGTTGGCCTCGCGGTGGGGCATGCCGTCGAGCGTATCGTAGGCCACCGCGCCCACCGCGGCCCGGCGCCCGGCCACGAAGTCGAGCAGCTCGGCCTCGGGCAGCCAGGAGAGGCCCCGGTTGCTGCTCATCCACAGCCGCCCCCGGCCGTCGGGCAGGATCTGATGCACGTGATCGGTGTACAGCCCGTGGGCCATGCGCACCTCGGTCACCCGCGCCCGATCACCATCGAGGCGCAGATGCAGCAGCCCCCGATCCTCGGTGCCCAGCCAGAAGCCGCCCCCGGCCGCCGGGTGGATCGCCCGGATGCGCCGGCTCGGCAGGCCCTGCGCCGGCCCGAAGACGACCGCCCGCCCGTCGGCCGGATCGAAGCGGGCCAGCCCCCGCCCCCGGCTGGCGAACCACAGCCGGCCGTCCGGCGCCTCGTAGGCCGTGGCGACGTCGACGATCGGCCGCCCCTCGACGTCGGGCATCGGCTCGAGCCGGCCGGCGTCCGTCCGGCGGTACAGCCCCTTCGGAGTGCCGACCCACAGCGCGCCCGCCCGGTCGACGAAGAGGCTGCGCAGCCCGTCGGTGTCGGCGTCGCCCGTCGGGATCGCCCGCCCGTCCACCACCTGCGCCAGCGGCCCGCCGGTCCAGATCCGCCCCGCGTGATCCTCGACCACCGCCAGCTTGCTCGCGCCGGGCGGCAGCCCCCCCTGGGGCACCTGCTCGACGAGCCGCCCGCCGCGGAACCGCAGCAGGTCGCGGTGCAGGCAGGCGACCCACACGTCCCCCGCCCGATCCTGATGCATGCCGTAGGCGTTGCACGCCCCCTCCGGCCCGCCCAGCCGGCCGATCACCTGCCGCCGGAGCTGCGTCAGCGTGCCCCGATCGGTGACCGCCCACAGGCTGCCGTCGGGGGTGGTGAGCTGGGCCGTGACCCGCCCCTCGACGAGCCGCCGCCCGTCGACGTAGAGCCCGTCCGGCCGGCGCACGCTGCGGGCGCCGTCGGCGGTCACCAGCACCGGGCGGGGGATCATCGCGTACGAGCCGCCGGGGATCACCGGCGCTGGCGGGCCGTCGGGGGCGAGGCGCCACAGGCCGCAGCCGGTGACCAGGAGCGGCCGCTCGCCGGGCAGCGGCACGAACCCGAAGACCGCCGAGTGCTCGCAGGCCGGCAGGGCGATGTCGACGGTGCCCCGCCCGTCGACCCGGTGCAGGCCGCGGTTGCTGCCGACCCACAGCCCGCCCCGGGGGTCGGGCCACACGTCGTAGATCGGACCCCGGGGCCCGGCGGGCCACACCGGCACCACCCGCGCGCCCTCCACCCGCGACAGCCAGCCGGTGCGCCCGCCGACCCACAGCCGGCCCGCGCCGTCGCGGACCCCGGTCACCGCGCCCGGCAGCGGCGGCCCGAGCGGGCGCAGCCCCTCGGCGGTCGCCTCGAAGAGCCCGTCGTCGGTGCCCAGCCACAGCGCATCACCCCGCCGGGCGAAGCCGTTGACCGGGGCCGGGTGGGCCTCGACGCGCCCGTCGGGGTGCACCACGAACAGCGCCCGATCGGACGACGCGGCGTAGAGCACGCCCCCCGGCCCCACCGCCAGCCGGTTGAGCCGGGCGTTGGCCACCGGCCCCTCGACCGAGCGCAGCTCGACCCCGTCGAAGCGCACCAGCCCGTCGACCGTGGCGATCCACAAGAAGCCGTCGGGGGTGTGGGCCAGATCGGTCAGCCCGTTGACCGGCAGGCCGTCCTCGGTGGTCCAGATCTGCACCGACCAGCCGGGATCGGCCCGCGCGGCCAGGGCGCACAGCCAGACGGCGGCGAGCACCGCGGGGCGCATGAGCAGCTCAGCGGGGGCCGAGTTCGAGCCGATGCACGACGGCCCCCTTCGCGTCGTGCAGGCGCACCGTCAGCGCCCGCGTCTTCGGATCGATCGCGCCGGTGCCGAAGAACTGGTAGCCGTCCAGCGGGCTGCGGTTGGGCTGCAAGTCGCGGGGGATGCCCACGAAGGTCGCCTCCGGGCCGAAGGTCGGATCGAGCGGGTTGGGCCCGAACGTGCCCGCGTTGAGCGGCCCGGCCACGAACTCCCAGAACGGGTCGAAGTCGCGAAAGGCCGCGATCTTGGGCGAATAGCGGTGGGCCGCGGCGTAGTGCACGTCGGCGGTGACGAAGACCACGTTGCGCACCGCCTCCCGCCGGATGAAGGCCAGCAGGCGGGCCAGCTCCAGCTCCCGCCCCGACGGCTGACCCCCGTGCCCGTTGGCCATGCCCTCGCTGTCGACGCCCCCGTGGGCGATGTGCAGCGACAGCGGCTGATCGCTGACGACCACCTTCCACGTCGCCCGGCTGCGCGCGAGCCGGCGGCACAGCCACTCGAGCTGAGCGTCGCCGAAGAACGCCGCCTTGGGCCCCGGCACCCGCTGCCGGTTGGGCCCGTTGGGCCCGCGATACGAGCGGGCGTCGAGCACGAACAGCTCCAGCAGCGGCCCCTGGGGCAGCGCCCGGAAGATGCGCCCCGGGGTGCTCGACCGGCGGGCGATGGGGGTGTAGTCGAAGAACGCCCGCCGGGCCCGGGCCGCCAGCAGATCACACGACCGGACCGAATAGCGCCCGTCGCGCAGCACCCGCCCCGGCCACCAGTTGTTCTTCGTCTCGTGATCGTCCCACTGCACGACCATCGGCGCCGAGGCCAGCAGCCGGCGGAAGGGCCCGTCGAGCAGGTTGTAGCGGAAGTTGCCCCGGAACTCGGCCAGGGTCTCGGCCACCTTGCCCTTCTCGGGGGTGACCACGTTCTTCCAGACCCGGCCGTCGTCCAGCCGCTTGACCGCCAGCAGCGGCGCGTCGGCGTAGATCAGATCACCACAGTGGATGAAGACATCCGGGTCCTGCGCCCGGATGTGATCGTGGATGACCATGCCCCCCAGGTCGGGGTTGATGCCGAAGCCCTGCCCGCAGGTGTCGCCGCCCCAGGCGAAGACCAGCGGCCGCCCACCCCCGTCGGGCGTCGCCGGGGGCGTGCGCAGGCGGCCCGCGCTCGGGGCCGACCAGGCCCCCGACTCGAGCGAGCGGAAGCGCACCCGATAGTGCACCTCGGCCCCCGGCGGCAGCCCCCGCAGGGCCACCTTGGCGGTGAAGTCCGAGTCGACCAGGGCATCCGGCCCGTCGACCGCCTCCACCCCCCGGGCGAACGTCGGATCGGTGCTCCACTCGACCCGCATCGACGCCGGCCGATCGGCCCGGCTCCAGACCACCGCGCCCACCGGAGACACATCCCCCGACTGCACCCCGAACGCGAGCTGCGGCCGATCGGCCTCCCGAGTCACCTTCGCCGGCGCGCGCCCGGCCCACAGGCCGCCGACCAGCGCCGCCCCGCCCGCCAGCACCGCCCGTCGGGACGGCGCGGTCAATCGTCGGGCCACGCCAGCCAGGTGATGCCGCCGGTGAGCAGGGCGCCCGCGCCGACCCACAGCACATCCGAGATGAGCCGGTGGCCCTCCATCTGGTTGACGTAATCCTCGTAGGCCGGTCGATCCTCGGGCGCGCCGCTGGTGCGGGCCAGCTCGTCGGCGAGCTGGCGGGACTCGAGGGCCCAGTAGCCGAAGACCCCCGCCGCGCCGGCCGCCGCCACCGAGGCCCCGACCATCGCCCAGCCCGGCCAGCGGGCGCGCAGGGCGGCGTTGGGATCCTCGATGGGCACCAGGGTCAGCCCCCGGGTCATGTGCTGCCCGTCGCCCAGCTCGATCAGCATCATCTGGGAGACGAAGCCCGGCTTCTGGATCTCGAGGCTGTAGCCCCGCACCGACAGGGGATAGCTCTCGACCGGCGTCTGCCCGATCACCTCGCCGTCCAGGCTCACCGTCGCCCCGCTGGGCACGCTGGTGACCGTGATCAGGGCCCCGGCGGTGTCCGGGATCAGGACCTCGTCGATCACCTCGTCCCGGCCGTACTCGGGGAAGATCACCGTGGTCGACGTGCGGTGCCCCTCGAGCTGGAGATCGACCTGCCGCCGGCCGGGATCGACCTCGCCCGTCCACGGGGTGCGGCCCACCTCCAGCCCGTCGACGAGCACCTTGGCGCCCTTGGGCCGGGAGCGCACCGTCAGCCCCGGGCGGGTGCCGATCACCGACGTCGCCCGGTCGACGCACTCCCGGGCCGCCTCCCGGATCTTGTCCGGCGAGCCGGGGCTGTTGAGCGCCGCCTTGCAATAGGCCAGGGCCTGGGTCGGATCGTCGAGCTTCTCGTAGCAGCGGCCGATGTTGATATCGAGCACCGGGTGGGGCACCAGCGCGTTGGCCGCCTCGAACTTCCCCACCGCCGCGGCGAAGTCGCCCGCCTTGAACAGCGCCGCGCCCTCCTTGGACAGCGCCCGGGCCTCGGCCCGATCCTGCGCCGACTGCGCCCCCGCCGACAGGGGCAGCGACACGGCGAGCGCGACGAACAGAGCGAGGCGGGCGAGCACAACAGCCATGGGCGGGTTCTCGACGAGAAGGGCCGGCATCCCGAGAGTCTTACCACACCGGACCCGGGCGACCACAATCGCGCGATCCCCCCCTGCGGGCGCCGATCGCGGCGTTGCACATCTGCGACACGCGCGGCGCCCGCGCATCACCGCCCGCGCGCACCTCGCGCCCCGCCGCCGCCCCGCCGCGCGGCACGCCCCTTGCGAACCCGACCCGCGCCCCCGACACCCCGAGAGGAGGCCCCCATGACCGCCTTCGCCGACCCCATCTGGAGCACGCTCTGCTTCACCCTCGGCCTCGCCGTGCTCGCGCTCGCCGCGCGGCACACCGCCGCCGCCCTCCGGGGCCCGCCCGACACGCCGATCGAGCGCCCCCGGAGCCGGGGCCTCGTGCGCGGCCTGCGGGCCCTGCTCACCGGCCTGTGCCTGCTCGGCCTCGGCCACGGCCTCGACACCGGCAGCCTCGGCTGGACCGTGACCTGCCTCGCCATCGGCCTCGAAGAGCTCTACGAGACCACCATGGCCCTGTCGGTCCTCGGCTGGTGCGAGCGCGTCGCCGCCGCCGACGCCGACCGCCGCCCGATCGCGCCGACCGCAGCCGCCCGCTTGCGGTAGACTGAGCCCATGGAGAACCGCGCGCTCATCGGCCTGGGGGCCGTCGTCGTCCTCGTCTTCGCCTGGCTGCTGCTCGCCCCGCCCCGCTGCGGCGAGCCCCCACCGCCGCCGCCCGACGCCGCCGTGCCCGACGCCGCCGTGCCCGACGCCGCCCCGCCCGACGCCGCCGTGCCCGACGCGTTCGCCGTCGACGACGAGACGCTGACCATCGCCGAGCTGCGCCGCATCGGCATGCTCGACCGCCCGGCGAAGCACCTCGACGCGCTCTTCGAAGGCCGCCCCAACTGGCGCCGCGACCCGAGCGTGCCCGCCCCGACCTGGGTCAACCAGAACGACGTCCGCCTCTCGTTCAAGGTCCGCGGCGGCCGGGTGATCAGCGCCGGGGCCGAGCTCCCCGAGACCTCGGCCAGCGCCGACCTGACCGCCCTGAGCGAGTTCTTCGTCGGCCAGCACGACGCCCTGCCCTTCCGCATCGAGCAGTTCGAGCGCGACCGCCCGGTGCTGACCGAAGGCGCCTTCGAAGACCTCAAGGGCCGCCGCTTCTACTTCCGGGCCGAGATGCGCCGCGAGGGCGAGCCCCCGTGGACCCCCTCCGAGTTCCAGATCGCCACCCGGCCCTTCCCCGGCCAGTCGCCCGCGCTGACCCCGCCCGAGCTGTTCGAGGGCTCCGACCGCCTCGGGGTCTACGAGCGCCCCCCCGAAGAGGGCACCGGCCCCCTGCCCATCTGGGAGTACCCCGACGCCCCGCCGCCGGGCCCCATCCCCAACGACCCGCCGCCCGAAGACCCCGCCACCCCCTGACCCCCCGAGGTCGACCTCTCCGAGACACGAGCATGGACCACCCGCCGACGAGGTCGGCCTCTCCGCAGCGTCGACCCCGACCCCGCTCGCAGCGCACCGACCTCTCGACGACGGGTGATGGACCACCCGCCGACGAGGTCGACCTCCCCGCAGCGCCGACCCCGACCTCGCTCGCAGCGCACCGACCTCTCCGGAGCGCCGACCCGACCCCGCTCGCAGCGTACCGACCTCTCCGGAGCGCCGACCCCGACCCCGCTCGCAGCGTACCGACCTCTCCGGAGCGCCGACCCCGACCCCGCTCGCAGCGCACCGACCTCTCCGGAGCGCCGACCCCGACCCCGCTCGCAGCGCACTGACCTCTCGACGACGGGGTCATGGCGCGGACTCCAGCGCAGCCGACCTCCCGGACACGAGGTCATGGCGCGGACTCCAGCGCAGCCGACCTCGCGGACACGAGGTCATGGCGCGGACTCCAGCGCAGCCGACCTCGCGGACACGAGGTCATGGACCGGATTCTGGCGAGGTCGACCTCCCGGACACGGGGTCATGGCGCGGACTCCAGCGCGACCGACCGCCCGATCAGGTGGTCATGGCGCGGACTCCGGCGAGGTCAGCACGCTCAGAGGGTGGTCATGGCGCGGACTCCGGCGAGGTCAGCACGCTCAGAGGGTGGTCATGGCGCGGACTCCGGCGAGGTCAGCACGCATAGCGCGGGCTGACGCCCGCAACCCAAGGGCGATACTCAACCGCTGACGGGAGAACGAACACGGCGCCGCTCGGGTAGAGGTCAGGTTGCGACATCCAACGACCACCCGAGGCGGCACCGTGAA
>JAUHYW010000054.1 GCA_030426085.1 bacterium | reverse complement strand
CCCCCCGCCCGGCGACCACATCACCGCCGTGACCCCCAAGCTGTGACCTTGCAGGGCGGCGGTCTGCTCGCCGCTCACCGCGTCCCACACCCGCACCGTGCCATCGTGTGACCCCGACGCCAGCCGCCCCCCGTCCGGCGACCACACCACCGCCTCGACCCCATCCATGACGGCCGGCAGCCCCCCCCCCGCGCGCGCAGGGGACGGCCCCACCAGACCCCCGAGCGCGGACGCCGTCGCCCGGATCCCCCGGCCGCGGGCGCCGTCGACCGCGGCCGGGGCCCACGCCGCTCGGGCGAGGTCGACGTGGTCCAGCGTCGCCCGGCTCAGCCGGACGTCGGCCGCCGCCGTGCCCGAGAGGTCGGCGTGGGCGGCGCGGGCGGCGGTCAGGTCGGCCCGGTCGAGCCGGGCCCCGCTCAGCCGGGCGTCTTCGAGGGTCGCCCGGCTCAGGTCGGCGCCGCGCAGATCGGCGCCGCTCAGCGTGGCGCCGGTCAGATCGGCCCCCGCCAGCCGGGCGCCGGCGAGGTCGGCGTGGGGCAGCGTCACCGCCCGCAGATCGGCCTTTGCGGGCACGGCGACGGCCGGCGCGCGCCGGGCGAGGCCGACGAGCAGCCGGACCGCGTTGGACGCCGCCCGCGCCGTCCGCTCGGGGCCGTCGCCCGCGCGGCCGCTCAGCAGCCAGCGATGGGTCGCGGTGATGGCCGGCTGGCGCGCCCAGCCGGGCTCGGGGCCGAGCAGTTCGCCGACGAAGGCCAGCACCTCGGCGGTCGGCGGCGCGGTGTCGAGCGCCGTCGCGGGGTCGTCGGCGAGCGCGCGCACGAGGTGGCGGGCGAAGAAGAACTCGAGGAACGACTTGTGGGCGAAGCGGTAGTGATCGTCGCGGCGCACGAAGAAGGCGCCGCCTCGGATCTCGTACCGGGCCGCGTCGACGGTCGCCGCGCCGGGGATGTCCAGCTCGCGGCGCACGAGCGTGTTCAGCTCGGCGGCGGGGCACTCGGCGCCGCCGCGCCGCCACAGATGAGCCGCCATGCGCTCGGCGAACGCCTGCTTCTGCGCCGGGGTGAACAGCTCGTCGTCGCCGGTGTTGGCCAGCCAGCGCTCGAGGTAGCGCTGGTAGACGTCAGCCCGGGTGATGGTCGCGCCCGATTCGAGGTCGTCGAGGGTCTGGAGCACCATGCCCAGCAGCAGCGGGCGCTCGGCGAGGTCGCCGAGGGGGTAGACCGCGGCGATGCGCTCGAGGGCGTCGGCCGCGTCGTCGGCTTTGGCCTGCACCACCAGCAGCTTCTGCTGGTCGGCGTCGAGGGGCTGCACGTCCATCCGCAACGGCTCCCCGCGGATGGCTTCGGTCAGCGTGCGGGTCAGCGCGTCGTCCGACTCGAAGTAGTGATCGCGGGCCGAGACGAGCACCGGGCGGCCCTCGCCCGCCTCGACCATCTGGCGCAGGCGGTTGGCCAGCTCACCCGCGGTGATGCGGGTGGCCAGCTCGTCGAGGCCGTCGAAGCAGGGGACCAGTCGGCGGTCGAAGACGAGCAGCCGCAAGGCGGCCCGGTTGGCCGGGGTGTCTTCGAGCCGGGCGGCGTCGAGCAACAGCACCCGGGGGTCGCGGCGGGCGTCGGCGGCGGCGAGGTCGACCACCAGCGGGAGCAGGGCGTCGCCGGTGAGGTCGTCGATAGCATCCGCCCAGCGGCGGCGGGCCCACTCGACGAGCAGGGTCGACTTGCCCCGCCCGTACTCGCCGAGGAGCAGGGCGACGGGGCTGTCGGGGTCGTCGAGCCAGCCGTCGAGGGTGGTCAGGCCGAGCGCGTCGGTGTCATCGACCCGGACGGTGAGGTCGACGAAGGCGCCGTTGACGTCGCGCAGCTTGAGCGCCCGGCGCTCTTTGAGATCGGTGAGAGCCGCACTGAAACTCGGGCGCAAGAGCCGAATACGCTCACCCAGATCGGGGACCTCGCGTTGCTCGACCGAGACCCCCAGGAGACTGGAGACCGGCTCGCTCCAGTCCTGAACCTCAGGCCAGTTCCGAGAAGGTCCGGGTGAACCCAGCCACATCCCGCTCTGATCCTCTACGAGCGCGAAGATGCGATGGATCGTGTTCTTGGCATCGACCTCGGGATTGGCCCGCGCAATCGAGATCGCACGCGCTCTCGCAGCCCCCTCAGCAACAGCCAGTAGGCGGATCCGAGCCGCTGTGTGCCCGATGCCCACGCGGAGGCTCTGACCGCCATCGAAGTCGACGATGAATCGGGGCGTACGCTGAAGGCCGAGTCTGTCGAGATCGAACTGGATGCCTGCCGACTCCACTTCTGATGCCCCGATTCCTGTGATCCGGAGGCTGGACACTGCCCAACACCCGCCATCGCTCCAGACCGCCGGATCGAGCCTGCGCCACCGCGCCCCCCGCTCTTCGAACGCCGCGAACCCCTCGACCCCCCACCCCCGGATCACATCCGCCGCCCGCGCCGCCAGCGCGCCGAGCACCGCGTCCAGCGGCAGCACGTCCCCCGGCAGCACCACCTCGCGCAGCGACTGCCGGGCTTGCTCGGCCGTGGTCATGCCATCCAGCGTATCGACCAGCTCCTCCAGCCGCCGGGCGCGCGCGCCCGGCGCCAGCGCGGCGGCGTCGAGCAGCGCGTCCTCGCCGGCCTCGATGGCCTGCGCGATGGCGTCGACGTCCTCCCCGGCCAGCGCATCGCCGATGCCATCCAGCCAGTCGGCGTACCGCGCCTCGACCGCCCGCGCCCGGTACACCAGGCTCGCCGCCGCGACCGGGACCACCGGCGCCGCCTCGCCGTAGCGCCGCGAGCGGCCGACCCGGACGTGGCCCAGGTCGACGTCGGCGACGATCACCCCCTCGTCCCCCTGCTCGAGCAGCCCCACCCGCTCGGGGAAGCGGCGCAGCTCGCCCATCGCGCCCTCGTCGACGAAGATCGAGCTGCCGCCCGCGCTCGCCCCGTTGGCATACAGCACCGGCCGCTTGTAGCGCCGGGCCTCCTCCCACGCCTTGGCCCCGAACTCGGGGGTGGTGTGCATCGGCGTCAGGCTGGGCACCGCCAGGAAGCGGCACCCGTCGAGGGCGTCCTGCCCGACCAGCCCCCGCCACGCGTCGCTCTGGCGGTCGAGGAAGTCGAGGCACACGAAGACGCCCAGCGGGCCGGGCACGCCATCGGGCAGGGGCACCGGATCCCAGCGGTCGCCGGGGGTCAGGTCGGGCTCGAAGTGGGCCTTCATCAGCTTGGGCTGCAAGCCGACCAGGCGCCCGCCGGCCAGCACCGGCGCCACCGCCCGGCCCCGGGCCGGCGGGGTCGGCCAGCCGAGCGCGGCGTAGATGCCATCGTCGCCGTATGCCAGCGCGCCGCCCTCGACCGCGTGGCTGCCGCCGATGACGACCAGCCCGCTGTCGCGGGTGGCCTCGGCCAGATCGGGCAGCAGCTCCCACGGCAGGCTGTATTCGGCGAAGAGCACCACCCGCACCTGCCACCGGGCGCAGTGTTCGAGGATGCCCCGCACCTTGCGCCGGAGCTGGTCGACGTAGCTCGCCCGGATGCCCGCCCGCAGGGCCCGCAGCTCGGCGCGCTTGCCGCGGGGGCGGCCGAAGTGGTCGGGCTGGCCGATCGCGAAGAGCGGATCGGTCAGCGGCGAGCGGCGGAATGCCAGGGCGGCGGGCAGCGCGTGCATCTGCACCACCGCCACCCGGGTGCGGCGAGGGCTCATCCGGGCAGTGTGCCCGCTCGGCGGGCGGCGGGCAACGGGGGCCCGCTGGCGGCGGTCGACGGCTCAGGGGTCGAGCAGTTCGAAGAAGTCCTCGAACAGCACCATGCGCACGGTCGGCAGGCAGGTCTCGGTGTGCCATCGGCTGCCGAGCAGCGCCGGGACCGGCGCGTCGAGGTCCCAGGTGTCGAGCAGGGTCATGTCATGGCCGCCGAGGATCTCTTCGATGGCATCGTGCAAGGCCTCCTGGACCTTGATGAACCCGAAGTCCCGCGCGCCATAAAGAGTCGGCTCGGTCGCCTCGGGGTGCCGATTGCGCACCGAGAACCCGTGTTGGATCGAATAGACCGGCGCCAGTCGGCTGATGGCGACGCCCATCGTGTACTCGGCGCTGAACCCGGCATCGAGCCAGCGCTGCACCTCGATCGAGATCTGCGCGCCAGGCGCCCGTCGCTCGGTGTACGCCCGGACGCTGACGACGTCCGCCGCCTTCGCCCGGGCGACGATCGCCGGGATGCCATCCGGCGTCCGGCTGCACGCGCTCAGGTAATCATCCCGATCGGGCTCCGGCAGCAGGCGGTCGATGGCCTGCCTGACCTCTGGCTTCATCCGTCGCTCCCGTCCGCGCTCAGCGGACCCGCAGATCGTGGGACGTATCGTTGTAGGTCTTGCCCGCCCCGTCCAGGTTGAAGTCCACCTCTTCGATGTGCTTGCCCTTGGCGTTGCACATCTCGAAGCGGCCGTGCTGCACGTCCACCGAGTACAGCCGCCCCGAGCTGGGATCCTGATAGACCACCCGCTTGGACGACTTGCTCGAGTTGAGCCTGCTCAGGCGGCTGTCCTTGACCCACCCGAACTTCTTCGCCCGCTGCTCGGCCACCGCGAGCACCGCACCCATGCGCTCGTCGGTGCCGAGCGTCTTGGTGACGAAGCTCTCCCACGCCTTGACGTCGAACTCGCCGGTCAGCGCGGTCTCGAGGAACTTCTTGTTCGCGCTGCCCCCGGGCACCTGGGACGAGGTCTTCCTGAGCGTCTCGGCGAAGCACTTCATGTCGAAGTCGGGGAAGGCTTTCTTGAGGTTCGCCATCTGGCTGGCGATCTGATTCAGCCCCTCGGTCACCTTGTGCTCGGGGATCTTGTTGGCTTTGAAGTCGGCCTCGAGCCGGGCGATGGTCTGACGCATCTTGCTCAGCCGGTTGTACAGCCCCTTCTGCGGCCCGACGCCCACCCGCAGCCCGGTGCCGGGGTCTATCCGGCTGCTGCCTTCGAGGTTTTTCAGCGTGTCGTCGAACGACTTCAGGATGGGGCCGCAGTCGCTGCACAGCAGGATGCGCAGCTCGCCGTCGAAGCGCTGGAGCTTGATGGCGTGGGTCTCACCGCCGAGCTTCACCCCCACCTCGCCGAGCGGTGTCCCTTCGAGTCGGCCCTTGGTCGAGGTGCCATCGCCCGGTCGCACCGTCGGCTCGCCGTCGACCTTGGGCCTGGTGGTCGGCGCCGCGTCGAGGTCGATGGTGTGGCTGGGGTCGCGCAGCTTCGTCAGCGAGCCGCTCTGCTTCAGGCTGCGCATGTCGGCCCTGGTGCCCGCCACCGACAGCACGATCATGCCCCCGGTCAGCAGGGCCGAGCGGAACAGCTCCATCAGCTCCTGGCTGCGCTTCTGGGGGTCCTTGATCGCCATGATGCGATCGTATTGCTGGATGAACTCGACCCCCAGGATGATGCCCTGCACCCCGTCGGTGGCCACCTGCCCGATGAGCACCCCGGTCGCGATCTTGACCCCGCCCCGCCCGTTGACGAGCACCTTGGCCCCCCGCATCCAGGCCCCGGCGAGCACGTTGCCCACGATGGTGAGCACGTCCATCGCGTCGTCCCGGGCCGAGGCGTGACCCTCGGCGTGGCGCTGGACGATGTTGATGGTCGCCGCTGCGGTCGTGGCCAGGATCGAGGTCCACACCGCCGCGCTGACCACCCGCGAGCCGGGCACCGGGGCGATCGCGGTGACGATGCCCACCCCGATGGCGCCGACCCCGGCCCAGAATCCGACCTCGTTGAAGAACTCGCTGATCGAGTCCCAGAAGCTCGCGCCGTCGGTCTGGAATTCGTGGTCGATCGCCTCGCCGGCGGCGTCCTCGCCCACCGCCATCTTGATGCGCCCGGGGGGGTAGCGATTGCCGCTGTCCCAGGCGGCGAGCGCGGCGCTGATGGCGGCCCTGGCGTCCTTGCCGGTGCCCTCGTACTCGCCGCTCAGCCGGCGCGAGGTGGGGTTGGTGGTGTCGACGATGGCCCAGGTCTGGCTGCTGTCGTCGCCGCTCATCTTCGCGGCGAAGACCCGCAGCTCCGAGGTGCGCCCCTGCTCCCGGTCGACGTGCACCGCCTTGAACGGGTGGCGGGTCTTGCCTTCGGTGCTGGCCAGCCGGGCCTTCAGGGCGTCGATCTGCTTCTGGTATGCCTCGGCGACCTCGGGATCGAGCGCATCCGACCCCGGCTGGCCGGCGGCGGTCTTCATGACCTTCAGGAAGGCCTCGAGCAGCTCGAGCTGCTTCGCCGGGTCGACCGGCGCCCCGGCCTTGCTCAGCGCGTCGGCGGCCGCCTTGTCTTCGGGCACCACCGTCTGAGGGAACTCGTAGTACTCCGGCGGCTGGGCCGCGCCGCCGGCAGGGGTGTAGTCCATCCGGCAGATGATCTTGTGATTGCCGGGAAACGACGCCTGGGCCATGATCTGCACCCCGACCCCCAGGTGGGCCCGAGCCGGCTTGCCCAGCTTCGCCGAGGTGACCGGGTCGTTGGCCGCGGACCACCGGATGGTGCGCACCGAGTCGGCGTGCTCGAAGGCTCGAGGCATGCTGAGTGTATATGTGACGATGGTGCCGGGCACCGCGACCTGCACCGGCGGATCGGCCACGATCTTGTAGTCCCGCCGGGAGGCGTCGGCCTGATTGCGGTGGTAGCGGGCGCCGCCGATCGAGATGCCGGCTCGGGCCATCAGCCCTACCGCGAGGTTATAGTCCTCGTCACCGGTCCACGAGGTCAGCTCGTCCTTCAGATCGGCCGCCAGCCCCTTGCCGGTGTGGGTGTTGAAGTCTTTGTCATAGACATCGCGCACCGCCCGGACCATCTCCGGGGGCTGGTTGAGGACGCGCAGCACGGCGTCTTCGTCGGTGCCCCCGCCGGTGAACGCCGCCAGCAGCTTCGCGGCGTCGATCCGGGCGGCGTCGGCGGCGCCGTCGGTGTCGGGCTTCGCCTCCCGCTGCACCGGGGCCCCGCCGGCAGGCGGCGCATCGAGCAACGCCTCGGCCGAGCGCCCGGCCACCACCGCGTCGGCCACCGCGTCGGCGTGCCGCTCGTGGGCGTCCCCGGCGACGCCCACGCGGTCGAACTGAACCCCCGCCCGCTGCTGAACGACGTGGGCCGCCTCGTGCGCCGCGAGGTGCAGATCGGGCGCCTGGGCGAAGGCCGTCGAACCGCCCGTGGCGTAGGCCCGGGCCCCCAGCGCCTCGGACGCCTCGCGGGCCGCGCCGCCGACGTGGGCCTGAATGTCACCGACGTCGTGGCGCCCGAACGACGCCTGGATCGCCTCGGCGTGAGGCAGCCGTCCACCCGCCCCGACCACGCCCCGATCGGCGACGCCCTGTACGCTGCCACCCAGCGGGTCGTCCCGCAGCTCGGCCGCCTGCCGCCGCTGCCCCTCCCGCGCCGCCCGCCGCAGCGCCACCCCCCGGCCCCGAGGGGCATCCGGCGTGTCGCCCATCCCGGTCGGGCTCCTCGCGTCTTCGAGCGCGAGTGTCGCGGTGCGCGATCGGCTCATGGCCCCTCCCCGGTCTACCTCTCATCTCACCACAAAGAGGCCGGCACAGGCCACCGCGCTTTCGAGACGCCGGGCCTCCGCCCTCAAGACCCCGCTCGCCGCACGACCCGGCCCGGCCGGGCCGGGGTCACCGCGCCGCCCCGCAGCGCGAAGACGCCGTTGACCAGCACATGCACCATGCCTTCGGCGAAGCGATGGGGCTCGGCGTAGGTCGCGACGTCCCGGATGGCCGCCGGGTCGAAGACCGCCACGTCCGCTGCGCAGCCCGGCGCCAGCCGGCCCCGGTCGGTGAGGCCGAGCACGCCGGCGGGCAGCGCCGTGATCCGGCGGATGGCATCGGCCAGCGATGTCACGCCCTCGTCCCGCACCCAGTGACCCAGGAAGCGGGCGAAGCTGCCATACGCCCGGGGGTGGGGGTGGTCGTCGAGGAACGGGGGCCGGGGTGCGAGCGCGGCGGCGTCGGAGCACAGGGCGAGCCAGGGCAGCGCCAGCTTCCGGCGCACGTTCTCCGATGACATCGAGAAGAACATCGCGCCGATGCGGCTGCGATCGTCGACGACGAGGTCGATCGCCGCCGCGAACGGATCCACCCCCCGCTCGGCGGCGACGTCGGCCAGCGTCCGCCCGGCGTACCTCCGCAGCTCGGGGCGGCGGAAGCGGGTCAGCACGATCTCGTCGGCCGAGCGGAGCTGGCGCCAGGGGTTGTCCGGCGCGTCCCGCTTCATCTCGGCGATGGCCCGCCGGCGGACGCTCGGCTCCGCCAGCCGGGCGAACCACGCCTCGTAGCCCCCCTCGCGCACCCAGCCGGGCATGAGCCAGTCGAGCCCGCTCGACGAGGCGGCGTAGGGGTAGGCGTCGGCGGTGATGGGCAGCCCCCGGGCGCGGGCCGCTTCGAGCAGCGTGATGGCCGCCTCCAGCCGGTGCCAGTCGAGCCGCCCGGATGCCTTCAAGTGATAGACTTCGCCCCGGACGCCGGCGCGCTCGACGATGCCGACGAACTCGTCGAGCGCCGGCAGCAGGCCGGCGCCCTCGTCCCTGACATGGCTGGCATAGGCCCCGCCGTGGGCCGCGGCGACCCGGGCCAGCGCGGTGAGTTCGTCGACGGTGGCATAGCAGTCGGGGGCGTAGGCCAGCGCCGATGACACCCCCACCGCGCCGGCCCGCATGGCGTCGGCGGCCAGCGCGCACATCCGATCCTGCTCGACGGAGGTCGGCGGGCGGTCGTCGAAGCCCACCACCAGCGCCCGCAGCAGGCCGGCGCCGACGAACGAGGTCACGTTGCACGCCACGCCGCGGTCGGTCAGGCACCGCAGGAAGCCATCCAGCGTGCGCCATGTGATGGGGTGGCGCAGGGTCGTCTGCCGCGCCTCGACATAGGCCGCGAGGCGGTCGTCGAGGGGCCCCATCGACCAGCCTTCGCCCATCACTTCGAGGGTGACGCCCTGCCGCAGATCGCTCTCGCCGCGGCCGTCGTGCATCAGCGCGTCGTGGGCCCACGACATCATGTTGACGAAGCCGGGGGCCACCGCGAGCCCGCCGACGTCGACCTCGACCGCCCCCCGGCCTTCGACCCGGCCGACCGCCGCGATGCGGTCGCCGCGGATCGCGAGGTCGCCCCGGGCCGCCGGGGCGCCGCTGCCGTCGTAGAGCGCGCCGCCGCGCAGGATCAGGTCGAACGCCGCCACCCGGTCAGAGGGGCAGCAGCAGGCCGCGGTCGAGCAGGGCGTCGCGCAGGTTCAATACCCGCTCGGCGGCGTCCCGCGCGTCGGCGCCGCGCAGCGCGATCATGCCCCACCGGTCGGGCACGGCGGCCACCACGTCGGCCTCGCACGCGGTCGGCGCGAGCGCGCTCAGCGCCTTCGCCAGCACCGGCACGGTGGCGTGCGGCGCCGGCCGCACCACCCGCGAGGCGGCGGGGCACGGGCCGTCGGCGTGGCGATCCATGTAGGCCCGCAGGCACTCGGCGCCGGTGAACGACACGTTGAGATCCTGCACCCCGAGCAGCACCCGCTCGCCCCAGACCGGGCCGCCGAGGCGCCCGATACCCACGTCATAGCCGGCGGTCACCAGCCCCTGACCGGCGGCGGCGAACGCTGCGGTCAGCGCCTCGACGGCCGCCCGGGCCTCGCGGTAGACCGCCCGGTCGAGCCCGACCCCCGGCGCCGAGTCGGCGTCGATGTAGATGTTGCCCTTCCACGAGGTGCCCCGGGTGAACTGGAGCGTCATCCCCGGGGCCAGCGCGCCGGCTCGGATGTGGGCCGAGGGCGTCGCGGCGATGGGCTCCCCGCCGAGCGTGCTCCCGAGGTAGCGCACATGCGGCTCGAGCAGGTAGGCGTCGCCGTTGCCCCACGCCTGCTCGGCCAGGGCGGTCAGCCGGGCGGCGTCGGCCAGCGGGACGTCGAGGGTGATCCGGGCCCCGTCGCCGGCCTCGGAGGGCTTGAGGCAGCCCCGATCGAGCCCATGTCGGGCGCGCAGCAGCTCGCCCGCGCGCAGCACCTGCCGTACGAACCGGCCCCGCTCGACGCCCGCTCGGGGGATCGTGTAGCCGGGGAAGACCGGCGTGGCGGCCCCCAACGCCTGCCCCAGCCCCGAGCGCGCCGCCTCGCGGGCGAGCCACGCCGGGCCGTCGGCGTCGGCCGGCGGGGGCATGTCGAGCGCGACGTCGACCGTCGGGTGCAGCACATCCTTGCGGTTCCAGGCGGCCGCGACGTCGGGCGGGTTGGCGTCGGTGCGCAGCACGTCCAGCCCGGCCTGCGCCCGCAGCCACAGGAGGACGATCTGGATCTCGGGCTCGAACGCGTACAGCGCGGCCACGGTGTCCGGCGCCTCCGCGAAGCGCCGGATCAGGGCCGTGATGGCGGGCACCGGCGCCCGCAGGTGACGCTCGGCGAGCACCAGCAGCGCGTGCGAGAGGTAGTAGTGCCCCAGATCGGGCACCGGCAGCATGGGCACCCCGGCGGCGACGCAGTTGTCGCGCCAGGGGCGGATGCGGCCCACCGCGAGGTCGCCCGGCCGGGCCAGATAGGGCGAGCGGGCCTCTTTGTAGGCGGTGAAGTCCAGCGGTCGGCGGCCGCTGCGTACGGCGTCGAGGTCGCCCTCGAAGCCCCTCAGCTCGGGGGTGTCGGAGTGCAGGAACACCCGGGGCGACGCCGGGCTCACCGGCGGCGCGAGGCCGGCCGCGCTCGCCGCGGGCAATTCGGCCGGCGAGATGCCCAGGAGCCGGCGGCACAGGCCTTCGACCGCCGCCGGCTCGAGCACCGACGGGCCGGTGCAGAAGCCATCCCAGACCAGAGCCTCGTCGGCGGCGCGCACCGTCCAATACTCTTCGAGGCCCGTGGCGGGGTGCGCGGGGCGGGCGGTCGCGGCGATCTTCATGGGGCGCGGGTCTCCTCGTAGGGCGAGGCCGGCGCGCCGGGCACCCGGGCGGCCTCCTGCCGGGCGAGCCGCGCGAAGAAGCGGCCCATCACGTCGACCGCCACGGCCACGTCGGCCACGTCGAGTCGCTCGTCGGGATGATGGCTCAACCCGCCCGGGCTGCGCACGAACAACATCGCCATGGGCATCACCCGGGCCATCACCATCGCGTCGTGGCCCGCCCGGCTCGGCAGCCGGACCTCGGGCACCCCCGCCGCGCGGACGGCCTCGACGAGCAGCCGCGTCAGGCCGGCGTCACACGTCGCGGCCGCCCGCTGCCCGTCGATCCGCCAGCCCACCGAGACCCCCCGCCGCCCGCCCCCCGCCCGGGCCGCTTCGGCGAGCGCCGACAGCGCCACCTCGCGGGCGACGTCGTGGGGGTGGCGCACGTCGAGCGACAGCGAGACCGCCCCCGGGATGACATTGTTGGCGTTGGGCGAGACGTCGAGGCGGCCGACGGTGGCGAAGAGCTCGCGGTCGGCTTTGGCGAGCTCCTCGACCGCGAGCACGAAGTCGGCCGCGGCGCACAGCGCGTCGCGGCGGTCGCCCATCTCGGTCGTACCGGCGTGATCGGCCTGCCCGGTGAAGGTCAGGCTCAGGCGGGACTGGCC
Organism: bacterium; assembly: GCA_030426085.1. Classification (GTDB taxonomy): domain Bacteria; phylum Myxococcota_A; class Bradymonadia; order UBA7976; family UBA1532; genus JACKDM01. The sequence goes on along the minus strand of JAUHYW010000054.1, from coordinate 60,092 downwards.
CACGATGCCCTCGACCACGCCCACGGAGTGCCGCCGCCGATCGAGCACCGACGCCTGCTCGATGTGCACCTCGACGTAGCCCAGCGCGCGGGCGAAGTCGGCGGCCTGCCCGACCCGCTCGGGCTGCCCGCCGTGGAACCGCACCGCCTCGGCCAGCGTCGTGCCGTCGGGCGCGGTCCGCTCGAGCAGGGCCCGATCGAGGCGCCCGGTGAGCGACCGCGCGCTCATGCAGCCGGCCCCGAAGCGGCAGCCCTCTTCGGCCAGGAAGCCCAGGACGCAGAGGTCGAACGGCAGCGCGCGCCCGGCGAGCGCCTTGCACAGCACGATGGGCAGCACGACCCCCAGCGCGCCATCGTACAGCCCGCCGTCGGGCACGGTGTCGAGGTGTGAGCCGACGTAGAGCGTGCGTCGACCCGGCCCCACCCCGCGGCGGCGCCCCACGACGGTGCCGAAGGCGTCCCGGCGCACGTCCAGCCCCGCGTCGGCCATCCAGCGCTCGACCAGCCGCGCGGCGTCTTCGAGCGACTGCCGGCCGAAGGGGCGATAGACCCCGTCCTCGATCTCGCTGAACCGCCCCAGCGCGTGGCAGCGCGCCACGGCCTCGGCGGCGAGCGCCGCCGTCCGTCCCCCGAACACGTCGTCCTGCATGACGTCCTTGTATGTTCTCATCACTGGGTGCGCAACCCGTACCGTCTACGGGCCGGCTGTCGCGCACGCGACGGCCCGGTGACGGGTGGGCAACAGGCCGCGGCCGCCCAGCGGCGTGACACCCGCCCGCCCGCGCGCCTCACCCCGCTCACCACCGCCAGGAGTCGCCGATGCTGCGCGCTACCCTCGCCCTCTCGACGCTCGCCCTCGCCGCCCACGGCTGCGAGCTGCCCTGCGAAGACGACTGCCACGAACGCCAGCCGCGCCCGGTGCAGGGCACGCCGGGCGACTTCACCGCCGGGCCGGCCGCCGAGGCGGCGTTCACCGTGTCGGCCGCGCAGCGCTGCGGCGACGACGTCGCGTTCGCACCGACCTGGACCCACTGGATCGAGGTCGAAGGCATCGGCGCCCGCCCGCTGACCGGCGCGTCGGCGCCCGACGGGGGCGTGGATGGCGTCGGCGGGGGCGACTTCGCCTCGGCGCTGTTCGTGGCGCTGCGCGACGCCGGTCGGCCGGTGCATCAGGCGGGCGTGGGGCTGTCGTGCGGTCGACCGGGTGGGATCCCGTTCGTCACCATCGACGACTGGCACGCGGCGGATGGCATCGTCGAAGTGATCGGCGCTCGGATGGCAGAGGATGACATCGGCGGCCTCGTCGAGCTGCGGATCGGCCAGGAGCTGATCGTGTGCCCCCAGGTCGCCTGCGGCTGGTGAGCCGTCAGAATACGGCGCCGACGTCGAGCCAGATCCGCAGTTGAGGCAGCCGGGTGTCGGCGAACTCGATCGCGCCGGGCCACGGGCTCAGGGCCCCGTGCAGCCCGACGATCGGCGTCCAGCCGCTCAGGGGGACCTCGGCCTCGAGGCCGAGCCGGGCCGAGAGGTGCGCCGCGTCCCCCGCCAGCCCCGGGTCGACGGCCTCGGCCGCCCGCTGCTCTTCGGCGTGCAGCACCACGCCGACCCCCAGGCCCGCGGCGGCGCAGATCGCCCACGTCCGACCCGGATCACAAGCGCGGGCCAGCAGGTCGACGTGGAGCTGCCACCAGCTCAGCTCGATGTCTTCGGGGCCGAGGTCGCCGTCGGTGGCATAGCCGGTGTCGGTGAATGGCATCGCGCTGTGGCGGACGCCGAGCTCGATCTGGCCCGACAGCCAGCCGTCGAAGCGGGGCGTCTCGGCGGTGGCGGCGAGCCGCCAGCTCAGGCCGGGGCCGTCGACGGTGAGGTGCTGTGTCTCGCCGACGATGGACGCGATGCCCAGCCCCACGCGGCCGCCGAAGCGCCACGGCGTCCCGACCGGCGGGGCCGGCGCCGGGGGCCCGTCGAGCGCCACCGCGGCCTCTTCACCCGCGGTGACCGTGACGGTCGACGCGGGCGCGAGCGGGCCCTCGGCCCCCAGCGGCTCGACCCGATAGGGCCCGGCCTTCAGCTCGGTCCAGCGGGCGGGGCAGTCGGCGGTCGCGTCGCGCTCGACGAGCCGGACCCGCTCGACGCCCGCGCCGCAGCGCACCGCGAGATCACCGAAGGCCTGCTGCACCAGGGCCTCGCGCAGCCGCCGGGCCTCGGCCCGCGCCTCGGCGCCGACCGGGGTGTCGGGGTCGGCCAGGGCGATGGCGGCGTCGTAGGCCGCGAGGGCGTCCTCGACCCGCGCACCGAGCTGCAAGCAGTGCCCGGCGAGCATGCCGAGCTGCGGCCGCAGCCGGCGATCGCGCTCTCCGAGGGCGTCGGTCAGAGCTGTCAGCCGGGCCAGCCCCTCGTCGACGGCGCCGGCCTGACAGCGCCCGTGGGCCGCTGCGGCCTCGGCGACCACCTCGGCGTCGGTCGGCTGCCCGGCCGCCACTCTCGGCAGCAGCCCCGTCGCCGCGCACAGCGCGAGGGCCGTCATGGGTTGGATCGTCATCGGTCACCTCCCTGGCCCGCGTCGGCGCCGGTCTCGATCACTTTGATGATGTTCAGCAGCCTCCGGGGCGCGTCGGCGGCGGCGTCCGCTTTTCTCGGGGGCGGCGCCGCGTCGGGGTCCAGGCGGCGGCGCTTCACCCTCCGCTTCGGCGGGGGTGGCTTCGCCGCGTCCCGCGGCTTCGGCGCGGCGTCCACCACCCGAGCATCGGGCGGCTTCGGCGCGGCGCCCACCACCGCGGCGTCGGCTGGCGCGGCGTCGACTGGCGGGAAGGCATCCGGGGCCTCTACGACGGCGTCGCGACCCGCCCCGGGATCGGGCGGCAGCCACCATATCCACCCGGCGAGCGCGACCCCGGCCAGCGCCAGCCCGGCCGCCGCGGGGCGCCACCGACCGGCCATCGGGGGCGCCGCGTCGGCCGATCCGGTGGCCACGATCGGCAGCGAGATCGACCGCGACGACCCGCCGGGCGGCGTGGGCAGCGTCGTAACGAGGCCGGGGGTCGTATCGCCCGCGAACTCGGTGAGCGCGGCGTCGAGCGCGACCTTCAGCGATGGCATGTCCCGGTAGCGATGGCTCAGCGTCGGCGCCAGCCCCCGGCGCAGCAGCTCGGCCATCATCGGGCCCACCGTCAGCCCCAGATCGGCCACCGGGTCGAACCCCGGGTCGTGCTTGCGCAGCATGATCGCCTGCGCGGTCTCCCCCCGGAAGGGGTGCCGCCCGGTCAGCATCTCGCACGCGATGACCGTCACCGCGTAGCCATCGGTCCACGGCCCGATGCCGGTCTTGAGCATCTGCTCGGGTGCCATGTAGCGCGGGGTCCCGGCGGCGAGCCGGGTGCTGTGACCCTCTTCGGCGAACTTGACCAGCCCGAAGTCGACGATGCGCACGAAGTGGCTCTCGCCGGGCACCGGCTCGAGCATGACATTGGCCGGCTTGATGTCCCGATGCACCACGCCCCGGGCGTGCGCCGCTTCGAGGCCATGACACATCTGGGTGAGGATGCGGCTGGCATCGTCCACAGCGATGCCCTCCCGCAAGGCATCTTTCAGGGTCCGCCCGCCTTCGACGTGCTCCATCACGAGGTAGGCGTCGTCGCCCTGGATGCCATACTTGAGCAGCCGCACGATGTTGGGGTGCCTCAAGCGGGCCAGCGCCGCCGCCTCGCGGCGGAATCGCTCGCCGGTGGCCAGGGCGCTGCCGTCGGCGTGCAGCAGCTTGAGCGCCGCCGGCAGGCCGATGGGCTGCTGCAACGCGAGGTAGACCGCGCCCACGCCGCCCGCGCCCAGGCGGCGGACGACGAGATACTCGCCGAACATGCGCCCCACGAGGCGGTCGGCCGCGCCGCGGCCCGTCGGCGCGTATTCGAGCGGCACCCGGTGCAGGCCGAAGCGGGCGCAGGCCGCCGAATCACACGGCTGGGCGACGGCGCCGGGCGCGGCGCAGGCGGGGCAGGCGGCGGTGGGGGCTGGCTGGTGCATGGCGTCCCGGTTCGAAGCGGGGTCAATATGGCAGAAGAGACCGCCCGACACCACCCCGTGTCATGGGCATGTAATGACTCGACTCTGGCACCGGTCGAGCTGTTCGGCTATGGTCGCCGGGTTCATGACTCATAGGGCTTCGGGATGCACCGGACAATCGCGACGATGACACTTCTGATGGGCGCCCTGTGCGCGCCGCCACCGGCCTCGGCGGGCTTCGAGGGCCGCGAGGCGCTCGAGCGCACGTGTGGCGCGGCCTGGCAGGAGATGGAGCGCCCGCTCGGCGTCCAGCTCGCCGCCGCCCTCGAAGGGGGGCTCGAATACATCAACGTGCACCCCGGCGGCTCGGTCACCCTGGGGACGGCGCTCTTCGACGGCGACGCGTCGCTCGCGGCCCTCCCATTGAACGCGCTGGCCGTCGTCGATCTGCTCGGCCCGCCGCTCGCGACGGGGTCCCGGGTGACGGCCGAGTGCCGGTCGCGGGCTGTCGGCGACGACCCTTGGGTCGAGGTCCAGTGGGTGGACGACGGCGGGGGCCGGGGAGAGACCGCCGTCACCCTGCGAATCGAGCCGACGGAGCGGGGTGGCTCGAGCGCGGTCGCACTCACCATCGCCTACGACCGCTGCGGCCCCCGGGTGACCCGCCCTCCGGCGGCGGACGGCATCGGGGTGCGGGTGAGCGGCGCCGCGGACCCGGTGCTGCTGTCGAGCACCGGCGGCCTGAAGTGCGACGCGTCCCGCTCGCCCGCGCTCGGCGCCCACTTCCTCCTGCCCGCCCCGCCCCAGGACGCGGACAAAGACCTCGTCGCGGATGGCGACGACAACTGCCAGAACACGCCCAACCTCACCCAGGAGAACACCGATCGGCGCCTCCGGACGCGGAACCCCGACGTCCTGGGCGATGCTCGAGGGGACGCCTGTGACTGCGACGCAGACGGCGACGGCGTGCGCGAGCGGGGCTACGAGCCGGCGCGGGATGGCCGGTGCGACGCCGCCCGGGGCCCGGATAACTGCCCGGGGGTCTTCAACCCCCGCCCGCGCGGCCCCGACGGCGCGCTGCTGCGGCAGCCGGACGCCGACGGCGACAAGACCGGGGACGCCTGCGATGACGACGACGACGGCGACGGGGTGCTCGACGGCGACGACAACTGCCCGCTGGTGCACAACCCCGATCAGCGCGACACCGACCAGGGGCGCCCGCGCAACCCCGCCGGACGCATCGTGCGGAGCGACACCCGGGGCGACGCGTGCGACGATGACGACGACAACGACGGCACGCCCGACGTGGAGGACGGCTGCCCGCTCGTATACGAAGACAAGCCGATCGACACCGACGGCGACGGCCGCGGCGACGCCTGTGATCTGGACGACGACGGGGACTCCGTGATCGACGCGGTGGACAACTGCCCGCTGAAGCCGAACAGCGCCCAGACCGACGTGGACGGCGACGGCAAGGGCGACGCCTGCGACCGCGACATCGACGGCGACGACGAGACGCCCGATCACTGCCCCTACTGGGCCGGCGGCCGGGCCGCTGCCTGCGCGATGGACGCCGACGGGGACGGCCGGCCGGATGACCGGGACACCTGCCCCGAGATCGCCGACGACCTGATGCGGGACAAGGACCGCGACGGCCGGGGCCGCGCCTGCGACGACAACGACGACGGTCACCTCGACAACGTGCTCGATGTCTGCGACGTCGACTGCCAGTGGATGCAGCCGGGCGGCTTCGAAGCCTGCCGAATGGGGCAGGCCGCGCCCGGTCGGCGGCTGAGCGATCGCTGCTGCATCGGCGGGGCGGCCCTCGCCCGGCGGGACCATCGGGCGGCCTGGGACCAGGTCTGTCGCCCACTCGGCGGCGACGAGGGGCAGAACGACCCGCCGACCGAGAGGACGCCCGTGCCCCGCCCGGACGGGCCGCGGCCGTGAGGGGCCTCGCCATCTCCATCGGGAGCGCGCTCGCGCTGCTCGGCGCCCCCGCCGCCGGCCAGATCTGCGAGCCGCTGGCGCCGCTACCCGCGCCGCCGGCGTTCGACCCGGAGCAGTTCGCCGACTCGACCGACGACGGCTCGACGCTGGTCGTCGACGCGGAGACCCTGACCGCGGTCTTCGGCGCAGACGGGCTGAACTTCTTCGGGCGCCGACTGCCGACCGACGCCGACGCCGGGGCGCTGGGCATCGCCGCCACCGGGGTCGCCACCTTCGGCGTGCCGGGCGCCGACCCGCCCTTCCTGACGGCCTGGAGCGACAACCCCTTCCCCCGCCCCGACTTCGCCCGGTTCCCGGTCATCGCGCCGCTCTTCTCGGACTCCGCCGCCGCCCGCGTCGGCTGGTGGGTCGCCGACGATACGCTCGCCATCCTGTGGCACGACGCGCCCGGCCCGGTCTTCGAACTGCGGCTCGTCGACGACGGCGACGGCGAGGGCCCGGGCGACTTCGAGGTGGTCTTCCGCTATCACCGCTGCGCGGGTATCGAGCCCGGGCACCTCATCGGGTTCGACAGCGGGCGCCTGCCCGACGGGGACGGCTTCATCGACATCGGGTTCAGTCTGCCGCAGCAGGTCGACCCCGACGACGCGCCGCCGCCCCGGCTGCCCGCGGACGCGGCCGAGGTGCTGTGCCGCAGCTCCAACGTCGGGGTGCCCGGCGAGTGGCGCTATCGCTTCGTCGACGGGGCCCCTTGCGGCTGCGGGGTGCCCGAGCCCGGCGCGGGCTGCCCGGGCGTCGCCGGGTGCGCCGACGGAAACCCGTGGGGCAGCGACGGCTGCACGGCCGACTGCCGGGTGGAGGCCGTCGACGCCAGCGGCTGCTCGCTGCGGCCGGGCCCGGACGCACCCGACCCGTGGTGTCTGTACCTGGAGAACAACCCGAGCTGCACCGACCGGGACGGGGACGCGATCCCCGACGATCGGGACGCGTGCGCGCCGTATGCCGACGACGACCCGTGCCGGGTCGAGTGCCCGGCGTGCTGCCGGGCGCGCCTCGACGACGTCGAGATGATGTGCGCCGAGTGCCCCGACGACTGCTCGGCCTGCGCGTCGCTCAGCCCGGAGGACGCCGCCCTCTGCCGGCGGGGACCGATCACCGCCGTGCCCGAGGTCTTCGTGCCGCCCGACTGCGACTCGGCGCCCGCGGCCCGGCAGTTCGACTGGGACGGCGACGGGCAGGCCGGCGGCCGGTGCGACGACGACTCGGACGGCGACGCGCTCTACGACTGCGGGCCCGACGGCCGCTGCCCGCCTCACCGCAACGGCCTGGACGACGACGGGGACGGGCGGGTCGACGAGCAGGGCGGCGTCGACGCCGAGGGGCGACCCTACGGCCCGGAGTGCATGAGCCATCACCCGCCGGGCGCGTGCGCAGAGGGCCCCTTCGGCTGCCTGCGCCTGACCTGCGGGTTCTCGTGCAACCGGCTCGACGAGGACGGCGACGGCGCGGTCGACGAAGACGGCGAGCGGTGGCCCGGCCCCGACCACGGCCCGCTGGCGGGCTTCGCGAACGAGATCCTGGCCCGGGAGGACCTGTGCCCGTTCCAGATCGAAGAGCAAGGCGACCGTGAGGCCGCCGACTGGCCGGCGGCGGTCTGGCGCGACCGGGATCGGGATGGCATCGGCGACGGGTGTGATCCCGACGACGACAATGACGGGGTGCCCGACTGCGGCGTCGGGCGCCCCTGCGACCCGATGACGGACGGGATCGACAACGACGGCGACCGCCGGGTCGACGAGGCCGGCGAGGTGCTGGTGGCGCCCGATGGGCAGGACACCGACGGGGATGGCCGGATCGACGAGGTGGGCGACGGCGGCGTCGCCGATGGCCTGGACAACGACTGCGACACCTTCGTCGACGAGTGGGCCGGCGAGCGCGCCGTGGGCCTGATCATGGCATACGTCGGCCCGGCGCCCGACGCGGACAACTGCCGCCACACGCCGAACCCCGATCAGGCCGATCGCGACGGCGACGGCGTGGGCGACGCCTGCGACGACTCGGATGGCGACGGCGTCGTCGACGCGGCCGACACCTGCCCGGAGGACGCGAACCCGCCCGATGAGCAGGGCGCTCAGGCCGACGGGGACGAGGACGGCGTGGGCGACGCGTGCGACAACTGCCCCGAGACATCGAACCCCGATCAGGGCGACACCTTCCCCGGCGACATGGCGGGCGATGCCTGCGGTGACACCGACGAGGACGGGGTCGTCGACGCGGCCGACAGCTGCCCCGAGGCGTGGAATCCGCCCGGTGAGGCGGGCACCCAGCCGGATGAGGACGGCGACGGCCTCGGGGACGTGTGCGACAACTGCCCGTCCGATCCGAACCCGACTCAGGACGACGCAAACGATGATGGCATCGGCGATGCCTGCGAGCCGCTTCCCGACGTGGGGCCCGACGCCGAGCCGGACCGTGGCATCGACAGCGGCGTCGACGGTGCCCCGGATGCCATGGTCGATGGGGCCGACGCCGCCGATGTCGGGGGCGACGCCGATGGCATGAGCGACGCCGACGTCGACCGGGGCGGGGTGCCCAAGTCCCTGTGCGGCGCGCGACGGGCGCAGGAGCAGAGCGTCACCGAGGCATATCGAGACTGCCAGACGGGTGACGTCGACGGGGTGAACTGCCGCGCGGGCGATGGCCCGGCCGGTGGCTGGTGGGGTCTGCTGGCGCTCGCGGCGCTGCGTCGGCGGCGGCGGCGGTCGAACCCGCGCTGAGCGATGGGATCAGGCCACCGTGTCGAGAGCTTGCCCACAAAATACGGTCGAGCACAGTGCCGGGTCGAGCACAGTGCCGGGTCGAGCACAGTGCCGGCCCGAGCACAGTGCCGGGCCGAGCGCCGAGGTTCAGGATGGAGGCTGCACTCAAGCCATCGACGGCTGCGCTCCCCGCCCCGGCACCCGGCCCCGCCGCTGCTGCTGGCCGCCGGCCAGCCCGGCGCCGACGACGCCCGCGGCGTCGACCTGAACCCCCGGCGCGATCTCCTTGTGCGAGACCACCATCAACTGCGGCATGAACCGCCCGACGAGGTTGCGCACCGGCCGGCGCAGCTCCGGCGCGACGAGCAGGACCGGCAGGTAGCCGTACATCGACATCTCGCTCATCCGCTGCTCGAGCTGGCCGAGGAACTGCTCGGCGAGCTGGGGCGAGATGCCGAGGTGGAAGTCGCCGTCCACCTGCTGGATCTGCCCCCGGAAGGCCTCTTCGAGCGCGCCGTCGACGGTGAGGACGTGCACCTGCCCGTCCTCGGCCTTCATGCGGCTGGTGATGTAGCGGGCGAGCCGCTGGCGGCAGAACTCGGTCAGGATCTCGGGGTTGCGGGTCAGCGAGACGTGGTCGGCGATGGCCTCGAGGATGGTGCGGATGTCGCGCACGCTGAGCTGCTCGCGCAGCAGGTTCTTCATCACCTTGAGGATCTCGCCGACCTTGATCTTCTCGGGGATGAGATCCTCGACCATCTTCGGGGCCCGCTTGGCGAAGACCTCGATCAGCTCTTGCAGCTCCTGGCGGCCGAGCAGCTCGTGGGCGTTCTCCTTGAGCACCTCGCTGAGGTGGGTCGCCACGACGGTCGCGCAGTCGACGACGGTGTAGCCGAGCTGCTCGGCCTCGTCCTTGCGGGCCTCGTCGATCCAGATCGCGGGCAGGCCGAACGCCGGCTCGGTGGTCTCGACGCCGGGCACGGTGTCGACGACCTCGCCGGGGTTCATCGCCAGGAACCGCTCGGGCATCAGGTGGCCCTCGGCGATCTCGACGCCCTTGATGAGCATCGAGTAGCCGCCGGGCGCGAGCTGCAGGTTGTCCCGGATGTGGATGGGCGGCACGATGATGCCCATCTGGCTGGCGAACTGCCGCCGGATGGACTGGATGCGGTCCAAGAGCTCGCCGTTCTGGGTCCGGTCGACGAGCGGGATGAGGCCGTAGCCCACCTCGAGCTCGAGCAGGTCGATGGGCAGCAGGCTCTCGATCTTCTCGGTCTCCCGGTTGTCGCCGGCGGGCGTGTCGTCGCCGCCGCCGAGCCGCACGGTGGTCTCTTCGCCGGTCTGGGGGTCGACCTGGGTGGCTGTCTTCTCTTCGGCCTCTTCGGGCGCCTTCTCGGCCGACCGCGCGGCGAAGATCATGACCCCGGCGATGCCCCAGAAGACCAGCAGCGGCATGCCGGGCAGGATGCCGAAGCCCATCAGGATCGCGGCGACGATGTACAGCACCCGCTTGGCCGAGAAGAGCTGCTCGACGAGCTGCGAGCCGAGGTCGCTCGATCCGGCGGCCCGGGAGACGATGATGCCGGCGGCGGTCGAGATGACGAGGGCCGGGATCTGGCTGACGAGGCCGTCGCCGACGGTGAGGATGGTGTAGGTCGCCGCCGACTCGCTGGCCGGCAGCCCGTATTGGGTCATGCCGATGATGAAGCCGCCGAGGATGTTGATGGCGGTGATGAGGATGCCGGCGATGGCGTCGCCCCGCACGAACTTGGAGGCGCCGTCCATGGCGCCGTAGAAGTCGGCCTCCTGCTCGATCTTCTCCCGCCGGGCGCGGGCGGTGGCCTCGTCGATGAGCCCGGCGTTGAGGTCGGCGTCGATGGCCATCTGCTTGCCGGGCATCGCGTCGAGGGTGAACCGGGCGCCGACCTCGGCGATGCGCCCCGAGCCCTTGGTGATGACGACGAAGTTGATGATGACCAGGATGATGAACACGATGATGCCGACGACATAGTTGCCGCCGACCACGAAGTCCCCGAACGTCGCGATGATGTCGCCGGCCGCGTCGGGCCCCTCCCCGCCTTTCAGCAAGATCAACCGGGTCGAGGCGATGTTGAGCGTCAGCCGGAAGAGCGTGGCGACGAGCAGCATGGCCGGGAACGAGCTGAACTCCAGCGGCTGCTTCATGTAGAGCGACACCACCAGCACGGTCATCGCCAAGGCGATGTTGAGCGCGAGCAGGATGTCGAGCAGGAACGTCGGGATGGGCAGCACCATCAGCAGCAGCAACCCGACGACGGCGCCGGTGAAGATCAGGCTGCGGTACTCGCTGACTTTGTCCATCGCTCGCTCTCGCCTCAGAGTCGGCTGCTGCGGCCGTCGCGGCCGATCGAGGTGGTGACGCCGGCCCGCTGCGGGCGCTCACGGCGGGCGCCGGCGGTGAACTGGCGCTTCTGGCGCAGGCGGTAGACGTAGGCCAGGACCTCGGCCACCGCCCGGTAGAACTTCGAGGGCACCGGGCGCCCCACCTTGACGTGCTTGTACAAGCTGCGTGCCAGGGGCACGTTCTCCACCATCGGGATGTCGTGGGCCTGGGCGACGCGCCGGATGCGCAGCGCGATCAGGTCGGCGCCCTTGGCGATGACGATCGGCGCGGCGTCGCGCCCGCGGGTGTAGCGCAAGGCGACCGAGATGTGGGTCGGGTTGTTGACGATGACGTCGGCCTCGGGCACCGCCTGCATCATGCGCTGGTTGGAGATGTCCATCGCCCGCCGCCGCATGGCGCCCTTCTGGTGGGGGTTGCCCTCGACCTCCTTGTGCTCGTCTTTGACCTCCTGCTTGGTCATCTTCATCTTCTCTTCCATCACGTACTTCTGCCACGCGTAGTCGGCGGCGGCGACGAGGATGAGCACCAGCGAGACGTTGAAGACGAGCAGCATGCAGCGCTCGAGCAGGTAGGTGATGCCCTCGACGAGCGGCAGGGTCGAGATGGCCCGGATGCGGCCGCCGTCGCCTTCGAGGGTCACCCAGATGACGACCACCACGACCCCGATCTTGGCCAGGCTGCCGACCAGGTTGCCGACCGCCTGTTTGTTGAAGAACGTGGTGAACAGCTTCTCGCTGAAGATGTTGATGCGCTTGAGATCGGGCTCGAGCGGCTTGGCGGTGAACAGGAACCCGACCTGGGCCACGCTGCCCCCGATGCTGACCGCGACGACCATCGCCGCCAGCGGTCCGATGATGAGCGCCATCTGGATGACGGTCTCGGTGCCCATGCGCAGCATCGAGCCGGGGGTCATCTCGAGCTGGGGCCGCAGCTCGTAGAACTGCACGATGAACCGCCCGAGGCCTTCGAAGAGCCAGCCCCCGAGGAACCAGAAGTAGGCCAGCCCCGAGAACAGGATCATCACCGAGATGATGTCCCGCGAGCGGGCGATCTCGCCCCGCTCGCGGAACTCTTCCCGCCGTTTCTCGGAGGCGGGTTCTGTCCTCTCTGCGGAGTCGTCGGCCATGGCCCCGGCCGGTGCAATCGACGGGCCGGGTCAGAAGAGCCGGGTGACCCGGATCGCGCTGCGGATCGCGTCTTCGATGACCGACTCGAAGACGGTGGCGGTGGAGGGCACCGAGAAGCCGAGCACGATGAGGCCCAGGCTGATGGTCACCAGGAACCCGATCACGAAGATGTTCACCTGGGGCACGGTGCGGGCGATGGTCGCGAGGCCGACGTTGACGAGCAGCACGACACACACGACGGGCAGCGCGATGCGCAGGCCGATCTCGAAGAGCAGGGCGCTCTGGGCGATGATCTCGCCGATGATCGCGCCCACCTGGGGGTCGCTGCCGGCGAGCGGCACGATGGCGAAGCTCTCCATGAAGGCCCGGATGATGAGCAGGTGCCCGTCGAAGGCGAGGAAGAGCATGGTGCCGAGCAGGTTGAGCACCTGGGCGAGCACCCCGACCTGCTGAAAGGTGCTGGGGTCGACGACGTTGGCCACCGCGAACCCCATCTGGATGCCGATCATCTGCCCGCAGAAGTGCAGCGCCCCGAAGGCGATGGTGACCGCGAGGCCCATGACGGCGCCGATGATCAGCTCGCCGACGAGCGCCCCGGCGAGCGCGATGGCGTTGAGGTCGACCGCCGGGGGCTCGAGGCCGCCGCCGAACGCGACGAAGAGGGTGAGCACCCCGGCGAGCGCGGCCTTGGCCGGGTTGGGGATGAGCGGGCTCGACAAGAGCGGGGTGGTGGCCATCAGCCCGACGACCCGCCCGAGCACGAGGGCGAAGCCCATCGCGAAGGGGCCGAGCACGGCGAAGATCGCCTCGGCGTCGAGCAGGTGGGTCACCGGGCGGCCCCGCTATCCGGCCACGCCCGGGAGCTGGGCGAAGACCCGCTCGGTGTAGTGCACGAGGTGGGTGAGCATCCAGCTCCCGAAGATGAGCAGGGCCCCGACGATGGCGATGATCTTGGGGATGAGCGCCAGGGTCTGCTCCTGGATCTGGGTCACCGCCTGGAAGATCGAGACCAGCAGGCCGACGACGAGGCCGAGCATCAGCGCGGGCAGGCTGAGCATGGCGGCCATCGTGATGGCCTCGGTGAAGAACGTGATGACGAATCCGCTGGTCATCGGTGGCCTCCGGGCCGGGGGTCAGGCGAAGCTCTGCACGAGGCTGCCGACGAGCAGGTTCCACCCGTCGACGAGCACGAACAGCATCACTTTGAACGGCAGCGAGATGAGGATCGGGGGCAGCATCATCATGCCCATCGCCATCAGGATCGAGGCGACGACCATGTCGAGCACCAGGAACGGGATGTAGAGCATGAAGCCCATCTGGAAGGCGGTCTTGAGCTCGCTGAGCACAAACGCCGGGATGAGCTGCATGGTGCCGACGTCCCGCCGGGTGCGGGGGCGGTCGTCGCCGCTGGTCTTGATGAACAGCGCGAGGTCCTTCTGCCGGGTGTGCTGGAACATGAAGCTGCGCACCGGCGCGAGCGCCCGGTCGAGCGCGACGTCCTGGCTGATGGTGCCGGCGACGTAGGGCTGGATGGACTCGGTGTGCACCTTGCTCCAGACGGGCGACATGATGAAGACGCTGAGGAAGAGCGCGAGCGCGACGAGCACCTGGTTGGGCGGCGACTGCTGGGTGCCGAGGGCCTGACGCAGGAACGAGAAGACGATGACGATGCGGGTGAAGCTGGTCATCGTCAGCAGGATGCCCGGGGCGAGGGTCATCACCGTGAGCAGCGCCAGGATGCGCAGCACGCCGACCCAGTCGCCGCCTTCGCCGCCCATCGACAGCGAGACCTGGGGCAGCGCGAACGGGTCGGGCGGCCCGGCGGGCGGGGCGAACGGCACCGGCTGCGCCAGCGCGGCCCCGGCGCAGATCAGGAGCGTGGCGGCGCCGAACAGCGCCGCGATGAGGGCTCGGCGGTTCATCGGGTGGCTCCCGTGGGCTCGGGGGTCAGGCCCGCTGGAGTTCGCGGATCTTGCGCAGCAGGTCGGCGCGGGGGTCGAGCGTCGGCGCGGCCGGGCGCTCGGGCTCGGCGGGCTCGACCGGCGCGAACCGGGTCCGGGCCAGCCGGCGGGGGTCGATCTCGGGGGTGTCCTCGACCCGTTCGGCGAGCGCGGCGAGCGCGTCCTCTTCGGCGGCTTCGCGCAGGGCGTCCTTCTCCCGGGCGAAGAAGCGGCGCTCGGCGGCCCGGTCGTCCGCGGCCCGCTCACGAGCGGCGCGGTCGTCGGCAGCGGGCGCGGGCGGCGCGGCGGGCCCGTCGTCGGCCGAGGTCCGGGTGCCGAGCCGGGCGGCGGCGGTGCGGAAGCGGGAGACGGCGGCCCCGAGGCGCTCGGCGAAGTGTCCGGCGACCGGGCCGAGCGCCTCGCGGGGCACGGCCGGTCCGGGGGTCACCGCCGGGTCCGGCTCGTCGCGGCCTTCGATCTTGGTGAGCATCTGCACCCCCTTGTCGGTGGTGCCGAGCAGCACCATCTCGCCGGCGACGTCGACGAGCAGCAGGCTCTGCTTGGGGCCGAGCATGTGGCTGCCGACCGGGCGGATGAGCGGGCGGCCGGTGGGGGTGGCCCGGCTGCCCCGCATCTTGCGCCACATCAGGAAGCCGACGGCGCCGAGGAAGAGCAGCGACATCAGGAAGGCGCCGATGCCCGGCCCGCTGACCCGGGCCAGCCCGGCGCTGAGGGCCACGTCGCCGGTCGGCGTGTCGAGCGGGGCGTCGTCGCCGAGCGCGAGCGGGGTGTCGGCCGGGTCGAACGGCTCTTCGGCGGCCGCGGGGGCCGGCGCGTCGTCGAGGGCGTCGGGCGCGGCGGCGATGGCCGGGGGCGGCTCGAGCGTCGGCTCGGCGGGCGGGGCCACGCGGGTCGGGGGGCCGAAGGTCAGCTTCACCGCGCTGGCCGGGGCGTCGGCCATGGGAGCGTCGGCCGTCGGGGCGGGCGCCTCGGCGGCGGGCGCCCGGGCCCACGCGCGGGCGACGGCGGCGCTGCGGGGCACGGCGATCACGACCGCGTCGCCCTCGGCCCGCACCCGGATGTTCTCCAGCATCACCCCGCCGACCTTCCGCTTCATGCGCACCCGCACGATGGCGGCGGGCGCGTACTTGCGCGAGGGGTGCAGCAGCGTGCGCGCGATGGCGGCGTCGTCGGTCTCGAGCCACCGCCGCTCGGCCGCGACGTCGTCGAGCTGGATCATCAGCACGGCGCCGTCCCGCCGGGCGCTGACCGCGTCGGGCGCCAGCGGGGGGTCGGTGCGCACGGTGAACTCGACGTGCTCGGCGGCCGCGCGGAAGTCGACCGCGGTCAGAGTCTTGACGCCCGGCGACCGGGCGTTGACGGCCGCGGGCAGGAGCAGCGCGGCGCACAGGGCGCCGAGCAGGGCGTGAAACGGTCGGTCGGTGAACCGGCTGCGGAGCATGACTCCCCCCACGCGCGCCCGGTCGGCGCGCTTCGGATCGCGTTCGAGTGTCCGTGTGGGGGAGGCGGCGTCGGGCCGGGACGGCGCCCGGGCGCGGCGCTCAGTCGCGGAGCTGGCGGACCCGCTCGTACGGCGAGACCACCTCGGTGAGCCGGATGCCGAACTTCTCGTTGACCACCACCGCTTCGCCGCGGGCGATGACCTTGTCGTTGATCACGACGTCCAGCGACTCGCCGGCGAGCTTGTTCAACTCGACCACCGATCCCGTCGCCAGCTTGAGCAGGTCGCGAATCAACATCCGGCTCGATCCCAGAATCACCGAGAGCTCGAGTTCGACGTCGTAGAGGAACTCGATCTGTCGCTCGTCTTCGGCCATCAGCGGCCTCCCACGGGGGGTCGGTTTTGCAGGTGGCGTGCCAGGGTGCTCACCGGTCGTCGTCCTCCTCGTCGTCTTCGAGCGAGGGCAGCGCGTCGGTGCGCTCGGGGGGCAGCTTGGGGGCGACCTCGCCCACGATCTCGGCGGCGAGGTGCCCCGCCTTCTCGAGCGGCATCACGTCGAACCGGTGGGCCCGCTCGACGAACATCTCGAGCGGGTCGCTCTGGGGCTGGTCGAGGGTGATGACGTCCCCCGGCTTGAGCGCGAGCAGGTCGCGGATGGTGATCGTCGAGCGCCCGAGCACCACCGAGGCGTGGGTCTCGACCCCGTGCAGGTGCTCGCTGATCTGCTCGCCCCAGGTGTTGTCGTCGCCGCTGCCTTCGGACTGGATGCCGCTCGACAGGTGCCCCCGGATGGGCTCGACGGTGCTGTACGGGATCACGATCTGCACCGTGCCCCGCAGGTTGTCGATCTCGATCTCGAAGCTGGTGAGCACCACCACGTCGCTCGGCGCGACCACGGCGAGGAACTGGGGGTTGATCTCGGTGCGCACGTACTCCCCGCGGATGGGGAACACCGGGGCCCACGCCCGGTGCAGGTCCTCCATCAGCAGCGAGACGACCTTGCGCACGATCATCAGCTCGATGCTGGTGAAGTCCCGCCCCTCGATGCGCTCCTGGGCGTTGGTCGAGCCGCCGAACCAGTTGTTGAGGAAGGTGAAGATCAGCTTGGTCTCGACCGCGACGATGCACGAGCCGCGCAGCGGGTGGAACCGCACGATGTTGAGGCACGACGGGATGGGCAGGTAGTTGAGGAACTCGCCGTACTTCATCAGCGAGGTGCTCTCGACGCTGACCTGGAGGATCTTGCGCAGGCTGTTGGACAGCGTGATGCGGAACTGGCGGGCGAAGCGGTCGTTGATGATGTCGAGGGTCGGCATGCGACCGCGGATGATGCGGTCCTGGCTGAGCAGGTCGTACTTGACCGCCGAGGCGGCGGCCTCGTCGGGCTCCTCGGCCCCGCCCTCCTCGTCGTCGAGTTCGATCTCGCCGTCGTTGACCGCCGAGAGCAGCGCGTCGATCTCGTTCTGGCTGAGGATCTGCTCGCTCATCGACGAACGCCCCCTCCGCGGCCCGTGGGGCTCATTGCACGATCCACTCTTCGGGCCACACCTCGGTGACGCTGCCCTTCGAGATCACCGCGTTGGCCCGACGCTTCATCGACTTGCGCAGTGACTCCATCGCCTCGGGCCCCTGCACGTCGGCGACCCGCTGGCCGCTGAGCAGCATGGTGAGCTGGTACTTGATCGCGCTCATCCGGGCCTCGACCTCGGCCCGGGTCTCCTCGCCGTCGAGCTCGAGGTTGATCTTGGCCTTGAGGTAGCGGTCGCCGGTGGGCTCCTTGAGGTTGACCACCAGCGTGCCCAGCTCGACGAGCGGGCCGGGGCCGCCGGTGGGCCGCTCGGGCGCTCCGGGCAGGGTGTTGTCGATGGCGCCTTCCATGGCGGGATCGATGGGCGACATGGGCTGGGGGCCCCCGCCGCCGCCGAGGATGACGTAGGCCCCGATGGCCAGCAGGCCGATCGTGTTGATCAGCCCGATGAGCAGCACCAGCTTGCCGCTGCCGCCCTTCTCCTCCGGTTGTCCGCCTTCGGGGGCGTCGTCCTCGGGCTCGATCTCTTCTTCGGCCATCGGGGTCCTCTCCGCGGTCGCCTCGGGGCGAGACTAGCAGATCCCGAAAAAAATACACCGTCTGCGCCAAAGTCGCGCCGCCGCGCGCCCGACGCCCACCAGCCGGATTGACCGCCGTCTCGGGGCCGGCCTATCCTCGATCGGGCGGCGTCCGGGGAGCGCCCGCGCCGCGGTGGGGGGTTCACATGTCTGCGCTGATCTTCGGCTACACCTACACCTTCCAGAGCGCGACGGTCGACGATGAGAGCGGCGTCCTGCGGCACCTCGGCGCGCCCGGGCGGCTCACGCTCGGCTCGGCGGGTGACGCGAACACCGGGTTCCGCGCGGTCCCGCCGCTCGATCCCGATCGGGGCAACGTCTCGCTGGAGGCGGTGAGCCCGGCGGGGCACTTCGTCACCGTGGGTGATCCGGTCGGGCTGCTGCACCCCGACGCCGACGCGCTGATGTTGCAGGCGGCGAGCGACGACCCCGCGTTCCGCACGGCGGCCAGCTTGTGGGTCGAGCCGACGGTCGACGGCGGGGGGGTCACGCTGCGGGTCAACAACGCGCCGACCCGCACCGTCTTCTTCAAGAAGATCGGCGCCGAGGTGATGACCGGCAAGGCGTATCGCGGGCTGTGTCGCTGGCGGGCGACGGGCGGCCCGGTCCTGCTCTGGCGGTACAGCTTCGACGGCACGGGGGCCGACGTCTCGATCCCCGACGATCCGTTGATCGACTTCGAGCGGGATCAGGATTTCACCGTCGCCCTCAGCGTGCGCGCCGCGCGCGCGCAGCGGTGGCTGGTGAGCGGGGACAACGAGATCGTCGAGAAGTGGTCCGGGCCGGGGGGCTACCCCTACGTCATCCGCTTCATCAACCAGCGGGGCGGGGCGCGGTGGGGCAAGTTGGTGGTGGCGCGCTACGACCGCAGCGCAAACCCCGCGATCACGTCGTCGAGGCGGGTCGACGACGGCAGCTTCCACCACGTCGCGTTCGTGCGGCGCACGGAGAACGGCGTCGGGCGGCTGTACCTGTACATCGACGGCGAGCAGGACGGGGTCACCGACGACACGACGACCGCCAGCACCCGCAACGACTCGCCGCTCTACATCGGGCGGCGGGGCGGGGGCAATCCGAACCACTTCACCGGCGACGTGCGGGGCCTCGAGATCCACGCCGAGGGGCTGCCCGCCGAGCGCATCGCCCGCATGGCGGCCCGGGCGGGGTGAGCCTCAGCGCGCGCCGATCACGTCGGCGACCCACCGCTTGCCGTCGTGGCGCCAGGCGCCGTCGGTGAACCGGGCCCCGTCGGCGACCGCAGCCTGCCGGGCCCGCAGCACGACCCGGCCTTCGAACTGCACCCCCTGCCCGATGCTGACGTCGCCCCGGACCTCGAGCGAGCGACACCGACGCAGGCCGACGGGGTGGGGCACGCGGGCCTCGAAGGCGTCGAGCGGGGCGTAGATCGGGTCGAGGGTGACGGTGGGCGGGCCGGGCAGGTCGCGCTCGGGCGCGGGCCGCACCGCGCCGTTGTGGTCGATGCGGTAGGCGTCCGATCGCATGACCATGAGGTCTTCGGTGCTCTTGACCGGCGCGAAGCGGGTCCGGGGCACCCGGTAGCCGACGGTGGCCCGGAAGCAGCCGATCGCGGCGCCCATCGCGGTCTCGAACTGTAGGATCGGCTCCCCGTGCACCCGCTTGCGGTTGACGATCAGCGGCAGCTCGAGCAGGCCCCCGTGCAGGGCGACGCGGACCGCCATCAGGTCGATCCACAGGCTGTTGGTGTTGAAGACCGGGAAGCGCTCCAGATCGGTGAACCCGGGCATCTCGGCCTCATCGACCATCGACCGCTCGAGCAGGAAGAGCCGCCCCCCGCGGCGCACGAGGGTGCCGCCCTTGCGGTCCATGGGGGTCTTGTCGGTGACCTCCATCGCCATCGCCCGGCCCCGCTCGACGAAGTCGCTGCACAGGCGGGGCTCGACGGTGGCCCCCAGGTTGTCGCCGTTGCTGATGAAGGCCCAGCGGTAGCCCCGGTCGAGCAGGCGGTCGAGCAGGCCGCTGGTGTGCAGCGCGAGGTAGACGTCGCCGTGGCCCGGCGGGGCCCAGCTCGCCGTGTCCTCCGGCGCGCCGTAGGGCCGGCCGCTGCGGGCCTCGACCCGGGGCACCCGGTGCTGGATGAAGTCGAGCGGCAGGTCGTCGGGGTTGGCGAAGCCGGCCAGCGCGGCCCGGGTGTCGTCCCGGGTGCGGAAGCTGTTCATCAGCAGCAGCGGCAGCCGGGCGCCGGTCCGCTGGCGCAGGCGCTCGATCTGGTCGGCCATCAGCCCCAGAAACGAGCGGCCCTCGCGCACTTCGATCAGGCTCTTGGCCCGGTCGAGGTGCATCGTGGTGCCCAGGCCGCCGTTGAGCTTGATCACGACCAGCCGGCGCAGCAGCTCGGCCCGATGCTCGCGGTCGGGGGGGGGCAGCCGGTCACCGTCGACGAGGTCGCCGGCCTCGGTGTGGCCCACCTCGTCGAGCGGCACCCGCCCGGTGACGCCCATGCGCCACGCCTCGTGCTGGTGGGCGAAGTGGGCGATGACGGCCGGCGGCATGCCGGCCCGCCGCATGCGTCGGATGCAGGCGTCGAGGGTCGCTTCGGGGGGGCGTTCACCGTGCATCGACGGGCTCCTCGTGTATTCGATCGACCGACGCGGCGGCGGTCGATACCCTGCCCCACGATCGCGCCGAATGCCAGCCGCGACCGCAGCCCGGGGCGGTCCGGACGGGCCACCCCCCAAGAGAGCGCCGGATTGCGCGGGGTAGGAGCGGCGTGCTATCGCCTGCGATTCCCGACACCGCCGAGACGGCGGGTGGAGCGTCCGGCATGGCAGGCGACCGCGCGGCCGTCATCGAGCGGCTGCTGCAGATGGAGGTCTTCGACGGGATCGAGCCCGCCGCCGTGGAGCTGCTGCGCCGGGGCATGCGCATCCACGAGGTCAAGGCCGGCCGCCGCATCACCGACCAGAGCATCGACGCGGCCTACGTCTTCTTCCTGCTCGAAGGCGAGGTGGCGGTCACCCGCGACGGCAAGCTGGTCACGCTGGTGCAGGCGCCCGAGATCCTGGGGCTGGTGGCGGTCATCGACGGGCAGCCGCGCACCGCGAGCCTGGAGGCGTTCAGCGACGTGCGGGTGGCCTCGATGCCCCATCAGCTCCTCGAGGCGCTGCTCGACCGCAGCCCGCGGGCGTCGCGCAACCTCATCCGCTTCTTGTCGCGCCAGCTCCGGGTGCAGTACGAGCAGAGCGATCTGATCCAGCGGCACTTCGAAGACTTCTTCCGCTCGCCGAAGGCCGAGCTGGTGCCCGGGCCCTACGTGGCCGATCCGTTCGACATGTATCTGTTCGTCATGCAGGACGAACCCCGGCGGCTGGAGGCGCTGCTGCCCCGCGGCGTGCGGCCGATGCCGGGCACCGAGGGGCGCTATCTGCTGACCTTCAACTTCTTCGGCAAGACGTACAGCAAGCACGCCGAGGGCGCCGGGCGGGCGTTCAGCTACAACGAGACGGCGGCCTTCCTGCCGTGCCTGGCCCCGCGCATGCGGCCGGGCATGTTCGTGCCCGAGTTGTACCCCGACAACTTCCTGGCGATCACCCTCGGCCGCGAGCTGTACGGGTTCCCCAAGCGCTTCGCCCGCACGACCATCGACCGCGAGCGGGGCAACGTCGACATGGTGCTCGCCCGGCGCATGACGATGCGGGCGAGCTGGCGGGGGGTCGAGGCGCTGGACCCGGAGGTCTTCCTGATCAAGCTCATCCGATTGTTCTGGCCCCGGTGGGTGCCGGAGTACGCCCGGCGCATGGCGACGACCGCCCTGGGGCTGGTCGAGCGGCACGTGCCCGAGGACCGCCGGCCGGCGATGCCGGTGTTCGTGCACAAGCAGATCCCGGACAGCGCCGAGGGCATGAGCGAGGGCAAGGCGATCGACGAGCTGGTCGAGATCCCGTTCCAGGTGTCGAACCTGGGGCACTTCTCGAAGCTGGAGCGGCCCCGGGTGCGCTTCCTCGATCGGGACTACTTTCTCGCCGGGCGGTGCCTGGGCGCCTTCCGGCTGCGCATGGGCCTGCAGTTCGGTCGGGGCAACCGCTGGGTGGACTACAACGAGGAGCCGTCGGGCCGATGGGGCATCCGGAGGCGCCGATGAAGCGCGCGGTGGTGGTCGGGGCGGGCGTCGCCGGGCTGACGGCCGCGCAGGCGCTGGCGGAGGCCGGCGCCCGGGTGACCCTGCTCGAGGCGGGCGCGGTGCCGGGCGGCCGCATCCGCTGCGCCGAGCGGTTCGAGGTGCGCCACGGCGGGGTGCGGGCGAGCTTCGGCATGGAGCACGGGGTGCACGGCATCTGGCGGCGCTACGTCAACCTGCGCCGGCTGATGCAGCAGGTCGGCTTGTCGGGTGCGATGCGCGATCCGGGCGAGCAGGCGCTGGTCGTCGAGCGCCCGGGCGGCGCGCCGGGCTTCGTCGAGATCGGGGCGGCGGTGCGCAACACCCGGCTGCCGGCGGCCCTGGCGACGGTGTCGATGCTGCCCCCGAGCGAGGTGCTGCGAGCGCCGAAGCTGTTCCTGCCCCGGCTGTCGCGGGTCGTGCGGCCGATGAACCAGCTCATGGCGTTCGACCCCCGGGTCGACGTCGAGCGCGTCGACCATCTGACGGTGCGCGGCTTCATCGAGGACTTCCCCCCCGCCCTGCAACAGATGATGCGGGCGATGACCCACTCCGGTTTCTTCGCGGAGCCGGACGAGGTGAGCCTGGCGGCGTTCTTCACCGGGCTGTGGTTCTACGGGGTCAGCGACAAGCAGGCGTGCGGGTTTCACATGCTGGCCGAGGACGGCGGGCGGGCCCTGATCGAGCCGCTGTGGCGCCGGGTGGTCGCCCGCGGGGGCGAGGCGCTGGTGGGGCATCGGGCGGCGGGCCTCGAGTGGAGCCCGGACGCCGAGGGCGTCAGGCGCGTGACGGCGGTGGCGGTGCACGGCCCCGATGGGCCCCGGCGCATCCCGGCCGACGCGGTGGTCCTGGCGGTCGACCCCCCGGCGATGCAGCGGCTGGCCCGGGGGCCGCTGGGCGCGCTGCTCGCGCCCCATCACCTGCCCCGGGGGGTGCCGTCGGTGGTGGTGCGGCTATGGTACGCCCGGCCGCCCGACCCCCGGCGGCCGTTCACCGGCATCTTCGGGGCCGGCGCGGCGGACAACTACTTCTGGCTGCACCGCTTCATGACCCCCTACGCCGACTGGGCCGCGCGCACCGGCGGCGGGGCGGTGGAGTGTCACCTGTACGGCGACCGGGCGGCGGCGGCGCTGGTCGACCCCGACCGGCGGGTGCTCGACGACGTGAGCCGGGAGATCCGGTGGGCGTGGCCCGAGGTGGGGGCCCGGGTGGCGGGGCACGTCCTGCGCAACCCGGCGACGCACGTGGCGTTCGCCCCGGGCGCGATGAGCCGCCTGCCGCCGGTGGCGCTGGCCCCCGAGCTGGCGCTGTGCGGGGACTGGATCGCCTGCCCCGAGCCGGTGCTCTATCTCGAGCGGGCGTGCCTGACCGGGCTGCTCGCGGCCCGGGCGGTGGCCCCGACGCTGGGGGTCGACCCCGACCGGCTGCCGACCCCCCTGCCCCAGCCGCCGATCGCGCCGTCGGTGCGCGCGGTGCACCGCCTGCTGCGGGCCGGCCGTCGACGGCGCGGCTCCGCGTCAGTATGATGGCCCGCTCGGTCCGGCGCGTCCGGATCGCAGGTGATGTTCGGGGGAGGCTCGCCACCGGTGAGCGAGTTCGCAGGTTCCGATCGGTTCCGGATCATCCGCCGCCTCGGTGAAGGCGGCATGGGCGTGGTGTATCTGGCCCACGACCAGCGGCGGGACGCCGAGGTGGCCCTCAAGACCCTGCGCCGCGACAGCCCGTTCGGCATCATCAAGCTCAAGAGCGAGTTCCGCTCGCTGGCCGAGGTGGCCCACCCCAACCTGATCGATCTGCACGACCTGCACCACGACGACGGCACCTGGTTCTTCACCATGGAGTACGTCGACGGGGAGGATCTCAACCACTGGCTGCGCCCCCGGGACGGCTTCGACGACGGCCCGCGGCTGGACTACACCCGCCTGCGCCACGCGCTGCGCCAGCTCGTCGAGGGGGTCGCCGCGCTGCACGAGGCGGGGCACCTGCACCGCGACCTCAAGCCGAGCAACGTGCTCGTCGAGCGGGGCACCCGGCGGCTGGTGGTGCTCGACTTCGGGCTGGTCACCCCGCTCGACCGGCGGCGGGCGGTGCACGAGCCGGGGTTCAGCGGCACCCTGGAGTACATGGCCCCGGAGCAGGCCGACGGCGAGGATCCGCTGCCGGCGAGCGACTGGTACTCGGTGGGCGTGATCCTGTTCGAAGCGCTGACCGGGCAGCTCCCGTTCCGGGGCAAGCCGTTCAAGATCATGATCGACAAGCGGCGCAAGGACGCGCCGGACGCCAGCAGCGTCGACCCCTCGATCCCCGACGACCTCGACCGTCTGTGCCGGGCGCTGCTGGCCCGCGATCCGGCGGCCCGGCCCGACGCCGACGCGATCCTCGACGCGCTGGGCACCGCCCGCAGCGGCAGCGGGCCCCTGGTGCTGCCCTCCCCGGGACGGGGTCGGCTCATCGGGCGCGAGTCGCAGACGGCGGCCCTCGAGGACGCGCTGGCGGCGGCCCGCGGGGGGCAGGCGACGCTGGTCGGGGTGCACGGCGGCTCGGGCATGGGCAAGAGCGCGCTCCTGCGGCGCTTCCTCGATCCGCTGGTCGAGCAGCCCGACCTGCTGGTGCTGTCGGGGCGGTGCTACGAGCGGGAGTCGGTGCCCTACAAGGCGTTCGACTCGGTCATCGACGCGCTGACCCAGCAGCTCGGGCGCATGCCCGACGAGGCGCTGGACGCGATGATGCCCCCGGCCCTCGCCCCGCTGACCCGGCTGTTCCCGGTGCTGCTGCACGTCGACGCGATCGCGGTGCGCTCGCTGCCCGAGGACGAGCCGTCCGACCCCCGCGAGCTGCGGCAGCGGGGCTTCGCGCTGCTGCGCCAGCTCTTCGCCGGCCTGGCCCGCGACCGGGTGCCGGTGGTGCACATCGACGACCTGCAATGGGGCGACCGCGACTCGGCGGTGCTGCTGACCGAGCTCCTGCGGGGGTCCGACCCGCCGCCGATGCTGGTGCTGGGCAGCTACCGCACCGAGGAGGTCGAGAGCAGCGCGTTCCTGCGCTCGATGCTGGGCTTCGTCGAGCAGCCGGGGCACGCCCTGCGCTGGCAGGAGATCCCGATCGGCCCGCTGGACGCGGCCGACGCCGCCCGGCTGGCCCGGGCCCGGCTGGGTGAGCGCGAGGGCGCCGAGCGGCTCTCGGCGCTCATCGCCCGGGAGTCGGCGGGCAACCCGTTCTTCGTCGAGGCCCTCGCCCGCCACCTGCGCCAGACGGCCCGGCTGGTCGAGGGCGGCCTGACGGTCGAGGAGGTCGTGCGCCAGCGGGTCGAGGGGCTGGAGCACGTCGCCCAGCGGCTGATGCACGCGCTGGCGGTGCACGGGCGGCCGCTCGATCAGCGCATCGCCTACGACGCGGCGGGGGTGCCCAACGACGCCGTCGCCCGCACGGTGGGGCTGCTGCGCGCCGAGCACCTGCTGCGGGTGCGGGCGACCGGGGCCGAGGCCAGCGAGTCGCTGGAGCTGTACCACGACCGCATCCGGGCGGCGGTGACCGGGGGCATGCCCGACATCAGCCGGCGGGCGATGCACATGGAGCTGGGGCTGGCGCTCGAGCGGCGCGAGGCGGGTGATCCCGAGGTCCTCGCCGAGCACTTCATCGGCGCCGGGGAGCTCGATCGCTCGCGGCGCTACACCGCCGAGTCGGCCGAGCGGGCGGTGGCCAAGCTGGCGTTCGACCGGGCGGCCGAGCTGTACCGCCGGGCGCTGGAGCTGCACCGGCAGGCGATGGCGTCCTCCAGCGGCCTCGAGTCGGACGCGCTCGCCGAGGAGCGACGCCTGCTGGAGTGCCTGGGGCGGGCCCTGATCGACGCCGGTCGGGGGCCCGAGGCGGCGGCGGTGCTGCTCGAAGCCGCCGAGGGGGCCGACCCCGAGCGGCGGCTGGAGCTGTCGCTGGAGGCGGGCACCCAGCTCCTCATCAGCGGCAAGCTCAAGGACGGGCTGGCGGTCACCCGGGGTGTGCTGGAGCAGATCGGCATGACCCTGCCCCAGAGCGCCCGCCGCGCCCTGCCCGGCCTGCTCGCCCGCCGGGCCCGCATGCGGCTGCGGGGGCTCGACTACACCGAGACCGCCGAGGCCGACATCGAGCGGCGGGCGCTGACCCGCATCGACGCCTGCTGGTCGGTGGGGCTGGGGCTGGGCCTCGTCGACCACGTGCGGGCGGCCGACTTCCAGACCCGCAGCCTGCTGCTGGCCCTCGACGCCGGCGAGCCGATGCGCGTGGCCCGGGCGATGGCGATGGAGGGGGCCTACGCCAGCGCCACCGGGCCGGGGGGCGACGCCCGGGCGGGGGCCCTGGTCGACCGGGCCCGGGCCATCGCCGATCGCATCGGGGTGCCCTACGCCCAGGGCATGACCCACTACGGGGCCGGGGTGGCCCACTTCCTCGCCGGCCGCTGGCGCCCGGCGGTCGAGCACCTGACCGCCTCGGCCGAGATCTGGCGCGATCGCTGCCGGGGGGTGAACTGGGAGACGACGACCACCTTCGTCTTCCAGTTCTCGGCGCTGGCCCGGCTGGGCGACGTGGGGCGCATCGCCGCCGGGGTGCCGACCCTGCTGGCCCAGGCCCGCGATCGGGGCAACGTCTACTTCACGACCAACCTGCGCACCGGCTACCCCAGCCTGGCGTGGCTGGTGATGGACGACCCCGAGACCGGCGCGGCCCACCACCAGGAGGCGATGGAGGAGTGGGGCGACGACGGCTTCCACGTGCAGCACTACTTCGACCTCATCGCCGCGGTGCACCTCGCGCTGTATCGCCAGCGGCCCGAGGCGGCGTGGCAGCGGGTGCGCACGACCTGGAAGCCGATGCGGGCCTCGCTGGTGCACCACGTCGATCTGGTCAACCTGGATACGTTCACCCTGCGGGCCCGGGCGGCGCTGGGCGCGCTGGCGGCCGGGATCGACGCCGACGACGCCCGGAGCACCCTGCGGCGGGACATCCGGGCGCTGGCGAAGAGCAAGGTGGCCTGGGCCATCGCCGAGAGCCGGCTCTTCACCGGGCTGCTCGCGGCCCACGAGGGTCGGAGCGACGACGCCCGTGCGGCGCTCGAAGAGGCGCTGACCGGATTCGAAGAGACCGAGAGCGCCCTCTACGCCGCCGCCACCCGCATGCGCCTGGGGGCCTTGGTCGGGGGCGACGCCGGGCGGGCGCGGGCGACGACGGGCGCGATGGCGATGACCGCCCGCGGGGTGCGCAACCCCCGGGCGATGGCCCGGATCCTGGCGCCGCTCGGCGAAGGCTGAGCCCGGCCCGCCGACCGGGCGGGTGGCGGGCCTTCAGCGGCGGCGCGCCGCGAGGACGAGCAGCAGCGCCAGCAGGGCCATCGGCGGCTGCGGCGCCGACCGCCCCGGAGCCACCCCGCAGCCGCCCTGGAGCTGCATGCCCTGGTGCTCGTCGTCCGCGCCGGGGCCCTGCCCGTTGTCGCAGACATCCCCCACGCCGTCGCCGTCCCCGTCGGCCTGGGCCGGATCGGCCACGAACGGGCACAGGTCGAGCGCGTTGCAGATCCCGTCGCCGTCGTCATCGGGGTCGTCCGGCGCGCACGCGGCCGCGGCGCAGTCCTGCCCCTCGGGGCAGCGCACGACGACCTCGATCTCGTCGGTGCCGATGTTCCCGTCCCGGTCGAGCGCCTGCACGATGACCGTGCCCTCGCCGGGCTCGGGGCCGCCCCGCAGCCGCAGCAGCCAGTAGCCCTCGTCGTCGGCGTTGGCCGGCACGTACTCCGCGTTGGATCCGCCGGCCTCGATCAGCCCCGGCGGGTCGGCCACCACCGTCAGCGTCAGCAGCCGCCGCGGCGTCGCCTCGTCGTCGACCTCGATCATCCAATCGCCGCTGCCGCCGGTGTCCAGGGTCACCGCGTCGACCGCGTCCACGTCCGGCGGGCCGAAGCAGTCCTCGATGTCGCCGTCGGCGTCGGCGTCGTAGCCCTCGGCCTCGATGAGGAAGTCGACGATGTTGCCCAGGAGCTGTTGCAGCGCCGGGTCGTGCACGACGCCGTCAGCCCCGCAGATCGCCTTGCCGCGGAGCAGCGCCCCGTCGCCCAGGATCACCGCCCGCCCCTCGTCGGCGACGAGCGCCACCCCGGCCACCTCGTCGGCGGGGCCGACGAGCAGCGGCTGCCCGTCGTGCTCGCCGCCGATCTGCGAGCCCCCGGTGAAGGGGATCGCGTCGGCGATCCCGGCGCACAGGGTGGCGTTGGCCGAGGCGCAGGCGACCGAGGTCTCCCCGATCACGCCGGTGCGCTGCACGCCCAGGATCGAGCGTTCGAAGTCGCGGGCGTCGAGCAGCGCGCCGCCCGCCTCGACGTAGACCCCCAGCGCGCACAGCTCCTCGTCGCCCACCCGGGGGCCGTCGGCGGGGTCGTCGTCGCTCACGAGCACGAAGACGCCGGTCGAGGCCGCCACCGCCCGCGCCGACTGGGGCGCCAGCGCGGGGGCGCCCTCGGCGATCGTGTGGTGTCGCTGCTCGAGCAGCGCCCGCAGCTCGGCGTAGACCGGGCCCGAGTAGAGCTCGCTGGCCGTGGCGCACGCCTCGCGCCCGGTGAAGCCCCGGATCGTGCGCTGGGGCACGCAGTCCGACGCGACCGGCAGCGGCCCCTCGCTGCAATCGCACGCGTCGCCCAGGCCGTCCCCGTCGCTGTCGGCCTGCGACTCGGCGTCCACCTTCGGGCAGTTGTCGGGCGCCGGCCGCCCCGCGGGCCGACACGGGATGGGCGACGCCGCGCCGCCGAGCTGGACGTCGCCGAGCACGACCTCTCCGATGCACAGCCCCGAGATCCCCAGGGCGACGATGCCGTCGGGGTGCTTCAACCCGATGAACCGCCCCCCGCCCGCCGCGAACCCGAGCCCGGCGACGTCGTACTCCAGCTCGACCGGCGCCTGGCGGACGAGGTCGGCCCACAGGCGCACCGGCCCGCAGGTCTCCTCGACCACGAGCCCCACATGGGTCGGGTGCCGGCCGTGGACGACCGGGTCGAAGTAGAGCTGAACCCCGGCCAGGGCGTCGAACCGGACCCCGGGCCCGGCGGCCCACCCCTGCCCGCCGATCAGCGCCAGCTCGGGCGCCGCCGTCTCGCCGCCGTCGAGCGGATCCTCGGCGAACCACTCGAACGCCCCCTCGTCCTCCAGCGCGCGCAGGGGGCTCGCGTCGGCCATCGCCGACGGATACAGCGTCGCGCAGTCGGCGGCGCACACGCTGTCCCCGTCGCCGGGCCACGGCTCCTCGGGGCAGGCGTCGCAGACGTCGCCCTCGCCGTCGCCGTCCCGATCGAGCTGGGTGATGTTCTCGTCCTCGGGGCAGTTGTCGTCCACCGGGAGCAGGCCGTCGCCGTCGTCGTCCTCCGGCTCGGGCAGCCCGTCGATGTAGAGCTTGATCCGGGCCGAGGCCGGGCCGCAGAACTGCCCCCGCTGGGTGACGAGCAGTTCCGGCGCCGAGTCGGGGGCGTTCATCTGGCCCACGACCGCGTACGGCGGGCCGGTGACCCAGCCGAAGTCCTCGCCGGGGATGGCGTTGTCCGCCAGGGGCAGCGGCGGCACCAGCAGGTCGTGGAAGAGCCGGACCGGCGCGCCGCTGTCGGCGTCGCCCACCAGCATCCGCCGGTCGATCTCCTCCTCGTAGTAGGGCACGGACGCGAAGACCGGGCGGGCGGTGCCCCGCAGCCCGCCGTAGCCCAGCAGCGGGTCCGGCGCGGGCTCGACGACGCCGTCGCCGGCGTAATAGGCCAGCCACTCTCCGAGGTCGGCCGAGGTCAGCAGCCAGGTGCGGGCCGGCAGGCCGGGCGGGCCGATCCAGGCCAGCGAGCGGCCGATGTACTCGCCGCCCGGCGGCCCGTGGATGAGGGTCGGCGCGTCCAGGCTGCCCTCTTCGTAGACGTACATCGCGCCCGGCCATGTCGTCGGGCGGGCCTCGTCGATCGAGGGCACGCCCGGCGCGCCGACGACGAGGGGGCTCTTGCCCCCCTGGACGAGCGGTCGGCCGCCGAGCAGATCGGCGCCGAACCCGCACTGGCGCACGCAGGCGTCGGCCGGATCGACACGGCAGTCGCAGGCCAGCGCCGCGTGCGGCGCGCCGAGCGACCGGGGCTGCACCCGCGTGCCGAGCTGGTAGCCGAGGCTGCCCTCGATCAGCTCGACCTCGCCCACCTCGGCCCGGCCTTCGCCGGCGTCGCACGGGCAATCGACGGTCGCCCGCAGCGCGACGGCGACCTCGTCCGCCCCGTCGCCGCTCACGTCGCCCACGCCCTCCATCCGGGTGAGGCCCGCCAGCCCGGTGGCCATGACCGCCATGCCCCCGTCGGCGAACCGCGTCGGCGGGCTGACGCCGGGCACCAGCCAGATGCGGCCGTCCCCGTCGCCGATGAGCAGATCCGAGAGCCCGTCCCCGTTCACGTCGGCCGTGGTGAGCAGCCGCCCGAAGCCGGTTGCCGCCTCGCCCCCAGCGTCTACGAGCCGGTCGGCGGCGCCGTCGTTGCCGTTGATCTCCCACCCGTGCTCGTCGCCCAGCCAGACGTGCACCTGACCCAGCGACTCGTCGGCCTGCCGGCTCTCGGGGGCGCCCACCGCGATGTCGGCATACCCGTCGCCGTTGAAGTCGCCGGTGGCGACCGAGGCCGCGAAGCCGTCCCCGAGCTCCTGGCTCTCGAGGTACGTCACCCGCTGCTGGGCCGCGGCCGTTCCGCCCCACGTCAGGGCGGCCAGGAGCGCGAGGGCCGGGGTGAGCGAGTGGCGCATGGGGGCTCCTCAGGTGGGCAGGGTGAAGACGCCGTCCCAGTCGTCGGGCGGCGGAGTGTCGCGGAAGGCCTCGACCCGCTCGGCCAGCCGACCCGCCGGCCCGTCGCCGGCCTCGACCAGCGGCGCGAGGGCGGCCAGGGCGTCGTCCCAGCGGCGGGTGCGATAGGCCCGCAGCGCCGACTGGTAGCGCGCGATGTCGGCCTGCTCGGCGGCGGTCGCCTCGCGGGTGACCAGCTCGCCGATGCGCACCGCCCGGTGCTTGCCCTTGGCCCGGACCCGATCCACCTCGCGGAAGGTCACCGCGTCCCCGGTCAGAGCCATCGTGCGCTCGCCGCACAGGATGTGGGTGCCGTAGAAGCCGTTGGCCTTCTCCAGCCGGGCGGCGAGGTTCACCGCGTCGCCGATCATCGTGTAGTCGAAGCGCTGCTCGGCGCCCATGTTGCCCACCAGCGCGGTGCCCGAGTTCAGCCCGATGCGGACCGACATCGGCGGCAGGCCCCGCTCGAGCCAGCGGGTGCGCAGCTCGGCCATCGCCGCCTGACAGCGCAGGGCGGCCCGGCAGGCGGCGACGGCGTGGTCCGGCTGGTCGACCGGGGCCCCGAACATGGCCACCACCGCATCACCGATGTACTTGTCGACCGTGCCGCCCTCATCGAGGATGATCTCGGTCATCGTGCCCAGGCACTCGTTGAGCAGCACCACCAGCTCGCCCGGGTCCAGCTCCTCGGAGATGGTGGTGAAGCCGCGCACGTCCGAGAAGAAGGCCGTCAGCTCCCGCCGCTCGCCACCCAGCCGCAGCTTGCCCGGGTCGTCGACCAGCGCCTGCACCACCGCCGGCGCCAGATAGTGCTGGAAGGCCCGCCGGATCTCGTTCTCCCGGGCCCGCGCCGCCTGGGCCCGGGCGTAGATGAAGCCCAGGCGCAGCGCGATCCACAGGCCGACGGCGCCCAGCACCGGCACCAGCGGCGCGATGACCCCCTGCCCCAGCCACCAGATCCAGACCGCCGACCAGCCGCCGACCAGCAGCAGCCCGATGCCCAGCAGGGCCACCGCCGACTGCACCGGCCAGGTCGCCACCGCCGAGAGCAGCACCAGGGCCAGCCCGGCGTAGCGCGCCCGGTCGACCGCCGGCCCCTCGGTGCGCATGAACCGCCCGTCGAGCAGGCTCGACAGCGCCTGGGCGTGCACGAAGACGCCCGGGATCTGCCGCTCGCGGGGGGTGTCGGCGGTGTCCTCGGTGCCCAGCGCGCTGACCCCGACCAGCACGATGCGCCCGCCGAAGGCCTCGGCCAGCGGACCCTGCTCGGGGGCGGCCTCGATCACGTCGCTGAAGCGCACCGCGCGGAACCGCCGGGCGGGCGGGTGATGCAGCACCGGCGCGCCTCGATCGGCGCCTGCGGCCTGCTCGATCAACGCGTCGGCCCGATCGGGGAAGGCCTCCATCGCCGCGGCCAGCGCCAGCGAGGGGTGGGCCCGGCCGTCGACCGCGGCGAAGAAGGGGTAGCGCCGGGTGACCCCGTCGTCGTCGGTGAGCAGGTTCACGCTCGCCTGGCGCCGCACGGCGTCGGCCAGCGGCCGGATGTTGCCCGCCACCTGCCCGCAGCGCAGCGCCCGATCGGGGGGCGGCACCGCCAGCGCCGGGGCGCCGTCCAGCCCCGGTCGGGGCCGGGTATCGCTCGCCCGGGGCACGCAGGCGACGCCCAGCACCACCGGCCCGAAGCGAGCCGCGACCTCGGCCAGATGCCGATCGCCGTCCCGCCGGGCGGCCATGCGATCCAGCTCGTCGGCCAGCGCGGCCCCCGCCGGCTCGGCCGCCAGCGGCGAGTCGCGCAGCACGTCGGCCACGTCCAGAGCCAGCTCGACGTCGTCCCGAGGCGCCGGGCTCTCGAACCACGCGTCGAGCACGGTCACCGCCGGATCGTAGCCCCCGGCGGCCGCGACGAACTGCGCCCAGCGATCACGCGACAGCGGCCAGCGCTCCTCGAGGCGGGCGAGGCTCTCGTCGTCGACGAGCACCACCGTGATCGCGTCGTGGGGGGCCGGCGGGTCGAGCACCGCCTGCGCGGCGAAGTCGTAGGCCGGGCGGTCGAAGCGTTCGAAGCGCTGCCCGGGCTCGGCGGGGCCGGCCAGCGCCCACACCGCCGCCGCCAGGACCAGCCCCAGCCCCAGCATCTCCAGCCGGCGCGTCACGGCGACCTCCTCACCGACGCCCTCACCGCTTCAAATCGAACGCGTAGACCTTCGACGTCGGCCCCACGAAGCCGTCGGCGCCCACCGCCGCCACCCGCCAGTACCACTTGCCGGCCTCGGTCCCAGCATCCAGAGCCAGGGTCGGCTGGGCGCTCTCCAGGTGGCGCACGTCGTAGGTGAACTCGGCGTCCCGCGACAGATCGACCGTATAGCCCTTCGCCCCCTCGACCGCCTGCCACGCCAACGCCCCGCCGGCCTTCAGCGGACCCTCCAGGGGCGCGGTCGCCGTCGGCGCCCCGGGCAGCGGCGCCGGGGCCGCCTCGCCCTGCCGACCCAGCGTCGCCCCCTGCCCCCCGGCGATCACCAGCGCCGGCTGGGCGTCGGTCCCGGCCAGGGCCACCGACCCCTCCAGCGTCTCCAGCCGGGTGCCGCCCTCCCCGGCCGACAGCCGGAAACGGGTGCCGCGCACGCCGGCGGTGCCGAAGCGGGTCGAGATGTCGAACACCGACGACGCGCCCCCGGAGCGCACCTGAGCCTCCAGATCACCGCTGACCAGCTTCAGCCGGACCACCCGCTCCAGCTTGTCGTCGAGGTGCAGCCGCCCGACGAAGAGCAGGCTGTTCTCGCTCAACCGCAAGCGGCTGCCGTCGGCCAGCCCGATCCACGCCGTGCTGCCCGCGCCGGTGGCGACCCAGGTCTCGGGGTCGAGCTGCGCCCCCCGGGCCACCGGCGCCAGCTTGCTGCGATCGCCGCCCGCGGTGACCGTGCCGCCCATCGACTCGATGACCGCCACCGCCCGCTCGGCCCGCTTCTCGGTGAACGAGATCGCCACCGTGCCCTGCTGCCCCTCGGGCACCCGGGGCACCACCACCGAGATGCGCGCCGCGGGCACCCCGCCCTCGGCCAGCGCCGACTTGAAGCGCTCGCCGATGCGCAGCCCGGCCCCCGCGGCCCGCTCGGCGTCCGACAGCCGCACCGCCACCGTCACCGAGCGCACGCCGGCCCGCGCGCCGAGCGCCTGCCCGATCGCGGCCGCGCACGCCGCCTCGGCCGGGGACGCCTTCTCCACCGCCCGCAGCACCCGGGCCGAGGCGACCCGCCCCGCGTCGAGCGACAGGCCGCCGCAGGGATCATCGGCCCACGCCGCGACGGGCAGGCAGACGGCGAGCGCGAGCAGCGCGGCGGGCAGGCGAGCGTTCATGGCGGATCCCCCTTCGGCGACGGTGAACCGGGTTCGGTATAGGACAGCTCCACTCTGCGGTTCCGGTAGCGTCCCTGCAAATCACGATTGCTGGCCACCGGCCGGTCGGGCCCGTAGCCGAACGAGCTGAGCCGGCGGGCGTCGATGCCCTGACCGATGAGCCACGCCCGCACCGAGGCCGCCCGGTCGTTCGACAGCTCGAAGTTGCGCGCCCGCTCGCCGGTGCTGTCGGTGTGCCCGTCGATCTGGAGCCGCAGCCGGGGGTAGCGCGCCATCGCCCGGGCCACCCGCCGCAGCACCGGGAAGGCCCCCGGCCGCAGATCCGAGCGGCCGACCTTGAACTGGATGCTCTCGACCGCGCCGATGATGCCCGCCACCTGCCGCGGGGCGAGGTCGGGGCAGCCGTCGGCGTCGTTGAAGAAGTTGGGCGTCTCGGCCTCGCGCCGGCAGCCGTCGAACGCGTCGAGCACCCCGTCGCCGTCGTCGTCCGCCTCGGGGCAGCCGTCGCCGTCCTCGAAGCCGTCGACGTCCTCGGCCACCGTCGGGCAGCGATCGGCGTCGCCGCTCAGCCCGTCCCCGTCGGGATCTCCCGCTGGCACCAGCGGCGCCAGCACGTCCAGCGCGGCCACCAGGGGCGGGCCGCCGTCGTCGGGCACCCACTCCGGGCAGCCGTCGCCGTCGCGCAGCCCGTCGGCGTCCTCCGGCTCGCGGGGGCAGACGTCGTAGACATCCTCGACGCCGTCCCCGTCCCCGTCCGGCCCCACGTCGGGGCAGCCATCCCCGTCCTCGAAGCCGTTGACCGTCTCGGCCAGCGCCGGGCAGCGGTCGACCCCGTCGGCGACGCCGTCCCCGTCGGGGTCGTCCTCGGGGCAGCCGTCGCCGTCCTCGAAGCCGTCGCCGTCCTCCGGATCGGCGAGGCACAGATCGTCCGCGTCGGGCACCCCGTCCCCATCGGCGTCGCCCGCCCGGGGCAGCGGCGGCAGCGCCTCGACGCCCGCCACCGGACCGCCCTCCGGCTCGCCGCGCCCCCCGACGCCCTCGGGGCAGCCGTCCCAGTCGCGCACCCCGTTCTTCAGCTCGGGATCGGCCGGGCACCGGTCGTGGGCGTCGCCGATGCCGTCCCCGTCCCGATCGGGGCCCACGTCGGGGCAGCCGTCGGCGTCCTCGAAGCCGTTGGGCGTCTCGGCCACCGCCGGGCAGCGGTCGGCCCCATCGAGCACGCCGTCCCCGTCGTCGTCGACGTCCGGGCAGCCGTCGCCGTCGGCGAAGCCGTCCCGATCCTCGGGCTCGGCGGGACACAGGTCGATCTCGTCGGGCACCCGGTCGCCGTCGGCGTCGGGCAGCGGCCCCGCACCCGCCACCAGCCGGGGCACCGGGCCGACCTGCGCCGCCTCGGGGCAGCCGTCCTCGTCGCGCACGCCGTCGGGCACCTCGGGGTCGAGGGGGCACACATCGGCCAGACCCACCCCGTCGCCGTCGGGGTCGTCGGGCTCCCCCGATGGGCCCAGCCCCTCGGCCGGCAGGGCCCAGCCCACGCCGGCGATCGCCCGCCACGCCGGCGCGCCGAGGCCATCGCTGAGCCCGCCGCCGCCGCCGACCCGGACCTCGAGCCCCTCGGCCGCCTGCCAGCGCACCGCGCCCAGGGCCTCCACCGGATCGTAATCCCGGGTGTCGACCCGCCGGGCGACGTTCAGCGGATCGGGCTGCGCTTCGAGGTGATGCCCGGCGAAGACCGACGCCTCCAGATCCAACGCCGCCAGCGGCGTCGGCGCCGAGACGCCCACCCGCCACTTGATCTGATCGCCGTTGACGAAGGTGAACAGCCGGGTCTCCGACCGGACGTGCCAGCCCACGTCCGCCGCCGCCCGCCAGCGGCCCTCGCCGATCGCCACCAGCAGCCGCGGCTCGTAGCGCAGCTCGCCCTCGCCCTCGAGCCGCCCGGTGTCCCCGGTGGGCAGCCACGCGGTCAGCCCCAGCCCGAGGCCCACGCCCCACCGCTCGGCCAGCGACGGCCCGCCCAGCAGCCGCCCCGGCTCCAGCGTGAGCCCCACCCGCACATCGCCCAGGCCCGCGCCGGCCAGATCATCGGCCGAGCGCCCGGCGATCGAGACCTCCCCCGGGCCGAAGCCCAGGGCGAACGGCAGCGCGGCCGACAGCTCGACCCCGTCGAAGACCCCGTAGGCCGCCACCAGCTCGAAGCGAAGCGACTGCTCGACCACGGCGCGATCGGCCCGGGTGTCGTCGGGGGCGGCCGCCTCGAGCCGCAGGGGCGAGTCGGCCAGCGAGCTCCACAGCGACAGGCTCAGCCCGCCGTCGGGCAGCAGCCGCGGGGTCTGGACCCCCATCAGCCCCGAGCCGGCGGGCTGCGGCTCGAACTGCTCGAGCTGCACGTCGGCCCAGGCCGTGCCGCAGGCGAGGAGCGCGGCGAGGGCCGGTGTCGTGGCGGAAGGCTTCACGGTCCTCGTGGGCTCGGGCGAAAGCGCGCGGGGCGACCCCTCCGGCGCCCCCGCAGCGCATCGTACTCCCCCGGCGCGGGCGCGGCCAATCCGATGCGCTGCCGACCAGCGGCCGATTGCGCGCCGGCCGCCCCCGTGACAGCATGCGGCCATGCGCGCCGCCACCGACATCGGGCCCTACCGCACCCTCGCCCCGCTCGGCCCCGACCGCTGGTCGGTCGACGGCCCGACCGAAGGCGCGGTCGCTCAGCGCCTCGACGGCCTGCCCGGCCCCGCGTTCGAGAGCCTCGCCGCCCGCCTCACCCGCCTGCGCCACGCCCACCTGTGGCCGCTGCTCGCCGCGGCCCGGGTCGACGGGCGGGGCTGGGTGGTGACCCCCGAGCCGAGCGAC
Organism: bacterium; assembly: GCA_030426085.1. Taxonomy (GTDB): domain Bacteria; phylum Myxococcota_A; class Bradymonadia; order UBA7976; family UBA1532; genus JACKDM01. The sequence goes on along the minus strand of JAUHYW010000054.1, from coordinate 23,226 downwards.
GGCACCCTCGCCGACCGCCTCGCCGCGGGCCACCACCCGCCGTACAAAGTCGCCCTCGGGGTCGGCGTCGCCGTGCTGCGCGGGCTGGCGGCGGCCCACGACGCCGGCTTCTGCCACCCATCGCTCGACCCGGGCCACATCGCCTGGGGCGCCGGCCGGGTCCAGATCCTGGGGATCGGCCACGGCGCGCTCGTGGGCCGCCCGGGCGCCCCCACCGACGACCTGCGGGCCGTCGCCCGCCTGCTCGGCGCCCTCGTGCCCGACCCGCCGGGCGAGCTGCGGGCGCTGCTCGCCGCGCCGATGCCCACCGCCGAGGCGTTCTGCCGAGCCCTCAAGACGCTCGACCCCGCGCTCGATCAGGCCGACGAGTTCGAGCTGCCCGAGCCGCCGCCGCCCATCGCGCCGCCCCCGCGCCAGCCCACGCCGCCGCCCCCCGCGCCGAGCGGCACGCCCCCACCCTCCGAAGACACCTGGGGGGTCGACCCGCCGGCCGTCGACCCGCCGCCCGATCGCAACCAGGGCAAAGGCTGGGTCGTCGCCTCGCGCTCGATGGTCGAGTCGTCGACCGAAGACACCTGGGGCGTGGGGGCCTCCCCCGGCCCGCCGCCGGCCAGACCCGAGGGCAGCCGCAGCCTCGAGCGGGATCACACCGGCGCGGTGGTGCACACCGTCACCACCGCCCGCGCCGCGCAGGCCGACGCCGCCCGGCGCAGCCCGCTGGCGACCGCGGCGGTGGCGATCGCCGTCATCGCGGTGGCCCTCGTCGGCGCCCGGATCCTCATGAACCAGCTCGCCGAGCAGGCGTCGGTGCCCACCCCGACGATCACCCCCGGCGCGGTCCCGCTCGCCGACGCCGCGCCCGACGCCCGGGGCCCCGACGCCGCCCCCACGGACGCCGCCCCCGACAGCGCCGACGCGGCGGACGACCGCCCCCGGGTGACGCTGCTCATCGGCCCGGTGCCGGCCCGGGTCGTGCGGGTCGAAGACGGCGCGGTGATCTGCGACGAGGCCCGGCGCTGCCCGGTGCCCATCGACGTCGACTACCGGATCGAGGCCGCCGGCCATGTCACCCAGGACATCGACGGCGACGACCTCTACGACCGGCGGAACATCGGCCGGCTCGAGCTGCGGCTACAGCCGACGATGAAAGAGCCGCGCCGCCGCAAGCGCCGCTGATCCGCCCCGGGCTCAGGTGACCCGCAGCACCTCTTCGATCGACGTGATGCCCTGCCGGACCAGCGCGTAGCCGTTGCGGGCCAGCCCCATGTAGCCCCGCTTCTCCAGGTACTCCCGCAGCCGGACCCGACTCACCGACTCGTCCTTGACGAAGTCGGTCAGCTCGTCATCGGCCTCGATCAGCTCGAAGATGCCCACCCGCCCCGAGTAGCCGGTGTGATTGCAGCCCATGCAGCCCACCGGCCCGTAGACCTGCACATGGACCCCCGGCGGGGCCATGACCTGCCGCCGCAGCTCGGGCCCGTCGGGCAGCGCGCGCCGACACCGCTGACACAGCCGCCGCACCAGGCGCTGCCCCAGCATGCCCTTGAGCGCCGAGGCCACCACGTAGCGCTCGAGCCCCATGTCGAACAGCCGCACGAACGTCTCGATGGCGCTGCCGGTGTGCAGCGACGACAGCACCAGGTGCCCGGTCAGCGCCGCCTTGAACGCGATGTCGGCCGTCTCGGCGTCCCGCATCTCGCCGACCATGATCACGTCCGGATCCTGGCGCAGCATCGCCCGCAGCCCCTTGGCGAAGTCGAAGCCGATGCGGGCGTTGGCCTGCCCCTGGATGATGTCCTCGAACCGATACTCGATCGGGTCTTCGAGGGTCATGATGTTGCGCGCCCGGGCGTCGATCTGGCGCAGCACCGCGTACAGGGTCGACGTCTTGCCGCTGCCCGTCGGCCCGCAGACGAGCAGCATGCCCTGCGAGCGCCGGGCGAAGGCCTCCAGCCGGGTCGCCACCTCGTCGGGCATGCCCAGCCGCGACAGCCCGATGCGGGTCTTGTCGTTGTTGAGCAGCCGCAGCACGACCTTCTCCCCGTACTCGGTGGGGAAGCTCGACAGCCGCACGTCGATCTCCTGCCCGTCGAGCACCAGCCGGAAGGCGCCGTCCTGGGGCAGCCGCTTCTCGGCGATGTCGAGGGTGGCCATGATCTTGAGCCGGCTGACGACCGAGTAGCGGTAGCCGTCGGAGAACGCCGGCCGCTCGACGAGCAGCCCGTCGATGCGAAACCGCACCCGCACCTCGGTGCTGCGCGGCTCGATGTGAACGTCACTGGCGCCCTCGCGCACGGCGCGGGTCAGGATGCGATCCACCAGCGCGACTGCGCCGGCCGCGGCGTCTTCTTTGGCCATGGTGCTCCCCGAAATCGAGACGCCCCAGGGTACGCCCGACCGGACCCCGACGCGAGACCGTATCCGGGACCTCTTGCGAATCAGCCGCCGATTTTCCCGTGCGCCCACGGGCCGGGTCCCGCCGACAGCGCATCCAGCGCCCGGTGATACGCCGCCCGAAACGCCACCGGGTCGGAGACCCCCACCGCCCGGAGCTGCGCCGCCGCCGTGGGATCGGCGAACGCCGCCACCTCGTCCGGCTCGACCACGTCCCGCCCCCGCATCGCCGCCCGCCAGCGCCCGGCGATGGCGCCCACCGCCGCGTCCCCCGGCCAGCGCAGCCAGCCCGCCCCGCCCCGCACGACCCCCAACAACGCCGCGCCGATGCGCCCGTGCAGCACCTCGTCGGCCGCGATCGAGCGCAGCACGTCCCGAAAACCCGACCCGGGCAGCGCCTTGACCGCGTGGGCCACCAGCGCCAGGGCCACCGCCTCGCCCACCGCGTAGGTCCCGGCCAGCATCTCGACGAGCTGATCGCCCACCGGCGCGTCGCTGCGCGGCTGCTGCAAGTCGGCCAGATCGAAGGCCACCGCCGGCTCGGCCCCCAGCGCCTCGGCCGCGGCGACGCACAGCGACAGGTGGCGCTGCTCGTCGAGCACCATGCGCAGCGCCAGCTCCTGCACGTCGCGGGGCGCGTTGACGTCGACGCACAGCCCCCACAGCCTGCGGGCGATCATGACCCCCACGTACTCCGAGCGGGCCCGCTCGAGCCACGCCCGCTGCGCCAGCGCGCGCACCGCGGGATCCAGAAGCGGGGGGTCGAAGGCCGGCGGGCGGGCGAGCTTTCCGCCGAAGAAGCCATCATCGGCCAGGGGCGAGCGGTCGAAGTCGAGGGTCAGCGTCCGGGGCGGGCCCATGCCTACTTCTTCTTCTTCCACAGATCGCGGGGCAGCATCGTGCCCGGCTGCCGGGGCGTATCCGGCACGCCCAGCTTCTTCCACTCGATGGACCCGGTCTGCGTATCGCTCGGCTTCAGCGCCATGAAGGCGTCGAAGTTCTTGTACAGCACCCGCTCGAGCGCCTCCCGGCTCAGGGCCACCCCGCGCAGCGTCTTGCCCGGCAGGATCGGCGTCGTGTAGCTGTCCTTCGTCAGCATGTCGAGGTAGGCCCGCACCCGCTCGGCGATCCACTCGGCGCTCTTCTGGGGCGCGGCGGTCACCACCACGTCGGTGCCGAACATGAACCGGGTCGGGTAGTCGGCGAAGATCTTCTTGAACTTCTTCGGCTTGCGGCTGATGCGCTTGAGGCCGGCGAGCAGGAAGTCGTCGTGCCCGAAGCTCACGTCGCTGTGCAGGTTGGGGAAGGCGTCGAGCAGCTCGCGCAGCCGGCTCGACTTGATCGACGACAGGATGAAGTGCGGCGCGATCACCTTCAGGTCGGGGAACTGCCGCAGCACCTTGATGAACTCGTCGGCGAAGCCCGGCGCGGTCGGCCCCGGGTTGACGTGGAACATGATCGGCAGCCCGGTGCGCTGGCAGTACGCATAGACCGGCAGCATACCCGGGTCGTCCATCGCCACCGTGTGGAAGAAGTAGCCCGTCGCCCCCGGCCGCTGGTCGTGCAGCCCGTGGCCCACGTACAGCTTCAGCCCGGTCGCGCCGAGCGAGACGTACTCCTCGAGGGCCTTCAGCTTGTCGGGGTCGGTCGGATCGATCGTGGGCCACGCCAGGAACCGCGTCGGGTGGCGCTCGGCGATGTGCAGGATCTGCCGGTTGTTCCAATCGACCCGGGTGAAGCCGTCTGCCTGATTCAGGGTGACGGTGAACCACGAGCTGCCCATCAGCACCGTGCGCTGGATGCCCGTCGCGTCCATCGCCGCCAGCAGCCGCCCCGCCTCCCGGGTCGACTGGATGTGCTCGTGCACGTTGACGATCGGGATGCCGTCGAGCGGCGTGCCCGGCTTCGCCAGCCCGGCCGCCTTCTCCGGGCCGGGCGGGGTCGCCTTCTCCTCGGCCGGGGCCTCCGGCCGACTCTCGGTGCGATCGGCCGACTTGCAGCCGAAGAGCATCGCCAGGGCGCACAGAAACGAAATCCGCAGCATTCGAGCCTCCGATGGGGGGCAGCACGGTAGCGCCTGCGGCCGATCGGCTCAATCGGGTTGACCCGCGGCGGCGCTCTGCGCTACCCCTTTATTGGTTGGTTGACAAAACAATATTGGAGACCCCGATGGCGCGCCCCAGCAACACCGAAGAGCGCCGGTCCCAGATCATCGACGGGCTGGCCCGGGTGATGGCCGACAAGACCTACGAGCAGGCGAGCGTGGCCGCCATCGCCCGCGCCGCCGGCCTGGGCCCGGGGCTGGTGCACTATCACTTCGCGAACAAGCAGGCGATCCTCGTCGCCCTCGTCGAGCGGCTCGTCGCCGGCCTCGAAGCCCGCCATCGCCGCCGGCTCGACGACGCGCCGGACGACCCCTGGGCCCGGCTCGACGCCTTCATCGACGCCTTCGCCGCCCTCGACGCCGACGCCGATCCGTCCGCGGTCGCCTGCTGGACCCGCCTGGGCGACGAGGCCGCCCGCCGGCCCGAGGTCGGGGTGCCCTATCGGGCCGCCATCGACCGGTGGCACGCCGCGCTGACCGAGCGGGTCGCCGCCATCCTCGAGGCCGACGGCCGCCCCACCGCCGCCGCGGGCGAGGCCGCCGCGGGGCTGCTCGCCGCCATCGAGGGCGCGTTCCACCTCGGCGCGGCGGCCCCCGGGGTCATCCCCCCGGGCATGGCCGCCGGCCTGCTCAAGCGCATGGCCCGGGGGCTGCTCGGCACCGCCACCATGCCCCCCGCCGACGGAGGCCCCCGATGACCATCGCCATCTACGCCGGCTCGTTCGACCCCATCACCGCCGGGCACCTGGCCATCATCCGCCGGGCGGCCCGCCTCTTCGATCACCTGCGGGTGCTCGTCGCGGTCAACCCCGACAAGCGGGGCCTGTTCACCCTCGCCGAGCGCCTCGAGCTGGTGCGGGCCGCCATCGGGCCCCTGCCCCACGTCTCGGTCGACGCCACCGAGGGCTACGTCGTCGAGTACGCCCGGGCCATCGGCGCCGCCTGCCTCGTGCGCGGGGTGCGAGGGGCCGAGGACGCCGACGCCGAGACCCGCCTCGCCCGGCTCAACGAGGCCCTCGCCCCCGAGCTGCCCACGCTGCTGCTGCCCGCCGAGTCGTCGTGGGTCGGGGTGAGCAGCAGCGACCTCAAGGCCCGGGCACAGGCCGGCGAGAGCCTCGACGGCCTGTGCCCCCCGGCCGTCGCCGCCCACCTGCGGGCCCGCTTCGCGCCGCGCGCGCCGGCCGCCGAGTCACCCGTCCAGCCATCCGAAGGAGCCACCCGATGAGCCTCACCCTCTACCCGCTCGGCGTCGGCGACGCGTTCGCCGGCAAGCACTACTCCACCGCGCTGGCGCTCGAAGCCGAGGGCCGATGGCTGCTGATCGACTGCCCCCACCCCATCCGCAAGATGATGATCGAGAGCCCGGCACCCATCGACGTGCCCGACCTCGACGGCGTCGTGCTGACCCACCTGCACGCCGATCACGTCTCGGGGCTCGAGGGGCTGGCGTTCTTCGATCACTTCATCTGCCGCCGGCGCACGGTGCTGGCGACCCACCCCACCGTGGCATCCGACCTGTGGGATCGGCACTACGCGGCGACCATGGCCGATGTCATCGCCGCCGATGGCACCCGCCAGCCGCCGCGCGGGTTCGAAGACTACTTCGACCACCGCCCGCTGACCCCCGAGGGGCCGGTCACCATCGGCCCGTTCACCGTCGAGTGCCGCCCCACCCGGCATCACATCTTCACCACCGCGCTGCGCATCACCGCCGGCGGCCGATCGGTGGGCTACAGCGCCGACACCGCCTTCGACCCCGAGCTCGTCGACTGGCTCGACGCGTGCGATCGCATCGTGCACGAGGTCAACTACGGCGGGGCCCACACCCCCTACGAGAAGCTCGCCGGCCTGCCCGCCCGCCTGCGGGACAAGATGTGGCTGGTGCAATACAGCGACCTGTTCGACCCCGAGGCCAGCGTCATCGAGGCGCTGCGCGAGGGCCGGGTGTATTCCATCACAGGCGGCTCGGGCTGACTCAGCCGGCGTCCTCGTCGACGTGGGCCCGGCGGACCTCGCCCGGGGTCTGCCCGGTCCAGCGGGCGAAAGCCCGGCAGAAGGACGACGGCCGGTCGAAGCCGAGCAGGAACGCGATCTCGGCCATCGACAGCCCGGTCTCCTGCAGATAGAACTGCGCCCGCTCCCGGCGCACCCCGGCCAGCATCGCCCCGAAGTGCGTACCGGCGGCCCGCAGCCGGCGTTGCAGCGTGCGGCGGCTGGTGCCCAGCTCGGCGGCGACCGCCTCGATCGAGACGTCCCCGGTGCCCAGCCGCCGCGACAGAACCCGCCGCACCGTGGCCCGCGGGCCCCCGGCCGGCCCCCGCGGTCGGGCCCGCTCGGCCTCCAGCGCCGGCTCGAGCGCCGCGACCAGCGCCGGGCTGTAGGTGTAGAACGGCCAGTCGAGCGCCGCGGCCGGCAGCCACAGCGCGCCCTCGTGAGCCCCGAACCGCACCGGCGCCCCCAGGGCCTCGGCGAACGCGGCGGCGTCCCCCATCGACCGGGGCGAGCGCAGCTCGACGTCGGACAGCGGCCGCTCGGTCGCCCGCCGGGTGAGGCACGCCAGAAACGCCAGCTCGGCCTCGACCAGCACCGCCGGCGGCTGCCCCGGATGCCCGGGCCAGGTGTGGCTCAGCCGCAGCCGCTCGCCGACGGGCTCGACCGACAGCACCTCGGGGCACAGCGTGCCCTTGTAGCGCACGAGCCGGTCGAGCGCGTCGCCCAGCGTGCGGCTGCCGAGGCAGGCGAGCAGCGCCGGCTCGAGCAGGTGGGTCGGGTAGCGCGCCGCGAGGCGGACGCCGATGGTCGGGTCGCGGGCCACCCCCGCGATGGCCCGCCACAGCTCGAAGTACTCGGCGACCGGCAGCGCCGCCCGGGGCGCGGCCAGCGTCTCGGGCGGCAGCTTCGCCCGCAGCAGCACGATCTTGGGCGAGACGCCCAGCTCGACCAGCACCCGGGGCAGCCCGGCGGGCACCCGGCAGTCGCGGTGAGGGGGCGGGTCCGATGGCGGAGCGGAGGGGATCATGACGCCGGGCAGCGTACCACGGCCGGCGCCCGGGCGGCTGCTCAGCGAGGCGCGACCCACAGCGCGAAGGGCACGTCGGCGTGGCGGGCGAGGAACACGTCGCCGCGGTCGCCGGCCGCGATCGACCAGCCCCGGGCTTCGAGGCCGTCGGCGCAGCCCTCGTCGGCCGGCCGGGCCCGCAGCAGCGTCACCCCCGGCCCCTGCGCGTCGAGCAGCGCCCGCAGCGGCCCGCTCTTCGGCTGGAGCGGGCACAGCAGCGTCGTGCCGAAGCGCATCGGCGCGGCCGACACCTCGCCGGGCAGCGCGCTCTCCGGCTTCACCGTCGGCGGGGCGCCGGTGAGCCCACCATAGGCCGCCGCCATCGCCTCGACGTCCGCGGTCAGCACGTAGACCCCGTCGATGTCGGCCAGCGGCGCCCCCTCGGGCAGCGTCTCGAAGTGGGCCTTGTCCCCGTCCGGCAGCCACTTGTCGGGGATGGCCGCCCGCAGGGCCAGCCGCTGCGAGACGCCCGGCGGGAAGCGGGCCAGCTCGATGTCCAGCCCCAGCGCGTCCCGGCTGCGGGTGTAGCCGAAGCGGGCCCCGAGCTTGCTGGCCAGGAACGACGGCATCGCCGGCATCGGCACCGGCCCGATGCGCCCGGCGGCGTTCATCTTCGCCTGCTGCACCAGCGGGTGGCCGGCGGCGGCGAAGCGGGCCAGCGCCTCGTCGTACGCCACCCGCCCCCGATCGAGGAAGACGTGCTGCACCCCGGCCCGCCCCCCGCGGGCCTCCAGGTACTCGGTCATCACCGTGCGCCCGTCGAGCGGCTGGATGATCTCGAGCTGGGTGTTGCCGATCCAGGTGATGCCCAGGCGCATCGTCCACGCCTCGGGCGCGTCGTCCATCGTCGTGTCGAAGAGCGCCGGGGGGCCCATGTCCACGAGCTTGAACGACCCGGCCCCGAGCGCCGCGCCCAGGGTGAGGGCGGTCCGCTCGGCGTCGGGGGTGATGACCGCCACCTGGGTCAGCTCGCCGAAGCCGTCGATGGTGGGCAGATCGGCGGGCAGCGGGGTGCGCTCGGCGCCGGGGCGGGCGCAGCCGAGCAGAGAGCGTTCGCGGGCCATGATGCGACTCCGATGTGGTCTTCGTCGGCGACAGGAGTAGCACCGCGCGGGCCGCCGGGGGCGCCACACCCGTCGCCGATCGCGCCAACCGGCCCGGCCCCTACGGATCGAGCGGGGCGTAGGTGCCTTCGAACAGCGCGCTCCAGCCCCGCTCGCCGAAGGCCCGGGCCCGCACCGTGACCGGGCCGGGCGGCAGCGCGACCTCGACGGCCGGGCCCCCGTCGATGGCCTCGGGGTGCGCCGCGCCGCCCGGCAGGCGGGGGTCGGGGCCGTCGATCGTGAACCAGACATCACCCGCCTCGGCGGTCAGCGCGAGGACGGCGCCGGCCGGGACCGGCCCCGGCTCGGGATCGGCCGCGGGCGTCGGCGTCTCGGCCACCAGCCCCGCCTGCCGCAGGTGCTCGAGGACCCGGGCCGAGCGCGCCGGGAAGTACTCGGCGAGCTGCCGGTCGCGCTCGACGGCCCAGTGCTCGTCGACGGTGTACGGCCGGTCGGCGTGCTGATCGCCCCAGCGGGCCGACTCGGCGACCAGCGGCAGGGCCACCCGCCCGGCCAGCTCGACGAATCGGGCCGCCGGCGCGTTGCGGGCGGGCGCCTCGGGATCCCACGCGGGCGCCGCGGGGTCGACGTAGAACACGCCGCCCGGGGAGAAGTGGCGCTGCACCCGATCGGCGACCCGCGCCCGGAACTCGGGGTTCTCCAGCAGCGCCACCCAGGGGATGGCCACCCCCCGCCGGTCCTCGATCTTGTTGGTGCCCAGGTTCGATCGCAGCCCCACCGACCACTCGGCGTCCCACATGAAGAAGCGGAACCCGAACGCGCCGTCCCGTGGGCGCCCGACCCACCAGTTCTTGTGGGGCCAGTCGCTGTTGCCCAGCCAGATGTTGGTCAGCATGTAGTCGATGTAGGGGTCGACGTCGAGCCACACCGGCAGCGCGGGGTCCCGCGTGCCATCCGGCCCCTTGCCCTCCAGCATCCACAGATCGACCAACTCGCCGAGCCCGTCGTCCGCCATCTGCAGCAGCCGGCTCCACGCCTGGGTATCGCCGTCGGCCGCCTGCCCGTTGCTCACCGCGTCCCACGCGTCCCGCTCGCCGCCCAGGGAGTGGGTCCCGAACGCCGCGTCGGGCCGCTCGACCGGGTTGTACAGCCCCCAATAGACCCCGTTGATGTAGACGTGCACCCAGCTCTCGGCCGATGACACCCCACCCATCGCCCGATGAAGCGCGCGGCCGAGCGAGTCCCGCACGAAGAGCGGCTGCCCGCCGGCCGCCACCCACTGCCAGCCGTCGTTGCTGTTGGCCCGCAGGGTGAAGCCATCCAACGTGTCGTCGGCGTCGGGCCCGAAGAACGGGAAGCGCAGCTTGGTGGGGCCGTAGATGCCTTTGAAGAGCACCCGGAAGGAGTGTTTCTTCGTCAGCCCGTGGCTGCGGAAGGCCCCGCCCTGGATGCGCAGGCCGCACTCGATCTGGAAGCCATCCCCCGCCTCGGGCCCGTGCGGGGTCCGGGCCCCCTCGGGCACGATGTACTCCATGGACACCGCCCGCTCCCAGGCCACGCCCCGCTCGCCGGAGCGGGTGTAGATGCCATCCGGGCCGAAGATGCCTTCCAGGTCGGCGGTGAACGCCACCGTCGGGATGGCGAGCAGGCTGTCGCGCATGGCGTCCGCGTAGCGCCCGCCGTAGTCATCGTCGGGGCCCGTAACCCGGGGGTCCATGCCATAGTCCGGCGCGGTCCCGCCCCACATCGGGGGGAAGCCCCGGGCCAGGGTCGCGTCGGCGTCCTGAGCGATGACCTCGTCGAGGAAGAGCCAGGTCGCCGCCGTCGCCGCCGCGTCGCGATAGCCCTCGCGAAATGCGGCGGCCCGCAGCGTCGTGATGCCATCGACCGGGATGGGCCCGACATAGACCGGGTCGTCGGGCCCCGGCGGGGTGCCATCGGTGGTGTAGTGGATGGTGGCATCCGGCGGATCGGCGGTCAGCTCGACTTCGAACGGCGCGTCGTAGAAGCCGCCCGGATGGGAGAAGCGCACCGGCGAGACGAAGCCGGCGAAGCCCGGTTCGGTGTTGGGCCGCCCGGGGGTCGGGGCGTCGAAGAAAGCCCGCGCGCCATCGACGATGCGCTGGCCTTCCAGGGCCAGATCGATCACCAGATCGCGGCCGGGGTCGCCGACGTCGGCGTCGAGCACCAGCACCGCCAGCACATGCGCGCCGGGCCCCGGCGGGGTCAACGCCAGGGTCGCGCTGCGGGCCCCGGCCGGCTCCACCGTCGCCCGCCACGGGGTCATCCCGTCGGCCAGCGCCTCGGGCGCCGGCGCGTCGCGGGCGGCGACCGGGATCCCATCGAGCCAGGCGACGAAGCCGGCGTCCCAGGTGATGTCGAGCGCCAGCGTATCCAGCGGGGTATCGGGCGGCACCTCGAACCGGGCCCGGACCCACAGCCCCGGCGCGTCGCCCAGCGCGTCCCCCAGGTCGGTCACGATGCGGGCCAGGCTCGCCCCGGCGCCGCCGAAGACCTCCACCTCGCCCAGCGAGAGCACGGCGGCTTCGTCGGCGTTGCCCGCGCCGGCGGTGCCCGACAGATCGGGGTCGGGCGCCCGGCGCACGCGCACCGCGGCGCCCACGACGCCCCCGTCTTCGATGAGATCCAGCTCGATCCGCGGCGGCCCGTCGAGGCCGTCCCCGTCGGCGTTCTCCGGGTTGAGCAGCGGCGAGGCGTAGACCACCGCCCCGTCGCCGTCGAGCACCTCGACCGTGATGTCCCGCAGCCGCGACCCGCAGCAGCCCCGGCGGTTGTGCAGCACGACCCGCCCGATCCAGCGGGGGCCGCCCAGGTCGACGGTCCACGCCGGCTCGAGGTCGTCGGAGACCGTGTGGGTGAAGTCGCCGAGGTCCCCGTTGGCCCCCCGATCGGCGGTGAAGCCGTTGAGGGTCGAGGTCTGCGCCGTCGGCCGCCCGCCGGCCAGCTCTTCGATCGCGTCCGGCTCGGGCGGCTGCACCCGGGCGACCCCCAGCCCGCCGGGGGCCGCCGGCCAGTCGCCGTCGTCGAAGTCGGCCGCCGCCGGGCCCAGATCCCCCTCGACAGCCGGGCGATACGGCAGCGGCGCGCCGGGCGGGATCAGCGCGATCCGCTCGGCGACCTGGGCCACCCCGTGGGCGGTGTCGTCGGGCAGCGCGGGCGTCGCCGGGTCGTAGGCGTCGACCACGGTGACGCCGTCGGGCATCACCAGCGCCAGGAACTCGCCGGCGCTCGACAGCCGGAACGACGTGTGGGGCTCGACGGGGTCGGGGCGGTCGGCGTCGCTGGCGAAGACGACGACGAAGCCCCGCGGGCCGAGGGTGATGGGCGGCAGGGCCCACCTGGCGAGGTCGGCGGCGTCATCGGTGAGGAACCAGCCGTCGAGGTCCACCGGGTCGGGGCCGGCGTTGTGCAGCTCGATCCAGTCCGAGGTCTCGCCGTCCACGTCGCGCAGGCCGTCGGCGTTGGCGGTGACCACCTCGTTGATGCGCACCGGCGGCGGCGGCGCGCAGATCCCTTCGACGCACAGCGGCGCCTCGGCCGGGCACAGCGGGCACAGGCCACCGCAGCCATCCGCCCCGCACGCGCCCGGCGGGCAGTCCGGCAGGCAGGCGTCGGGCATGGCATCCGGGGCGGCGTCGGGCATGGCATCCGGCGCGGCGTCGAGCGCGGCGTCCGGCATGGCATCGGCCGCGGCGTCGAGCGCCACGGGCGCAGCATCGACGCTGGCGTCGGCGAAGGCATCACCGGTGGCATCCCGCATGGCATCGCGCGCGGCGTCCGGCCGCCCGTCATCGGCTTCCGGCGCAACGTCGGCCGGCTCGACCGTCGGCGGCTCGGCGCCGCCTCCGTCACACCCGAGCATCAGCCCCAGGGCCAGCGCCGCCCCCCATGTTCGCCGCATCGACGCCTCCCCGTCGCTCCCACGTCACATCGCAGGGTAGCGGGTGGAGGCGGGTCGGGGCACGCCCGATGGGGTCAGCCGGCCGCGGCGTCCCCGGTGTCGGCCTCGGCTGCCGCGGGCGCGATCCACTTGCCGGCGGTCTCCCGGATGAGGCGGGCGGCGGCGTCCATCCACACCGGGTGGTCGTTGAGCGAGGGCACCAGCTCCAGCTCCTGGCCGCCGTGGCGGGTGAAGTCTTCCACCGCCCGCATGCCGATCTCTTCGAGCGTCTCGAGGCAGTCGGCGGTGAACGCCGGGCAGAAGACCGCCACTTTGCGCACGCCCTTGGCGGCGAGGTCCTCGATCACCTGATCGGTGTAGGGCCGGATCCACGGCGTGCGCCCCAGCCGGCTCTGAAAGCAGATGGTGTACCCGTCGTCGTCCAGCTTCAGCGCGTCGGCCAGCAGCCGAGCGGTCGCGAAGCACTGCGCCCGGTAGCAGTTGCGGTTGGCGAAGGTGATCTGCGCGCAGCAGTCGGGCCGCTCCAGGCAGTGCTGGCCGGTCTCGTCGCTCTTGCGCATGTGCCGCTCGGGCAGCCCGTGAAAGCTCATCAGGACGTGGTCGGCGCCGAGGTCGTCGAGCACCGGGCGCCCCACCGCGGCGAAGCTGTCGATGAAGCCGGGGTCGTCGTAGTACGGCGGCACCACGGTCAGGTAGGGCGTGTTCCACCGCTGGGCCGCGATGCGATAGACCTCTTCCAGCGTCGAGCCGGTCGAGCTGGCCGCGTAGTGGGGGTACAGCGGGAAGACCACCAGCCGGTCGCAGCCCTTCTGGCGCAGGCTCTCGAGCCCCCGGGCGATCGAGGGCTCGCCGTAGCGCATCGCCAGCTCGATCTCGCAGTCGGGGATGCGCGCGCGCAGGCCGTCGACGAGCTTGTGACCGTAGACGAGCAGCGGCGAGCCGTCCTCCCGCCAGACCTGGGCGTAGGCCTCGGCCGACTTCTTGGGGCGGAAGGGCAGGATGAAGAGGTTGAGCAGCGCCCACCGGCCGGCGGGGTTGATGTCGATGACCCGCGGATCGTTGAGGAACTGTCGCAGGTAGCGCCGCACCGGCCCCGGCTCGGGGGCGTCGGGCGTACCGAGGTTGACCACCAGGATGCCGGTCTTCTGGATGCTCATCGGGGCTCCTCTGCGCGGGTCGCTCGCGCCAGTCGATACCCGACCGCGGCCGGGGTTTCGGGGGCGCGGCCGGAGCATCATCGACCCGACGCGCCGCGTCAAGGCGTGACCCCGGCCCCCGCGGTGTATCCGACTGACGATGGACACACCGACCCCCGATACCCCCGCCCCGACCGAGCGCCCGATCTTCGTCACCGGGGTCACCGGCTACGTCGGCGGCCGCCTCGTACCCCGCCTGCTCGACGCCGGCTGCACGGTCCGCTGCTTCGCCCGCGATCGGCGCAAGGTCGAGGCCCGGGCGTGGTCCGGCCGCGAGGGGGTCTCCATCGTCGAGGGCGACGTGGCCCACACCGACGCGCTCGCCGAGGCGATGGCCGGCTGCGGGGCGGCGTATTACCTGGTGCACTCGATGATCGCCGCCGGGGCCGAGTACGCCGAGCGGGATCGGGCCCTGGCGCGCAGCTTCGCCACGGCCTGCGCCGCCGCCAGCGTCGAGCGCATCGTCTACCTCGGCGGCCTGGGCGAGACCGGCGACGGGCTCAGCGAGCACCTGGCCTCGCGGCGGGAGGTCGAGCACGCGCTGGCCGACGGCCCGGTGCCGGTGACCGTGCTGCGGGCGGCGATGATCATCGGCAGCGGCTCGGCCTCGTTCGAGATCCTGCGCTACCTGACCGAGCGGCTGCCGGTCATGGTCACCCCGTGGTGGGTGCGCACGGCGTGCCAGCCCATCGCCATCCGCGACGTGCTGTTCTACCTGATCGAGTGCCTGCGGGTGCCCGAGACCGCCGGCCGCACGCTGGACATCGGCGGCCCGTCAGTCGTGCGCTACGACGCCCTGATCCAGATGATGGCCGAGTCCCGGGGGCTGCCGAAGCGGCTCATCGTGCCGATCCCGGTGCTGACCCCCCGCTTGTCGAGCTTCTGGATCCACCTCGTGACCCCGCTCGACCACCGCATCGCCCGCCCGCTGGCCGAGGGGCTGCGCAACGAGGTCGTCGTGCGCGACGACAGCGCCCGGCGGCTGATGCCCCACGAGCCGATCGCCGTCGAGCGGGCCATCGATCTGGCCCTGGGGCGCATCGAGGCCCACGCGGTCGAGACGAGCTGGTCCGACGCCGGGGTGGTGCCCGGCGACCCCGACTGGGCCGGCGGCAAGACCTACGTCGACCGCCGGGAGAAGGACATCCCCGCGCCGCCGGCGGCGGTGTTCAGAGCGGTGTGCCGGGTCGGCGGCGGCCACGGGTGGTACGCGGCCGACTGGCTGTGGAAGGTCCGGGGCGCCATGGACCGGCTGGTGGGCGGCCCCGGCCTGCGCCGCGGACGGCGGCACCCCGAGACGGTGAGCTACGGCGACGCGCTGGACTTCTGGCGGGTGCGCCACGTCGAGCAGGATCGACGGCTCGATCTGCGGGCCGAGATGAAGCTGCCCGGCGAGGCGCTTCTGAGCTTCGAGATCGAGGACCACGGCGACCACAGCCGCTTGATCCAGACCGCCCGCTTCATGCCCCGGGGCCTGCTGGGGTTGCTCTATTGGTGGGCGGTCGTGCCGCTGCACCACGTCGTGTTCGAAGGCATGCTGGGCGGCATCTGCCGGGCGGCGCTGGTCGAGGCCGAGGGGCCGACCGCCGCCGGGCGCGAGGCCGATGGGCGCCCGGAGAGCGCCTCGACCGCCTCCTGACACCGCGGCCGCATCGCTCGAGCGGCGGGTCGACGCGGTTCGCCGACCGCAGGTAACCTGTCGGCGGGAGGTGCCATGAAGAGTCTCTGTCGATCGAAATGTATCCGCCTCGGCCTGCTCGCGTGGGCCCTGGTCGCCTGCGACACCGAAGAGCCGAGCGACCCCGAAGAGACCCCGGCCGACGCGTCCGAGGGGGCCATGGACGGGCAGACCGAGCCCGACGCGGCCCCCGACGCCGCGCCCGACCCCGAGCCCGACGCGGCCCCCGGCGCCTGCCGGAGCGATGACGACTGCGAGGGCCCCCGGCGCTGCGTCGAGGGGGCGTGCATCGCTTGCTTCGGCGACGAGGACTGCGTCGACGGCTACTTCTGCGAGAGCGGGGAGTGCGTCGAGGGCTGCCAGAGCGACGACAACTGCGCCCCGGGCACGATGTGCGCCGACGGGGCGTGCGTCGAGGGCTGCCTGACCGCCGAGACCTGCCCCGAGGGCGACGTGTGCGTCGACGGCGGCTGCGTGGACTGCGCGCAGCTCGACCCGTGCGCCCCCGAGGGCCTGCCGGCCGGCTGCGACGGCCTCGTCCCGCCGATGTGCGGCTGCGCGCTCGACGAGGACTGCGAGGTCGGTCACATCTGCGCCGACGGGGACTGCATCGAGGGCTGCCGGGGCGACGACGCGTGCGGCGACGGTCGCATCTGCGAGGACGCCACCTGCGTCGAGGGCTGCCGGGGCGACGACGCGTGCGGCGACGGCCGCATCTGCGAGGACGCCGTGTGTATCGAGGGCTGCCGGGACGACGCCGGCTGCCCGGATGGCATCTGCGACGATGGCATATGCCTGGCCTATGGCATCGGCTGCCGGGACGACGTCGACTGCGCGCCCGGCGATCGCTGCGAGGCCGATCGCTGCGTCTTCGACGAGCCGGAGTGCGAGCCCGACCGGCTCGAGCCCAACGACGCGCTGGACGGCTTCACCCCGCTGATGATCGGGCAGGTCTACGACCGGGTCACGATCTGCCCCGGGGATCGCGACCTCTACGGCTCGCTGATGCCGAGCGGCAACATCGTGCGGGTCCGGCTGCAGTTCGGTGATCCGGCGCCGATCCTCGAGGTGCGGCTGCTCGACGAGCGGGGTGAGCCGGTGGCCGAGGGCATGCCGGGCAACGCCGCGGTCTTCATCGAGCACACCCTCGAAGCCGACGGGGTGTATCTGGTCGAGGTGCGCGGCGCCGACGGCGAGACCCGCAGCCCGTACTCGCTCGAGGTCACCCTCGAGGCGCCGCCGATGTGCGTCGACACCCGGCTGTACCCCGACGCGGACGGCGACGGCTTCGGCGTCGAGGCCGGCGCCGAGAACCAGTGCGTCGAGCCCGACGAGGCGACCCCCGGCTTCGCCCGGGTGGCGGACGACTGCCGCCCGGGCGACCCGTGGGCCCACCCCGACGCCAGCGAGATCTGCGGCGACTGGGTCGACGACGACTGCGACGGCCGCGACGCCCCGTGCCCCGAGTCCCAGCCGGCGGTGCAGGTGCCCGACTGGAACTGCCAGGGCCCGGCGCCGGCCAACGTCTACGGCTGGGCCCGCTTCGCCGACGGCGAGGGCTACTTCGTCGATGGCGGCTGCTTCGTCTTCTTCGAGGGCCTGCCCGGCGAGTTCTACGTGCAGCGGCGCATCGACCGGGCCGAGCCCGACGCCTCGTGCGCCCAGCGCAACGGCTGCACCTGCCCCAGCCTCAACGGCTGGCCGAGCTACGACCGCCGGCTGTACGCGTTCACCCTGGCCGGCGACGACCCCGACGCGTGCGATCCCATCGAGATCATCGACCACGGCGGCGAGCAGCAGGACGTCTCGAACCACTGCCGCAAGTACCTGTACCAGATGCACTTCTACGACATCCCGTACAGCCTCGTGGCCCCGACCCGCGACGAGTTCGAGCGCCGCGTCGCGCTCTTCCCGACGGTGGAGGTGGCCTGCGCCGCCGACCTGCCCCACGCCAACCTGCCCTACCAGTCGCTGCTGACGGCGCCCATCGAGCGCAACCCGGACTACATGCCCCTGCGCTGAGCACCCCTACCCGGCTCTCGGGTCAGCCCCTGGGCCAGCTCAGCACCTTCTGCCGCTTCTTCAGCGTCGGCGCCGCGCCCGATCCGGGCGGCGGCGAGCGGTCGGGCAGCCACCATGCGGTGAACCGGCGGACCTTCGCCCCCGGAGGCAGATGCAGCCGCCGGATGCGGTGATTGCGCAGCCACTTGCCGAACTCGTCGCGATACTTCGAGTTGCGCCGGCCGGCGAGGCGGCTGGTGTAGCTGCCCCAGAACTGCCCCGGCACCATGCGGTCGGCGTCGCACGGCTCGAAGGCCGGGGCCGCGCCGGTCTGGGGGTCGATGACCCGGCCGTCGTCCAGCTCGGCCTCGATGACCATCCAGCCGTCGCCCATCGGGGCGTTGGGGGCGAACATGCTCCAGCCCTGAAAGAACCGCCCGTAGTGCACCGCCTTGCGGGCCCACGTCGGCTGGCGGTGCTTCACCCCCAGGGTGTCGCGCACGAAGCGGTTCTCGATGAGGAGCTGGGAGCCGGTCGCGAGCAGGAAGAACAGCACCCCGAGCTGAGCCAGGATCCACCGCGCCCGGCGCGCGGCCCGGCGGGCGTCGCTGGGGGCGTCGTCGACGTCCGGGCCGCCCCCGATGCTGATCCCGCACACGCCGAGGCCGCACCACGCGCCGAAGTGATGCCGCCGGGTCGAGAACGCCCGGTAGGCCCGGTCGAGCAGCCACGAGAGGCCGGGCACGGCGAAGACCCAGGCGAGGAGCCGCCCGAGCGGCAGGGCGGCTACGATGCGCCCGACCGCCCGGTGACGGTGCCAGACCCGCTCGCCGCCGGGCGCCCAGGCCATGATGGTGTCTTCGCGCTCGGCGTCGAAGCGCGCCCGGTCGTAGCCCGGCGGCAGCGGGCCCTCGGGGTCGCGGCCGAGCCAGGTGATCAGCCCCAGGCGGTCGAGCCGCGCGCCCAGGCGGGCGCACCAGTGACAGATGCCGCAGTCGCTGTCGTAGGCCACGATGATCGCCGGCCCCGCGAGCCGACGCAGCGCCCGGCGCAGCAGCTCGACGTCGGCCGCCGAGAAGAGGATGAGGTACGCCACCACCATCGTCGGCGAGAACAGCCCGACGTCGGTCAGCAGGAAGATGCCGCCGTGCAGCGCGGTGAGCGTGACGAACGCCACCCGCCGGGTCCACACCGTGCCGATCGGGCTGAGCAGGAGCAGCGGCGCGGCGCCCTCGATGACCAGCGTGCCCCACGTCATCGCCTGCGTGATCCACAGCGGCCACGCGTCGCGCACCCACTGCCCGAGGCCGGTCACGATGCGATCCTGCTCGAGCGTCCAGGCGATGGCGGTGCCGTCGAGCCAGGTGTGCCCGCCCTTGTGCACGGTGTTCAGCGCGTAGATGACGCTGAGCTGCCACAGCACGGCGAAGACCGCCAGCGAGCGCACCCGCTCACGATCGGGCGGCGGCTGCCGGTTGAGCTGCCCCGGGCTCTCCTTGCGCTTCATGCTCGCCCGCAGGCTGTCGATCGACAGCCGCCGGCCAAGCGGCAGGAAGAGCGTCCACAGCCACCACAGGTTCATCACGACGTCGCCGCCGTTCTCGAGCAGCACGTTGCGGCTGTGCAGGCTGATGATGCACAGCATCGAGAGCAGGTGGGTCACCCGGGTCCAGGCGCCGAGGGTGAACAGCGCGAGGCAGATCAGGGTGAAGCCGAAGAAGACCGCCACCTCTTCGGGGCGACCGAAGCCGAGCAGCAGGCTGAAGGTGTAGCTCGAGTGGGGCCGGAACAGGGCGTAGTGGTTCGAGAGCACCCCGTCGTTCGAGTAGAAGACGCTCAACCACGGGACCCGCCGCAGGACGTCCCAGGTGCACAGCAGGCCGAAGGCGATGCGAAACAGGCCCAGCGCCCGAGGGTCGGCCTCGAACCAGGCGCGCCGCACGGCCCGCCACGCGCGGCGGGGGGCCGAGGACGGCTCGGGTTGCGGTGTGGGGTCGATCACCGGGATGGGGCTCGCTGCCGTGTGCTCGGGAGCACGATCGAGGGCTGCGCGCCTCCAGTCAAGCGCCGAAGGCCGGCGCCCCGCGCGCAACGGCTTGATCCCCACCGGCATCCTGTCTCATCCTGCGCCGCCCGTGACGACGAGGTCCCCGTGTCCGCCGAACCCCTGCTCGATGACCGCCTCCAGACGCTGCGCGACCTGCTGCGCGGCATGGAGCGGGTGGTGGTCGCCTACTCCGGCGGGGTCGACTCCACGTTCCTGCTGCGGGTCGCCGTCGAGGTGCTCGGCGAGCGGGCGGTGGCGCTGACCGCCGTCTCGGACAGCTACCCCGAGTGGGAGCTGGAGGAGGCCCGGACGCTGGCGGCCGACATGGGCGCCCGCATGATCGAGGTGCCGACCCACGAGATGCAGCGCCCCGGCTACCGGGCCAACGCCGGCGACCGGTGCTATCACTGCAAGACCGAGCTGTTCGAGGTGGCCGGGGTCGAGGCCGCCGCCCGGGGCCTGGGCGTGCTGTGCTACGGGGCCATCCCGGACGACCTCGGCGACCACCGGCCGGGCATGATCGCCGCCGACGAGCAGCAGGTGCGGGCGCCGCTCATCGAGGCCGGGCTCGGCAAGGCCGACATCCGCCGCCTCTCCAAGCGCTACGAGTTGCCGACCTGGGACAAGCCGGCGTCGGCCTGCCTGTCCAGCCGCTTCCCCTATGGCACCGCCATCACGCCCGAGAAGCTGGCCCGCGTCGGCCGCTGCGAGGCCGGCCTGCGGCGCCTCGGCCTGCGCCAGTTCCGGGCCCGGTTCCACGAGCAGGTCGTGCGGGTCGAGCTCGCGCCCGAAGAGCTGCCCCGGGTCTTCGCCGACGCCGGGCTGCGCGCCGCCATCATCGAGGCGGGCAAGGCGGCCGGCTTCCTCTTCGTCGCGCTGGACCTCGAGGGCTACCGCTCGGGCAGCGCCAACGCCGCGCTGGTGACCATCGGCGGCTGACCGCTCGCTCCCGTTCCCCGGCCGCCTCTCCCCTTCGACTCGTGTAGACTGCCCGGCCATGGCCCCCGCACGCCGCCGCCGCGCCCCAGCCCCCGCCGCCGAGGACGTGCGGGGCGGCGTCGAGCGCATCCTGGCCGACGAGCGGGTGATCTGGTTCCCGGTCAAGCACTACAGCCCGGCCTGCGCGCGGCAGGTGCAGCGGCTCATCGAAGCCACCCGCCCGGCGGCGGTGCTGGTCGAGGGGCCGGACGACGCGTCCGATCTGATCGACCACCTCGTGCACCGCGACACGGCCCCGCCGCTGACGATCTTCTCGGCCTACGTCGACCACAAGGATCGCTTCGGGCTCAACGGCACGCTCAGCCCCTCCGCCAACGTGCCGGCCCGCTTCCGCTCGTGGTGGCCGATGGCCGACTTCTGCCCGGAGTACACCGCCCTCGTCGCCGGGCGCGCGGTCGGGGCCGAGCTGGCCTTCATCGACCTGCCGGTGCCCGGCCGCATCCCGTTCAGCCACGCCCGCCGCCTGAGCGGGACCGAGGTCGTCGGCGATCATCACCTCGCCACCAGCGCCTACTTCGACGCGCTGGCCCGCAAGCAGCGGCGGCGGGACTTCGAAGAGTTCTGGCGGGCGAACTTCGAGCGCCCCGACCTGCCAGTCGACGACTTCCGCCGTCGGGTCCTCACCTTCGCCTGGTGCGCCCGCTATGCCGGCAGCGAGCCCGGCGCCACCCCCGGGGGCGACCGGCCGCTCGATCGGGACGGCACCCTCACCCGAGAGCGCCACATGCGCTGGCACATCGACCGGGCGGTCAAGGCTCACCCCGGTGGCCGCGTCGTCGTCGTCACCGGGGCCTTCCACTCGGTCGCGCTGCCGTTCACCCGCGGGGGCAAGGCGAAGTTCCGGCTCGACAAGGGCCTGACCACCGTGCTCACGCCGTACAGCTTCACGGCCCTGGCCCGGCTGTATCACATGGCGCGCACGCCGGGGTACGAGCAGACGGTGTGGGAAGCCATGCGCGACGGCGTGGAGCGGCCCTACGACCACGCCGCGATGACCGCGCTGGTCCGCATCATGCGCGCCGCCCGGGAGACCGACATCCCGGTGAGCACCGCCGACGCGGTGGGCGCGTGGCACGCCGCCGGGCGCCTCGCCGCCCTGCGCGGCAACCGGGAGGTCACCGCCCACGACTTGCTCGACGCCTGCCGCATGGGCTACGTGAAGGGCGACGCCCGCCTGCTCGGCGGCGCCGTGGCCCGCGCCGCGCGAGCGATACTGGTGGGCCACGCCCAGGGCCACCTGACCCCCGAGGCCGGCGTCCTGCCGCTGCTGGGCGACTTCCACGTCGAGGCCAGGCGGCACCGACTCGACCTGAGCGGCGCGGAGAAGACCGCGCGGCTCGACCTGCACAAGCAGGCGAAGCACCGCCTCAAGTCGGCCTTCCTGCACCGCTGCGCGTGGCTGTCCATCCCCATGTTCGGCGTGCTCGACGCCGCCCGGGGGGGCATGGGTCGCTTCTTCCGCGGACCCGATCCGATCACCGGCGCCGACATGCACCTCATCACCGAGACCTGGGCCATCCAGTGGAGCGAGGCGGTCGACGACCGGCTCGTCGAGCTGTGCGATCGGGGCGCCACCATCGCCCAGGCGGCGGCGGTGACCCTGAGCGAGCGCGCGGCCGAGGCCCGGGACGACGCCGCCGAGAGCAGCGCGCTCTTGCTGCAATGCGCCCGCATGCTGCTGCTCGAACACTTCGAACCGGTGCTGGACGTCGTCGACGCCGCGATCGAGCAGGACCAGCGGTTCACCCACCTCGTCGACGCCCTGAACCACTTCGTGCTGCTGCATGGCTATCACGACGCCATGGCCACCCGGGGGCACACCCGGCTCGCCGACACCATCGCCGCCGCCTTCCGCAAGGCCGTCCGATCCCTGCCCGGCGTGGCCCGCGTGGGCCCGGACGCGCTGTCGGCGATCGCCGACCGCCTGCTGACCCTGGCCCGCCACGCGGTCACCTTCGACGCCGCCGGATCAGCAGAGGGCGCGCGAAGCCCGCGCGACGCAGCCGCGCGACAGACCACCGACGATCACGTCCGGGCACACACCGGGGAGGCGCAGCCCGGGGCGGGCGCGACAAGCCCGGGGGCGCATCTCGAAGAGCGCACGGAGGCGCCCATCCTGGATCGAGCGCTCCTGATCGGCGCGCTCGATCGGATGGCGGCCGACTCCGACACCACCCCCGCGCTCCGGGGCATGGCGTTCGGCGTCCTGCACGGCTTCGGCGCGGTCGGCGAGCGGCGTATCGCCGAGGCGCTGTCCCACTACCTGCGAGGCAGCGAGACCCGGCAGTCGATGGCCGGGGGCTATCTCGACGGCGTCTTCCAAGCCAGCCGAGCCGTCTTCATGCGCAGCCCGCGCCTGCTGCGCGCGATCAACGACGCGCTCGCGGAGCTCGACTGGTCGACCTTCAAGGCGCTGCTGCCCGACCTGCGGCGGGCCTTCACCCGCTTCATCCCCAGCGAGCTGGACCGGATCGGGGATCGGGTCGCCGAAGAGATCGGGCTCGAGCCATCTGAAGCACTCGCCACGCCTTCCCCCGGGCTGGGGAGAGTGGGCGCGGCCCTCGACGCACGCATCGAAGCGACGCTGAGCGACTGGTGGTGAGCGCAGCCGGCTTCGACCGGGGGCCTCGGAGAGGCATTCGAAAAGACGAAGCCCCGAGCAACAGAGTTGCTCGGGGCTTCGGGATGGGCTCCGGCGGCGACCTACTCTCCCACACAGTGACCCGTGCAGTACCATCGGCGCTGAGAGGCTTGACTTCCGAG
>JAUHYW010000172.1 GCA_030426085.1 bacterium | reverse complement strand
TTCAGCGTCGAGCTGTTCATCGAGGGCGACGCGCTGCGGGCGGTCACCTTCCGCTACGAGGCCGTGCCCCTCGAGACCCCGGCCGTCGAGCCCCGGGCCGGCGTGCGGCTGGGGCGGGGCGGCGGCGCGGCGACGGTGATGGAGCTGTTCCCCGATCCCGACGGCGGGGTCATGCGGGGGCGGGCCAAGTGGCTGCTGGAGGGCTCGAGCGACGGCGAGCAGGGGGTGTGGATCATCGAGCTGGACGCCGAGGGCGGCATCCTGGGCGACCCCGACTTCGACGGGCGGCGCAGCGTCGACAACTGCGAGCGGGACTACAACCCGCAGCAGGAGGACCTCGACGGGGACGACGAAGGCGACCTCTGCGAGGACGACACCGACGGCGACGAGATCCTCGATCAGGTCGACAACTGCCCCCGGGTCTCGGACCCCGATCAGACCGACCTCGACGGGGACGGGCTGGGCGACCCCTGCGACCCCGACGACGACGGCGACGGCTGGCCCGACGACTTCGACCACTGCCCGCGCACCATCGACCGGGCCAACCTCGACCTCGACGGCGACGGCCGGGGCGACGCGTGCGATCCCGACCCCGACGGGGACGACCGGGCCGCCGGGCGGTGGACGGCCCGGGTCGACCTCTGCCCGTGGGCCCCCGACCCCTTCGGCCGCGACGCCGACAAGGACGGCCTGGGCGACGTGTGCGATCTGGCCCCCCGGACGCCGTGCCGCTGGGGCTGCTGGTGGCAGTCGGACGCCGATGGCGACGGGGTGGGCGACGCGCTCGACCGCTGCCCGTACACCCCCGACCCCCGGCAGCTCGATCTCGACGGCGACGGCGTCGGCGACCGCTGCGACCCGGACCGCGACGGCGACGGGGTCTTCGACCTGCTCCAGCTCTGCGTCGGCGACGCTTGTCCGCCCCTCATCCGCCCCGATATCGTCGGCTGGCCACCCGCGGAGCCCTTCTGATGCGCGCCCTGCTCGTCCTCATCTGCCTGCTCGCCGGTATGGCCCCGTCCCACGCTCAGCGAGGCGCCCCGCTCCTCGATGGCCTGGGCGGCCCCTTCGGCGTGGGCGAGCCCCACGGGGGGATCGTGCTCGTGCCGCTCGCGCCGGCGCTGCCCGATGGCATCCGATTCTACGCCGACGCGCCCGATCACGAACTGCGGGTGAACTGGCGGGGCAGCCTGTCGTTCATCCGGAGCGACAGCCGCTTCGGCACCCCGATTCCGGGGCCGCTGAACGTGCTGGGCATGGGCCTGCGGCGCATCGTGCCGTTCCAGCACACGTCCGAGCTGACCCAGTGGGAGGTCGGCGACATCGAGCCGCCGCCGCCGACCTTCGTCGGCCAGATCCCGGCGGGTGACGACGGCACCCCCGGCCGCTTCGTCGCCACCTGGTATCAGGTCACCGACCGCCCGCCCGAGCGGGGCACGCTGCGCAACACCTGGCAGGCGATCATCACCGGCCCCGACCCCGACGACTACGCGGTCGAGTTCCGCTACCACCGCTGCGAGTGGGCCCGGGGCCAGCTCCGCGAAGAGGGCACGGCGATCGGCTTCGACGCGGGCGAAGGCCCCGACGGGCGGGGCTGGATGTGGCCCGGCTCCCTCTCCGACGACGTCACCCTCCTCTGCCGCCTCTCCAACGTCCGCGAGCCGGGTGTCTTCCGCTATCGCATCATCGAAGGCATCCCCACCGGCTGCGGCATCGGCCCCGATCCGCCCCCGGGCGCCGACCGCTGCCTCGATGACAACCACCTGCCCGGCGACGGCTGCTCCCCCGCGTGCTACGTCGAGCCCGACATCGACGGCGACGGCCGCTACGAGGCCCCGCACCCGGATTCCGTCGACCCCCGCGGGGTCTACGACGACTGCACCGACATCGACAATCCGCTGTGCAATGACGACCCCGACGGCGACGGCTTCGCCTCGCTCAATGACAACTGCCCGGATGACTTCAACCCCGAGCAGAAGGACTACGACAACGACACCGTGGGCAACGTCTGCGACCCCGACGCGGACAACGACGTCCTGCCCGTCCCGGCCAACCCCGACCTCCAGAACCGCCCGGAAGACATCTGCCCGTTCGTCTACAGCGACGGCACCCGGCGGGTCGACCCCGAGCGCCCGTCGTTCGTGCAGCAGCCCGACATCGACGGCGACGGCCTGGGCGACGCCTGCGACCCGGACGACGACGGAGACGGCATCCTCGACTGCGGCGGCGATGGCATCTGCCACCCCGAGGACGACGGCTACGACAACGACCGCGACGGCTACGTCGACGAGACCTCGGAGTGCGCCCCCGGCACCGACTGCCGGACCGGCTGGCGCGACCTCTTCGACAACGACGCCGACGGCTTCGTCGACGAGGTGCACGAGCGCGACTTTCCCTTCGCCGAGTGGCCCGGCCGCGACGCCCCGCCC
>JAUHYW010000053.1 GCA_030426085.1 bacterium | reverse complement strand
ACGGCTGCACCGCCGCGCCGGGCGACGGCCCGTCGAGCGGGTGGTGGCTGCTCGTGCTGCTCGGCCTCGCTCGGCGGGGATCGCGCGGGCTCGGGGTGCGACCCGCCGGAGGGTGACCGCGCGGCGCGTGCAGAGGGCGGCGCGCGGGCGGTGTCCGGGCCGGTGGACTCCGCCGATCGGACGCGGTACAGCGGGAGCGCGCACCCGAACCCGATGGAGCACACGGTATGGGCGTGATCGTCCAGAAGTACGGCGGCAGCTCGGTGGCGACCGCCGACAAGATCAAGGCCGTCGCCCGGCGCATCGTCGACACCCGCAGCCAGGGGCACCCGGTCGTCGTCGTCGTCTCGGCGATGGGCAATACGACCAACGAGCTGTTGCAGCTCGCCGCCTCGGTCAGCGACGACCCCCACCGGCGCGAGCTGGACATGCTGCTGACCGTCGGCGAGCGCATGTCGATGGCGCTGCTGTCGATGGCCATCCACGACCTGGGCTACCCCGCGGTGTCGTTCACCGGCTCCCAGAGCGGCATCATCACCACCGACAACCACACCGACGCCCGCATCATCCGGGTGACGCCCTACCGCATCCGGGAGGCGCTCGACGCCGGGCGGGTGGTGATCGTGGCCGGGTTCCAGGGGGTCTCCGAGCGGCTGGAGGTCACCAGCCTCGGCCGGGGCGGGTCGGACACCACCGCCGTGGCCCTCGCCGCCGCGCTGGATGCGGACTACGCCGAGATCTGCTCCGACGTGGACGGGGTCTACTCCGCCGACCCGCGGCACGTCCCGGGCGCGGCCCGCATCGACGCCCTGAGCCACCACCAGATGCAGGTGCTCGCCGACGCCGGGGCCAAGGTGCTCAACGCCGAGGCGGTGGAGTGGGCCCGGCGCAACGGGGTCGAGATCCGCTGTTCGAAGACCCACGGCGCGCGGGCGCCGGGCACCTGGATCCGGGAGCGGGCGGCCCTGGAGCAGCCGCGGGTGGTGGCGGTCACCGATCACCCGGGGCTGTTCTTCCTCGAGCCGGCCGAGCCCGGCCTGCCGTGCCCCGCCGAGCTGGAGTCGACCCTGGTGGCCCACGGCGCCAGCGACGCCCAGGTGTGGCGCATGCCCACCGGCTGGTCGGCGCTGGTGCCCCGGCAGAACGTGCACGGCAACCGGGCCTTCCTGCAAGCGCTCGACGCCCTGGGCGGGGTGGCGGTGCGCGAGGATCTGACGCTGGTGACGGTGGTCGGCCGGGCGCTGTCGAGCCCGCCGTCGGTGCTGCGCCCGGCGAAGAAGGCCCTGGCGGCGGTGGGCATCGCGACCCGGGGCACGATCCTCGACGCGGGGCGGGTGGCCTTCCTGGTCGACGTCGGCCGGGCCAAGGCGGCGGTCGACGCGCTGCACCGGGCGCTGATCGAGGCGCCGATGTCGTCGGCGGGCCTGCCGACGGGCTGAGCCGGGCGTTGCTTTCCCGACCCGCGCGGGCGACGCTCGCCGCATGCGCTGGGGGATCCGCACATCGCTGATCGTGGGGCTGGCCGGGCTGCTGCTCGCGGCGGGCGGCATCGCCGCGGGGGTGGTGATGCAGCTCGTCGGCGGGGAGGCCGAGGCCCGGGTGCTCGAGGCCCAGCGGCGGCAGGCGGCGGCCGAGGGGCGCATGCTCGAGGCGGCCTGCGCGGCGGCCGACGACTGCGACGCGGCGCTGGCGGCGACGGTGGCCCGGCTGGACGGCGACGACGCCCGGCGCACGCTCTACGGGGCCGGCGGCCGGGCGCTGGTCGACGGCGGCGCGCCCGACGCGCTGGCGCTGGACGTGCTCCAGGGGGCGGGCGCCGCGTGGCGCCGGGTCGAGCGCGAGGGCGGCGCCGAGCACCGGGTGGCGGTCCCGCTGCGGCTGGCCGACGGGCGGCGGGCGGCGGCGGTGACGGCCTTCGACCTCGACCCGCTGCACGCCGCGGTCGCCGAGCGTCAGCGGTGGGTGCTGGCCTATCTGCTCTTCGACTTCGCGGCGGTGCTGCTCTTCGGGATCTACGTCAGCGGGCGGGTGCTCGTGCGGCCGGTGCAGGCGCTCACCGCGGCGGTGGAACGGGTCGGCGGCGACGGGGCCCCCGACGCGCTGCCTCCGCCGACGGGCCCCCGGGAGCTGGTCCGGCTGTCGGCGGCCTTCTCGGCGATGCTCGAGCGCCTCGCCGCCCGCCAGCGCGCGCTCGAGGAGAGCCTGGCCCGGCTGGAGGCCACCCGGGACGAGCTGGTGCGCAGCGAGAAGCTGGCGACGGTCGGGCGGCTGGCGGCGGGGGTGGCCCACGAGGTCGGCAACCCGCTGGCCTCGGTGGTGGGCTTCGTGGAGTTCCTGCGCGACCCCCGGGGCTGCCCGCCCGACCAGCAGGCGGACGTGCTGGCCCGTATGGACCGCGAGCTGGTCCGCATCCGCACCACGCTGCGCCGGCTGCTCGACTTCAGCCGGCCGTCCCCGGGTCGGCGCGAGGCGATCGACCCCCGGGCCGTCGCCGAGGGGGCCGCCGCGCTGGTGCGGTTCCAGAAGGCGGCGGCCGATGTGCGCATCGCGGTGCACGGCGCCGCGCCGCGGGTCGTGGCCGACGGCGAGGGGCTGCGTCAGGCGCTGGTGAACCTGCTGATGAACGCGGTCGAGGCCGGGGCTGGGGCGGTGGACGTGCGGCTGTCGACCGACGGGCAGGCGGCCGACGGGCAGGCGGCCGACGGGCAGGCGGTCATCGCGGTCGAGGACGACGGGCCGGGCATCCCGCCCGAGCTGGCCGAGCGGCTGTTCGAGCCGTTCGCCACGACCCGCCCGGCGGGCGAGGGCACCGGCCTGGGGCTGGCCATCTCGCGGCGGCTGGTCGAAGAGATGGGCGGCGGGCTGACGCTGGCCTCGGCGCCGGGCGAGGCCGGGGCCCGCTTCCGGCTGACCCTGCCGCTCGCCCCGCCGGATGCGCCGGATGGGGCTACTGACCCAGGAGCGCCCGGTTGATCGCCTCGGCCGCGGCCCACAAGAGGTCGCCGCCGAAGAACAGCGCCTCGATCCCGGCCAGCGCCAGGAACGGCCCGAACGGGATCGCGGTGTGCTCGGGCAGGCCCTCGTCGTAGCGGCCCTCTTCGTCGAAGTGCGCATCCAGCTCGGCGGTGCTCAGCGTCAGCCCGGCCGCTTTGCCGGTCGCCGCGGTGTACAGCCGGGCGAGCAGCGTCGCGATCAGGGCCTGCACCGCGGCGGCGAAGAGCACGAACGGCAGCGCCCGCCAGCCGAGGAAGGCCCCGATCATCGCCAGCAGCTTCACGTCGCCCAGGCCCATCGCCTCCCGGCGGTAGACCACCCAGCCGACGGCCCACACCAGCCCCAGAAAACCGGCCCCGGCCAGCGCGCCCAGGGTGTGGTCCTGGGGGGCCTCGACCGGCAGGAAGTGGGCCCCGGCCAGCCCCAGCATCAGGCCCCCGATCGAGATCTCGTCGGGGATGTACAGGTGCTCGAGGTCGATGAAGGTGATGGCGACGAGCCCATAGACGAAGGTCTGGAGCCACAGCCACTGCCAGGCGGCATCGATGAGAGGGTCCAGGCCGCCGATGGGCACCGCCAGCGCCCGGAAGAGCGCCAGCGAGAGCACCCCGCACAGCAGCTCGACGAGCATGTACCGCGGGCTGTAGCCCGACCCGCAGGCCCGGCAGCGGCCGCGCAGGGCGAGGTAGCTGACGATGGGGATGTTGTCGAACCAGCGGATGCGGGCCCCGCACGCGGCGCAGGCCGAGGGCGGGTGCACCAGCGAGGCGCCCAGCGGCACCCGGTGGATGACGACGTTGATGAAGCTGCCCCACACCGCGCCCCACACGAAGGCGTAGATCTGGAGCCCGAGCGCGATGCCACCGGCGAGCTCGCCCAGGGGCACCCCGGCGCCCGGATCGAGGGGGTCCACGGCCTACTTGACCGTGATCGTGCCCAGGCGGGCCCGGTTCTCGCGGTCCTTGGGCCCGGACTTGATCTCCATGCGCTTGCTGCCCCGATACAGCCCGGCGTAGAAGGTGAACCGCCCGCCGGAGATGGTGCGCTTGACGTTGACCCGGTGGCTGTCGTCGATCAGGTCGCCCTTGCGCCAGTCCCGCGAGGGGAAGAGCCCCTCCACCGGGTCGTGGTCGCCGTGGATCCGCTGCCCGGCGGCGTCGATGTGCACGAACACCTTCCAGGTGCCCGGGTTGTCGACCAGCGCCTTCCAGTACATGTGGATCGTCAGCGGCGAGCCGGGGCTGGGCTGGGCCGGCTCGAGCTTCCAGCCGACGAGCTGGATCTTGTCCTCGAAGTTGATGTCGACCGCGGTGGCGCCCTCGGGCAGCGCGTCGATCAGGGCGCTGTTGATCGGGTTCTGGTCGTCCTCGCCCTCGCCGAGCCGGTTCGAGACGAGCAGGAAGCGCGCCCCCCGGTCGTCGACCACCGGCAGCGTGCGGTCGGCGGCCCGGCGGAACTCGGTGTTGATCGCGGCGAGCTGGTCCCGGGGGATGATCGCGAAGAAGCGCGCCGGCGCGTCGGCCCGCGCGGTGAAGTCCTTGCGGGACAGCTCCTCGAGCTCGCGGGCGTAGAACGAGCTGTTCTTGTTGGCCAGCCGGTAGCGGTAGAGCGGCTCGCCCTCGGCGGCCAGCTCGTCGTAGCGCTCCATGATGCCCCGCTGGCTGAAGGTCGTCGTCAGCGCCCGGGCCACCGGCAGGTTGAGGAAGAGCGCCCACACCCCGAGCACCGCGAACAGCGCGTAGCGGTCGACCCGGGGCCGCTCGGCCAGATCGGCGGCCTTGTCCACGAAGCGGCTGAGCCCGCCCTCGGCCCGCCCGGCCACCGCCCGGGCCCGCCACGCGTAGAGCGCCCACAGCACGCCGTAGGTCACCGCCCAGGCGGCGAGCCCGATGATCGCCCGGCGCACGCTGGGCTTGAGCGACCCCCAGAAGGCGTAGCTGATGGCCTGCTGCAGGTGGGCCTGCTTGAACCACAGGGCGTAGGGCACGCCGAACGAGACGAGCAGCAGCACCCAGTCCAGCCGGGGCCGGGGCGCCCGGGGGTAGGCGATCCAGCGCACGAAGCGGCCGGCGAAGCGGTGCACGCCGCCCTGATAGATCAGCAGCACCCCGAGGAAGGCGAACGAGAACGCCCGCGAGATGGGCCAGCCGGAGAGCGTCTTGGGGAAGGCGTCGACCGTCTCGCCCACCAGGGTGTCGGCGAGGAGCTGGGTCTCGTGCTTGAGGTTCGAGTCGAGCAGCGCCAGCACCAGGATCGTGCCCAGCACCAGCAGCGGCTGGGGCGGCGAGCGCAGCACCCGGTCGAGGTAGATCCCGCACATCGCGGCCACCGCCGGGGCCCCGAGGAAGACGGCGTAGTGGCTGTAGGTCGCCGAGAGGGCCGGCACCAGGAACCCGGCGGCGAACCACACCGCCAGCCCGACGAAGAGCGCGCCGGCGACCCGGGGCTCGTCGGCCCGGGGCGGCATCCACAAGGCCTCGGCGAAGGCGAACGGCAGCAGCGCCCCGAGAGGGAACAGGCCGAAGCCGATCTGGTGCACGAAGACGTCGAAGCTGGGGCGGTCGGTGCCCTTGAGCACCCCGTCGAGCACGTCGCTCCACATGATCAGGGCCGCGACGGACTGCTCTTCGGGCAGGGCCCACAGCGCCGCGCCCCAGGCGGCGGCGATCAGGCCCAGGCCGATGATCACCGCCGGGACGGGCGCCGTACGGGCGATGAGGGACGCCAGCGCCGGCGGGCGGGGCTCGTCGTCGCCCCGGGCCCGCTTGGCGATCACCGCCACCAGCACCCCGAGCGGCGCGATGACCCCCACCGCGCCGGCGATCGCCGCGGCCAGCCCGGTCGTGATCCAGGCGGCCCACGCCCAGCCGGGCGGCGCCTCGTCGTCGACCGCAGCCCGCAGGGCGCACAGCGCGGCGATGGCGGTCAGGCTCATGTCGAGCCCGCTGCCGAGCATGAACCGGGCGTGGTAGGTGAACAGCGGCATGCAGGCCAGGGCCAGGGTCGACAGCCACGCGGTCTGGCGGCCGAAGAAGCGGCGCACCGTCACGAAGAGCAGCACCATCACCCCGACGGCGGCGAGCAGGCCCGGCAGGCGCAGGCCGAACTCGCTGGCCCCGAAGAGCGAGATCGAGCCGGCCAGGGGCCACCAGCCGTAGGGCAGGTCGGGGATGGTGCGCAGGGTGTCGCCGGTGGCCGGGGTCTGCACCCGCAGCCACAGGCCGGTGTCGCGCATCGCGTCGACGACGGCGACGTTCTCCGCCTCCCACGGCTCCCAGACCCCGAGGAACGGGATCAGCGCGCCGAGCAGGAGCAGGCCGAGGCCGGCGACGAGGGCCGGGTCGAGGCGTCCGGAGGTCAATGCGGCGGGTGCTCGGCTCATCGCGGTCCTCGGCGCAGTGCGGGTGCAGGTGCGGGGGCTGTATACAACAAGCGCCCGATGATCACTACGTGCGACGGGGCCCGATCTGCCGTCCGGGGGCCCTTCGCCCGCTCAGCGGCAGCAGCGGAAGCCGATGCTGCTCGCCCGGAAGATCGCCGGCTTGAGGTCGCTGTCCTGCACGCAGGTCAGCCCGGCGGCGACGTTGGTCTCGAAGCCGCCGCCGCGCACCGCCCGCAGGTCGGCGTCGGCCTCGTCGATCCACTCCTTGAGGTTGCCCGAGAGGTCGTAGACCCCCTCGGTCTCGCAGGTGGCCAGCGCCCCTCCGATCAGGGGGCCGTCCTGCAAGCCGGGGCTGGCCGGGTCGACGTCGTTCTCCCCGCCGTTGCACGCCAGGGCGTCGTAGTCGACCCCGTAGGGGTACGCCCGCCCGCCGCCGGCCCCGGCGCAGGCCCGCTGCCACTCGGCGGCGGTGCACAGGCGGGCCCCGGCGTTGGCGCAGGCGGCCTCGGCGTCGGCCCAGGTCACGTTGGCCCAGGGCAGCGCGCCCGGCCGGCTGCACGCCCGGGACTCGATGTAGGCCGCCACCCCGTCATCGGGGTTGACGTCCAGCCCGGGCACCTCGGCGGTGGCCCCGGGGCGCACCGCCTCGAAGGCGTAGATCTGGAACCCGCCCATGTCGACCCAGGCGTCGACGAACGCCTCGTCGACCAGCCCGTCGCAGTCGTCGTCCCGGGCGTTGCAGTCGTCGTCGAGGGCCTCGGGCGCCGCCGGCCGCACCGGGCAGATCGTGCCGTCGCCGTCGTCGGCGCAGCGGTAGGTCTCGGTGCGCAGGCAGATGCCCTCCCCCGCCTGACACGTCCGGGGAATGCTGCGGTTGGCCCCGTCCTCGAAGAGCTGATCGACGTAGTCCTCGTCCACCCGGCCGTCGCAGTCGTTGTCCGCGTCGTCGCACAGCCCCAGCTCGTCGCCGCCCTGCCACAGCGGCCGGCGCAGGCAGCGGAAGCCCCGGTCGCCGTCGCACACCGGGGCGTGGCGCCGGGGCGTGCAGCGGCGCACGCTCAGCGGCCCGTCGGGGCCCGGCTCCGACCGGGCCACGCAGGCGTAGCCCGGGTGATCGGCCCGGCAGTCGTCATCGGTCTCGCACAGATCGCCCTCGGGCCCGCCGGCCATCAGCACGCAGGCCCCGGCGTTGCACCGCTCGCCGCCGGCGCAGCCCCCCTCACCGTCGCACTCCGGCTCGCAGGCCCCGATCTCGCCGCAGAAGTTCTCCGGCAGGGCCATGTCGGCGACCTCGTCGATGGTGCCGTCGCAGTCGTCGTCGATGCCGTTGCAGAACTCGTCGACCCCGTTGGGCACGCAGCCGTACTCGCAGCCGTTGGCCGGATCCCCGTCGAGGTCGATGTAGCCCGCGTCGCACGGGCCGAGGCCGCACTGCCCGCCGACGCACACCGGGGCCCCGTTGGCCGGCGCGTCGCAGACGACGTCGCAGCCCCCGCAGTGGCTCAGGTCGGTGTCGGTGTCGAAGCCCTCGTCCACCGCCCCGTCGCAGTCGTTGTCCTCGCCGTCGCACTGCTCCCGGCCGCCGGCCGAGATGATGCAGTCGCTCTCGCAGCCGTCGGTGAAGTCGCCGTTCTGGTCGTTGAAGCCCGGGGTGCAGCCGGTGATGTAGCACCGCCCGGCCCGGCAGCCGACCGCGGCGTTCTCCGCCGCGCACACCCGCCCGCAGGCCCCGCAGTTCTCCAGGTCGTCGAACAGGCGGGGCAGCAGCTCGGGGTCGTCCTCGTCGACCAGCCCGTTGCAGTTGTTGTCCTCCCCGTCGCACACCTCGGGCTCGCGGATGCACGTCGTATCGGCGAAGGCGTCGACCGTGCGGAAGTCGGGCAGGCCGATGTCCCGCTCGACGCGTCCGCTGGAGTCTTCGCAGCCGGCGAGGGGGGTGAGCAGGAGGAGGCAGGACAGGGGCAGTCGGTATCGACCCATGGATGTCGGCATCACCGGTTGGCCACCGCCGGCGCGGCGCTCGCCAGGCCCAGCCGCTCGGCCACCTCGGCGGCCAGGGCGGTGTAGGCCCGCGCGCCCCGGGCCCGCGGCTGGAATTGGAAGATCGAGAGCCCCGCCGCCTGGGCCTTGGCCAGGGCGCTGTTGATCGGGATCTCGGTGTCGAGGAGCAGGTCGCCGTAGTTGTGCTCGAGGGCCTGCTCGATGGCGTCGTTGATCTGGGTCGTGCGCCGGTCGACCCGGGTGCGCAGCACCCCGAGCACGTCGAGCTGCTGGCGCAGGCGCACGTTGACCGTCTCGATGGTCGCCAGCAGATCGGCGACCCCCTCGAAGGCGAGGATGCTCATGTCGCACGGCACGAGCACCTCGTCGGCCGACACCAGGGCGTTGAGCGTCAGGTTGCCCAGATTCGGCGGGCAGTCGATCAGGATCACGTCGAAGTGCGACCGGGCGTTGACCATCGCCGATTGCAGGATGTACTCCCGGCCGACCCGGCTCGAGAGCTGGGCGTCGGTGTCGTTGAGCTGCTTGTCGGGCGGGGTGGCGGCGAGGTCGTCGATGTCGGTCTCGACCACCGCCTCCATCAGATCGCGGGGCCGCTCGGCGAGCAGGATGTCGCTCAGCGAGACCCGCCCCGGGTGGATCGAGTCCCGCAGCGACGAGGCGACGTGGCCCTGGGGGTCGATGTCGACGAGCAGCACCCGCAGCCCGTGGGGAGGCCGGGCGAGGGCGCAGGCGAGGTTGACGGTGGTGGTGGTCTTGCCCACGCCGCCCTTCTGGGCGGCGACCGCGATGACCCGGGCCGTGCGCCGCCCGGTGGCCCGGATGCCGGCCGGCGTCGACGGCCGGGCCCGGCCGAAGCCGCCCCGCAAAAGCCCTCGCACCCCTCGCTTCGCGGCCATGGCCGTGCCTCCCCGCCGGACGCGCAGTCGCCGACGTCGGGGCTGACGTTAAACCACCGGCGGGGGCCGGTGCGATCTGTAAAGATGTTCAGTGGCGTGTCAGCAGCCCGCCGCGGGGCCGCCGCTCAGCGCTTGAGGTTCGGCAGGGGGCCGGTCACCCGGCGCACGGCCTTCTTGCCGAGGGGCCGGCTGAGCACCTCGTCGAGCTCGACCGGGCGGTGGCTGCCGTCCGAGGCGATGCCCACCACCCGCGACTTGGCGGTGGCCGGGTCGCGGCGGATCGAGCGGGCCACCTTCTGGGGGTCGACCCCGGGCAGGTTGAGGTCGAGGAAGATCACGTCCGGGCGGAAGCTCGACACCAGCCGCCCGCCGTCGAACGGGTTGTCGGTGTGCTCGACCTCGAAGGTGGCCTCGGTCTCCTTGTTCTCGTCCTCGTCGAGCAGCGCGTCGAGGATCGCGTTCACCACCGACTTGTCGTCGTCGATGATGAGCACCCGCCGGCTGCCGGTGGTGACCCGATCCTCCCACTGCATCGGGATCTCGTTGCGCCGGCAGAAGTCCTCGAGGTCGGCGCGCATGATGCGCCGATGACCGCCGGGCGTCTTGTAGGCCTTGATGCGACCCTCGTCGATCCACCGGATGATGGTCATCGGCGTGACCCGGCAGAACTTGGCCGCGGAGTGGGTCGAGAAGACGTCGGGGAGTTTCTTGGCCATGTCTTGCTGATTCCGGGTCGGTATTGGGCGCGCGGCAATCAGGCGCCGTCGCGTCGTCCGGTATTGAGCGACCGAAGCGACACGCTTGTCAACCGGGTGTCGGGTGAGCCCGCCGATTCACGCCCCACCCGCGCGCCCGCCGCGGCGCCGCCGACCGCCCGCCCCCCGTGGCCCGCGTCCGGTTGCCCAGCTCTCGGCCCAGCCCCTATACTCCCGCCCAATCGACTGTCGGGGAGACAGTCCAGACCGGCACCGAGGGGATCTTGAACCACCACATCATCACCCCGACCGCCCTCCGCGGGCTCGCCGTGCTCGCCCTGATCGCCCTCGGCGGCTGTCAGGAGGGCGACGGCGGCAGCGCGAGCTGCAACCGCGACCCCGACTGCCCCCGGGGCACGATCTGCGAGGACGAGCGCTGCACCGAGGTGCCGTGCGCCAACATCGGCGCCTGCCCCGGCAGCGGCCGCACCTGCCTCGCCGACCTGCGCGCCTGCTCGCCGCAGGAGTGCAACACCCCCTCGACGGCCTGCGAGGCCGGCGAGAGCTGCATCACCACCGGGCCGTTCCGCAACACCTGCATCGCCGGCGACCTCGCGTGCACCACGGACGGCGAGTGCTCGTCCTTCGGCGACGGCTTCGCCTGCTGCGGCGGCGAGTGCCGCACGGACTGCCCCGAGCAGGACGCGGTGCCGGTCGACCCCGAAGACATGGGCCCGGCGGCCGACCAGGGGCCGGCGACCGACGGCGACCCCCCGCCGGCCGACGGCGGCGGGCCCGACCCCGACATGGCCCCCCCGACGGGCGGCGAGCTGTGCGCCCGCTGCGCCGGCGACGGCGACTGCGCCGCGCTCGGCGAAGGCGCCGAGTGCACCCCGATCGGCAACACCGGCAGCTTCTGTACCTCGGCCTGCGGTGGGCCCGGCGACTGCCCCGACGGCTTCACCTGCCTCGACGCGGTGGGCCAGTGCATCCCGGTCAACTACGACTGCGAGAAGTGCCCCGCCGCCCCTTGCGAGGCGGGCTCGGTGTGCGACGTGGCCAGCGGCGCCTGCGTGCCGCCCCGCCAGGCCTGCGAGCCGTGCACCGGCGCCGACTGCGCCCCGGGGCTCGAGTGCGCTCAGGCGGGGGGGCAGGCGGTGTGCCTCGCCGATTGCAGCGACGGCGGCATGTGCCCGGCGGGCTACGCCTGCGACGGCGCGCTGTGCCAGCCCGAGGGCGGCGCGTGCGACGCCTGCGGCGGGTCGTGCGCCCCGCCGACCCCGGTCTGCCTCCAGGATCAGGCCCGCTGCGTCGAGTGCGACGCGGTGACCCCCTGCGGCGAGGGGCTCGTCTGCGACCCGGCGACCAACACCTGCGAGAACGAGGGCGCCGGCTGCGCCTGCGCCGGCGACGTCGACTGCGGCGACTGCCTCGGGCTGCCCATCTGCTATCAGCAGCGCTGCGTCGCCTGCCTCGAGGACGCCGACTGCCCCCCGCGCTTCGCCTGCACCGACAACCAGCAGTGCGTGCGCTCGCCGTGCAGCGGGGTCACCTGCCAGCGGGGCACCCGCTGCGACGCCCAGAGCGGGATCTGCGTGAACGCGATGACCGGGGCCCCCGGCTGCGCCGGCCCCCAGGACTGCGCCCTGCCCGACTCGATGAACTGCAATCAGGAGACCGGGCAGTGCTTCTACTCCGACGGCACCTGCGATCCCGGCGGCGGTGACGGCGTCTGCCCGCCGGGCTCGAACTGCACCCTCAACGCGTTCCTGATGCAGACCTACTGTACCTGCAAGAAGGTCGACCCCATCGGCCAGCCGCTCGGCCCCGACCTCGTGCCGTGCCACCCGGGCGGGTTCTGCGCCCACGGCGAGACCTTCCCCGGCAGCATGGAGGCCGCCCCCGAAGGCGCCTGCCTCATCTTCGGGTTCTGACCGCAGCGGCGCGCCGCCGGGCATCGGCGCGCCCCCGTCTCCCGATCGGGTGATCTGCACTCTCCGATCGGGCGCCGGTTGCGGTAAGCTGCACACGCCGGGCGTCGCGCGGGCCCCGGCCACGGGAGGAGAGACGATAACGTCGTGAGCGTCGCAGCCCCGTCCGACAAGCCGGTCAAGGTCACCAAGGCTGCGCCCAAGAAGGGGCGTAAGGGCCGGCGCAAGCGCAAGAAGCAGCCGATCGAGGTCACCGCCGAGCTGCTCGGCCTCATCCCGCTCTTCGACCGCCTCGACGTGGCCCTGCGCACCCGCCTCGCCGCCCGCTGCGAGCACATCGAGCTCGATCGGGGCGAGCACCTCTTCGACGGCAAGCCGGTCGGCGGCGACGACGACTCCCCGGTCTACCTGATCACCTTCGGCGACGTCTCGGTGCACCGCACCGACATCGAGGGCGACGAGAAGACGGTCAACTACCTCACCGTCGGCGACCCCTACGTGCAGAAGCTCTTCGCCGACGAGCGCACCGCGAAGGTGCGGCTGACGGCGATGTGCCCGGTCAAGGCGATCAAGCTCGGCTACCGGGACGTCAACTACCTGCTCAAGAAGAGCCCCCCGTTCCGCGACGCCTTCAGCGCGGTCATCCGCCGGGTGACCCAGCGCCAGAAGAGCCGCTTCGACGACCGCTTCCAGCAGGACGTCGCCCGGTTCCTCGTCGCCGAGCGGCTGACCTTCGCCGGTCGGGTCAAGCTCAAGCGGATGGACATCTGCATCGAGTGCGACGGCTGCTACGACGCCTGCAAGGCGCGCCACGGCACCGACCGCCTCGGGCCGAGCGAGGTCAAGTACGGGCTGACCGAGATCCCGCAGAACTGCCACAACTGCGTGGTCCCCGAGTGCATCGACAAGTGCAAGTTCGGGCACATCACCCGCCACCCCGAGACGCGGGAGATCGTGATCGCCGACAACTGCACCGGGTGCACGATGTGCTCCAAGGGGTGCAGCTTCGGCTCGATCCGCATGCACCCGGTCGACACCCTCGATCTGGCGAAGTACTTCCCCGACCGCGACCCGGCCCACAAGGGCAAGCAGATCGCCCAGAAGTGCGACAACTGCACCGGCTACGCCGACCAGGCGTGCATCACCGCCTGCCCGGTGGGCGCGATGTTCCAGGTCGACGGGGCCGAGCTGTTCGACTACTGGCAGCAGTTCAAGGTGCACGAGACCCCGGGCTTCGACGAGGTCGAGAGCCCCGAGGGCACCCCGCACGGCCACCGGCTGGCGTGGATGATCTTCACCCTGATCAACACCCTCGTGCTGACCTGGGAGTGCTTCGGCCGGCTGTACTTCCCCGGGCTGACCTTCGGCCACCTGTTCTTCGCGCTCGGCCTGACCGCCCACGACATCGACCCGATGGCCCCGTTCAAGGCGGGCGACTTCTTCAGCCACGGCATGGGCTACATCGGCGGCTCGATGATGCTGGCGACCCAGCTCTATCGATTCCGCAAGTGGTTCGGCAGCGCCCAGAAGTGGATGGAGCTTCACATCTGGACCGGGGTGCTGGCGGGGGTCTACGGCTTCTATCACACCGCCTTCGTCTTCACCGAGCCCATCGCCATCACCACCTTCGTCATGATGGCGGTGGCGATCGTCACCGGCGGCATCGGCCGGTGGATGGTCTTCCAGATCCCGCGCAGCCAGGCGGGGCAGCTGCTCGCGCTCGAAGACATCGACGGGCGCATCAAGCAGATCAACCGGCAGGTCGAGGCGCAGTTCACCGACGCCAAGGCCGGCTACACCGCGCTGGTGCGCATCGAGGAGCTGTCCAAGGCCCGGGAGGTCGAGGCGGCCCTCGAGTCGCTCGCCGCCCCGGCCCCGGCCGAAGACGAGGGCGAGAAGCGGGGCCTCTTCGCCGGGGTGCTCGAGCTGTTCCGGGAGAACCGGAAGGCCGAGGAGACCATCGACGCGCTCACCGCGCGGCTCGGCGATACGATGCGCGACGGCGCGGCCAAGGCGGTCGCCGAGCTGCTGCGGGAGAAGGCCCGCCTCGAGCGGTCGATGAAGCGCCACGCCTTCATGACCCGGGTGCTGCGGCGCTATCGGGTGGTGCACGTCACCACCAGCTACATCGCCTACGGGGCGCTGGTGGTGCACATCATCCACTCGCTCATCTTCCACGTGGGGAACAACTGAGGATGGCTGGCGTGCGCGCGGCATGGGGTCTCTCGACGGGCTGCCTCGCGGCCTGCGCCGTGATCCTGGCGGCGCTGGCCATCGGGCCGGCGCAGGCGGCCCGGCCGCTGTCGAAGGTGCACGCCCACCTCGACAAGAAGAGCGAGTGCAACAGCTGCCACGTCGCGTTCGGCGGGGTGCCCCAGGAGAAGTGCCTCGACTGCCACACCGGCATCGCCCGCCGGCTGTCGAAGCGGCTGGGCTACCACGCCAAGGTCGTGCGGGGCGACGGCTGCAACAACTGCCACCGGGAGCACCTCGGCCGCAACCACGACCCCAACCCGCTCGACAAGCGCAACTTCGAGCACGACCTGACCGGCTACCGGCTCGTCGGGGGGCACGTCGGCGTCGGCTGCCGCGAGTGCCACACCGCCAAGCGCAAGA
Source organism: bacterium (assembly GCA_030426085.1). Classification (GTDB taxonomy): domain Bacteria; phylum Myxococcota_A; class Bradymonadia; order UBA7976; family UBA1532; genus JACKDM01. Next base: position 58,164 of record JAUHYW010000053.1, on the reverse strand, counting down.
AGACCAACCGCGACAGCTACCTCGGCGCCTCGACCGAGTGCCGGGCGTGCCACGGCGACTACCACGGCGACGCCGAGCGGGCCGACCTCGCCGACTGCGAGAAGTGCCACAACGCCTTCGACTGGAAGCAGCTCAACGCCCGGCTGAAGTTCGACCACCAGAAGGAGACCCGCTTCCCGTTGACCGGCAAGCACGCCCGGGTCGCCTGCGACAAGTGCCACCTCGGCAAGCGCAAGTTCGGCCCGATCGAGGTCAGCGGCTGCGTGACCTGCCACCAGGACCCCCACCCCCCGGGCATCTTCGGGGCCCGCATCTGCGAGGAGTGCCACGTCACCACCGGCTGGAAGGAGAGCTCGATCTTCGAGCACACCACCACCGGCTGGCCGCTGCGGGGCAAGCACAAGCGCACCCGCTGCCTCGAGTGCCACAAATGGGAGCGCTGGACCCCCCGGGACACCGACTGCACCGGCTGCCACGAGGACGACCACCGGGGGCAGTTCGGCCAGACCCCGTGCACCCGCTGCCACCAGGAGAGCGGCTGGAAGGGGCGCCACCTCAAGTTCAACCACGACTCGATGAGCCGGTTCCCGCTGCGGGGCAAGCACCGTCAGGTCGACTGCGGCAAGTGCCACCCGGGCGGCAAGTACAAGCCGCTGAAGACCGAGTGCAAGAGCTGCCACCAGGACGACAACCCCCACGGGGACACCTTCGGCGACCGCCCGTGCAGCAACTGCCACTCGCCCATCGACTGGAAGAAGACCCGCTTCGACCACGGGGTGACCGGGTTCCCGCTCGAAGGTCGCCACATCGACCAGCCGTGCTTCCGATGCCACCCCAACGGCACCGAGACCGAAGACGACACCGTGCAGGACTGCGCGTTCTGCCACGCCGACGTGCACCGCGACCAGTTCGAGGGCGCGTCGTGCGACCGCTGCCACCGGGGCTTCGAGCGGTGGAACATCCCGTTCTTCGATCACACGCTCAGCCGGTTCCAACTCGCCGGGCGGCACACCACCGTCGCCTGCGTCGACTGCCACCCCGACGGGCGCTATCGCCCCATCGACACCGCCTGCGCCAACTGCCACTACAACTTCCACGAGCCGCAGTTCGCCGATCGCTGCGACAGCTGCCACAAGGTCGACGGCTGGTCCCCGGTGGCCGACTTCGACCACGACGGGCGCACCGCCTACAAGCTCTACGGCCGCCACCGCGACCTCGACTGCGCCAAGTGCCACGTCCAGAACCAGTACAAGGGGCTGCCCCAGGACTGCGATGGCTGCCACATCGACGTGCACATCGGCAAGAAGGGCGCCGACTGCGCCCGGTGCCACACCACCGCCGACTGGACCACCAACAGCGGCATCGATCACGACTTCGGCGCCTTCCGCCTCGGCGGGGTGCACGACCTGATCGAGTGCGAGCGGTGCCACGGCCCCGACCGGGACCGGGTGCTCGCCGGCACCGGCCCCGAGTGCGTCAACTGCCACCGGGACGTGCACTTCGGCAGCTTCGGCCCGCAGTGCCACGAGTGCCACACTCAGGAGTACTTCCTGCCGGCGAGCTTCCTGCACTACGAGACCGGGTTCCGGCTGTCGGGGGCCCACCGCTACGTCGAGTGCCGCGAGTGCCACCCGGGGCGGGTCTTCGGCGGGCTGCCCAATGAGTGCAGCTTCTGCCACAGCGACACCTTCGCCGCCACCGCCGGCTCGCCGACCTGCGATCACACCGTGTGCGTGCCCGGCGGCCGGAACAACTGCGAGAACTGCCACACCACCGTGCGCTGGGATCTGGCCCGCCCGGGGGCCGGCTGCGGGCTGTGCGAGGACGCCCGGTGATGCGCCGCCGCCTCCCGATCCCGGCGGCGCTGTGCGCCACGGCCCTCGCGGCCCTCGCGGCCCTCGCGCCCGACGCGATGGCCAAAGAGGTCGACGTCGACGGCCGGGTCGCGCTGCGGGCGCTCTTCTCGGACGACGGCCTGCGCATCACCGAGCGGGCGCAGTCGGTCTTCATCGCCTTCCTCGAGACCGACGCCCAGGCGACGAACCTCACCGACGGCGGCCTGAAGCTCGTGCTCGACGGCACCTTCGTGCTCGACGCCACCGACACCCGGGAGCGCCGCTTCGGCCGCACCGAGAGCCTGGACCAGATCCGGCAGGCCTACGTCGAGCAGCCGGGCCTCTTCGGCGACCGCCTCGACGTCGCCCTCGGCCGGCGCCTCATCGCCGAGGCGGGCAACGCCTGGGTCGACGGCCTCGAGCTGCGGCTGCACCTCTTCGACGGCGGCGTGCTCGGGGCCTACGGCGGGCTGGCGCCCGACCCCATCGCCTACGGCCTCGACATCGACCGCCAGGCCACCGGGGCGTACCTGGGCTTTCACAACGACTGGCTCGACGCCTCGGCGGCGTACAACGTCGAGTTCAATACCCGCGACGCCGAGACCGTGCGCGGGGTCGACTACCCCGCCCCGAACCTGCTCGACCGGCAATACGGCTTCGGCCGGGTGCACCTGAAGCTGGCCGATGGCCTCTACCTCGCCACCTACGCCCTCGTCGATCTGATCGACGAGCCCCAGGTGACGACCCTGCTCGCCAGCCTGGACTACAAGCCCATCCCGTCCGTCGAGCTGGGCCTCAACGTCAGCCGCTACTCACTGGCCCGCTATTGGGACGAGGTCATCTACCAGAACGTGATCGAGCCCAATCAGGCCCTCATCCTGGGCGACGAGGTGCTCGCCCTGAGCTACGACCGGGCCCGGTTCTCGGTGGGGCTGCGCTTCGGGCCGCGCTATCACTACCAGTCGATCGAGTACAAGCAGCGCAGCCTCGACGGCCTCGACGCGTGGCACTACACCATCGGCATCCGCGACGACGACCTCTTCGGTCTCGGCACCCGGGTCGACCTGCAAGCCCAACTCCGGGACAACTTCGTCTCCGATTCGGTGCTCATCGCCCTCAACGCCCAGCACGATCTCGGCTCGAGCGTCACCCTCGACGGCCGCTTCACCTGGTACGACGGGCAGTCCATCGATGACGCGCGGGCGCGTCAGTTCGACGAGAAGCAGCGGGTGCTGCTGATGGGGCTCAGCGCCGCGTGGCGCATCAACCGGCAGCATCAGGTGGATGTGATGTACGACGGCATCTACGAGACCGAGCTGCAGGACGCCCGCAACGAGGGCAGCCTGTTCATCCACACGGGCATGGCGCGGTACAACTTCCTGTTCTGAGCCGCCCGGCTCTGAGGGCCCCGCTCCCCTGCTCCGATGAGCGTCACCGATCCAGGTCGGGTGTCCCGGATCGGCAGGAGAGGGCTCGCCGGCGGGTCGATGCACCGGGGCCGATGCCGGCCGGCGAGCCGCGCCCGCGGATCAGATGCCGAGGAAGCAGAAGAACTGCCCCCCGCATACGATCGGGTCGCCCATCGCCTGCTGGGCGGTCTCGACCACGCAGTCGATCTGGCCCTGGGTGGTGGCCGGATCCATCGCCAGCAGATCTCCGCAGAACGCGAGGTACGAGGCCTCGTCGACGACGCCGAAGCCTTCGAGCAGGGCCTCGTTGCTGCACGACACGAACCCGTCCCAGGCGTCCTGGCAGGTGTAGGCCGGGCCGATGTCGAAGCAGGCGGCGGCGGTCGGGCCGTCGCACATCGCGGCGTCCACGCAGACCGCGATGGCCTGGGCGGTGCCCTCGCCCCGCAGGGCTTCGAGGCCGCCGCAGTCGGCGAGGCAGGCGTCGGCGTCGGGGTACAGGGCGCCGTCGGCCTCTCCGATCAGGTCGGGGCACATGCCCAGGGTGGCGCAGATGTCGCCGCAGGCCATCGGGCCCGCGGCGGGCGCGTCGATGCACATCTGAAGCTCGGCGCAGGTGGCCCGCTCGGCGCAGGCGGCCCGCAGGGGGGTGCCCTCGGGCTCGGGGATGCAGTCCCGCTCGCAGAGGAAGGCGTCGGCGTCCTCGTCGCAGACGTTCTGCGCGGCGCACAGCGACTGGCAGGCGGGGCTGGCCGGCTCGACCTCGGCCCCGACGCACTCGGCGATCACGGCGCAGCCGGCCCCGGCGTTCAGCGCGCCGATGGCGCAGGCCGCCTGCTCGATCTGCTCGGGGTCTTCGGCGGTGGCCCGGCAGGCGGCGATGCACGCCTCGTTGCCCTCGACGAGCCGGCAGCCGACGGTCGCCGCGCAGAAGGTCTCGCAGTAGGCGTCGGGCGGCACCGCGTCGACGCAGGCGTCGAGCGCCTCGCACTCGGCGTCGGGGCCGGCCGCTTCGAGGCATGCCCGGGCGCCGTCGAACAGCAGCCCCTCGGCGGCGGGCAGGCCCTCGCCGCACTCGACGAGGCAGTCGACCGGGTCGACCTCGGCCCCGCCGCACTCGATGGAGCGCGTGCACCACGCCATGCAGGCGTCGCCGCCCGAGAGGTCGCCGCCCTCGCAGATCAGCCGCTCGTCGCAGCGGGCGGTGGAGGCCACGCAGGCCAGCCGGGGCAGGAAGAGGTCGGGGTCGGCGAAGTCGGCGTCGTCACAGCTCGCGACGCAGTCGGCCCCGCCCAGCTCGCAGGCGTCGAGCCGCGCGCAGAGCACGTCGCACCGGGGCGGCGGCGGCGGGGTGCAGATGGCCTGGTAGCCCTCGCCGTCGGCCACCGCCAGCCCGCACGCCCGCTGGGCGAAGCCGCGGGCGGTGTTGCTGCGGGCGAGGCAGTCGGCCTCGCAGCCCTCGGGCACGTCCTGGCCCAGCTCGCCGAGCCGGGCGCAGAAGGCGGGGCAGGCGTCGGCGGCGCCCGAGGCCTCGATGCAGGCGGCGATGTCGGCGCAGGAGTCGTCGTAGGCGCAGGTCAGCCCCGGTCGCAGGGGCGAGATGAGCGCCTCGTCCCCGCTGGCGAGCGCGGCCCGGCACTGCTGCACGCATTCGAACTCGATCTGGCCGTCGGGCAGGGTGCCGCAGAGGAACGACACCGCGCAGTGCTCGTCGCAGGCCTCGGGGGGCAGAGTGGCCGGCTCGAAGCAGCGCAGCAGGCCGCCGTCGCACGCCTCGAGGCCACCGACGAGGCAGTCGATGGCGCCGTCGGCCAGCTCGCGCAGGGCCGGCTCGGCCACCGCGGGGCAGGTGTCGCCGGCGAAGAACCCGCACTGCTCGCCATCGGCGGCGCACAGCTCCTCGACGGTGGCCTCGCCGACGATGTCCCGCGAGACCTGCTGCCCGCAGGCGGCCAGCTCGTCGCAGTCGGCGGCCTCGGCGGCGCAGGTGCGGGCGATGGTCTGGCGGCGGCGGGCGACGGGGTCGTCGCTCTCGGGCGGCTGGGCGCAGTCGAGCGCGCAGTCGATGGGGTCGAGGCCCTCTTCGCAGTCGGCCCGGGCGGCGCACAGGTTCATGCACGCCGCCTGGCGCTCGCCGAGCACGCAGGCGGCGAAGGTGGGCTCGTCGCACAGCTCCGGCTCGTACACGATCGCTTCGCCGCAGTTGATGATCGACTGGGCCAGCGTGCGGTCGTTGCAGGCGGCGGCGCAGTTGGCGACGTCGGGCAGCCCGCCGGGCACCCGGGCGGTGGCCCCGCAGTCGTCGAGCGCCTCGCAGACGTCGGGGCACTCGGGGCGGGGGCGGGCCGGCACGACGCACTCGTCGAGCGCGTCGCAGGCGGTGATCTGCATGCACGAGCGGTAGCCCTGGAAGCGGTCCGACAGCTCGGCGTCGGCGCAGCCCCGCAGGCACTCCTCGACCGTGCCGGCCCACAGGTCGAGCCGGTCGCAGTCTGCGTAGACCCCGCAGATGTCGTCGCAGGTCTCCAGATCGCGCACCAGCCTGCCCATGTCGGGCTCGGGGTCGGGCGCGGCGTCGGCCTCCGGTTCGGGGTCGGGCGCGCTGTCGATCGGGTCGCCGTCGGTCTCGGCGTCGACCACCCGCACCAGGGCGTCGGGCTGGGTCGCCTCGTCGCCGGGCTCGTCGTCGCAGGCCGCCAGCCACGCCGCGCTCACGATGAGCAGATAGGTCCCCAGCCTCGAACACCGCTGCATGATCACTCCCCTGATCGGATTGCGCCCCGGCTCGCCGCCGGAGCCGTCGGCCGTGGACTTCTACGTCAAGGGGTGCGGCCGAAACAAGGGCTGCGCGCGGTCTTCGGAGGGTCGGGGATCGGGGCGGGTGTCAGGAGGAGGCGCGCTCAGCGCATGCGGCGCAGCACGAGCGCCTGCAAGAAGACCCGGCCCCGGCCGATGCGGCGGTACCAGTGGGCCTCGGCGATCACCTCGCGCACGATGGGGTCGTCTTCGGGCACCGCCTCGGCGGCGACCAGAGCCCAGGCCCGGCGCATGGCGTCGGCGTAGAAGGCGTCCCACAGCTCGGGCTGCAAGGGCACCTGATGCACCAGCTCGTAGCCCGCGTTGCGCACGATGGTGTGGTAGTCGGCCAGGGGGCGCAGGGGCTCGACCATGCGCCGCTCGAGCGGCTCGCGCACCTCGGGCGGGGCGTCCTTGTTGACCACCCCGGGGTAGGTCACCGCGACGTGGCCGTTCTTGGGCACCAGCCGGCGCCAGCTCGTCAGGGCCGATTGCAGGCCCATGCCCAGCGCGGCGCCCTCGGCCATCACCAGCCGGAAGCTCTCGTCGGCGAAGGGCAGGGCGTCGTAGGTCGCGGCCACCGGCTGCACGAGGTGCCCCGCGCCGCCATCGCTGGTGCGGCCCTGCAAGACGGGCAGGTAGCGGGGCTCGGTGTCGACCGCCACGATGCGGCACCCGCGGGAGCGGGCGATCCACGTCGCCCGGTCGCCCGAGGCGCAGGCGAGGTCGAGCACCCGGTGATCGGCTTTGATCTGGACCTGCGTCAGGTACGCCGACGTGAAGGTCGAGCCGCCGGGCTCGCTCCGGGGGAGCGGTGAGAAGAAGGTGAAGCGGTCCACGCCACCCAGCCTACATCAACGGTCGGCGATGTCCACATACTCGGCGTCGGTCTCGCCGGTGTACATCTGGGTCGGGCGGTAGATGCGGTTGTCCTCGAGCTGCTCGAGCCAGTGCGCGCTCCACCCGGCGACGCGGGAGATGGCGAACAGCGGGGTGAACAGGTCGACCTCGATGCCCAGCTTCTCGTAGACGAGGCCGCTGTAGAAGTCGACGTTGGGGTAGATGCCCTTGGCCCCCAGCCGCTTGGCGGCCTCTTCTTCGAGGGTGCGCGCGATGTCGTACAGCGGGGTCGAGCCGTGGCTCTCGAACAGGTCGGCCGCCATCTTCTGGAGGATGGTCGCCCGGGGGTCCTTGACCTTGTAGACCCGGTGACCCAGGCCCATGATCTTCTCCTTGCGGTCGATCATGCCCCCCAGCACCTCGCCGACCTTCTCGATGTCGGTGAAGTGGGCCCGCAGCATGTGCAGCACCCGCTCGTTGGCTCCGCCGTGCAGCGGGCCCGACAGCGAGCCGACCGCGCCGGCGATGGCCGAGTAGGGGTTGGCCAGGGTCGAGCCGACGACCCGCCCGGTGAAGGTGCTGGCGTTGAAGCCGTGCTCGGCGTGCAGCACGAGGCAGACGTCCACCAGCCGCGAGACCTGGTCGTCGGGGCGCTCGCCGGTCAGCATGTAGACGAAGTTGGCCGCGTGGCTCAGATCGTCGTCGGGGGCGATGACGTCCTCCCCCTTGCGGACCCGGTCGAACGCGGCGACGATCGTGGGCATCGAGGCGATGAGCCGCAGGGCCGCCGCCCGGTTGCCGTCGCGGTCGGTGACGTCCATCTGGGGGTAGAAGGTGCCCAGGGCCGCCACCGCCGCTTGCAGCGCCACCATCGGGTGGCCGCCGTCGGGCAGGCTGCGCAGGATGTCGATGATGCCGTCGGGCACGGCCCGCACGGCCCGCAGCTCGGCGTCGAAGGCCTTCAGCTCGGCGGCGGTGGGCAGCGCGCCGAACAGCAGCAGGTAGACGGTCTCTTCGAAGGTGCTCTTCTCGGCCAGGGCCTCGATGCGGATGCCCCGGTAGCGGAGGATGCCCTCCTGCCCGTTGATGAAGCCGATGGCCGACTTCGCCGCGACGACCCCGGCCAGACCCGGCACGAAATTGACGTCACCCATGCGTCCCGCCTCCTTGGATGGCTCGATTGGAGGGTCCGGCGCTCGTGGCGCGTCGACGCCGGGCGGGACCCTGATTCGACGGGGCCTTATACCAGATCCGAAGCCGCCGTCGAAGATCGGAATGACGATCAGGGCGCGGTTCGACGCGCCGCGTCGTCGCCCGGAGGCCGGATCCGGTCGGGCAGGGTCCGGTAGCGCTCGAGCAGGGCCGACTGCCGGTGGTCTCGCGGGGCCTCCCGACCGCCGATGATCACCCGCTCGGCGCGGGTCGACAGTTCGAACGGGTCGCCGCTCCACACCACGACATCGGCCACCGCGCCCGGCCGCAGCCGGCCCCGGTCGCCGAGGCCGTAGATCTGCGCCGGGGCCCGGGTCACCGCCCGCAGCGCGGCCGCCCGATCGAGGCCCTCGCGCACCGCGTTGCCCGCCGCCTGCCGCAGCGTGCGCACCCCGTGCACCGAGAAGGTCGACAAGGCGACCTCGACCCCCGCCTCGACCAGCACCCGGGGCGCGTCGGCCCGGGCGTGCAGCGCGTCGAAGTGCTCCGGCGCGTTGAGCATCGGGTCGACGATCACCGGCACCCGGGCCGCGGCGAGCGCGTCGGCCAGCATCCACGCCTCGGCCCCCCCGCTGACGATCAGCCGCAGCCCGAACGCCTCGGCGATGCCCAGCGCGGCGGCGATGTCGCTGCGCCGGTTCGCCCGCACGGTCAGCGGCACCTCGCCCCGCAGCACCGGGATCAGGGCCTCGAGGTCGAGCCGCCCCGCCGCCAGCCGGCGGTAGGCGTTGCGCTCGAAGGCCCGGGTGTTCTTCTGGTAGCTGCGGGCGTCGTCGAGCACCTCCCGCAGGTCGGCGATGGCCACCCCCCGGCTGCCCTTCGACCGCCGGCCGAGGTTGGCGAACATCGCCACCCCGTCGATCGGCGGGCCGCCCCACAGGGGCACCGCCGCCGCCTGCCCCGAGATGAGGCCCCCGCCGGGGGCGCTGATCGCGGTGGTGATGCCGTGGGCCCGCTGCACCGGGATGACGAGGCTGTCGGGGTTGAAGGCGTCCAGCGCGCGGTAGGCGGCCCGGACGGGGTCGCCCTCGCCGCTGTTGTCGACCGTCTCTTCGGCGCCCCAGATCTCGGTCAGCCCGAGCCCGGTCTCGGCGTCGATCAGGCCCGGGGTGACCACCTTGCCGGTGGCGTCGATCACCCGGGCCCCGGGCGGGGCTGTCAGGTTGGCGGTGATCGCGGTGATGCGCCCGTCTTCGATGAGCACCGTGCCGTTCGATATCGGGTCGCCGTCCACCGGGTGCACCGTGCCGCCGACGATGGCGATGATCGCCAGGAGCGCGCCGTTCATCGCTCACCTCCCTGGGGCGTCGACCGGCTGCCCCGGCTGCCCCGCGGGCCGCTGTAGGGCGGGCCCGGCTTCGGATCCACCGGCGGCAGGCCGGCGTCGAGGCCGACCTCGAAGTCGCTCCACGGCGGCTGGGGCTGCGCCGCGTCGTGCCGGACGTGGCCGTCGATCAGCACCAGCTCGGCCCGGGCGTAGACGCTCAGCGGGTCCCGGTCCCACAGCACGAGGTCGGCCATCTTGCCCGGCGCGAGGCTGCCGGTGCGGTCGTCGATGCCCAGCGCCCGGGCGGGGTTGATCGTGATCCAGCGCAGGGCGGCGTCGGCGTCGAGCGTGATGCCCTCGGGCGCGCCGGGGTCGGGCTTCAGCCCGGCGTGCAGCCCGGCGGCGAGGCCCTTGGCCGCCTCTTGATTCAGCCGCTGGATGCCCCGGGCGCTGTCGGAGTGCACGATGGCCAGCCCCCCCGCCATATGGGTCAGGGCGAGGTTCTGCTCGATGGCGTCCCACGCCTCGACCTTGAAGCCCCACCAGTCGGCCCAGGTGCTCACCCCGACCCCCCGGGCGGCGAGCACGTCCCGGATCTTGTACGCCTCGGTGGCGTGGTGGAACGAGGCGACCGGGTAGCCGAACTCCTCGGCCAGCCCGAGCTGCAGCAGCATCTCATCGGCCCGATAGCAGTGGATGTGCACCCGGATGTCGCCGTCGAGCACCGCGGCCAGCGTCTCGAGCACCAGATCGCGCTTGGGCGGCACCTTGGGGGTCTTCTCGCCGCCGTCGCTCTCCTCGGGGCTGGCCCGCCACTCGGCCCAGTCCCGCTGGTAGCGGCGGGCGGCCATGAACTTGTCCCGCATCAGGTAGGCGCTGCCCATGCGGCTCATCGGCATGGCGCCCTTCTGCCCGTAGACCCGCTTGGGGTTCTCCCCGCAGGCCATCTTCAGGCCGTCCTGGGCCCCGGGGAACCGCATCGCCCGCGCCTCGCGCGCCGGGTGCAGCTTGAGCACCACCCCCCGGCCGCCCATCAGGTTGCCCGACCCGGGCAGGGCCATGATCGTCGTCACCCCGCCGGCGACCGCCCGCTGGATGCCCGGATCCTGGGGCCAGAAGGCGTCCTCGGCCCGGACCCCGGCGGTGATGGGGCCGGTCATCTCGTTGCCGTCGGCGTGGGCCCAGGTGTGCGGCGCGGCGTAGACCCCGAGGTGGCTGTGGGTGTCGATGAGCCCCGGGGTCACGACCCGGCGCCGGCCCTCGATGAGCCGCTCGCCGTCGGCCGGCGCCGGGCCGTCGCCCTCGCCCATCCCGGCGATGAGCCCGTCCTTCACCCGGATCCAGCCCCGCTCGATGCGCGGCGCCTCGGGGTCGGCGGTCAGCAGGGTCACGCCCCGGATCAGGATCGCCGGGGCGGCGTCGCGCAGGCCGGTCAGGGCCGGCGGGGCCTCGGCGACCGGGGGGTCGAGCGGCACCGGCTCCGGCTTGTCGGGGGTCTTCTGCGGGCCGCCGCCGCAGGCCGCGAGCGCCAGGCACAGCGCGGCGAGCGGGGCGAAGGACCCGGGGCGGGGGGATCGACGGCGCATGCGGTCTCCGGGCGGGGGATGCGGGCGGCTACTCGGCGATGAAGTCACACGCCTTGAGCTTGGGCTCGCCCTTCTCGTTGCGCTCGCGGGGCGGCTCATTCTCGGGCAGCACCACCGTGATCTCGCGGATGGTCTCGTCCCGGCACGGCTTGGCTTTGGGGTCGCACTTGAGCCGCACCACGTCGGGCACGCCGCCCTTCTGGATGCCGTAGTCGGCGGTGACGTCGTAGACCCCCAGCGGCAGCGAGGGGTAGGTGAACTCCATCTGCCAGCCCAGCTCGGGGGCCTCCATCGCCATGTGCAGGACCTTGCGCTTCTTGGTCTCCTGGTGGGTGGCGATGAGGGTGCCGATGGCCTCGGGGGTGTTCTTGAAGCCGGGGCAGATGCGGACCGTGAGGCGCCCTTCGCCGGGCTTGACCGCCCGCTTCTTCGCCTCTTCGTCGGCCTTCTTCTTCGCCTCGGCGGCCCGGCGGGCGGCCAGCTCCTTGGCCGAGCGCTCGCCCTTCTGGCACGTCTTCTCCTGACAGATGAAGCCGTCGGCGCACTCCTTGTCGGTCTCGCAGGGCGCCGGCGTGGCCAGGATCTCGTTGCGCTTGTCGGCGCCGCTCTTGGACTGGCAGGCCCACAGGCCGCCGAGCAACAGACACAGGATGGCGAGGGTCGGTGTGCGCATCGTCGGGGCTCCGGGGTCGGGGTGCGCGGGGAGCCTAACCCATCCCCGGCCGCCCGTCAGCTACGGTTGTCGGGCGACGGTCCGCGGCTGTTGCGCCCCCGGCGGCTGCGGGCCCCGGCGACCCGGTTGCGCTTCTCCATCGCCTTGTCGAGCGGCACCACCCACTCCCGGCCGGTGTGCATGTCCTTGAGCTTGACCGCGCCCGCCGCCGCCTCGTCGGGGCCGATGACCACCACGAACGGGATGCGCTGGCGGTCGGCGTGCTTGAACTGCTTCTTCATGCGGGCCGCGCCGGGGTAGACCTCGGTGGGGATGCCCGCCGCCCGGAACGCCGCCGCCGCCTGGTAGCTCGCCGCACGGGTCTCCTCGGAGAACACCGTCACCAGCACCTCGGCCGGGCTCGCCGCCGGCTGGACCTGCCCCTGACCGAGCAGCACCGAGAACAGGCGGTCGACCCCCAGGCTGATGCCCACCGCGGGCACCGGCTGGCCGCCGAACATCGACAGCAGCGTGTCGTAGCGCCCGCCCGACATCACCGATCCCATCCACTCCCGCTCGCGCACGAAGGTCTCGTAGATGGTGCCGGTGTAGTAGTCCAGGCCCCGGGCGATGGAGAGGTCGACCTCGACCCGGTCGGCGATGCCCAGCTCGTCGGCCAGCCGCAGCAGGGTGCTCAGCTCGTCGGCGCCCACCCGGCCGGGCGATCCCTCCTCGAACCACGCGCCCAGATCGGCCGGGTCGAGCGCCAGGAACTCGAAGATGCCGTCGACGGCCGCCGGATCGAGGCCGTTCTGCTCTCTCAGCGCCTCGCGGACCGCGTCCTCTCCGATCTTGGGCAGCTTGTCGACGGTGCGCAGCACGGCCAGGGCCGGCTCGCCCTCGTCGATGCCCAGGCGCAGCAGGAGCCCGGTCAGCAGCTTGCGGTTGTTGACCCGCAGGACGTACGGGCCCACCTCCAGCGCGTCGAGCACCGCCGCGCCCACCGCCATGCACTCGGCGTCGGCCATCAGATCGGCCACCCCGACGATGTCGACGTCGCACTGCAAGAACTCGCGGTAGCGCCCGGGGCCCGGCTTCTCGGCCCGCCAGACCGGCGCGATCTGGTACCGCTTGAACGGCGCCCCGAGGTGCCGGTTCATCGCCACCACCCGGGCGAGGGGCACGGTCAGGTCGTAGCGCAGGGCCACGTCCCGGTCGCCGTTGTCCCTGAAGCGGTACAGCAGCTTGTCGCCCTCGTCGCCGTACTTGCCGAGCAGGACGTCGGCGTACTCCAGGGCCGGGGTCTGCAAGGGCGCGAAGCCGAACTGCTCGAAGGTGCGGGCGACGGTGTCGAGCATGCGCTGCTTGGGCAGCATGACGTCGGGCAGATAGTCGTTGAAGCCCTTGAGGATGCGGGGCTTGATGCTCATCGATGCGCTCCGATGGCGGTCGGTGATTCGGTGGATGCGGGTGGATTCGGGCGGGGGCGGGCCGACGGGCGCCGGGGGATGGCGGGCCGTCAGCCCTCGGGATGGCGCCGGCGGCGCAGGGCGGGCAGGAGCAGGAGCAGGAGCGGCCAGGGGGCCGAGCCGCCGAGGCCGAGGTCGACCCGGCAGCCGAGGGGGCCCGCGCCGCCACCGCCGCCGCCGCTGCCGCCCTCTTCGGCGCCGACCCCGCCGTCGCCGTCGGGCCCGCCGTCGGGCAGGCCGGCGTCGGGCACCATGGCGTCGGGCTCCTCGCCCACCGGGGGGATGGGCCGGTCGGGGTCGCCCCCGCCGAGCCCGATGTTGTCGCACATCTGCCCCGGCACCGGCGCCCCGGCCTCGAACGGGTTGGGCTCGGGGATGCCCATGCACTGCATCTCGGTGCACTGGTCCAGCGGGCAGTCCTCGCCGTGGATGCGGTTCAGGGTGATGCACGCCTCGGCGTCGGACCCCCGCCGCTCGCGGCCGTACTCGTCGAGCGCGCGCACGCTGAAGCAGTCGACGCGGGGCAGCGGGTGGTAGGGCACCGGGACCCGCACCTGACGCAGCGGCACGCCGGTGCCGAAGAGGTCGCGGGCGCCGTTCTGGAACTCGAGCGGGATGGGCGTGCTGTCGGCCATGTCCTCGATCGGCGCGCCGGCGTCGTCGAGCGGCGTCGAGCTGACCCGGTAGATGATGTAGGCCACGTCGGCCCGGTCGATGGGCTGGAACGACACCAGCAGCCGCAGCAGGTTGGGCACCGGGCAGGCGGGGTTGTTGTTGTCGGCCCGCTGCAGCGAGCCGGTCTCACCGCACACCGGCCCGTCGAGCTCGACGTTGCGGACGCCCTCGAAGTCGGGGAATGCGCCCGCCGGCCCGCCCTGGGTGCGCAGCTCGATGACGAACTCCTCGTTGGCGACCAGCGCCGGGTCGGGGGGCCGCACCAGGATGCGGTAGTCGGCCCGCGCCTCCAGCTCGGGCTCGGGGTCGATCTCGAGCAGCGTCAGAGCCTCGGGGGCGTTGGTGACCAGGGTGAAGGGGGTGTAGATGCGGACCTGGGACGGGATGACCTCGCCGTTGCTGCCGTCCTCGGCGATCTTCACCAGCTCGATCTGGCTGTCGTCGGGGCACCACGGGCCGCTGTACGCCACCCGGAAAGACCCGTCGGTGGGCCAGCGCACGGCGTTGTCGTCGCTGATGGGCACCTTGTTCGGCTGGGACCACCCGATCGTCTGCTGGGTCGGCCCGCACGTCTGTCCGATCGCCGCGGCGGGCCACAGCGCCCCCAGCGCGACGACCGCCATCAGTCGGTTCATCACCGTCACCTCCCGGTCGGCGCGCATCATACAGCAAATCGTCCGGTCGATGAGAAGCGGCGCGGAGGGCCGGCGTGCGTGGCTCGGCGCTCTACGGCGGGTCGTAGAGCAGCACCTGCGGCGTCGTCCGGGCCATGTCGGCCATCAGCGCGCGCCGGGTCGGCGTATCGGGGCGGATGAACCGGCTCTCCAGGCCGTCCCGCAGCCGGGCCCTCAGCCAGGCCATCGCCCGATCGTGGGTCATGTCCGGATCCAGCATGCGCGCCGTGTACAGGTGCAGGTACTCGTGGCTCAGGTTGGTGAGGAAGAGCCCCGGGTCGTCGGTGTTGATCGAGACCGGCAGCTCGGCGTCCACCAGGGCGTCGTAGGGCAGGTGGCGGTAGTCACCGAACGCCCCGATGATCACGTTCGAGGTGGGGTTGATCTCGACGGTGATCGGCCGCCGGCTCAGCCGGGCCCGCGAGACCGCCTGCAAGCGCTCGATCAGGCGCAGCCACTCGGGCGCCAGGCCCTCGACCACGACCCCTTCGCCGAGACCTGGGTCCTCGGCCAGCGCGCCGAGCAGCTCGGCCTCGGATGCGAGCTTCCGGTCTGGCTCATCGCCTCGTCGCCCGAAAGCCATCGCCTGCCAGCATGCGGTCAGCCGATCGCCATCGAGCCCACCGAGCAGCCCGGCGAGCCGCTCCTCGACGAAGCGGACCAGCGCGCCGTGCGCCGGGTGGGGCGCCGCTCGCAGCCGCCCCCAGGCCCACACCAGATCCAGCAGGTGGGCGCCGAGGGTCGGCTCGGTGAAGCCGTCCCGGGCGCCATAGAACCGCCGCGGCGGATCACACAGCGCCAGACCGTGACCCAGGCGCCCCCCGGCCGCGGGCAGCACGTGGCTGGCGACCTCGTCGACATGGCGCAGGCCCGAGAGCAGATCCCAGGCGTCTTCGCCCACGTGGTAGGTCCAGCCCATGCGCAGCCGCGGTCGACCCGACCGGGCCCGGTGAGCCCGCACCTTGTCCCGGGCCAGCCCCAGGACCGGCGCCAGGGTCCGCGGCGGCTGGTTGCGCTCGTCCCCGGTGACATCGACCCCCACGACCACCCGCCGCAGGCCCGGGTGCGCGGCGAGCAGCGCCTTCATCGAGCGCAGGCCGAGGCGGGCCCGGCTCACGGCCAGATCGGCCCGCGCCGAGCGGCCCACATGCATGATGAGCCCGACCCGCTGCCGCTCGGCCGCGGCGCCTGGATCACCGCGAGCCGCGTCCCCGATGCCCAGCATCCAGGCCCGCATGACCCGCAGCGCGTGCCGCCCCGTCGGGGGGTGGGTCCGGATCTCCAGGTCGCGGGTCGGCCCGCCCGCGGCGTCGCCGGGGAAGGCCCCGACGAGCTGGGACGACACCGCCGCGGCCATACGCGAGCGCTGGAAGCGCGCCACCAGCCGCCGCCGACGCCGCTTCTGGCGCGGGGTCGGCGTCAGCGCCCGCCGCCGCCGGAAGAAGTCGAAGAACTCGGCCAGCCCCCCCGCGCCCCGGAGCTGCACCAGCACCTGATGGAAGGCGTTGCGCACCCGCAGATAGCGGCGCAGGGTCGCCGCCACGCCCTCGACCCGGGCCCGCTCGGCCCGCGACCTGCGCCGATCGGACACCGCCCGGCGCAGGTGGCGGGCGATGCCCACGAGCAGCCGCCGCTCGCCGGCCGCGAAGTGGGCCTCGCGCCAGCCGCGCAGCGGATCGACGAACGCGTGCTCCAGGCGCTGCCCCCGGCGCAGCTCCCACGACAGCTCCAGGACCCGCCGCCGGCTGGGCGTCGGGCCGGCGGTCGTCTCCAGCCGGGCGAGGAAGGCGTCCCACCGGGGGTCGTCGCCCGGCGGCGCCGCCCGGAACACCCGCCCCCGCTCTTGCAGCGCGCCCGCCAGCGCCAGCCGGTCGGCGGCGGCGCCCCCGACCGCCGCGATCCACGCCCGGCGGTCGGCGTAGCGGGCCCTCACGCTCTGGATCCCATCGAGTGCGGTCAACGGCAACTGCCCGCCGCAGAACGCGATCCAGAAGTAGCTCGGCGGCAGGATCCCGCCCAGGTGCACGTGGGTGTCGACCGTGCCTCCCGAGATCTGGCGCAGCGGATCGACCCCGGCGATGGGCGGCACCGTCGACCAGTCATAGGGCTCGTCGGCCGGCAGCCGCAGCCCGGGGTGCATACAGGCCAGCCCGTCGGGATCGATCGCCCGGATCAGCCCCCGACCCAGCCGCCCCGGCAATAAAGCCGGCAGGCCGTCGGCGAGGGTGAAGACCGCCCGGGCGAGGTGCTCCAGCCCGTCCAGCCCGCTCGGTCCCTCGCCCCGCCCCTCGCGGGCGGCGTGGCCTGCCACCGCCCGCTCGGCGAGGCGCCGGTCGGCCACCCCGTGCCGCACGAGCAGATCGGCCAGCCCGGCCGCAGCCGCGGAGCCGTCGCAGCGGGGGTCGAGCAGCTCCACGGCGACCCAGTCGAGCGCCAGGCGCAGCGGCCGGCTGTAGCGCTCCGGGGTCATAGGAGGTCGGTCCAGGGCACCCGCCCGAGCTCCTTCCAGGCGGGCAGGGCCTCGAAAGTTGCGAGCGCCTCGTACACCGGCTTCAGATCGCCGTCCTTCGACACAGGCTCCCGATCAGCGTCCTGCGATGCGTCCCCGCCGCTGGCCGGCGTCCACTCCCGCTTCGAGGCATCGTCGCCGTCGAAGAAGCCCGCCAACCCCTCGTGCAGCCGACTGCGGGACCACACTGTCAGCGGCTCGGCCGAGCTGTGCTCGAGCTGCTCGAGCAGCACCCGCCGGAGCGGCTTGGGGCCATTCGACGCCCCGTCCCTCTGCCAGCGCACGGTCACCCCGCACTGTTTCAGCACGAAGACATGCGCCGTGCGGATATAGGCCGCCGCCAGGCCGACGTAGGTGAGCGGGCCCCACAGCCGCCAGCCCGCCGACAAGGCGGCCCACGGCGCCCGGCGCAGGGCGTCGGCGAGCAGCACCATGGCCCACACCGCCCCCGGCAGGAGGCGGCCGGCCGCGTACGGGTCGGGCCGCCCGGACAGTCGCTGCTCGGAGCCGTCGAAGAGGCGATCGGTGGACGTGCCGACCCGGGTGAGCAGGTCGTACGGGATGGGCGGCGCCGCCCCGCGCAGCGCGCCGAAAAGCGACGGCCAGCCGATGTCGACCTCGACCCGATCGGGCCCCCCGAGGCGTCGACGCCTTCGGGCGCGGGCCTCGGCGGACGTGCGGGCGCGATCTTCGCCGGCACCCTGCGCAGTCGTCGGCTCGGGCGCCAGCCGCATCCAGGGCAGAAGCGACTCGACCTTGACCCGGGTCGATGGTTTGTCGTCGACGACGGGGGCGTAGGGCGGCGTCGTGAGCAGGGCGGCCAGATCGGAGCGGCTGAGCGAGACCCGGAACCCGGCCCGGGCGTGACACCGCCGGAGCGGGCGCCAGCGCTCGAGGAAGCGGGTGCGCTGGATCGGCTCGTCGGCCACGAGCCGATCGATCAGCAGCTCGCTCCAGCGGGCTTGATCGTCTTTGGCGGCGTCCCGCAGGGCCGCCCGGTATTGCTCGTCGTGGCGCAGCGGGTTCTGCCAGTCGGGCGGCCGGGCGAGGTCGTCGAGCCAGCGCACCTTGAACAGCGTCTGACCGGCGTCTTCTCGGGGCTGGGCCCGCGGCCTCAACAGCTCGATCGGCTCCCAGAATCGGGCAGGGCTCTCTTCGCCAGCGGGTGGTGGTTGATTGACCCGCTGTCGGGCGGCAACGACCGAGCTGGTCCACATCTCGACTGATGGACTGTCGACGAGCGGATCCAGATCGGTCAGCCAACTGTGCGGCTCCCGATCATGGAGTGCCCGGGCGAGCAGGCTCTCGTTGCGACAATTGGCGAAGTCCACCATCAACTGGGCGAGCGCATCATCGCTTGGAGCCCCGGGCGAATCGTCCTCTGTTCCTTGCTTTGTCGTCGACTTCAGCCGCGTCAAGGGCTCCAGCTTGAGATACAGATCAACCGCGCCCCGCGGGCGCTTGGGCAGTAGAAGCAGAGCGAGTTCGGTCCGATACGGCGGCTGCCCCGCCAGTCTCCCCTCGACCATCGCACCGAGGTGTGACCCGTCAGGTGGAGTGATCGAGGGCAGCGGTCGGAAGGCGCGCCGCTCGGCGTGCTCCAACTCCCGCAAGCTCAGTCGATTGCGCGCGGGCAGCAGTTTGCCGATCAAGTGACGGCCGGTCTGGTCATCGATTTGCCGGGACTGATCAGTGCCCAGATATTCCAGGCGGTTGTAGTCGGCGGTGAGCACGAAGAGCAGCCGCGGCTGGCGCAGCTCGTCGAGCAGGGAGCGATACCACCGCCGCAGATCAGCCCCCGAGACCAGATCGAAGTCGTCCAGCTTGATGAGGATGGCATCACAGCCGAGGCGGCTCACCACGCCGTGCAGCGCCTCGTAGATATCATCCGCGAGGCCCAACCGGCTCTCGATGCCTTCGGCCACGTAGCGTCCGAAGTCATCCGGTGTCGCCGACAGATCGGCGCTCAGCTCGCGGTAGGCCTGATCCACCTGACTGTAGCGACCGATGAGCCGCCGAAACGACTCCAGATCGCCCTCCTCCAGCAAGCCATCCCGCACGAGGGATCGACACAAGTGCACGAGCACCGCCGCGCCGGGCTCGGCGAGCCCCTCGGGCGGCACGGTGCAGTCGAGCGGGTTGCGCACGACATACAGCCGATTCCAACTGCCATCGTATTCGGCCTGTGGCCAGTCATCGGGCCCGCACAGCGCGAAGCCGGCGTCTCCGAGAAACCGCGAGAGCCGGCTGGCAACCGTCGACTTGCCCGAGCCGCGGGGGCCGGTGATGCCGAAGACATTCGACATGCCGAACGGGACCAGCTCGTCGTCATCGTCTCCGCCGGCGAGCCGCTGCTCGCCGCCACTGTGGCAGTTCGAACGCCACAGCGGCTCCCGGCGGGCCCCCACCTTGTTCGAGCGCCGCCGAGTTCTCTTCCGGCGGGCCTCATCGTGCGTGGACAACTGCCGGGCCACGCCAGCGATCCCCCGGGCGAACTCGGGCACCTCCTGAGCCTCGCACCACTGACGAAAGGCGTCCTCCAGGGTCCCGTCAGTCATCGGTTCGGCCCTCCATAGGCGCCTCATCGTACTGCGCGATGGTCCGCCGGGCGAACTCGCGGTGAAACAAGGATCGGAAGCCCCAGGTCCCCTTCGCGTCGGTGTCCAGCCAGCCGGCGACATACAGGGGCCGCTCGATGGAGGGGAACGGCCGCCGGTCGCGCCGTTGACCGGCGCAGTACCCCCGCAGAGTGGTCAGGAGTCCGCTGTCTTCCTCGAGGATGTGAGTCAGCTCCCTTTGCCAGTGCACGTGGATCGGTGGCGGCGAGGCATAGAGCAACTGCGCCACATCGTGGATCCGACTCGCCGCCGGCATCGAACTCCCAGGCGTCGGCTTCAGCCTACGTCTCAGATGGACCAACAAGGCTTGCACGAGCAGTGGCTGACCGCCGGTGTAAGCTCTCACGGCCTCGGCGAAGGCCCGGTCCCGTACGTGATCCGCATCAGAGTCGGCCTTCGTCGCGTCCGGCCGTTCCTGATCGAAGGAGACGTCCAGCACCTCCGCCTCGAGCCGGGCGAGGCTGCCGTCCTTCCAACCGTCCCACTGCCCGCCGTCTTGCCATTGAGCGTCCTCAGGAGGCGGTGGGAGTGAGTTTTCCTCGATCCAGCTCTGCACCCGCTCACCGGGCCAGGCGGGGCCCGGGTAGCGCGGTCGACCCCGAGCCAGCCGGATGATCTCCCCCGCCTGCATGGAAGCCATGCGCCAGACGCTGCAGATCCGCCTCATCCCCGACGCGAGCAGGTGATTGTTGAGTGGGCCGTCGGCCTGGCTGAAGAAGACGAAGCGAATGCCGATGCCACGCTCTTCGAGCAGGCCCACCATGTCGCCGAAGCGCTCGGTGCGCGCGCGGCCGAGCGCGCCGACATGATTGAACAGGAGGGTCAGGCGGTCGGTTTCCAGTTCCTCGGCAGCCTCGATGAACTCGAAGAGTCTCCGGTTCAACTCGGCCTCGTCTTCGCTGCGGAGAGTGACGATGAGGTGTCGCAGAGCCGAGCCCAGTTCGGCCGCAGCCTCTTTCGTGGCTTTCTCTTTCGGGCTCTCGGCGTCGAAATCCACAGACCACCGCGGGAGAGGCATCGCCAGATCCACCTCGAGCAGCGGCTGCCCGTGCTTTTCTGCCCAGTACCGCCACCATGCCAGCAGATCGGAGAAGCCACTGCCGCGCTCGCCGAGGACCAACAGGTTGTCCCGGCTGGTGACATGATCGGTGTCGATGGTGCGGAACTCGCCGGGCATATCGATCTCGGCCAGCCCCTTGCCACCCAGGTAGACCAGCGGGTAGCGTTTCGTGAAGCCGTGCTCTCCGACTGCGCTCTCGTCACTCGTCACCCGGCGCACCATGAACGGTGGCTTGCTCCCGAAGAGTCGGTGTGTGGCCTGTGGCTCGCGATCAGTCATTCACATCCTCCGAGAGGTTTTCGAGGAACGCCAGCGCGGTGTCGATCAGCAGGCTGTCGAGCAGCGGATCCTCCTGCCCGAACTGGCGCTCCAGCTCGATCGGCAGGGCATGCAGCAGAAAGGCATAGCGATCGCCCTGGTTGGGATCCGGCTCGAGCGCCAGGGTCAAAGTGAGCAAGCGCAAAGCCTCGTCCAGATCGAGCCTCTCGAACCAGCGCCTGACCCGGATCCGCTCCTCCTTGGTCAGCACCTTGTCGATGACCCGGGTCACGATGGTGCGAGCCTCGCCTACGGTGAATCCGAGGCTCAGCGGCTCGACGCCGTCGAGGTTGCGCCGGCGGACCGGCGCCTCGCCCAGGAAGTAGCGCTCGCGGGCCAGCGCGTACAGCACCAGCTTCATGCCCGGGCCGTGGGCGTCGGTGGCCTGGGGGAACCCGAGGTGCTTGTAGTCGATCTGCTGGAGCTCGTTCCAGACCAGAGGGCCGGCGCCGTCGAGCACGTGCTCGACGTCATCCTCGGTGAGCACGTCCCGGCCCTGGGCTTCGAGCCGCCGCACGAGGCGCTCGGCCAGGATCTGGAGCGCCCAGGGCACGCGATAGCTGCGGTTGAGCAGCCGCTGGATGCCATGCCGCTTCTCGGCCGGCGTGCGCCACTCGAGGCTGAGCGGCTCGGCCTCGAGCAGCGCGAGCAGATCCCGGGCCGCCTCTTCGGAGAGGGCGGTCAGGCAGGTGGCCCGCCCGTTGTAGTGCAGCCCGGCCGTCATGTTGAACAGGGGCTCCTTGACGCGGCGCAGGTCGAGCGCGCTGGCGTAGGCCACCAGGACGAAGCGGGCCCGCCCCGAGGCGTCGAGGCCCCGCAGAAAGCGGATGAAGTCGGTGTCGCCCTGGTACAGGCGGTCGACCTCGTTGAGCAGGAGGACCGGCAGCTCGTCCCGCGCCCGGTGGTAGGCCAGCAGGCTCAGGACGGTCGCCTTGGGATCCTGGGCGTCGTAGGTGACCTGTCCCGGCTGCTCGCGGGTCTCGAAGTCGAGGAACTGGGCGAACGCGGCGCCCGAGCCCAGGACGGCGCAGTCGATCGCGATCGGCACCAGCCGGCGGCCCTCGCGCACCGGCGCCTCGGTCTCCAGCCAGTGGCGCACCCGGTTGAGCAGCGTCGTCTTGCCGATGCGCCGGCTGCCGATGATCAAGCTGCTCTGCTGGTGCAGCGTCCGCCGGATGAATTCGAACTCGGCTCGGCGGCCGACGAAGAGCGGCGAGCCGGGCGGGAGCGCCCCCGCTACCTTGAAGGGCGAGAAGAAGGTGTGGCGCATCCGGGCCCGCGCCCGGCGCATCAGCGAGCGCCCCAGGTCGCCTTGCAGGCAGGCCCGGCGGAGGTCGGCGAGGCGCAGCACGCCGAAGCGCCGCTCGCCGTCGTCGGTCATGCCTTCGGCGCCCGGGCCGAGGATCATCAGCAGCGGGTGCCGGCGCTGGCCGCTGCGCCGGCCAATGCGGCCGGCGACGCGCTCGACCGCGCGGCCGATCGAGCCGGCGGTCAGGATCGACCCCGCCATCAGCCAGCCGACATAGAATCGGTGGGCGCCATCGGGCTGGGCCTGATCGAGTCCGAAGACATGCAGGTCGTGCAGCCGCCGCAGGGGCGCGTCGGGTGCGTCGGGTGGGGGGTCCAGCGGCCGGGCCGGGAGGTCGAAGATCGACGTGAAGATCGCGGCCAGCCGGGTGGGCGAGACGACCGCGGATTGGGCGACGC
The DNA here is from genome assembly GCA_030426085.1 of bacterium. Taxonomy (GTDB): domain Bacteria; phylum Myxococcota_A; class Bradymonadia; order UBA7976; family UBA1532; genus JACKDM01. Next base: position 35,537 of record JAUHYW010000053.1, on the reverse strand, counting down.
CCGCCAGATCGAGGACCGCCTGCCGATGGGGATCGGACAGGTTGGGCATCAAGGCCACTTGCAGTTCGGTCGGCAGAGGCCGGATCCAGTTGAGGGGCAGGCACTCGAGCAGGCTGCTCTCGGGTCCGTGCAGCGCGCTGTAGACCCGCTGATCATGGACGTCGGCCGGGAGGTCGGGGTGCGCCCGGTAGAGGTCGCGGATGATCTCGAGGTAGGGGCTGCGCATCCGGGTGACCTCGCCGGCCCGATCGGCGAACCCCCCACCGATCAGGATCTGGATCGCCGAGTCGAGTTCGGAGGGTGTGTCGACGCGCCATCGCTCCAGCAGTGCCGGCAGGCGGGAGAGCGTGCCGTCCAATGTGCCAACCGAGCCGAAGCCATAGATCCGCACGGGTGATCGGGTCTTGGCCCGCTTGAAGTGCGCGATGTCGGCCTTGCTCAGGGTCTGCTCCCGTTCACGACGCTCGAACGCACCCCGTTGGGGGATCCATTCGATGGACCCCGCCAGCCGTTGAGCAGGCTCCAACCCCTTGTAGGGCGGCTCGATGGTGAGCCGGCTCTGAGCCAGCGCCTGGACCACCAGCCGGGCCAGGGGAGGCAGACTCCCCAGGTCGGCGATGGCCCGCCGCCGTATCGGCTCGAAGTCGTGGGACGGCTCGGAGCGATCCGTCCCATCACCGGCTTCGGCCCAGCGCCGCCAGTCGAGGAAGAACCGCAGATCGGAGCCGAGCGCGTCCAAGGGTTGCGGGCGCCCCTCGATGATCTTCGACCGCCAGAGCGTCTGCTCCGAGCGGGCGAGCGCGCTGAGAGCGGAGGCGTGGGCCGATCGGGGGTCGAGCCGATGGGCTTCGATCACCGCGAGGCCGGGCGGGGGTCGCAGGCCGAGGACGGCCAGCTCGCGGAGGTGGGCGTCGGCGACGATCCAGACCACCCGCCGGGTCTCGTCGAGTGACTGGCTGACACCAGCCAGCGCGTCGAACCATTCGCGGACCACATCCAGCCGCTCGGCGGCCAGCAGGTGGGTCAACCAGCGATGACCTTCGATGACATTGAGTCGACCAGGCCGGGTAAGGGTGAGGACATCGAACCGGTCTCGCCGCTCTCCGCCCTTCGCCTCCGGGTGGTCGAGGTCGAGCCAGAACGCGTCGTGCTCCCGCACCAGCGCCCGGGCGAACGCATCCCGGGGCGCGCTCTGCTCCGCATCGTCCGACGCTGCCCGTCCCGCGCGCTCGCCGGGGCCCGACACGGCGGGATCGGTCACCAGCAGCTGGACCGCTGGCGCGCCCGGCGCGGTGAGGCGTCCGACGAGGTCGGCGAACGTCCGCGGCAGGTGACGCGGCAGCGACACCGACTCGATACGGGCGCGGTCATCACTCAACTCGAAGCGCCAAGTCTGGTGATGGGTGTAGCTTCGCTCCGGGGCGTCCTTCAGCTTGCCGGTCAGGGTGGTCATGATGGACACCTCGCGGCGCTCGAGCGGGAGGGTGGCGGAGAAGCGATGGGTCGAGCGCTTCCGCGGGGCGGGGTACGCCGCGTAGGTCTCGGTGATCCGCAGCGCCTCGGCCCGGCCGGACAGCCCGCCCGCGCCATCCGCGGCGATCGTCAGCTCGGCGTGGATGAGCTGCTGGTTGCCCTCGCCCTCGACCGCGATCTCCAGCTCGGCCCGGCCCAGCCGGTTGACCACCCCCCGGCGCAGTGTGAGGTGGGGCCGGACCAGATCGCGGAGCGCCCGCTCTTCACAGTCGGCCAGCCGCCCGATCCGGGCCCGGGTCCAGCGCAGCAGCCCGGCGGTAAAGACGCTCCAGTCGGTCGCCTCGCTGACCGGGCGCACGACCGTGAGGGTCGGCAGTGAGCGCCGCAGCGTGTCGAGCCACCGGCGCCGCTCGGCGAGCCGCGCGTCGCCCGGCGGAGGGGGCTGCCCCGGGAGCATCTGATCCAGGCCCAGCACCAGCTTGTGCAGCGGCTCGGGGCGCTCGGCGGTCGCCCGCGCTTCCTGGCCGATCACCCGTAGCGCGTCGATGATGGGCGTCCGCTCCTCCTCCCAATCGGTCAGGCCGGCTCGGCTCAGCCGGCTGTGGAACTCGGCGAGCCACCCCACCAGCCGAGCCACCTCGCCGCCCTCGCGTGCGCGTAGCGGCGCCAGGTCCTCGGCGAGGGCGTGGATCGCCTCCAGACCCCGGCGGCTGGGCGCACCGCGCATGCTGGTGAAGATCGCCTCGACGCGGGTGAGCAGCCGGTGGACGTCGCTGTCGGCCGGCAAGAGGGCGAGCAGGTCGGTGAGCACCCGCAGCGGGACCCTCATCAAAGCGTCGAGGATCAGGGCGATCCGCCCCTTGGGATCGGGCGTCGCCCGAAACGCGGCGTCCAGGATGCGACGGGCAATCTCCTGGGCGACCCAGCGGTTGGCGCAATACTCGGGTGGAGGGAGCGCCTCGAAGAAGCGCTCCCTCCACGTCCGTCGCTGCGCCGCGCTCTCCGGCGACGCGCCGTGGGCCATCAGCGTGGCCATGGCCGCCATCTGGGCGTCGACGCCGTCATCGCCCGAGGGCACCTTCGAGTAGTCGCCGAGCAGCCGGAGCCGCACGAGCTCGTCCCATCCATGCTCATCGGGGGGCAGCATCATCCGCAGGAGTTGAAGCTCCCGATGGTTCATCTTGCTGATCAGGCGCTGGCGGGTTCGCGAGTGCGTCCCGCTGGGGTCGCTCTCGACGAGCCAGCGGATGATCCGGGCGCGGGTCTCCCGGTGCCGGGCCGCCGCGAAGCCGTCCACGACCGCCGATGGCTGCCCCGAGCCATCGATGAAGATACGCTTCAAGAGGCGCACGCTCTCGCGATCGGCGTCGTCCAGCAACTGGTGGGTCAGCGACGTCGTATCGGCATGCTCGATCCGCGCCCACAGCGCGTCCAGTGTGAACGGGCGCCCGCTCTCGAGGCTCGTCACCGTGCCGTCGTCCATGGCGAGCAACGCGAATCGCACCCCCGGGGCGCTGGGGTCGACCGCTAGGTGATGCAAGCCGGCCGAGAGGCGGCGGCCCCATCGGCGGCGGCCATCGCCCGCCGCCAGTAGGGTCATGCGGCCATAGTTGGTGCCCAGGAGGAAGGCCGACGCCTCGCCCGGCCTCCTTACGCCGGCCAGTGACTGGGGCGTGCCGATCGTGCGATACATCCAGCGGGGCGCGGGCGGCAGAGTTCCTTCACGGCCGAACGCCGCGATGTCTTCCCCGTAGAGCATGCCATCCCGAGTGCTCAGCGCCAGGACCGTGGGCGCTCGGGGGTCGTCGAAGGCGGCGGTGATGACCGGGCTGCGCAGCCGGCGCAGGCTTCGCCCCCGGACCGGGTCATCGCTCGGCGGCGGCTCGGGGCACGCCTCGCGATCCAGCGCCACGAGCTGCGGGGGGTGCCCGGCGGTCGACGAAGCGAACAGCCAGAAGCCGGCGTGACGCTCACCGATATGGCGGCGGGCGACGCGCAGCACCGCGATCCGGGGCAGGTCCAGTTCGAAGGAGCGCGGCTTGGCCCCCCGCGTCAGCCGGCGCGTGACGACCACGGTCCGGCGCCGGTCTCGCTGCGCGACGAAGAGGTGCCCGTCGAGCACATCCAGCATCACCGGTCGCCCGCCCACATGCCACCTGGCGAGCTCGACCCAGCCGGCCCCGTCGCCGACCCCGCCCGGCTCGAGGATCTCGATCCAGCCCGAGCGCCACGCCAGGACGAGGCATCGACGGCCGCCGAAGACCGCCGCGGACCTCATGTCGATCAGGATGTCCTGCTCGCGGGGACCGTCGGTCGGCCAGCGCCACGCCGGCGTCGACTGCATGTGCGCCGCTGTGTCCTGGCCGTCACCCAGATGAAAGCGGTGCACCCCGACCTGCGTGCGGCGGCCCACGGCCACCCAGTGTGGGGCGTCGGCCCCCGGCGTCTTGTCGCTCGACGACGGGGGGGGTGACACAGCGACCAGCGCGGTGGGCGGCACCCGATCGTGATGGCCGGAGGGCTCGCCATAGCCCGAGATCCGCACCGTCTCGACCAGGACGTAGGGGTTGGCCCACGCCTCGATGGCCAGCGCCGCCTCCAGCTCGGGCGGGATATCCTCCCTACGCAGCAGATCCTGCCGTGAGCGAGCGCACCGCTTCAGGAGCTGGCGCCACTGCTCAAGGTGCGTCGGCCCCTGCTGCCGATCGCGCAGCGCCCGCAGGTCGACGTCCAGCTCCTCGCGGACCGCGGCCGGTGAGGCGTCGTAGATGGTCGCCAGGAGCGCGACCATGTCCGGCTCTGCGCCGGGGTGGGACACCGCGTCCAGCAGGTGCCGCGTCGCCGTCAATGGGACCTTGATGGTCGGAACGGCGCGAAACAACCCGACGATCCGCTTTCGGGTGGCGGCGTCGGTCAGGTAGGGCTCGGGCTCGAGGCAGACCCGCTCGATGAAGGCCAGGAGCAGCGCCCGGCGCGGCGCCTCCTGGTCGCGCGCGGCGCCCGGGTCTTCGGCCGGCCCGAACCAAGCCTCCACAAGGTCGAGCAGCCTCATCGGACCCCGTTGACCGACGACGTGCCCGACCAGTTGATGCCAGGTCGTGGACAGCGGCTGATCGTCGACCCGGGCTGCCCGCTCGATCAGGCCGTTTCGAAACGCGAGAAGCAGCTCGCCGGGGAGGCCGTTTTCGCCGTCACCCGGGGCCCAGGCCAGCGCCATCGGCTGGTCGAGCACGGGCTGGGTCCAGGTCGGCTCCCAGAGCCCGTCCACACAGGTGTAGCCCATCACCGCGCAGTCGATCGTGCCGGCGGCCAGCTCGGCCCGGTCGGCGCGTTCGGCCAGGGCCAGCCCCCGGATCGGCGCGCCGAGGTCGAAGACCCGGGCCGGGAGCCGGCCGTCACCCGTCCGGGCGTCGATGATCTCCAGCTGCCCGACGGCGTCGCCCCGGGCTACCCGCCGCTGGCTCCAGGCGGTGGTCGTGATGCGTACGCGGGGCGTGTTCACCGAGCCGTCGGCCGGCGACTCAGTCGATCCGGGATCCCAGCGGTCCATCTCGATCGACTGGCCGCTGTCGTGCCCCGCCAGATCGAAGATCGCACGCCGGACTGCCCCGGCCGCCCGGCGCTCGGTGGTGTCGAGCCCGTCTCCGTCGGCGTCGGGCGCGTCGCTCTCGTCGAAGTGCACGCTCTCGCCTGCGGCGAACGGATCCTGCCCCAGCGCGGGGACGAAGTGGTCTTCCTTCAGCCAGCCGGAGAAGTCCCGGCTCATCGGCTCCGCGCGGATGCGGCTGGCGATGACGCTGCCCGGGCTGTCGTCGAGGGCCGGCCGCAGCAGTAGCGAGCCGCTCTCGAGCCCGACCAGCCCGTGATAGCAGCGCGTATCGGGCTTCTCGGCACCCCGCCCCCGACCGACCACCACCCACAGGTCGAGCCGCCGGCCGAGCGGCCGCATCCAGCGGCTGACCACCATGCTGACGATCTGGTCTTGTCGGGGGTCGAAGTCATCGAGCCGGCGCCGCTGCCACCCAACGGGTATGCCTTCCCCCGCGCGCACCTCGGCCTCGGGGAACTCGTCGATCCGGCCCAGGAGGAGCTCACCCTGATCGGTCGCGACGACGAACAGCGGCGTCCGCTCTGGATCCCGCGCCCGGAAGCTGCACAGCCGGACCGGTAGCGTATCGGGGATCTTGAACCCGCCGACCCGGATCAGATCGTCGAAGACCACTCTCTCCGCCCCAGGCCCCGAATCGGCCGACGCGCGGAGGCGATGGCGATGATCGACGAGTATCCCCAACGCCTCGATGACGCTGTCCATGGCTGGAGATTGGGATTCGGCCACCCGCCGACAACAGGCCAGCGCCTCGTGGTGCAGCAAGCGGTGTGGCCGGTACATCAACGACTTCCTGAGGCCAACTCGACGGACACCAGACCGTACAGCGCGTCGAGAGCCCGGCCAAGAACAAATCCAGCACATGGGACGCTCGGGCGAGCGTGTATGCCATCATCGGGCCGAGTCGAGAGCGCCCCTCAGGACGACCGCTCGCTGTGCTGGCGGACAGCCGAGCAGTTCGAAGTTCCGTTCGACCTCCGGGTGGCATGCGATGCGATCAGTCTCAGCGTCATCCAGCGCATCGCCGATGCTCTCGGACAATCGCACCAGCCGAACGCACCGAAGCACATCCGGAGGGAGCCCTTCGCTCTCGCCCCCGTCGGCCGTGGATGAATAGCGAGCCACCGCGACGAAAGCCGGCCCCAGAGACCACTGGCGAGCGAGCGCCGCGCCCACGTGGGGCTGCCACCGGGAGAGGATCTCTTCGATCGTATCGGGCTCTGGCGGCGTTGATGAGTTCGACTGGACGTAGGCGTCGAAGGCGCGCAGCAGGAACGACTCGCCGATCCGGTGCATCAGCCCCAGGAGGAAGGCGTGCTCGGGCTGATGCGGTGACCCCAAGGCACGGGCCACGGCCCGGCAGCGGTGGCCGCTCGCGAGGTGGCTCGCCCACCGGTTGCGGAAGATGCGATCCAGCACCGGGTCGTGGAGCCAGAAGAGCTTCCGCATCTCGATGGTGAAGACGAGCCGATACACGGTGGCGTTTCCCAGACGTCCGACGGCCCCGGGCAGTGTGGTGACCCGAGTGATGCCCGCGCCGACCAGGTTGGCGGCTTTGATCACTCGAGTCACCAACGCTTCGTCTGATTCGAGGAACTCTATGACTTTCTGGCGCCTCGGCCCCTCGAGACGCCCCAACTCCTCCCGCAGCCTCAAGACCACATCCGGCATCTCGGGCAGCTCCAGCTCGCCTCGCTGGATGCGCGCGATGGTCGCGTCGATCGGGTCGGCGTCGGTCGGCCGCGCGCTGCGGCGGGGCGTGCGATCGGCGCGCTCCACGCGGCGCAGCGCCTCGCGTACGGCCGATCGCTCGAACGGAGGCGTGACCTGCATGAGGCACCGCGCAGGGGGCGGTGAGCCGTCGGCCGTGATGTCGATCAGCGGCACCGCGTCGAGGCGCGGGTCGTCGGTCGGCCACTCGGCGTCGGGTAGCATCGCGCGGTCGACGAAGATGCAATGCGCCTCGATGGCTCGCGCGACATCCAACTGCGGCGTTCGGGACGGGCGGATGCCGAAGCGCCCGATCGAGGCCATGAGCCGATCGATGTCGGATGACGGGCCGGCGATGACGAGGGCGGTGAGTCTGCGCACGGGGCGGATCTCCACAAGAGGTCGCAGTGTATCAAGGCTGCGCGGGATTTGCGTCGTCGAAGTCCGGCCGGCCTTGTCCCGTGGCCCCAGGCCTGCCACAGTGGCTCACACAATGGCAGGCGAGGTCTCATGGCCCGGGTCGACGACGATACGAGACAGTTCGACGACGCGGCGGCGTTCGTCTCCGCGCTGCGCTTCGGGCAGGTCCCGGGCGGTCAGCCGTGGCAGCGCAACGGCGACGCTCGGCGGTGGGCCTTTCGGGGCCTGTCCGACGCGCGCTATGCGCTCGTGCCCTCCGGGTCGAGGCCGAGCACCTGGCGCCCCGACTCCCCCGACGGCCGTCGGATCGATCGCTGGGTCCGGATCGCGGCGGATGCCACATCGGCGAAGGATGATCCGCACGCGGCCGTGATCGACCCGGCGAACTGGACTCACGCTCATCAGATCCGGGCCGAGCACGCGCTGGCCTGGCGCTTCTTCCGGATGACCGATACCCAGGGGTTGAGGCTGCCGGGCCTCATGGAGCAGCTGGCCGCGTGCCTCTCGCCGTTCGACGGGCGCTCGGCAGCAAAGAAGCTCGCCGACTGGGCGCCACAACCTCTCTTGCCGCTGGTTGCGCTGGCTCAACACTACGCGGTGCCGACCCGGCTCTTGGACTGGTCCCGCAAGCCGCTGGTCGCGGCCTACTTCGCCGCCTCGGGTTGTGTCGCGAAGAGCGGCCCGGGCGCCCCGGAGGCGCTGGCGGTCTGGGCTCTCGATCGAGGCTTCGTGAACGACCCCCGGACCACGGGCGCCGAGCTGGTCTTCGCCCCTCGGGCGGGCAACCCCAACCTGCACCTCCAGAGCGGGCTGTTCACGCTGATCCGCCCCGAGGTGAGCCCCGAGGATGCGGTGGACCCGGACCTCTTCGATCTGCAGAAGCATTGTGCCAAGGCGACGGCGCTCGGCCCGGAGCCGGTGCTGGTGCGGCTGACCCTGAAGTCGAGCGAGGCCGGCCGTCTGCTGACGCTCCTGCGGGACGAGTTCATCCAGGCGACGACGGTCTACGCCGGGTTCGCCGGCGCCGCGCGCTCGGTCATGGAGCATCGCTTCCGAAGGCCCCGCTGAGGCGGGCCGCGGGGGCCTACCGCGCCCGGGCGCGCGACCCCGGGGCGCGTCGCTGCATCCGGTCGACTCAACCCCGGAGGTCGCGTGCGCGCCGTCCCCATCGCCCTGATCACGCTGCTGGCCGCGGGCCCCGCCGGCGCCGTGCCCGCGCTCGAGCTGACCGGGGGCTTCGGCGGCGACCGGCCGTTCGCGTCCCGGGCGGCGGCGAGCGGGGGGGCGACGGCCTACTTCAACCCGGCGCTGCTGGCGACCGACGCCCTGGTGTTCGAGCTGGGGCTCGCCGCGCTGGGGCGGGCGGTGGACCTCGACCTGGACGCCCGCCCGGCGGGCTACGACGTGCCGGGGGCGGTGCGCGACGCCCGGCGGATCACGCCCGAGGGCAGCGCCCGGCTGGAGCGGCGGCCGCTGCCGACCGCCGAGCTGCGGGCCGAGCGGGGCGGGGCCGATCCGGCGGGCACCGATCTGTTCGTCTCGCTGGGCGGCGCGCTGCCGCTGTGGCCCGACCGGCTGAGCCTGGGCTTCACCGCGGTGCTGCCGCTGTCGGCGTTCCAGTCTCAGAACCCGCACTACGTCGACGAGCGGGCGCAGTACTTCGACAACAGCCTGCACGTCGAGCGCCACGGCGACCGGCTGCGGCTGACGACCTTCACCACCGCGCTGGCGCTGCGGATCGTCGACGCGGTCTCGGTGGGGGCGGGGGTGACGCTGCTCAACGACGCCCGCACGACGGCGTCGGTGTACGTGCCCGACGCGGGCGATCCGGAGCGGGCGACGACGGCGACGGCGGTGGACGTGGCGGCGGTCTTCGCGCCCCACGTCGGGCTGGCGGTGCGGCCGCTGGACGGGCTGACGCTGGGGGCCACTGTGCATCTGCCCTCGGAGTCGCGGGTGGAGGGGTCGGCCGAGCTCCAGTTCTTCGACTATGAGTACCCCGAGGGTCAGGACGCGCTGTTCCAGCGGTTCACCTACGTCTATGCCCACGAGCCGCTGCGGGTCGGGGCGGGGGTGGCCGGCGAGGTGGCGCTGGGCGGCTGGCGGCTGGACGGCTGGCTCGATGGCACCTGGAGCCGGTGGTCGGCCTACCGCGATCGGCAGGGGGCGACGCCGACCGACTGGTCCGACACCGTGGACGTGCGGGGCGGGGTGCGGGCCGAGGCCGAGGCCGACGCGCTGTCGCTGGGCCTGTGGTACGCCCCGAGCCCGGTGCCCGAGCAGAGCGGGCGGACGAACTACGTGGACAACAGCCGCCTGGGGCTGGGTCTGGGCTGGCGCCACCGGTGGACGGTCGAGGGGCGGCGGCTCTCGGCGGGGCTGGCGCTCGCCGGGCAGCGGCTGCTGGCCCGGTCGCATCAGAAGCGCAGCGACGCGCCCGATCCGGTGGTCGACGAGCTGCCCGACGCGATCGAGGTGAGCACGGGCGCGCCGCTGGTCGGCTCGGCGGGCCTCCAGACCAACAACCCCGGGTTCCCCGGCTTCTCCCACGGAGGCTGGCTGTGGACCGCGATGCTCAGCGTCGGGGTCGGGCTGTGAGGGCGCTGTTCGCTGCGGCGCTGGCGCTGGCCGGGTGCGGGGCCGAGCTGGCGGACGGCCGGGGCGGGGACTTCGTGGCGGTCGAGCCGTCGGCGCCGGGGGTGGCCGACGGGGGCATGCCGGACGCGGGCCCCGAGCCGGACGCCGGGCCGCGCATGCTGTCGGCCGAGAGCTACGTCGGGCTGTGGGCCCATATACAGGTCCAGCGGGGGCTGGCGACGCTGCCGGTGCTGGGCGCCGAGCCGACGACGACCTACGGCGTGATGCGCATGCGGGTCGAGCGGGGGGCGGCCGACGGCGAGCTGTCGCTGACGCTGCGCATCTGCGAGGTGCGCATCGAGCGGGAGCGGGACGTGGTGGTCACCGAGATCCCGCCGTCGTTCGTCGCCGCCCTCGAGCCGGTCGTGCGCCCGGCGACGTTCGACGGCGACCGCTTCGAGGCGCCGACCTTCGTCGAGCTGCGGGCGGTGGACCTCGACGCGCCGGCGACCGATCCGCTGCCCACCGACGGCGACGACCCCCGGGTGATCGACCTCGACGGGGACGGGCACCCCGGGCTGACGGCCCGGGTGTCGGGGCTGCTCGACGGTGAGGTGTACCTCGTGCAGCGCTCGATCACCCGGTTGAGCGGGCGCCACGACGGCTTCGGCACCCTCGACGGGCGCCTCGAGTGGACCGCCGAGGAGTCGGTGGTCGGGGCCGATGATCCGCTGCTCGAGGACGGGGCCCCGTTCGAGCCCGACGGCGACCCCGAGGCCAGCGTCTTCCGCTCGACCCGGCTGGACGCCGAGCGCGACTGTGACTGGATCGTGGACAATCAGGACCTGCTCTTCTCCCGGTAGTGGGGGCCGATCGCGACGATGGTGGAGCCGTCGTGCGAGCCGGGGTAGACTGCCGGCAGAGATCTCCGCGCCGATCGATCCGCGAGTCGTAGCCCGCATGAGCCCCCACCGCATCGCCCCGGCCCCCCCGACCCGCGGAGCGCCGACGTGACCGGCATCCCGACGGTCTGCCCGGCGTGCGGCCGGCCGCCGCCCGGCGGGGCCGAGGTCTGCCCCGAGCATCAACTCCACGCCGTCGAGCCGGCGGCCGCCGCCCGCCGCGATCGGGCGCCGCTGCTGGGCCACGTCTTCGCCGACCGCTACGTGCTCATCGACCTGCTCGGCGACGGGGGCATGGGCACGGTCTATCGGGGCATCGACCGCCGGCTCGACCGGCCGATCGCGGTCAAGGTGCTCGGCGCGATGGCGATGCTCGGCGAGGACGATCGGGCCCGCTTCGAGCGCGAGGCGCAGGCGCTCAGCCGGCTGCACAGCGAGCACACCGTCACGGTCTACGATTACGGGGTCGCCACCCAGCCGGCCCTGGCGGGCACCGCCTACATCGTGCTCGAGCTGGTGCGGGGGCCCGACCTGTTCTCCCGCATCCAGGACGGGCCGCTGGCCCCGGCCGTGGCGTCCTCGATCGTCGCCGACGTGGCCCGCTCGCTCGACGAGGCCCACCGCATCGGCATCGTGCACCGCGACATCAAGCCGTCGAACGTGCTGCTGACGACGACCCCCGACGGGCGCAACATCGCCAAGGTCATCGACTTCGGCGTCGCCCGCATGGAGGACGGCCGGCGGACCCGCACCGGGGTGATGATGGGCACCCCCCACTACATGGCGCCCGAGCAGTGCGCCGGGGGCAACGGCCGCAGCCGGGTCGACCACCGCACCGACCTCTACGCCCTGGGGGTGGTGCTCTTCGAGATGCTCGCCGGCGCGCCGCCGTTCGACGGCAAAGAGCCGATGCACATCCTCTTCAAGCAGGTCAATGACGCGCCCCCGTCGCTGCCCGGGCCGTCGCGCAACAAGCTGCGCAAGCGCATCGAGGGGGCGATCCACACCGCGATGGCGAAGGACGTCGACGACCGCCAGCCGTCGGTGAGCGCGTTCGCCGAAGAGATCGCCGCGGCGGTGGCCGCCTTCCCCGACGAGGCCCGGGTGCCGCTGACCGGGGGCGACCCGTCCGCCGGGCCCCCGGCGGTCGATCCGAGCGGCACCCTGACCCCGTTCGAGGCGCCGGCGACCAACCCGTTCGACCACCCCACCCGCCGCCGGTGGCCGCTGGTGGCCTCGCTGGTGGCCCTGGCCGCGGTCATCGGGGTCATCGGCGCGGCGCTGTTGATCACCGCCGATCGGGGCGCGGACGCCGAGGCCGACGCGGGCAACGAAGAGCCGGTCCGGATCTCGGTCGGCGGCGGCCCGCCCGATCCGCCGCCGCCGGTCGTGCCCGACATCCGACCCGACGACGCGGGGGCCGGCGCGCCCGACGGCGGGCCGGCGGTCGACGCCGCGGTCGACGCCGCCCGACGAGCCGGACCCGCTGGTCGCGCTCGGCGGGCGACCCCCCGCCGGGGCGGCACCCGCCGGGCCCGCACCCGGCGCACGTCGCCGCGCCGTCCGCCGGTCCGAAAGCGGCCCAAGAAACCTGACGCGCAGCCGTCGGACGTGCTAATCGAAGCACTGCCGATCCCGCTGAAGCCGAAGGATCAATGAGCCGGACCGCGTCCCTCGCGCTGATCGCCGCCCTCTGCACCCCACCGATGACCGCCTCGGCCTCCGACGAGGTCTACACGGTGATCCGCGACCAGGGCGCGGCGGCCAACGCGGCCTTCTCGGCCGGGGACTACCAGAACGCCGCCCGGCTCTACGAGTCGGTCGAGGGGCTGCTGCAGACGGTCGAGGGCCGGGACAAAGAGCTGGCCATCGTGCGGTTCAACCTCGGCCGGTGCTACGACGAGCTGGGGCAGTCGGTCCAGGCGCTCGAAGCCTATCGCCGCAGCCTCGAAGGGCCGCTCGACGCCCAGCTCGCCGATCCCATCCGCGAGCGGGTGCGGGCGCTGGAGAGCGAGGCGCTGGGGCGCATCGTGGTGCGCTGCGCGGCACCCGGCGAGGGCACCACCGTCGAGATCGTCGGCCAGGGCGCGCGCGAGGCGTGCGGGCACATGTTCGCCGGGCTGGCCCCCGGGCCGCACGTCGTGCTGGCCCGCACCCCCGACGGCCGCGAGCAGCGGCTGCCGGCCGAGGTGGTGGCCGGGGCGACGTCCGAGGTGACGGTGCGCGGGCCCGAGGCGGACGGCGGGGTCGACGTGCTCGCCTGGAGCCTGACCGGGGGCGCGGTGCTGGTCCTCGGGGGCGGGCTCGCGCTGAACCTGGCCGGCTTCGACGCGCTGAAGGAGGCCGACGCGCTGACGGCGCAGATCGACGAGGCGGCCGGGCCGGAGAAGCAGGCGCTGATCGTCGAGCGCGACGAGGCCGACGACCGGGCCCGGACCTACGGGGCGGCGAGCTACGCCCTCTTCGCGGTCGGCGGCCTGCTCGCGGCGGGCGCCACCTGGGCCTGGCTGGCCGACGACGACGATGACGCCGTGGCGCTGACCCCCTGGGTCGGGCCGTCGGGGCTGGGCCTCGTCGGGCGCTTCTGACCGCGCGCCGCGCCCTCCGATCGACAAGCCGACGCGACGGGTGTCAAGCCACGTTGACAGTATGACGTCGCTGCCCGGCCGGATCCGCCGAGCGAGAGCGGCCCGCATCTTGCTGTCTGTGTCGTGTCCCCCCCCGCCATCGGCCCTCGACCGTGGAGACGCCCATGCGATCCGCCCCCCGACTGCTCGCGCTGGCCGGCGCCCTGCTCTGGGCGCTCGGATGTGGCCGCCCGCCGCCCGCGCCCCCCGAGGTCGACGACACCCCGCCCGACGGCAGCGCCCACTACGTCGACGGGGACGGCGTCGCCCGCACGCTGCTGACGCCGATCGGCACCCTGGCCTACGGCGACCGGGTCGAGGACGAGCTGCCCCCGCCGGGCGCGCTGGTGGGCTACGAGTTCGCCGGCAGCGCAGGCGACGCGCCGGCCCTCATCGTCGACATCCTGGGCCAGACCCGGATCTCGCTGGCACTCTACGGCCCCCGGGACGACGAGGGCCTGTGGGGTCGCCCGCTGGGCCACGTCAGCGGGCTCGACGTCCTGCGGCTGTCGGACATGCCCCTGCCCGCCGACGGGCACTACTTCATCCTGGTGCGGGTCCTCGCCGGGCCCCCGGCCCGCTTCGCCCTCCAGCTCGACTGCCCCGACTGCGACGCGGCGGTCTGCGCCGACGTCGAGCCCTGCGACCTGTACTGCGAGCAGGGCTACGCGATCGACGACGCGGCCTGCCGGGCCTGCGGGTGCCAGGAGAACCCCTGCGCCGGCGACGACGAGTGTCTGGCCAACGAGGTGTGCCGCGACGGGGTCTGCCGCCCGGCGCCGAGCTGCCAGGAGCGCTGCGGCGGGGCGCCGCTCGAGCCGGTGTGTGATCCGGCCGGCCGGACCTGGCCCAACCGGTGTATCGCGGAGTGCGAGGCGGCCGGCGAGCTGCTGCCCGGTCGCTGCGCGGCCGCCGGCTGCGGGCCCGACGACCCCTGCCCCGACGGCCAGCGCTGCGCGTCCGGGGCCTGCGTCTGCGACTGCCCCGACGCGCTCGAGCCGGTGTGCGCCGAGAGCGGGCGCACGTTCTCCAACCGTTGCAACCTGGAGTGCGCCGGCGAGGCGCTGGCCTACGAGGGCCCGTGCAACGGCCCGCCGCTGACGACCGCCTGCGAGGACGACACCGCCTGCAGCCGGGGCCAGATCTGCGCCCGAGGCCTCGACGGGCCGGGGCTGTGCACGCTGCCCTGCCGCCCCGGCGACCCACGGAGCTGCGGCGATCGGGCGGTGTGCACGCAGCAGAGCGACGGCCGGGGCGTCTGCCTGCCGCCCTGCCGCGCGGACGATCGCTGCCAGGAGGCGTCGGCCTGCCTGCCCGACCGGCGCGGCGCCCGGCTGTGCATGCCCTGCGACTGCCCCGAGGGCGAGGCGCCGGTGTGCGCCGACGGCCGGGTCGAGTACCCGTCGCGCTGCGCAGCCCGCTGCGCGGGGGTCGACGAGGCGCGGCTGACTCCGGGGGCTTGCGAGGACGCGCCGGCCGAGATCGACTGCCAGCGCTGCCCGATGCAGTGGGAGCCGGTCTGCGCCGACGGGGTGATCCGGGCGACCCTGTGCGACGCCGAGTGCGGCGACCGGCCGGCGCGGGAGATCGGCCCGGTCGAGGCCTGCTTCCGCGAGGCGCCGTCGTTCGAGTGCCGGGAGGACGCCGACTGCGAGCTCACCGGCGGGGGGGTCGTCTGCGCCGCCGAGCCGGTCGAGGGCCAGCCGATGATCGGCCCCGCCACCCGCTGCTTCGTCGGCCTGGGCGCGTGCGGCTGCGTCGAGGGCCGCTGCGGCTTCCGCCCCGAGGCGCGCGAGCTCGGGATGTGCCTCGATCGCAGCCGGGGCGCCTTCCGCCCGATGCGCTGAGCGGGGCCCCCGAGAAAAAAACACCCGCCCGAAAAAAGAGCCCCGACCTCCACCGGCTACTCCCGATCGAACCCGATCGGAGGAAGCCGATGAAGACCCGCGCCGCCGCCGCCCTGCTGGGCACCCTGCTCGCCGCCGAAGCGAGCGCCTACGTCCCCCCGACCTTCAATCCCCCGGAGCTGATCACCGTCGAAGACTGCCGCGACCCGGACTTCCTGCGCCGGGCCTCGGCCGGGCAGCACGACCGCTGCGTGCAGCTCCTCGGCGAGTCGCTCGCCGAGGACGTCGACGCCGCCGACGCCGACGGCCGGCTGCTCGCGGTGCCCGTCGCCCGCCTCGGCGCCGACCGCCTCGAGGCCGAGAGCATCGACAGCCTGCGCATCGCGCCGCCGCCGACCTCGATCGCCATCAACTGGGCCCACTTCTGGTACGAGCGCAGCGGCGACCGGGTCGAGAGCTGCGACGAGTACGTCTACCAGACGTTCCACACCTGGAGCCGCTTCGAGCACCTGGCCCGCGCCGCCGGCGACGACGCCCGGGCGGTCTTCGATCTGGCCTACGGCGACGCCGACGTCGCGCTGGGCACGCTGCACGTCGACCGCTCCATCTTCGGCTCGTCGCCCATGCGCCGGCGACGGGGCAGCTCGGCGATGGCCCTGTGGGATCCGCTGCCCGCGGTGCCCCAGGTGCCCGACAACACCGACGACCTGACCCTGCTGCCCAAGAACGACTTCTTCGCGCTCTCCGACGACGAGCTGCGCATGGTGCAGGCCCGCGACCCGTGGCTGCACTTCCGGCTCGAGCTGGGGCGGTACTACTGGGGCGTGCGGCTGGGCGGCCCCGGGTCGGCCCACCTCGCCGACACCTACCCCACCCCGTGGCAGTGGCACGCCGAGATGAGCGACCGGCTGGCCGACGTGCCCGACGCCGAGCTGCGGGTCATCGCCCGCCGGCGGGCCGACTTCCGGGCGCTGCTCGACAGCCGCCGGGCGCTGCGGCGGGAGGGCCGGGCGGTGGACGACGCCGCGGTGCGCGCGGCGGACGACGCGATCCTCGACGCGCTGGCCGAGGCCGACGACCTGGGCTGCCTCGACCAGGACATCCGCCGCCACGACCCCGAGCGGGGGCTGTACTACCCGACCCGCTGCGACTGGGCGCCCGACGACTTCCTGCCGGCGCTGACCCGCCAGATGCAGCCCCACGTCGACTGGTACCGCGGCCGCTGCGAGGCCGACGCGCCCGACCCGGCGGCGGTGGCCGACGGCTACGACTACCGCACCGCGTACGGCCTCGCCCGGCACAGCGCCAGCGACCCCTACCGCGACGAGTACCAGCTCGAGCTGTACCTGCGCCGGCGGGCCACCACGACCCGGTACTACGTCTCGCAGTTCGACCTCGCCGGCAGCGGCGGCGGCGAGCCCCTGATCCCGCACTTCCAGAAGACCTACGGCGACCGCCAGAGCTGGGGATCGGCCCGCTGGGCCAAGGCCGAGCTGGGCCACAGCCTGAGCTGGGGCCTGGCCGACCGGGCGGTGCGCGGGCTCGAGGACCTCAACCCCCACGCCGGGGGCAGCCTGTGGGCCGACGCCTGGCTCTTCGGCAGCCGCCGCTCGATCTTCCGGGCCGAGGCCGGCTTCGACCTGCGCCGCGACCGGCGGGTGCTCGACCTGAGCATCCGGGGCACCGACTACCTGGAGCTGCCCTGGGAGGACGAAGGCGGCGCGCGGCGCGAGCTGGCCCACTTCGACGTCGTGCCCCGGGTCGGCGAGCCCACCGAGGCCAGCGCGGGCGGCGAGGTGTGCACCAGCCTCGACCCGGCCGGGGTGCCCTTCCGGCTGTGCGCCGGCATCGTCGGGCGCATCGGGGTCGAGGTCGACGGGGGCAGCGTCGGCGACACCACCACCTTCGAGGTCCGGCCCTACGCCCGGGTCGACGCGATGGGCCACGCCGGGCCCTCGGTGGCCGGGGTCGGCGGCGGGGCCTACATCGAGGTGAACCTGCTCGACGCCGGCCTGCCCACCCGGGTCGAGACCACCGCCGACGACGTGGCCGGCGCCGAGATCGGGATCGACGTGCAGGGCGACCTCGTGCTGCGCTCGCTGGCCGGCGAGATCGGGGGCTACGTCGAGTTCCCCCGGATCTGCGTACCCTTCACCGACCGCTGCGTCGGCGGGCGCTACAGCACTTCGTTCTTCGACTGGCCGGCGGCCATCGACGAGACCTTCCCCCTGTTCGCCCAGAGCTGGGTCGCCGACGTGCCCACCTGGATCGCGATCTGCGCCGACCCCGACGTGCACTGCGACCGCTGAGCCCCCGCCCGTCCACCCTCGCCGCCGGAGATCTGCCATGAAGCGCGCCGCCGCCCTCGCCCTCACCGCCCTGCTGCTGGCCACCGCCGTCGTCGTGGTGCAGGCGCTGGCCCCCACCGAGCCCACGCCGACGGCCGCCACCCCCGCGCCCCGCGCGCCGACCCCCCCGGCCACGGCCGCGGCCCCGGTCGAGTACACCCCCCGGGCCCCCGCGCCGGCCGCCGACACCGCGCGCCGCAGCCTCGACCTGCGCATCGACGGGCTGACCCTGGCCGACGCGCTGGCCGGCATCGCCCGCCACGCCGCCGGCCGCCACCCGGATCACAACCGCTGGCTGTACCGGGTCTCCGGCTTCCTGCACCGCCACCCCGCCCACTGCGCCGCCTTCGCCGCCGCCGCGCTGGGCCCCGACGCGACCCCCCACATGCAGGCGCTCGCCGCCGACGTGCTGGCCGGGGTCGGCCACCCGGCGGCCCGGGGCGCCCTGCGCGATCTGATCGACCGCAGCGCGCTGGGTCCCGCCGTGCGCCACCGCCTCTTGCAGAGCCACCTGCGCCTGCCCGAGCCGGCCCCCGAGGCCGCCGACTGGCTCGCCCGGCACCTCGACGACCCGGTCGCCGGCCCCGCCGCGGCCAACGCCCTGGGCGCCGTCGCCGGCCGCCTCGCCGAGACCCACCCCGCCGAGGCCGAGGCCGCGATGCGCCGGCTGCGGCAGGGGTTGGCGGCGGCCGACGACGCCCACGATCAGCGGGCCCACCTGCTCGGGCTGGGCAACAGCGGCCTGCCCGGCGCGGTCGACGCGCTGCCCTACACCGAATCCGACGACCCCGCCGTGCGCCGGGCCGCCGCCCGCGCGCTGCGCCACCTGGACACCCCCCAGGCCCGCGACGCGCTGCATCGCCTGGCCGCAGACCCCGAGCCGGCGGTGCGCAACCGGGCCGTGGAGGCCCTCGCCGAGCGCATCGATCCGACCGACACCCGCCTCGCCGACCTCGCCCGGGGCGGCGCGCTCGGCGGCGCTGCCGAGGGCGCCCTGCTCTCGGCCGCCCTGCGCGCGCCGACCGCCGCTCCGCTGCTCGCCGCCCTGGCCGACGGCGCCGGCCAGCCCCGCGTCCGGGAGCGGGCCCGCGCCGCGCTGCTCGCCGCCCGGCGCCCATGACCCGGACAGGCCACCCCGCCGCGCTCACCCGTCCTCGTAGACCGCCTCCAGCATCGCGAGCCGCTGCTCGAGGCTCTCGACCACCGCGTCCTCGCCCCCGGCGTCGATCCGGGCCCGCAGCGGCTCGACCGCCGCCGCGCCCTGCCCCTCGATCAAGTTGAGCAGCACCCCTCGCAGCGGCGGGTGGCGGTCGAAGAGCTCGACGAGCAGCGGCAGATCGGCCGGCTCGCCGTAGGCCGCCAGGAAGCGCAGGGCCGGCGCGAGCAGCCCCCGGGTCGGCTGGCGCAGGGCCTGCCCCACCCCCGCCCGGACCTCGGCCCCGCCGACGTGCAGCGTCGCCGCCAGCCGCCCTTCGAGCGCGCCGCTGCGGGCGTCCTCCACCCCGCGCAGCAGCGGGGGCACCGCCCCGGCGTAGGGCACCGCCCGCAGCACGGCCAGCGTCGCGTCCACCCGCCCCGCCGTGCGCGAGCGCAGCCGCCGGGCGAGCGGCGCGGCGACCGGAGGCCCCACCCGCTGAGCGGCCTCCTGCACGTCGAGCAGGTCGGGCGCGTCGGCCATCGCCCCCGCCCGGGCCACCCGGACCACCAGATCACCGGCCACCGCGTCCCCCGCCCGGGCGAGGACCAGCACCGCCGTCGCCCGATCGCGGGGGTCGGGCGCGTCGGCCAACCGGATCAGGCGCTCCCGGGCCCGGGGGTCGGCGTGGTGCCGCCCGAGCAGGTGGGCCGCCGCCCGGCGCAGCGCCGGATCGGGATCCTCCAGGCCGGCCAGCGCGGCGTCCACCGGGCGCTCGTCGTCGAGCAGCAGACCGATGGGGCCGGGCAGATCGGGCGGCGGCCGCTCGGGGTCACGCAGCCGGCCGAGCAGCGCCTCGAGAGCCACCCGGGGGTCGGCGTCCCGCAGCCGCTCGTCGAGCAGGGCCCGGGTCGAAGCCCGCCGGGCGGCGATGGCCCGGCACACCGCGGCCCGCACCCCGGGGTCGTCGTCCTCGACCGCCGTCGTCAACGCGGCGATGCCCACCGACGACGGCAGGATCGTGCCCAACCGGGCGGCAGCCACCCGCACCTGGGGGTCGCGGTCGCGCAGCCCTCGCTCGGCCAGCCCCGCCCGCTCGGCGATGGGCAGCCAGTCGGCCAGCCAGCGCAGCAGATCGGTCCGACCCTCGGCGCCCCAGGTGGCCCACAGCGACTCGATCGCCGCCGGCGACAGCAGCCCGGCGCACAGCTCCAGGGCCAGCGGGCGGTGCTCGGCGTCGGCCCCCCGCAGCGCGGCCACCAGGGCCCCGACGGGGTCGTGCCCCGGCGCGTCGAAGCGGAAGCGGGGCAGGAACGGCGCCAGATCGGGCACCCGCACCGCGCGATCGATCACCGCCCGGGTGCCGGGCCCCCGCAGCCGGCGCAGGATGCGCACCAGCCCCGGCACCAGCGGCGCGGTCGGGTGCAGGCGGGCCAGAGCGTCGGTCACCGCCGGCACCGCCGCCAGCCCGAAGTCGGCGACGACCTCCTCGAGCCGGGCCGCGCGGGACGGGCTGCGCTGGTCGGGGTGGCGGTGGCACTCGGTCAGCTCGCCGATGAGGGTCGGCACGACGTCGGGACCCAGCGCCAGGATGCGGTTGAGCAGCGGTCGATCGCGGATGGGATCGCCGCTGAGGTGGCGGCACAGCCGGGTGACCCGGCGCAGATCGGGGGGGTCGCCGATCGGCTCCCGGGCGGCGCGCCGGGGGTTGCCCCGGGACAGGGTGAGCAGGACCAGCAGCGCCAGCAGGGCGCCGAGCAGCAGGCCGACGAACTCCAAGCTCAGCCGCTCCGTCCGGCCCGGCGTCGGCCGCTCACCGCCCCTCGGCGCGGGCCTCGGCGGCCTCGATCACCGCCGCGGCGTGCGACCCCAGCGTCGCCTCGCCCTCCGCGCTCCACCCCGGCAGCGGCGTCTCGTCCTCCAGGAGCGGCGCGAGCATCTCGGCGGCCGCGTCGGGGTACAGCCGCTCGACGCAGCGCATGGCGTAGGTCCGGGTGACCCAGTTGGGGTCGTCCACCAGCCGCTCGAGCACCGGCCGGGCGGCGTCCTTCGCCGGGGCCAGCCTGGTGTCGCAGAAGCCGTCGACGAAGACCCGGAACTGCACCCCGTCCGGCCACCAGGTGCCGCTCGGAGGCAGCGCTCGCAGCGCGTCGGCCAGCCGCTCGACGCCGCCGTGATCCCACGCCAGATCGAGCGCGTTCACCCGCATGATGTTGCTGTGCTGCGGGTCGTCGGCCGCCAGGACCAGCATCAGACCGCCCAGCGCCTCGCCCTTGAGCTGCGCCGCCGCCTCGACGAGCCCGACGCGGCGGGTCTCCGGCGGCACCCGCGGGTCGCGGGCCGCGTCGAGCAGGAACCGCAGCACCGTCTCGTTGCGGTTGGCGATCATCGCCCGGGCCACGTCCGGCGGCACCGCCGGATACACCCGGCGGGCGAAGTCGAGCAGGTGCTGCGCCTGGCTGGCCCGGATCGCGGGATCCTCGACCTTCGCCAGCAGCACGTTGACCGCCAGCAGCTCAGCGGCGTCGCCCGCCGCCCGCATGCGATCGGCGATGCGGGGCCCGGCGACCTCGGGCCGCACCGCCAGCGCCGCGAGCAGGATGTCCTCCAGCTTGCGCCCCGGGCGGGCCCGCTCGCCCCCCGGCTTGAGCATCTCGCCGAGGCACCAGTCGACCAGCGTATCGACCAGCAGCCGATCGCGGGCCTCGCCGGTGCCGTCGGTGCCGCCCTTCAGCTCGTCGACGTGCTCCAGGACGTCGTAGCCCAGCGTCGCCGCGGCCTCTTTCTCGTCCTGGGTGTGCATCTTGGTGAGGATGGTCACGATGGCGGTGGCGTACATCTTGAGCAGCACCGCCCGCTGCTCGGGCGAGGCGACCTTGAGCACGCCCATGATGTGATCGATGGCCCGCATCTTGAGCAGCACCGCCAGCGCCCGGGCCCGCAGCTCGACCGGGCGGGCCGGATCGGCGAGGTAGGCCGCCAGCCGCCCCTCGCCCTCGGCGACGTGCTCCCAGGCGGCGAGGTCGTCGCCGTCCACCGCGCAGCCGGCCATCGGGCCGCCGCTCAGGGCGAGCAGCAGCGGCAGCAGCCGGGGCAGGGTGCGCTTCACGCTGAACTCCTCGAAAATCCTCGAAAAAGCGCCGATTTGCAGCCGGTGGACGCTAACACCGGCCCTGGGGGCGGTCAAGCTCGGGGGCCCGCCGCGGAGGGCCCCCGGCCGGGGCCGCCCGGCGTGGCTCAGCGGCCGCCGAGGTGGGCGATGATCAGATCCAGCTCGGCGGCGGTCAGCAGCTCGGTGTCGTAGGCCGGCATGAACGACCGGGCCGCGCCGTAATCGTCACCGCCATGCCCCAGGCGCACGATCGCGACGACCTCGCCCGCCGGCACCCCGGTCACCCGGTGCCCGGCCCGCCCCCCGGAGCCGTCGGGGTCGTGACAGTTGGCGCAGAACCGCAGGAAGAGCCCCTCCCCGGTCGCCGGCTTCGCCGCCTCGGCCAGCCAGTCCCACATCGCCTCGAGGGTCGGCTGATCGATCGCCCGCTCGGAGTAGGGCGGCATCTCGCCCACGAACGCCTCGATCTCCCGGCGGCCGGTGCGCACGACGTAGGTCATGTAGCCCCGATCGACGGGGTTGCGCACATCGGGGCCGTTGAACGTGCCCCCGCCGTCCAGCCCGTGGCACGACGAGCACTGCTGCACGAACGCCGCCCGCCCGTCGATGGGCGGGGGCCCCCTGTCGACCGCGGGCGCCATATCCGGCGCGGGCCCCGCGTCCCCGCCGGCGTCCTCCACCCCGTCGGCCGCGTCGGGGCCTCGATCCGAGGCCGCGTCGGGCCCGCCGTCTTCGTCGAGCGCGCCGTCCGCGCCCCGGTCGGGCTCGACCGCCGCGTCCCCGTCGAGCGCGCCGCCGTCATCGCAGCCGAGCACCAGCAGCGCGAGCGCCGCGCCGATCATCCGCCTCATCTCGTCGCTCCTCGTGGCCGCCCGACCGGAGGATGTCCGGCCGGCGGCCCCTCGATCACCCGATCAACCACCCCTCGAGACCCGCCGCCGCCGCGCACAGCAACCCATCGGCCGCCCGCAGCGGGCGGCGATCCAGATCGAGCAGCGCGCCCGCCGCCGCCGCCGCCAGCGTCGGCCGATGCAGCCCCAGCGCCGGCAGTCCCCGGGGCTCGGCGTCGGGGTGCAGCAGCCGGTGGGCCTCGGCCAGCGCCCACAGGCCGTCGAAGTCGGGCAGCGGCCCCGCCGGACGCCCCGGCGCCGGGCGCAGGCCGGCCAGGTGGGCCTCGAGATACTCGCGCGCCGGGGCCAGGACCTCCTCCGGCGACAGCGGCTCCAGCCCCGCGTCGGCGTCGCCCTCGGCCGCCTCCCGGCTCAGCTCGGCGAGCAGCAGCGCCCGGGCGGCGACGTCGTGCGGCTCGGGCGCGCCCGACATCTCGGCGTAGCGGGCGGCGAACAGCGTCAACAGCGCGCCCCGCCGGGCCCGCACCCCGCCCGGATCACCGGTGAAGAGCAGCCACAGCGCCCGAAACACCGCCCGCCCCGGCAGCCGGCCCGCCGTCGGCTCGCCCACCAGCGCCGTCAGCGCCGCCGGCCGGACCTGCCCCGCCGGCAGCGCCCCGACCAGCAGCGCGTCGTCCACCGCCGCCTCGACCGCCGCGTCCCGGGCCGGATCACCCACGATCGACAGCAGCCGCCCGGCCAGCACACCCCGATACAGCCGGCCGATGCCCGGCGCCGGCCCCCGCCACTGCTCGGCCAGCGCGCCCAGCGCCCGGTCGTCGGCCCCGCCGAACAGCCCGGCCACCGTGCGCACGAAGCGGGCCGCGATCGGCCGACCCATACGATCCGCCGCCGCGCCCAGCCGGTGATACAGCGCCGCCGGGGGCACCGTGAAGACCCGCGGGTCGTGGCTCACGTACAGCCGGCGGCCCGCGTCCAGCGCCGAGAGCACCCGCGGCGCGCCCGGCGCCGGGCCCAGGATCAGCGCCAGCGGCGCCCCGGAGGCCTCGATGAGCCGCTTGATCAGGTTCAACTCGAAGATCGGGGTACGCTCGACCTCGACCTCGACCTCGCCGTCGCCCAGCCACAGCGTCGGCGCGTCCAGCCCCCGCTCGACGCGCACATCCGCCCGGACCGGCCGCCGCAGCCGCTCCAGGGCCGCCGGATCGGCCACCGGATCGGGCATCACGCTCAGCGGCCCGGCGGCGCCCAGCAGGCGGGGCCGGGCCCGGAAATCCGGCTCGAACAGCGGCCCGCCCCGCGCCCGCCGCGCGGGGTGATCCTCGAAGACGATCACCCCGTCGAGCACCGCCCGCAGCGAGATCCGGGCCTGGAAGAGCCGGCTGATCACCGCCCCGCCCAGCGGATCATCGGGGTCGTGATCGCTCAGGCGGTCGCGGATCTGCGCCGGCCCCCCGCGGTCGACGTCGATCCCCAGCAGCGTCAGCCGGTCATCGCGCAACGCCAGCCCCACCGGCCGGATCCGGGCCGAGGCGGTCGCCGGCCGCGGCGGCGGAGGGCGCGCGCCGCGGGCGATCAGGGCGTCCCGGGCGAGCAGCCCCTCGACCCGCTGGAGCGCCAGCGCCCGCCGGAACAGCCGGCGCCACGCCACCAGCCGCTGCGTCGCGTCCCACGCGGCCCGGGTCAGCGCGGCCGGCGCCGAGCGCCCCGGCGGCGCGGCGGCCCGGATGGCGCCCAGGGCCCGGGCCAGCTCGGCCAGCCCCTCGGCGGCGGCCCCCAGCCCCAGCGCCGACGCCGGCTCGATCAGCTCCACCGCCGCCGGCGCCAGATCGGGGTCGGGGTGGGCCAGCCCCATCACCGCGATCTGACCCAGCAGCTCGCCCAGCCTGTCGGCGAAGCGCCCCAGCGCGTCCCCCGGCTCGGCGAGATCGGCCAGATCATGCGCGTCGGGCGCCCCGTGCGCCGCCCGGATGGCCTCGGCCGAGACCTCGGGCACGTCCGGGAGCTCCGGTCGCGGATCAGGCACGGCGGGCGCCCTCCAGCGACTCCAGCGACAAGTGCACGGTGTGATGCGCCGGCCGGCGGCGGCGGGCCAGCTTCAGCGGCCGGGCCCAGACCCCGGTGATCGGCGCCAGCCGCAGCCCGTCCTCGGCCAGATCGAGCCGCCCGAACAGCCCGTCGCAGGGGGGCGCGGCCCCCGTATCGCCTGCGTGGGGCCCGTACATCCGCTCCAGGTTGTCGATCAGCAAGTTGCTCTCCCGGCGCAGGGCGACCTCGACGAAGAGGCGGGCCCCGACCCCGTCGACGGCCACCGCCCGAGCCCGACCCCGGGTGTGATCGGTCTCGACCGGCCCCACCGAAGCCGGCTCGACGTAGACCCACGCCGCGCCCCGATCGCCCACCGGCGCCGCGTCCCGCAGGCGATCCAGCGCCGCCCGCCAATCCGCCGCCCGCAGGCCGTCGTAGGCCCGGCCGCCGACATAGGGCGCGGCGTGCACCGTCAGCGCCTTGTGGATCGACAGCCGCCGATCAGCCGAGACCCGGGCCCCCTCGAAGCGCCACGCGCCGTGGCTCAGCTCGCCCAGCGTCTGCTCGAGCGCGTCGTGGGCCGGCCAGCGCAGCAGCCGCACCGGATCGGCCCCGAAGTGCATCGTCGGCCGGGCGGACACCGCCTCGTACCGGATGCCATCGGCTGCCATGTAATGCACCGTCACCCCGACGAAGCCGGTGTCGCTCACCCAGCCGTCGGCCCCCAGCGCTTGCAGATCCAGCGGCCCGTCCGCCGGCGCGTAGCTGCGCCGGGCGACGCCGATGAGATCGCGCATGTCATCCGGCAGCTCACCCGCCTCGAACCGCGCGCGCGCCCGCCGATTGACCAGCCAGATGCGGTTGACCGTCGCCTGCCACGCCTGCATCTCGAACAGCGGGTCCCGATTCAGCGCCCGCTCGACCAGCGTGCCCAGCCGGTTCAACTCCCGCTCGATGCTCACCAGCCCCGCGTTGTGGGCCGTCTGCGCCAGCGCGCCGAGCGCGTCGACGCTGGCCCGGCTGGTGCGTTGCAGCCCCTGCAACCCCATGCGATGCAGCCAGTCGTCGATGGCATCGAAGGCATCCGCCATGCGTCCCAGGGCGTCGACGGTGCGCTTGGGCAGCCCGTCCAGGTCGTGCGGCAGCCGGCTCATCGGGGGCTCACGCCAGCAGCCCGCCGACGTGCTCGGCCAGCATCCGGGGGGTCATCGCGGCGACGGTCCAGCCGCCGCCGGCCAGCGCCCGGGCGAAGCGCTCGTCGCACACCGGGCGGCAGTCGGTGTCCAGCGCCGACAGGCCGATGGCGTGCACCCCCGACTCGGCGATCTCTTCGGCCAGGGTCAGGCACGCCTCGCGGTCGCCCCACACGAACCAGTCGCTGATCAGGACGAACAGCGTGCGCCGGGGGTCGGTGATGCGATCGGCGCAGTATCGCATCGCGGGCAGCAGGCGGGTGCCGCCGCCGAGCTGGCACCCCATCAGCACATCGATGGGATCGTGCGCCTGATGGCTCACGTCGACCAGCCGGTGATCCCACAGCACCAGCGTCACCTCGACCGCCGGCAGCCGGGTGAAGATGGCCGCCATCACCGCGGCGTGGATCAAGCTGTCGGTCATCGACCCCGACTGGTCCACCGCGACGACGATGTGCCACGGGCTGCGCCGCCGCCCGCGGTGCTTGAAGTGAATGCGCTCCGCCACCAGCCGCCGCCGCTCGGTGTCGTAGTGCTTGAGGTTGCGCCGGATGGTGCGGGTCCAGTCGGTGTTCTTGAAGCTCTTCACCGGCGAGCGACGCCGGGGGGCCATCGGGCCGTAGAGCGCCGGCCGGCACTCGGTCTCCAGCCGCCCGGCGATGCGGGCGACCACCTCGGCGACGAGCTCGCGGGCCGCCTCGAGCACCGGCCCCTTCATCAGGTGCTTGAACTGCAGGATGGCCCGCAGCAGATCGTCGCTCGGCTCGGCCCGGCGCAGCACCTCGGCGTCGGTCACCAGCTCGTGCAGCCCATAGCGGGTCAGCGCGTCGCGCTCCATGATCTGCGCCGCCTCCCGGGGGAAGAGGTCGCGCACCCGCGAGAGCCACATCGGCACCGACAGCCCCCCGCCCTGCCCCGCGCCCGCCTGCCGGTGGCTGCGCTCGGTGTGCTCCCGGTCGTAGATGTACGACAGCGGCGTCTCCAGCCGCTCGGCGTCGCCCAGGATGCCATCCAGCGCCGCCGACCCCCGCCCCCGCAGCCGCTCGAAGCCCAGGTTCTCGTCGGCGTGCTGACCCAGGATCAGCCGCCAGCGGATGGCCTGCTCGACGCGGCGGTCGTCGGCGGGCGGCGGGTCGGGCGTGCGGTCGGGGGGCTGCATCCGGCGGATTCTGTCAGCCCGCCCCGCCGAACGCCAGCGCCCACCGGCGCGGTCGATGGCCTCGCGCGGCAACCCTGATATGCTGCCCGGCGTCGACCCCTCACGAGCGGAGCGACGAGGAGGAGCGTTGAGCGACGTCATCTGCGCCGCCTGCGGCGCCAGCGCGCCCCAGGCCCACCGCTGCGCGGCCTGCGGCGAAGACCCCCGGCTCGAGGGGCGCTACGCCCTCGCCCGCATCGTGGGGCACGGCGCGGTCGGCACCACCTACCGGGCGCAGGACGAGGTCTCGGGCGAGACGGTCGCGATCAAGGAGATGCCCCTGCGGCCGACCACCCCCCGGGATCAGGTCCGCCGCATCGAGCGCGAGGCGCGGGTGCTCGGCGAGCTGCGCCACGACCGCATCCCCGCCTGCCGGGCCCACTTCACCGCCGGGCAGGGCAAGCACCGGGCGTTCTATCTGGTGCAGGACTTCGTCGACGGGCCGACCCTGGCCGAAGAGATGGCCGGCCGGCGC
Source organism: bacterium (assembly GCA_030426085.1). Taxonomy (GTDB): domain Bacteria; phylum Myxococcota_A; class Bradymonadia; order UBA7976; family UBA1532; genus JACKDM01. Next base: position 8,034 of record JAUHYW010000053.1, on the reverse strand, counting down.
TACACCGAGGACGAGGTGCTCGGGATCCTCGACGAGATCTGCGCGGTGCTCGAGTACCTGCACGGGCTCGCGCCCCCGGTCATCCACCGCGACCTCAAGCCCAAGAACCTCATCCGCCGGGCGGCGGACGGCCGGCTGACGCTCATCGACTTCGGCGCGGTGCGCGATCTGGTCCAGGATCCGGGCATCGGCGGCAGCACCGTGGCCGGCACCTACGGCTACATGGCGCCCGAGCAGTTCCGGGGCGAGGCGACCCCCCGCAGCGACCTGTACGCGGTGGGCGCGATGGCGGTCGAGCTGCTGTCGCGGCGGGCGCTCATCGATCTGGTCGGCGTCGACCACCAGCTCGACTGGCAGAAGGCGGTGCACGCCTCGCCGGCCACCCGGGCGCTCGTCGAGCGGCTGCTGTCGGCCAGCCCCGAGATGCGGCCCGCCTCGGCGAAGCGGGTCCGGGCCGAGATCGCCCGCATCCGGGCCGGGGAGGCCGAGGCCCCGGTCGGCCGCGCGCCCGACCCGTCCGCGGCGGCCCGGCGGGCGGTGGAGCTGTCGAAGTCGCTGCCCGTGCCCCGCAGCGAGGCCGGCCAGCCCCGGCGGCCGGTGGTGGTCACCGACGAGCTGCGGCGCAAGATGGGGGCCCGGGACAAGACGCTGGCCACCGTGCTGGCGTTCGTGGGCGGGGCCATCGGGGCCCACCAGTGGTACCTCGGCAAGTGGAAGCTGGGCTTCCTCTACTTCATCCTCGGCTGGATCACCTTCTTCACCCTGCCCTCGCTCATCTCGATCGTGCAGGGCATCCGCATGCTCAAGATGAGCCAGCAGCAGTTCGACGAGAAGTACAACCCGGCCCTGGCCGAGATGAGCCGGGGCGATACGCTGGGCGTCGCCGAGCAGATCAGGGCGCTGCACCAGCTCGTCGAGGAGGGCGCGCTGACCGAGGACGAGTTCGCCCACGAGAAGGCCCGCCTGCTCGGGCAGCGGGCGCCGGGCACCCTGGCCACGCTGGGGCGCGATCTGGCGAGCACGATCTTCGAGCAGTTCGAGCAGAACCTCGACGCGCTGCCCCACGAGGTGGCCGACCAGCTCGGCAAGCACCGCAAGAAGCTCGAGGCCAAGGGGCTGCTGCGCCGGCAGCGGCAGCGCAACCGGGGCCGGACCGACCAACGCACCGAGGCCCGGGGCTACCGCGAGGGCGGCCAGGGGCGGGATCACTACCTGGACGGTTGAGCCATCGGTCGCCGATGGCTTCGTATTACACGGCCCTATCACATTTCAACGGCATGTCATCCGGCCCCCGCGGGGTTCACCGGGGGGCCGAGGGTGATACCGTCGGGGTGACATCCGACCCGCCCGGAGCCACCCATGACAGCCACCCGTCACCCGCCGTCCGATGCCACCCCCGCCGCGCGCCCCTGGATCTGCCCCCGCTGCCGCCACCGGGGCGCCGAGCCCGTCACCCGCTGCCCCCGGGACGGGGCGCCCGTGCTCCCCGACCTGCGCGGGCGGGCGATCGCCGGGCGCTACATCCTCGTCGACCTGCTGGGGGTCGGCGGCATGGGCGGCGCCGTCTGGCGGGCCCGGCAGGCGTCGACCCGGCGCGACGTGGCGATCAAGCTGCTGCCCCCGACCCGGGCCGAGGCCGCGGCCCGCTTCGAGCGCGGGGCCCGCATCGCCTCGAACCTGAACCACCCCCACATCGTGACGGTGCACGACTCGGGGCGCACGGCGGCCGGCGAGCTGTACATGGTGATGGAGCTGCTCGAGGGCGAGGAGCTGTCCCACCGCTTGCGGCGGGGCCCGCTGAGCGCCGAGGAGGCGCTGCGGGTGGCCGACCAGACGCTCGCCGCGCTGAGCTTCGCCCACCGGCGGCGGGTCGTGCACCGCGACCTCAAGCCGGGCAACCTCTTCCTCGTGCGCCAGGACGACGACGCGCCGCCCCGGGTGAAGGTGCTCGACTTCGGCATCGCCCGCTTCTTCGAAGGCGACGCCGAGGCGACCGACGGCGCGCTGGCCGCCCGGATCGACGGCGACATCACCGCCGTGCGCCGCATCTGCGGCACCCCGCGCTACATGGCCCCGGAGCAGATCGACCGCCGCCCGGTCGACGGCCGGGCCGACCTGTACGCCCTCGGGGTGGTCCTGTACCGGGCCCTCGCCGGGCGGGCGCCGTTCGTCGGCGACATGGCCCGGGTGCTCTACCACCACCTGCGCACCGCGCCCCCGCCGCTGAGGGCGGCGCGGCCCGACGTGCACCCGCTGATCGCAGAGGCGGTGCACCGGGCGCTGGCCAAGGCCCCCGAGCAGCGCCACCCCAGCGCCCGGGCGATGCGGGACGCGCTGGCCGCCGCCCGGGCCGAGGCCGGGGCCCGGCCGACGCCCCAGCCTCGATCGCATCGACGGTGGACCTCCTGGGTCGGGGCGCTGGCGGCGGCGGGCCTGGGCGCGGCGGCGGCGATCGCCCTGTGGGCCCCCGCGCCGACGGTGACGGTGACCCCGCTGGAGCCGACGCGCCTCAGCGTCGCGGAGCGCCCGAGGCCGTCGCCGAGCGCGCCGTCGGCCGGGCCGGTCGTCGGCTTCGGTGGAGCCCCGGCGCCGGCGGGCGGGGTGCCCGAGTCGGGGGTGAGCGACCCGCCGGGTCCGGCGGCGCCCCGGCGCAGCGCCATCGGCACCGGCAGCTCGACGAGCGCCCACGGTGATCGGCAGCGGTCGCAGCGGCCGCGCGCCCGGCGGTCGCCGTCGAGCGTGAGCCCGGCGTCGACCCCGCCCCCGGCGGCGCCTGCCCCGCGCGCAGCGCCGACCGCGACGCGCCGCGCGCCGCCGCCGCCGGAGCCGCCGCCGTTCCCGTCCGCCCGGGTGACCTCGATCGAGCCGGGCCCGTCGCCCGCCCGGCCCGCGGTGGAGCTACTCGACGCCCCCGCCCCGCCGCGGGTGGAGCTGCTCGACGCCCCGGCCGAGCCCGACCCGGGGCCCGCGCTCAGCAGATCCGGGTGGCGGCCAGCAGCGCCGAGACGTCCCCGGTGAAGATCGCCCGCACCCGGTCGGCGGGGCAGGTGCCGGCCTCCACGTCGGCCGCGATCGGAGCCAGCAGCGGGACCGCCTCCGGCTCCCAGCGCGACAGCCCGCCCCGGGCCAGCTCCACGATCTGCGCGCCCCAGGCCCGCAGCGGCCGCCCGGCCAGCTCGGCGGCCAGCCCGGCGACGGGCACCGCCCGGCGGCAGGCCATCAGCGCGGCGTGGTCGACCCCCTCGAACAGCTTCAGCCCGGCGTCGAGGGCCGCCGCGTCGTACAGCAGCCCCGCGTGCAAGGCCGGCAGCGCCAGGACGTGGGCCCGGTCGCCCATGTCGGCCCCCCGCACCTCGAGGTGGGTCTTGAGCCGGGCGTCGGGGAAGAGCGTCGACAGGTGCAGGATGAAGTCGCCCAGGTTGGCCCGGTGGCCCTCGAAGCCGTCGGCGACGAAGTCCCGGAAGCGCAGCCCGGCGCAGTCCACCGCCCGCCCCTCGCGGCGGATGAAGAACATCGGCACGCCCCAGGCCCACTCGACGTAGTCGGCGAAGCCGCAGTCGGGCTCGAGGAACCGCGCCGGATAGCGGTAGCGATCGTCGTCGGTGGCCTCCCAGATGCGGCCCCGGAACGTGCGCTCGACCACCGGCCGCCCCTCGACCACCGGGCTGTTGGCCCAGGCGGCCATCACGAACGGCTGCACGTAGAGCGACAGCCGCAGCTTGCGGAAGGCGTCGGCCTCGTCGGCGAAGTCGTAGTTGGCCTGCACGGTGCACGTCTGGTGCATCATGCGCGACGCCAGCGCGCCCTTGGTGGGCAGGTAGCGCCGCATGATGCCGTAGCGGGCCTTGGGCATGCGGGGCATGGCGTCGGGGCCCACCGTCGGGGCCAGGCCGAGGCCGCTCCAGGTGATGCCCAGCGGAGCGCTGAACCGCTCGATCTCGGCCAGGTGGGCGTCGAGCTCGGCGGCGGTGTCGGCCAGCCGGGGCAGGGGGGCGCCGCTCAGCTCGAGCTGCCCCCCCGGCTCGAGGGTGATCGTGGCCCGGTCGCGGGCGAGGGCGATGATGTCGTCGCCCTCCCGGGTCGCCTGCCAGCCGCCGTCGGCCGCCAGGGCCTCGAGCAGCGCCCGGATGCCCCGGGGGTCGGACCAGTCGGGGTGCCGGCCCCGGTCGGGCCACCAGCCGATCTTCTCGTGCTCGGTGCCGATGACCCACCGCGCGCGCGGCTTGCCGCCGGAGGCCATGTGAGCCACGGCCTGGGCCGGGTCGGTGAGCGGGGTGGCGTCGTCGGCGAGCAGTGAACTCATCGGTCTCGGGCTCCTCGGCGGCGGCCCGGGGGTCGGGCGGGCGCACATTACTGACGGGGCGGGGGGCCGTCAATCGCTGCCGACCGCCCGATGCGCGGTACGCCGGCCGGGCCCGAACGGTGACGTCGCCCGACGAAGTGGCCCCAACGGCGGGGTATTGCTTGCCGCCGCCCGGCGATCCTGGTAGAGAGCGCCACCGAAATCACACACGCGGCCCGAGTCGACCGCCGGCGTGCCCCGAATGAGCGGGGTGGGCGGTCCGACGGCGACGGCCGCGGCGGCATCAACGCGTGAGGAACACAGCGATGAGCGAGAATCGAGAGCACGCCGTCACCATCCGGGAGCTTCTGGAAGCCGGGGTCCACTTCGGCCACCAGACCGCGCGGTGGAACCCCAAGATGCGGCGCTACATCTACGGCGCCCGCAACGGGATCCACATCCTCGACCTGCAGAAGACCGTGCCCCTCTTCGACGACGCGTTCCGCTTCGTCGAGGCGATGTCGGCCCGGGGCGAGTCGATCCTGTTCGTGGGCACCAAGAAGCAGGCCCAGGAGGTCGTGCGGACCCACGCCCTGCGCTGCGGCATGTTCCACGTCACCCACCGCTGGCTGGGCGGCACCCTGACCAACTTCCGGACCATCAAGGGCTCCATCGAGCGGCTGCGCACCATCGAGCGCATCCTCACCGACGGCACCGCCGACGCGCTCACCAAGAAGGAGATCCTCAAGCTCTACCGGGAGCAGGAGAAGCTCGAGAACAACCTCGGCGGCATCAAGAACATGGATGGCCTGCCGGGGCTCGTCTTCGTGGTCGACATCATCAAGGAGCACATCGCCGTCTCCGAGGCCAAGAAGCTCGGCATCAAGGTGGTGGCGATCGTCGACACCAACACCGACCCCGACCGCATCGACTACCCCATCCCGGGCAACGACGACGCGATCCGGGCGATCGAGCTGTTCACCAGCCGCATCGCCGACGCGGTCATCGCCGGCAAGCGGGCGCACAACCAGCAGTTCGGTGGGGGCCACGACGTGGACTTCGCCGACGGCGACGCCCAGTACGGTCAGGGCGAGGGCGAGCCCTCGGTCGAGATCAAGCAGCCGGACATGAAGATGCCGACCCCCGAGGCCAGCGCCAGCCCCGACGCCCCCGAGGCCGACGAGGACGAGGCGCCCGAGGCCGGCGAGTAGGCGCTCCGGCGACCCCACCCGTTCAACCCCGACACCGAAACGGAGAGACGACATGGCGATCTCTGCGAAGCTCGTCAAGGCGCTGCGTCAGAAGACCGGCGCCGGCATGATGGACTGCAAGAAGGCGCTCACCGAGACCGACGGCGACATGGACGCGGCGGTCGAGTACCTCCAGAAGAAGAGCCTCGCCTCGGCGGGCAAGCGGGCCCACAAGGTCGCCGCCGAGGGCGCGGTGGGCAGCTACATCCACAGCGGCCGCATCGGCGTGCTCGTCGAGATCAACTGCGAGACCGACTTCGTCGGCCGCAGCGACGAGTTCGCCGAGATCGTCAAGAACGTCGCGATGCACATCGCCGCCAGCAACCCGCAGTACGTCTCCGACACGGAGATCGCCGACGACGTCGTCGCCAAGCAGCGGGAGATCTTCCTGGCCCAGATGGAAGATCAGGGCAAGCCGGCCCACATCCTCGATCGCATCGTCGACGGCAAGATCAAGAAGTGGAAGAAGGGCGTCTGCCTGCTCGACCAGCCCTACGTCAAGGACCCGGACAAGTCGGTCGGCCAGTACGTCATCGAGGCGGCGGCCAACATCAAGGAGAAGGTCTCGGTCCGCCGCTTCGTGCGGTTCGAGCTCGGTGAGGGCATCGAGAAGGAAGAGACCGACTTCGCCGCCGAGGTCGCCGCCGCCACCCAGGGCGGCTGAGCCGCTCCGCCCCGCGCTCCTTCGGGCTCGGTGCTCGGGTCCGAAGCCCGGCACCCCACACCCCCCGCCCGAAGGAGATGTCCCATGTCCGCCCCCACCCCCCGCCGCCTGCTGCTCAAGCTCTCCGGTGAAGCCCTCATCGGCGACGGCGAGTACGGCATCTCACCCGGCGTCGTCGAGCGCATCGGCGGCGAGGTCCGCGAGGTGGTCGGCATGGGCGTCGAGCTCGCGGTCGTGGTCGGCGGGGGCAACATCTTCCGCGGCGTGGCCGGCGCGGCCCGGGGCATGGACCGCACCAGCGCCGACTACATGGGCATGCTCGCCACCGCGATCAACTGCCTGGCCATTCAGGACGGCTTCGAGAAGCTGGGGCTGCACACCCGGGTGATGAGCGGCATCGAGATGCCCAAGGTCGCCGAGCCGTTCATCCGGCGGCGGGCGATGCGCCACCTCGAGAAGGGGCGGGTGGTGATCTTCGCCGCCGGCACCGGCAACCCCTACTTCACCACCGACACCGCCGGCGCGCTGCGGGCCATCGAGATCGGGGCCGACGCGGTGCTCAAGGCGACCAAGGTCGACGGCATCTACGACGCCGACCCGGTCACCCACCCCGACGCGACGAAGTTCGACCGCCTCACCTATGACGAGGTGCTCGCCCGCAACCTGCGGGTGATGGACGCCACCGCCATCAGCCTGTGCCGCGAGAACCGCATGCCCATCGTCGTCTTCGACCTCAAGGCGCCGGGCAACATCGTGCGGGTCGCCCGGGGCGAGACCATCGGCACCCGCATCTGCTGAAACCGGGCGTCTCCGGCGACCGCCCGGCCGCCGACCATCGTGACGCTACGCAACCGCGGAGGGGGTGTGCTAGTGTCGCCAGCAGCCCAAACCATGGCAGGCAGAGCATGGAAGACGAGATCTACAGCGAGCTGAACGACAACTTCGAGAACGCCTACAAGGCGCTCAAGCGCGAGCTGGCCCGGGTCAGCACCGGGCGGGCCAACATCAACGTGCTCGACTCGGTGAAGGTGACCTATTACGGGCAACCGACGCCGCTCAACCAGGTGGCCAACCTGCAAACGCCCGACGCCCGGCAGATCACGATCAAGCCGTGGGAGAAGGGCATGCTCAAGGAGATCGAGCGGGCCATCCAGACGGCCAACCTGGGGTTCAACCCCAACAACGACGGCACGCTCATCCGCATCGACATCCCTGCGCTGACCGAGGAGCGGCGCAAGGAGAAGACCAAGAAGGTCGGCGACCACGGGGAGAACGCCAAGATCTCGGTCCGCAACGCCCGGCGGGACGCCAACTCGATGCTCGACCAGCTCGAGAGCGACAAGGAGATCACCGAGGACCAGCTCCACCGGGGCAAGAAGAAGGTCCAGGACATGACCGACGCGGCCATCGCGCGGATCGACTCGATCATCGAGAAGAAGAACAAGGAGCTGATGGAGGTCTGACGACCTCCGCGCCCCCCATCCCCGCCCCCGCCGGCGCCGCCGGCCCCTGCTCCCCTCGCCGCTGACACCGTCCCGCGCGCCACCCGGCGCTCCGGCAGCGTGCAGCCTCGGCAGGTGGAGGATACCCACGACAGCAGACACTCTCGACGACATCTGCCAGGGCCTTCGGAGGGGTCGGCATGCCCCGGGGCCGGCCTCGTAGGCTTTGGTGGGGGTGGGTATGGGTGTGATGGCGGGGATGGGTGGTGTGGTGGCCGGCCGGCGGTCCCGGGGGGTCCCGGGCTCATCGGCTGCGCCGACTGTCGCCCGGCATCCCCCGGGGCCGGCCTCGTGGGCTTTGGTGGGGGTGGGTATGGGTGTGATGGTGGGGATGGG
>JAUHYW010000052.1 GCA_030426085.1 bacterium | reverse complement strand
CGCAGGGCGGGCTGTCAGCGCGGTGACGGGTGAGGTGGGGTCGACGCGAGGCTACGCGGTCCGCGCCGCCAGTGGCCCGTCAGGGACAGGGTAGGTGCCGCAGGGCGCGGCGAGCTGATGCCCCCCGGCGCCGTTGCAACCTTCACCGTGGAGGCCCCAGCCCGATGGCGTCCGAGGCCCGGGGGAGCTGGACCCCCATCAGGTGTCCGATCTGGCTCAGCCCGATGAGCAGCGGCGCGGCGGTGGTGAAGCCGACGATGACCGGGCGCGAGATGAAGTCCGTGACGAAGCCCAGCCGGAACACCCCCAGCGCGAGGTGCAGCGCGCCGGCCATGACCCCCAGCGTGATCGCCAGCCCGACGGCCTCGGCGGGGCCGGCGGGGCCGATGCGGGCCAGCGCGCCGCCGACGATGAGCATGTCGATGGCCACGATGCCCGCCGCGAGCTGCCGGCTGCCGCCGAAGACGGCGTAGGTCAGCAGGGGCACCATCGACGCGAAGAGGCCGTAGGCCGGGGGCACGCCGCCCAGCAGGGCGTAGGCCATGCCCTGGGGCACGAGCATCACCGCGACCGTCAGCCCGGCGGCGAGGTCGCCGCGCATCGTCCGCCGGTCGAGCGACCCCCACCACACCGGGGTCAGCCGGCGCAGCATGTGGCGCACCGTCATCAACGCTCCGCGAGCGGCCACACCCACGGCACCAGCAGCGCCACGACCGCCCCGCACAGCACGGTGAGCGGGCCCCCGAAGCGCAGATAGTCGCCGAACCGGTATTGGCCGGGTCCGTAGATCAAGGTGTTCGTCTGATAGCCGATCGGGGTGGCGAAGCTCAACGACGCGCCGAAGGCCACCGCCATGACCAGCGGCCGGGGGTCGACCCCCACCACCAGCCCGGCCTGCACCGCCAGCGGGGTGAGCAGCGCGGCGGCGGCGGCGTTCGAGATGAGGTTGGTCAGCAGGTTGGTCAGCCCGAAGATCAGGCCCACCAGCGCCACCGGGGGCCAGCCGCCGGCCGCGCTCAACAGCCCGGCGGCCATCCACTGCGCGGCGCCGGTCTGCTCCATGGCCACCCCCAGCGGGATGACCCCCGCCAGCAGGATGACGATCTTCCAGTCGATGGCCCGGTACAGCCGCTCGGGGGTGAGGCAGCCGGTCAGCAGCATGAGCAGGACCCCGACCATCGTCGCTCCGGCCGGCGCCAGCACCTCGAAGGCGATGGCCAGCACCACCCCCAGCATGATCAGCCCCGCCACCGGGGCCCGCTTCGCCCGCCAGGTCGGCACGCCCCGCTCGGAGACCACGAACAGCCCCGCCCGGCGCAGGCCGGCCAGCCGCTGGGGGGGCAGCTTGAGCAGCAGGCAGTCGCCGGCGTCGAGGCGGATGGGGCGCAGGGCGGTGTGGCGCAGGCCGCCCCGGCGGCGCACGGCGAGCAGGACCGCCCCGAACCGGCCGAAGAAGTCGACGGTGCGCAGCAGGCGGCCCTCGACGTCCGACCCGGCGATGACCGCCTCGACGAGGACGTGGGCCCCGGCCTCCAGCTCGGCGTCGGACCAGCGGCGGGGGGCGCAGGGCGCGTAGTCGTCGTCGGCGAGGATGTGGGCCACGTCCTCCGGGTGGGCCCGCAGGCGCAGGGTGTCCCCCGGCCGGACCGCGCCCCCGATGACCGCCCGCCCGTCGCGCAGCAGGTCGAGCACGTCGACCGGGATGCCGGCGATGCGGGTGATCGCGTCGATGCGCGACCCGCAGACGTCGGCCGCGGCGCCGACCTCGATCTCGACGATGTAGGGGGCCATCTCGTAGCGCCCCGAGAGGTCGTCTTCCCCGCGGCGGGCGGGCAGCCAGCGGCGGCAGAACCACACGTAGGCCAGCCCGACGGCGGCCAGGGCCGCGCCCACCGGCAGCATCTCGAACATGCGCAGCGGGGCCAGCCCCTCGTCGGCGGCGACCGCGCTGACGATGAGGTTGGTCGAGGTGCCCAGCAGGGTGCACACCCCGCCGATGATCGAGACGAACGACATCGGCATCAGCAGCCGGGAGGCGTCTTCGCCGAGGGCCGGGGCGAGGTGCAGCAGCACCGGGATGAACAGCACGACGATGGCGGTGTTGTTGACGAACGCCGACGCCACGCAGACCACCAGCAGCGTCGCCAGCAGGGCCAGGGCCCGGCTGCGCTCGGCGAGGGCGGCGATGGCGCCCGACAGCGGACGCAGGGCCCCGGTCTCGCTGAGGCCCGCGCTGAGGCCGAGCATGCAGGCGATGGCCACCGTCGCCGGGTTCGACAGGCCCGAGAGCACCGCCGGCAGCTCGAGCACGCCCGAGACCAGCAGCGCCGCGGCCACGCCGATGGCGGTGACGTCGTAGCGGATCCACTCGGTGACGAAGAGCACCATCGCCAGGGCGGTGATGGCGAGCACGATGGCGATGTCCGGCGTCATGGGGGCCTCGCGCGCGGCGCACGTCGACGTGGCGTGCCACCGGGAGAGATGCGCCGGGACCGGCGGGCGCTACGCGGGTCGGTCACAGCGGCCTCGCGACTGTCCGGACGGTCCGCGCGGGCGGCGGACGGTGTGATCGGGGCCGTTTTCGCCGATTACAGGCCCATCGGAGGTTGGCACACCGGCTGCAATCTCATCCGGGCGTAGCGCGGCACGGTGTCGCGCCCCGAGATTCAGCCACCGCACCCAGCCATCGGAGGATGCCATGCGCGTCATCACCACCCGTCTGCCGGCCGCCCGCGTCGTCGCCCCCGTCGTCGCCTTCGCCCTGACGCTGATGGCCTTCGCCGGCTCGGCCGCCGCCCAGGGGCCGATCGATCTGATGCGGGTGGCCGGCGCCGAGGTCGAGTGGACCGCCCACGCCATGCACTTCGATACGCCCGGGGGACCGATCGACGCCGGTGTCTTGAGGGTGCGCGACACCGCCGATGGCATCGAGATGGCATTCGAACCCACCCCGGTGCCCCGCTCGGCCCTGAGCCACCCGCTGGTCATCGGCGCCGCCGGGGCCGGGGTCGCGCCGGCCGGCGACGCGCTGTTCGTCAAGCCGGCGGTGGGTGAGCCGGTCAGCGGGGCCCTCGACCCGACGACGGTGCACATGCTCATCGGGCCCGAGGGCGCGGTGAAGCACCTGCTGCGGCTGGTGCCCGCCTGCGACGCCGCCGGTCACTGCGCCGTCGAGCGGGTGGTGTGGTACGCGCTGACCCCGCAGGCCATCACCGTCGACAGCCTGCCCGGCGCGCTCGCCCCGGCCGATCGCTTCCCCATCGAGCCCGGCGACAAGCAGTTCGTCAGCCCTTGGTGAGCCCCAGCGGGCGCACCAGCCGGAAGCCGAGCACCGCCAGCGCCCGGTCGGGGCGCCCGGCGAACCGCCCCGCCGGGCGGGCGGTGCTCGCTCGGGCCGGCCACGCGCCGCCCCGCCCCTCCCGCAGGCCGTCGTCCCCCGCCGCCGGGCGCTGCACGACCAGCCGGGGCCCGCTCGGGCCCGCCCGGCGGTAGACGCCGAGGCACCACTCCCGCACCCCGCCCACCAGATCGCGCACCCCGTATGGGCTCTGATCGGCCGGCGCGTGGCCCACCGGCCGGGCGCCGGGGGTGCCGGCGAAGCTCTCGATCACGCACGCCCGGCTGGCGTCGAACGCGTCGCCCCACGGCCAGAAGCGCCCGTCGACCCCCCGGGCGGCCTTCTCCCACTCGGCGCCGTCGGGCAGCCGCCACCCCAGCCCGTCGCGGGCGGCGAAGGCGTCGGCGCAGGCCGCCGCCTGCCACCAGGTCAGCCGGGTCGCCGCGTGGTCCGGCGGCTCGTCGAGCGCCTCGGCCGGGATGCCGTCGGGCAGCCGCCCGTCTTCGGCCAGCGCGACCAGCTCGCCCACCGTCACCGGGAAGCGGCGCATGACGAAGCCGTCGACCCACACCCGCACCCGGGGCAGGGCGTCGATCGCCGCCCGGTCGCCGCCCAGCGTGGTCCAGCCGGCGGGCACGTAGACGTCGTCCGGCCCCAGCTCGGCGGGCGTCGGCAGGGGGATGGGGTGCGGCCGATCCTCGCCCGGCGGGGCCCCGCGCCAGCCCCGGCCGCGCTCGACGAACAGCGGATAGCGCACCGCCGCCCGCCCGTCGGCCTCGATCACCGCCAGGTAGCTGCCCCGGTCGATGGGCCGCTCGAACACCGGGCCCCCGAGCACCTCGACCGGCTCGGTGACCAGCCGCCGGTCGCGCTCGACGTAGCGGTACAGCGTGATCCGGGCGTCGGCGGGGTCGGTCACCAGCGACCACGCGCTGCGCCCCGAGAGGAACGCCGCGTGGCGCCCGTCGTCGTGCACCGCCAGCAGCGTCTCGTGGCGGGCGGCGGCGTCGGCGTCGCGCTCGGCCTCGGCCCGGGCGAGCTGATCCCGGTGGTGCTCGGCGAGCAGCGCGTCGGCCTCGGCCAGATCGGGCGCCCGCAGCAGCGCCGCCCGCAGGGTCTGCTCGAACTCCAGCCCGGCCATCGTCGCCGCCCGGCGGTGCTCGCGGGCCTGATCCTCGAGCCGCCAGCCGGGGTGCTTGAGGGTCTCGGGGGCGTGGGGCGGCACCGTCTCCAGCAGCTCGGCCGCCTGCCGCTCGAGGGCCGCCGCCTCGGCCCGGTGCCCTTCGATGCGCGGCCGCAGCCCCTGCGCCCGGCGCACGAGCGCCTGGGCCTCGCTGCGCCGGATGGCGCCGTCGATCCAGTCGCTGACCGCCCGGCGCACCGCCTCGGCGTCCGGGGGGCGGTCGTCGGGGTCGAGGGCCATCGCCGCCCGGCACAGCTCGGCCAGCGGGGCGACCAGCGGGCGGTCGAGGAAGCCCGGCGGCGGCTGCCCGTCGGGGCGGCGGCCGGTCATGATCGCGTAGAGCATGCCCCCCAGCGCGTAGACGTCGCTGCGGCGGTCGGCGAGGTGGGCGTCGCCCCGGGCCTGCTCGGGCGACATGTAGCCCGGGGTGCCGAGCACCGCGCCGTCCCGGGTGCCCATGGCCGGCGTGCAGCCCGGCGCGCCCGGCGGGGCCTCGGCCTCCTCGGCGTCGGACAGGCGCCGGGCGATGCCCCAGTCCATCACCCACACCTCGCCGAAGCGCCCGATCATGACGTTGCCCGGCTTGAGGTCGCGGTGCACCACGCCCTGCTCGTGGGCGTAGGCCACCGCTTCGCACACCCGCACGAAGACGTTGAGCAGCCGCCGCCGGGGCCACGCCGGATCGGGCGGCCGGCCGTGGCACGCGGCGATGCCCGCGCTCAGCTCGAGGCCGTCGACCGGCTTCATCGCGAACCACGGGCGCCCGTCGGCCGTCAGGCCCCGGTCGTAGACCGGGATGATGCTGGGGTGCGACAGCTCGATGGTCAGGTTGGTCTCGATCCGGAACCGGCGGGAGGCCGCCGGGTGGGCCCGGGTCAGGATCTTGATCGCCAGCGCCCGCTCGAGCTTGTGATCCCAGACCCGGTGCACCTCGCCCTGGCCGCCGCGCCCGATGAGCCCCAGGTCTTCGTAGCGCTCGGGCAGATCGGCCGGCCCCGGCGGGCGGGCCAGCGGGTGGTCGTGCTCGTCCCACGAGTCGGCGCTCGACGGCACCCGGGTCTCGATCGCTGCGGTCGGCGGCGCCGGCTCGGGGCGGTCGTCGCTCAACTGTCCCCCGGGGGCGGGTCGAGCTCCTTGAGCCGGAAGGCCAGCGCCCGGGTCGACACCCGCAGCCGGTCGCTCATCGCCTGCCGGTCGCCGTCGCAGTCGGCGTAGACCGCCCGCAGCTCGTCGTCGGGGATCTCGCTCGCCTTGCGCAGCAGCCGGTGGGTGTCGATGAAGCGGTACAGCGTCGTCTTGGCCACGCCCAGCGCCCGGGCGGTCGCGTGCACGCTCCACCCCGCCTCGCGCAGCGCCTCCAGCACGGCCCCGACCTCGAGCGCGGCGTCGTCGGCCCCGGTCGTGCCGGGGTCGGTGCCCGACCCGGTCGTGCTCTCGCCCGCCGCCGACTGGGCCCGGCGCATGCGGTCGAGGGCCGCCACCGCGCTCACCCGGACCCGGGGTTGATCGTGCCCGGCCACCGCGATCTGCCGGGCCACGTTGAGCAGCTCCCGCACGTTGCCCGGCCACGGGTGGCGCATCAGCAGGCCCACCGTGCGGGCGTCGAGCCACGGGCGGCGGGCGGTGGGGTCGCCCTCCAGCCGGGCGATGGCGTTCAGCGCGCCGAGCTCCTTGCGCAGCGCGAAGAGCAGCAGCCGGGCGATGTCGTCGGGGCGGGCCCGCAGCGGCGCGACGAGCAGCTCGAGCCCCGAGAGCCGGTGCAGCAGCGGCACCGAGAACCGCCCGTCGTCGATCGCCGCCTCGAGCGCGGCGTCGGTGGCGGCGACGATGCGCACGTCCACCTGCCGCGACCGCCGGGCGCCCACCGGCTGGATCTCGCCCGACTCCAGCGCCCGCAGCAGCAGCGGCTGCACGTCGATCGGCAGGTCGCCGATCTCGTCGAGGAAGAGCGTGCCCCCGTCGCTCTCGCCGAAGTAGCCCTCGCGGCTCGCGGCGGCCCCCGAGAAGGCGCCCTTGGTGTGCCCGAAGAACGACGAGGCCGCCACCGACGGGGGCACGGCCGCCACGTTGACCGCCCGGTAGGGGCCGGCCGCCCGGCGGCTGGCGTCGTGCACCGCTCGGGCCACCAGCTCCTTGCCCGACCCCGACTCGCCCCGGACGAGCACCGCCGCGTCGGTCGGCGCGACCCGGGCGATGGCGGTCCGCAGCCGGCGCAGCGCCACGCTCTCGCCCACCAGCCCGAAGCGCGGGGCCCGGCAGGGGCGCAGCGGCACCGGGTGCACCAGCAGCAGCACCCGCCGGCCCAGCTCGATGGTCACCCCCCGCTGCACCTCGGCCGGGGACAGCGTCATCCGCCCCTCCAGCGGCTGCCCGCCGACGATCGCCGCGCCCTCGACCGTCACCCCCCCGTCGCGCCGCCGCTCGAAGGCGACCGGGGTGCGGCTGACGTAGGGGTCGGTCAGGGGCGCGACCCGCCGCCCGTGCACGTCGGAGAACAGCGGCGCCAGCCGGGAGACCGCGGTGCGGGCCTCTTCGAAAGGCAGCCGCTCGCCGATCCGGCTGACGTCCGGGTGCCACGCGATGGTGAGGCCGGGCGCGACCCGCTCCACGTCGTCGATGAGCGACCCCTCCGGGTCGCCGAGGGTCATGGTCGCGCCGTCGATGTCGAGAGTCCGCATGGCGCCATTCTGCCCCTCGCGCGGCCCGGACTCAATTCGAGCGCGTGAGATATCGGTCCGCTCGGGTGACATCGGCCGCCGGGCGGGCGCGGCGGTTGCCGAGGTGCCGGTTCCGTGAGACGGTGCGATCGACCTGTGAGGTGCCATGCGAATGAGACACTGTATCGCTCTGGCGATGGCGGCCCTGTGGGCCACACCGGGCCACGCCGCCGATCCCGCCGACTGGGCCCTGCCCGACGCCGCGATCACGGTCGTGCTGCGCGGCGGGGATACGTTCGCCGACCGGCTCGACGCGCTCGAGGCCCGGTTCGCCGGGGCCGCGGGGTTCGTCGCCGATCTGAAGGCCGCCCGCGCGCTGGAGTACCACGGCCTGCGGCCCGGCGAGCGGGCGTGGCTGCCCGGCGGCGACCCCGCCCGGGGCGTCGCGATCTTCGCCAGCCCCACCCCCCGGGTGCGGATCGTGATGGGGGTCACCGACGGCGCCGCCCTGCGGGAGAGCATCGCCGCCTTCGCCCGGGGCCGGGGCTTCGAGCTGGCCGCCACCGCCGACGGCTTCGCCGGCCCGATGCCGATGACCTGCGTCGAGGTCGACGGGCTCATGATCTGCGACAACCAGACCCCGCCGGAGACCGCGCCCGGGGCCCCGCCCGGCTTCGACCCCGGGGCGTGGCTCACCGCCCGGGTGGACGGCGGGATGCTGACGAGCCTGCCGCCGCCGTGGGGCCTGATGGTGAAGCACGCCCAGCTCGACGTGCACGCCGACCCGGGCCGGGTCGCGATCCGGGCGGCGGTCCGGATCCGCCCCGACGCCCAGCCGGTCTACGGCCAGCTCCGGGCCGCGATGAACCCCGCCGCCGGCGCCTCGGCCACCGAGGCCATCCACCCCCGCACGCCGTACCTGCTCAAGCTCTCGCTCGACGCGGCGAAGGTGGTCGAGCTGCTCGCTCAGGGCGACGCGGGCCCCGAGGCGCAGGCCCTGCGCGCGCTGGCCGCCCGGTGGACCGGCGAGCTGGCGCTGTCGTTCGTCGGCGGCTTCGCCGAGCCGGTGCTGACCCTTGGCCTCGTCGACGGCGCCACCGCCGCCGATCTGCTCGGCGCGCTGCGGGCGATGCTGCCCGAGGGCGCCCGGCCCGACATCACCGCCGACCGGCTCGTCTTCCGCATCCCCGGCGAGGGCGCCGATCTGGGCGAGAGCCGGCTGATCCTGGCCCACCGCACGGTCGGCCGGCACCTGCTGGTGGGCATCGACCCGGTCGATCTGGCCCGGGTCGAGCGGGAGAAGGGCCTGCCGCCGAACCTGCCTCCGGCCCTGGCCGCCCGCGGGGCCCACGGGTCGTTCATGGCCCACGCCCCCCACGCCGCCGCCACCGGGCTGCCCGCCTTCTTCGAGGCCGACGGCGAGAGCGCCCGGGCGCTGACCGGCTTCTTCGGCTGGCTGGCCGCCGAGCTGCGGCTGATGGACGCCGTCTCGTCCATCGTGCGCTTCGAAGAGGACGGGCTCGCCATCGAGCTGAACTGGAGCCGACTGTGATGCGCCCGACCGCCCACGCCATCGTCTGTCTGCTGCTCGCCGCCGGCCCGGTCATCGGGTCGGGCTGCAGCCGGGACGCCGCCCCCGAGGAGCCGACCCCCCGGGCCGACGATCCGGCCGCCGCCCGGGCGATGTTCGACCGGGCCATCGTCGCCGATCTGAACGGGGACGCGCTCGCCGCCGGCGATCTGATGTTCGACCTGGCCGCCCGCCACCCGGGCACCCCTCACGGCCGCGCCGCCCGGGCCCGCGTCGAGGCCGGCAGCGGCTCGGTCACCGTCGCCGGCCTGGGCATCCTCGCCGCGGTGGCCATCCCGGCGTTCATGAAGTACCAGCGCCGCTCGAAGGCGGCCGAGGCCACGATGAACGTGCGCCGGATGTACGACGCGGCGGTCTCGTTCTACTACGCCGACCACCTCGGGCCCGGGCGCAACCCCATCGCCCGCCGCTTCCCCCGCTCGACGCCGCCGACCCCCGACCGCCCCTTCTGCGAGGACGGCGACGATGGCTTCGTGTATCGGGCGGATGACTGGAGCCACCCCGGATGGCAGGCGCTGGGCTTCGCCCCCGGCGGCCCCCATCGCTATCGCTACGCGTTCATCAGCGAAGGGGAGGGCCCCCGGGCCATGTTCACCGCCCGGGCCGTCGGTGATCTGAACTGCGACGGGGTCTTGTCGACCTTCGAACGGGTGGGGGTCATCGACGAGAACGGCGACGTGACCGGCGGCGCGGGGCTGTACGTGAACCAGGAGCTGGAGTGATCCGAACACTCCGGATGCTCCGATTCAGTCCAGCTCCTTCTTGCCGACGAGCAGGTGGTTGAACCCCCGCAGGAAGAAGTTGCCGTCGACCGCCGCCTTGCGCCGGTTGCCCATGCCCAGGTTGCGGTTGTGGCGCACGACGCAGACGTGGTCGATGGGTCGGAAGTATTGCAGCATCAGCGCCATGCACCGGGTGCCGATGGGGACGAAGCCTCGCTTCTTCGAGAAGTAGTCGCAGATGTAGATCGCGACGTAGCGTCGATCGCGCATGACACGGTGCATCTCGCGGAAGGCAGCGTCCAACGCTTCGAAGTAGTCTTCTTCGGTGGCGTTGATCTTGCCGATGCACCGGGGGTCGTCGCTGTAGCTCAGGTTGTCGCTGTAGGGCGGGTCGGCGAAGACGAAGTCGACCGAGGCGTCGTCGAGCGGCAGCGCGCGGGCGTCGGCCTGGCGGATGTCGCCCCGGAAGGGCGCGAGGTCGAAGCCGACGCCCTGCCGGCCGAGGTCCCGGCAGACGTCCAGCGTCGTGCCCGAGCCGCAGAAGGGGTCGACAACCACGTCGCCCGGTCGGGTATATCGTTCGAGCAGATTCCAGATCACGTACGAGGGGGTGGCCCCCCGGTAGTCGGGGCTGCCCTGGGTTGTGGAGCCGTAATGCTGAGAGGGGTAGTCCCACAGGGTCGTCGGCTGGATGCGCAGGGGCGGCTTCTTCGATCGGCGTCGCGACATGGCGGCAGGGTAGTGGCGGCCCTCGCGCTCGGCAACCTGCTCGCGTCGCCGGCGGCCGCGTTCGAGATGCGGCGTCAGGATCGCCTCGCGGCGCTGTACTCGAACCAGGTGGTCTTCGATCGCCAGGGCGAGCCGCTGGTGTCGGTGCGGGTCACCGAGTCCCAGGCGGCCGTCGACGTGACCAGCGCCGGGCGGCTCACCCTGATGCCGGGGGGCGACGACGGGGCCCGGGTCAGCGCGAAGGCCGGCGCCCGGTGGACGGTGACCGTCGAGGAGGGCCGCCCGGCCGAGGTGCGGTGGTGGGTGATCGTCGATCAGATCGGCGCCCGCGATCTGGCCGGCGCGGCCCGGGCCCGCGAGCAGTGGCGCCGGCGGGGGCACCCCGAGGTCGAGCTGATCGAGGCGGGGGCGGTGATCGGGCTGGGGGGCACGACGCTCGACACCCGGCGGCGGCACGTGGGCATCGACCCCCAGGCCGATCGGGACGCCGCCGAGGCCCGCGCCGCCGAGCTGGCCGGCGAGCTGGGGGTGTCGACGGCGGTCCTCGGCGAGCTGGTGCGGCGCCCGGGGGGCTGGATCGTGGCCCGGGACGCGCGCTCGGGCTTCGAGATACGGGCGAAGGATCTGCTGTGGATCACCCCCGAGGCCCCGGAGAAGGGGCCGCCGCCGACGGTCGATCTGCCCGACATGGAGTGGGGCCACGGCACGCCCAAGCGGGGCCGGGCCGACCGCAGCTACCACGGCGACGTCTATCTGGCGGTGGGGCGGGACGGCAAGCTGGTGGCGGTCAACCTGCTGTCGGCCGAGGCGCTGCTCGAAGGCGTCGTGCCGTCCGAGATCTTCCCCAGCGCGCCCGAGGCGGCGTTGCAGGCCCAGGCGGTGGCCGCCCGGGGGCAGCTGTTGGCCAAGGTCGGCACCCGCCACCGGGCCGACCCCTACCTGCTGTGCGCCGAGACCCACTGTCAGGTCTACAAGGGCCAGACCCGCGCCCGGCCGCGCACCGACGCCGCGGTGCGGGCGACGCGGGGGCAGCTCCTGTTCGACGCGCGGGGGCTGGTCGACACGACCTACAGCTCGGCCTGCGGGGGCCACAGCGAGGCGTTCCACATGATGTGGGGCGGGCCGCCGAAGCCGTCGAGCCCGGGGCGGTACGACGTCGCCGACGGGTCGCTCGATCCGCTGGTGCCGCCCGGCACGCCCGAGCCGGAGGCGGCCCGCATCGTCGCCGCGTTCGTCGAGCGCCCGGGGCAGAGCTGGTGCGCGGCGAGCGGCGGGAGGTCGAAGGTCTACCGCTGGACGAAGACCCGGACGGCGGCCCAGGTGGACGCGGCGGTCGACGCCCACGCCGGGCGGACGGTGTCGCCGATCCACGCGATCCGGCCGGTGCGTCGGGGGGTGAGCGGCCGGGCGCTGGCGGTCGAGTACGTCGGCGGCGGCGGGCGCTACGTGGTCGAGGGCAGCTACGAGAACCGCAAGCTGCTGGGGCATCTGCGCAGCGGGATGTGGGTGGTCGAGCGGGTCGGGGCGCGGCCGCCGGGGGAGGCACCGGCGAAGTGGCGCTTCCGGGGGGGCGGCTTCGGGCACGGGGTGGGCATGTGCCAGCACGGCGCGATCGGGCAGGCCCGGGCCGGGCGGGGGCACGACCTCATCCTGAAGCATTACTACCCGGGCAGCCGGCTCGAGACGGCGTGGTAGGCGCCCGGATCAGGGCGTCGGCGCGCCCTGCACCGGCAGCAGCTCGTCGGCGGGCTCGGCGGCGCTCTCGGGGGTCGGGCTCTCGGGGGCCGGGCTCTCGGGTCCGGCGGGCGCCGGCTCGGCCTCCATCGCCGCCTTCGCCGCGTCCCGGCGGGCGGTCTCTTCGCGGATGAGCCGGGAGACCTCCTCCTTGCGCCACCACGCCAGATCGACCTCGCCGAACATCGACTCGGCGGCGAAGCGGTCGAGGTTGGACCGGGCGGCGACCCGCAGCTCGGCGGCCAGATCGCGGGCGGCGGCCTGCTCGGCGGCCAGCGCGGCGGTGAGGCGCTCCAGCTCGGGCTGCTCGGCGTCGATCACCCGCTGAAGCCGGGCCCGGCAGGCGGCGGCGTAGGTCTCGAGGAAGCGGGCGAAGTCGGCCAGCCGGCCGGCGAGGCGCTCGGCGCTCGTGGTGAGCGTCGCCCGATCGGGCCCCCGGGCGTCGGGGGCCGGCGGGCTGTCGACGTGGGTCCGGGTGTGGGCCAGCCGCTCGACGAGGCGGGCGTGCAGGGCCCGGCCGTCGCGCACCACCGGCAGCGCGTCGGCGGCCCGGGCCAGCTCGGCCAGGGACGCGGCCAGCTCCCGGGCCTCGAGCAGCGCCTCCTCCTGCAAGACCAGCTCGGCCTCCAGCCGGCGGGCGCGGCGGGCGTCCTCGGGGGCGGTCCAGGCCAGCGCGGCGGCGGGGAAGAGCCGCTGGTCGGTTTGCAGCGCGCCGTCGAGCTCGGTCAGCCGGCGCTTCATGGCCGCCTCGAGGTCGCGGTAGCTCTCCCGGGCGTCCTCGTAGCGCGCCGCCCGAGCCAGGAGCTGCGCCCGCCACAGCCCGAGCTGGGCCGCCGAGAGGTCGTCCCCCCGGGTCGCGAGGAGCTGATCGACGAGCCGCACGCACCAGTCGAACTCGCCCAGGCGGAACAGCACGAACGTCGCCTCGCTCAGCGCCTGGGCGTGGTCCGGGTCGCCGGGTGGGATCATGCGGTACCACTGCCACGCGGCGGCGTCGTCCTCCCGGGCGGCGGCGAGGCGGGCCAGCGCGAGGTGGATCACCGCGCCCATGCGCCGGACGTGGCGGATCTCGTCGTCGGGGTCGAGCGCCTCGGCCGCCGCGGCCGCCTCGTCCTGGCGGTCGGAGGGCACCAGCTCGCCGTCGGCGTTCACCCGGGCGTAGGCCCGGCGGGGCCCGGCGGACGGGATGGCGTCCAGCGGCGTCGGCACCCGGGGCACGACCTCGGCGCTGCGGGTCAGCCACGCCTGGCGGGCCTGCTCGAACGCCTCGCCGGCCAGCACCAGCTCGCCCTGCTTGAGCGCCACCACCCCGACGAAGTACTGCGCCCGCAAGGCGTCCCGGGCGTCGGCCGGCACCGCCCGGAACGCGGCGGCGGCCTCGTCGAGCGCGCCGCCCCGGAAGAGCGCCCGGCCGTAGTGATACGTCAGCTCGGCGAAGTCGGCCTCGTCGCTCTCGCTCGGCGGCAGCCCCTGGAACCGCTGCCAGTAGGCCCGCAGCCGGTCGAGCGGCTCCCGGTCCCGGGCCCGGCTCAGGTAGCGGGCGAAGTTGCGGCGCCAGGTGACCGGGCTCTGGCGGGGGGCTTCGAGCGAGTCCCGCAGGGCGTCGACGGCGGCCGCTTCGAGGCCCAGGGCCCACAGGCTCTCGCCGAGCCACGCCAGCGCGTCGGCGTAGGCCGGGTGCTCGCGGAAGCCGGGGCGGGCGACGAGGTCGAGCAGCCGGGCGGCGGCGGCGGGGTGGTCGCCTTCGAAGTACGCCACCTGGGCCCGGCTGAGCACCTCGAGCGGGGCGTCGCCGGTGGCCGCGGTCGCCTCTTCGAGCCGCGAACGGGCGAAGCGGAGCTGCTGGTTGATGCCGTGCAGCTCGTCGGCGATGGCCGGCGGGCCGTCGAGGGCGTGGCCGGCGACCGGCGCGGGGCCGGCGAGCGCGATCAGGGCCGCGGCCAGCAGCGGGGCGCAGGGGGTTCGGGGCGTCCGAGGCACCCCAGCCACTTACCAGGAAACGGGCCGCGGATCGAAAGATCCGCGCGCGGCGGGCCCGGGCGATCTCGACAGGGGCCCCCCGGGCTGACACTCTCCGGGGCGGCGGGACGGAGAGGCGCGATGCACGGTCGACGCGGCGGTCGGATGGCGGGATGCGGGGGATGGCTCGGGGCGCTGCTGGCCCTGACGCTCGCGCTCGCGGCGGGCCCGGCCCGGGCGACCCCCGCCGATCCGCTGGCCGCGGGGATCGCCGAGCTCAACCGCCTCATGGCCCGCTACCTGAGCGACCCCCCGCCGGGCGTCAAGATCCGGGCCGTGCACCGCAACCGGCGCGCCGCGCTCGATCCGTCGGGCGCCTGGCTCCAGCTCGAGAGCGGCCACGGCGTCGACACCCGGATCCCCATCGCGCCGCCGTGGCAGCTCACGATCGAGCCGATCCCCCGTCAGGCGGGCGCGTTCCGGGTCCGCCTCTCGATCGAGGGGCGCAAGATCCGGTTCTCGGCCAGCGCCCGGCCCCCGCTGCGGGCGGTGCCCTACACCGCGATCGACGCCCGGAGCCGGGCCGACGCCGAGCGGGCGGTCCACCTGCTGGGCGAGATCCGGCGGCGGGCGCTGGAGAAGAGCGGCGCGCAGCCGCAGCCCGACCCGAAGCCTCGCCCGCAGCCGAAGCCGCAGCCGCAGCCTGATCCGAAGCCTCGCCCGCAGCCGAAGCCCCAGCCGGGGCAGGACCGCCCCTACCGCCTCCAGATGTCGGTGCAGAAGGGGACCCACGACGGCCGATCGCGGACGCTGGGTATCACCATCCCCGCCGGGGCGTGGCTCACCGCCTTCGTGGAGGGCGGCGAGGGCATGCGCCAGAAGGTCGACGTGCTCGGCCCCGACGGCCGGCTGGCCCGCAGCGCCTGGGTCCTCGATGGGTCCACCGGGGCGCTGCGGCCGGGCTATGCCGCCCGGCTCCGCGCCGCCCGCAGCGGGCGCTATCAGGTGCGCATCACCCCGCTGAAGGGCAGCCGGGGCCCGTTCACCTTCGAGGGCCGGGTTGTGCAGGCGGTGGGTGAGCCGAAGCCCGAGACGGATCTGTGCGACGCGCTCGACTTCCTCGTGGTCCATGTGCGCGACGGCCTGGGGCACCTCGCCGACGTGACCCGCCCCGGGGTGCGGGCGCCGGTGGACTTCGAGCTGCCAGAGCTCGGGGCGCGGGGCTGGACCGATCTGGGGCGCATGTGGCACGGGGAGGTCTTCGTCGGCCCGCCGGCCCGGGCCCGCCGGAAGGCGGACGCGGCCGCCGCTGCCCTGACCCGCTGCCTGGGGCCGGGCAGCGCGCCCGAGGTCGGCCGGCTGTCCAGCGCCCGCCGCCGACGGTGGGTCCGGGACGGGGTGAAGCTGTGGCTCCAGGAGCTCGCGCTTCGCCCGGTGCGCGGCCCGGCGGTCCGGGTCGAGCTGACCGTGTTCCAGGGCGAGCATTGAGGGCCGCATCTCAGATCGCGACCGACGCCCGGGGTGGGTGCTCTCTCAACCGCTCTCGATTGTCAGGAGGAGTCTTCATGCCCCGCACGCCGCTGAGCTTCGTCGCGCTGGCCGCCCTGGCCGCCGCCGCGTGCCTGTCCCCCGGGTGCAGCGGCACCCCGCGCCGGATCGAGCTGGAGTCGCCGACCCCGCCGCCGCCGCCGGCCAGCCCGTGGCGCTTCTTCTCGGACGCCGAGCGCATCGTCGACATCGCGCCCACCGCCGACGCGGTGTGGGCCATCAGCCAGAACGGCGTGCTGCGCTGGACCCGCCCCGGGGGTCAGGTGGGCTTCGTGACCGGGGCGAGCGCGCCGGGGGCCGGCGCGACGGCGATCGCAGTGGCCAGCGACGGCACGGTCTACGTGGGGCTGAAGGACGCCATCGCCTGGAAGCGGCCCGAGCCGACGGCGAAGTGGCAGCGGCTGAGCGCCGATCCGCTGCCGGCGGGGGTGACCGCGCTCGCCCCGCGCAAGGCGGGCGGGGTGTGGGTCGGCATGCAGCGGGGGCTGGGCTGGATGCACGGGGGGCGGCTGCGGCTGCACTCCCGGCTGCACACCGTGCGCGACATCGCGGTGGACGACGCCGGGCGCCTGTGGGCCGCGACGGCCCGCAAGGGGCTGATCACGCTGGAGGGCGACCGCATCGTCGAGCACACCACGGTCAACGGCCTGTGCGCCAACGACGTGCGGGCGGTGGCCACCGGCGGCAATCAGGTGGCGGTGGTGTGCAACTCGCCCCGGCCGACCCTGGCGCTGCGGGTGCGCAACACCTGGTACCCCTACGACCTCGCCCGGGGCGGCGCGGCCATCCAGGCGATGCAGTGGCACACCGGCAACTGGGTCGTGCGCAGCACGAGCGGCTGGTGGCGGGTGGTCGAGCTGCCGGCGGGCACGCCGCCCGCTCCCAGCGGGGCGACCCCGGCCCTCGAGCCGATGGATCCCGGCCGCGTGCCGCCGCCCCCGGCGCTGATGCAGCACGCCCGGTTCACCGCGGCGGCGAAGGCCGCGCCGGCCCCCGAGCCCGAGCGCAAGCTGGACGTGCCGGCGGTCGAGGGCGCGCCCCCGCCGGCGGCCCCGGTCGCCCCGCCCCCCCCGTCGCCGGTCGAGGAGGTCCTGTTGGAGTGCGTGCGGGCCACCGAGCGGGTCGGCAACGCCAGCGGCGCCCCGGCCTTCAAGCTGCTCGCCGAGCGCCCCCGGCTGCCCGAGGAGGGCGAGGTGACGGTGTGGCACGTCGGGGCCGACGGCTTCGCGTGGTACGGCCTCGCCTGGCGGGGGCTGCTGGCCCAGAAGGGGCAGGCGACCCAGCGCTACACCTCGCAGAGCCTCGTGCCCCGCTTCCCGACGACCCGGCTGACGGTCGATACGAAGGGCCGGGCGCTCATCCCCTCGCTGGGGCCGTATGTGACCCGGTGGGACGGCCAGGGCTGGGAGCGCCGCCCGGTGGCCCCCGACGGCAGCCCGGCCGAGGCGCTGGCGGTCGCCGCCGACCCCCAGGGCGGGGCGTGGCTGCTCATCGGCTACGCCGCGGCCGAGGTGGGGCTGCCCCCGCCGCCCGCGGCGCCGGCGGGCGAGGTCGACCCGGTGGACGCCATCGCCGGGGCCGAGCCGCCGCCCGCCGCCGTGCCGCTGGCCCCCTCGCCCGAGATCGCGGTGGTGCGCATCGACCAGGGCCGCATCGAGCGCAAGGGGCGTCTGCCGGTGCTGGGCATCGACCGCCCGCTGCGGGTGGGCGCGTTCGAGGTCGGCCCGCTGGGTGAGATCCACTTCGCGCTGTTCTACGAGAGCGAGCGGGGCAGCCTGCGCGGCGCCGGCCTGGGGCGGGTGCCGGTGTCCCACGACGCGCTCCAGCGGTGGCAGGCCCGCCGCGCGCCGGACGAGGAGAGCGTCGACGGCACCCCGCTGCTGCCCGACGGCTGGATCAGCGCCGTCGCCCGGGTGCCGGGCAAGAGCGGCCCCTCGGCGGTCGTGCTGGGCACCAACGCCGGGCTGGTCCGGGTGCGCGACGGGCAGATGCGGGTGTTCGACGAGAACGACTTCATCGACAGCGAGGTGATCACCGCGCTGGCGGTCGACGGGCAGGGGCGGGCCTGGGTCGGCACGCTGGAGGGGCTGGGGCGGCTCGAGGGCGACACCTGGACCTCGGTGAAGGCCCAAGGCCTCTCGGGGCGCATCACCCGGCTGATCTTCGACGCCGACGGCCGCTTGTGGGCCGGCACCGACGCCGGGCTGTACCACAACCCGAACCCGGCCGATCCCGCCGGCTGGCGCGCCGAGCCGGTCCGCCGGGGCGAGACCGCCCGCGACGTGCGCGACGTGGCCTTCGGCAGCGACGGCAGCGCGTGGGTGCTGACCGGGCAGGGGATCTTCCGCCGGGCGCCCTGAGCGAGCCGCCCGAGGCGCCCGCGACGCGGCTACCGCGCCCGCTTCTGGTGCCCCGGCCCCAGGATCTTCGGCAGGTAGCCGGCGTAGTCGAACTGCGGCGAGTGGTGCTTGTTGTGGCACTCGACGCACACCGCCTCGGGCACCGCGCGCTCGATCTTCGCCGGATCACCGCCCGAGTCGACGTGCTGCGCGCCCGGCCCGTGGCACACCTCGCACTGCACGTTCACCCGCCCCTCGGTCTGGCCGAGCACCGACCCCCCCGGCTTCTGCCAGCCGGTGACGTGGCACCCCACGCACTCGGCGTCGAACGTCTTGTCGGCCTCGACCAGCGTCTGCCACGCCTCGCCGTGGCGGGTCGTGGTCCACAGCGTGTGGGCCTCGTAGTGGCAGTCGGCGCATTGATCGTCGCCCGCGTAGCCGCTCATGCCCGGCGGCACCTTCGGGATCTCGCCGGCCTGCGCCAGGTTGATCGTCTTCAGCGAGGCGTTGTACGCCGCCAGCCAGCCGGCCACCTCGGGGTCGGGGGTCACCGCCTTGGCCACCGGCACCAGCGTGTAGACGAAGCGCTTGCCCTGCGCCTCGGGGGTCGCGAGCGCCGCCCGCTGCGCCTTCAACTCGGCGATCTGCGGCTCGAGCGCCGCGTCGCCGGTGCGCTGGAAGAGGTCGCTGCGCATCTCGATCTGGAGGTCGAGCGCCTTGCGGGCCCGCTCGGCGTCGCCCACCGGATCGACCAGCGGCCCCGGCTGCGCCGCCTCGTGCAAGACGACCCGCCCCAGGTTGCGCCCCCGGTCGCCGGCCTCGATCAGGTAGCCGTGCTTCAGCGGCGAGGCCAGCGCGGTCTCCTCGGGGTGGTCGCCCAGGACCCACAGGTCGACGCCCGGGGTCTTGCGGGCCATGCGCCGGATCTGCCGCCGGGGCATGGCCGCGAGGGCCACGACGACATGGGCCCCCGCCTGCCGCAGCCGCGCGGCCTCGGCGATCGCCGCCGGCTTCGGGTCGACCGGCTGCCCGCCGGGCACCGCCGCCTCGGGCGTGGCCAGCCCGAAGACCCCCAGCTTCAGGTCGCCGACCGTCACGATCCGCCCTCGCCCCCCGGGCACGTTGGCGGTGACGTCGGGCGCGGCGAACGTCCGCCGCACCTCGGCGTACAGCGCCTCGCCCCGGACCAGCTCGGTGGCGGTGGGCACCACCGCGTCGACCCCGATGCGGGCCAGGCTGCGGGCGATCAGGCGGGCCTTGGCCTCCTCCTGGGCCACCTTGTGCGGCGGGGGGGCGTGCTCGAAGAGGTGGGGGCCGACGACCACGACCGCGGTGGGGCCCGCCTCGCGCTCGGCGGCGACCAGGGTGGCGACCCGGTCGATGCCGCCCAGCGTCAGGTCGATGGTGCAGCCGCAGGGCTCGACGTAGCCGATGGTCGACGACAGGACCAGCAGCCGGGGCGGGCCGTCGCCCACGGCGGGGGCCGGGGCGGCCTCCTCGGCCGGGCGCTGGCCGCACGCTGTCAGCAGGGCGCCGAGGCACAGGGCCGCGGCCAGGGGCTTCGGGCGGAGGGCGGGGCGCGGTCCGCTCGGCATTCGGGATCCTCCGGGCAGCGAATCGGTCGGGCAGTGTAGCAACGGGGTCGACTTCGGGGCAGACCCGGGCGGCACATTGACTCCCGGGGGCGCGTGGTCGACACTCGGTCCAGCGTCATCCGCGAGGTCCGGGAGTTCGAATTGAAGCAGTGCCCCGCGTGCGGTGCCAACAATGCCTCCGACCTGCCGTCGTGTTCCATCTGCGGCGCCAGCCTGTCGCAGGTGGCCGAGAGCGGCGCGCCCCGCACCCTCTTCGGCATGCCCGCGCTCAAGATCGATCAAGCCGAGGTCGCCGAGAAGCCGGCCCCCGCCGCGCCGGCCCCCGAGCCGGACCGGTCCCAGGGGCCGGCGACGAAGCGCGGCTTCCGGGCGCTCGACGCCGTCGAGCTCGACGGCAGCATCGGCAGCATGAACGCCGGCTCACTCGACGGCAGCGACATCCGCTCGACGCAGTTCGGGGCGCCCTCGCCCTTCAAGAAGGGCCAGCTCCCGCCGCTCGCGGCCGACGAGCCGCTGGCCCCGCCGGGGGCGGCCTCCGACCCCGCGCCGGCGGCCGACCCCATCCTCTCGACGCAGTTCGGGGCGCCCTCGCCGTTCAAGGCCGGCCGACACGCGGCCGCCGAGCCCGCGCCCGAGCCGGAGGGCGCCGGCATCGAGAGCACCCGCATGGGCATGCCGTCGGTCGACGTGCACGGCGGCGCCTCCGAGCCGCCGGCGGCCGACCCCCCGGCCCCCGAGGCGCCCCAGGAGAACTACCGCACGCTGGTGGGCCCCCCGCTGCCCGTCGCCGAGGCCGCCCGGGCCCGGGACGCCGCCCGCGACGCGATCGCCGAGGCGCCCCAGGAGAGCTACCGCACGCTGGTCGGGCCGCCGGTGCCCATCGCCGAGGCCGCCCGGGCCCGCGACGCCCGCCGCCGGGCCGAGGCCGAGGCCGCCGCGTCGGCCCGCTCGAGCAAGCCCTCGGTGATCGTCGACGACCCCTCGCTCGAGCGGAAGGAGGCCGACAGCGCGCCGTCGGTGATCGTCGACGAGCCGGTCACCGCCCGATCGTCGACCCGCGAGGCCGGCGCCGCCGCCCGCATCGCCCGGCCCCCCGGCGCCACCGAGGTCGCCTCCGACGGCGACGAGCGGGCCGCCGCCGCCCGCCTCGCCGCGGTGATCGACACCGACGAGCACACCGCGATGGTCGTCGCGGTGCAGCCCCGGAGCTACGGCTGGCTGGTCTTCCTGGTGCTCGTCATCGCCGGCATCGCGCTCGCCTTGTGGCTCACCCGCGAGGCCCAGGCCGTCGAGGCTCGGGTCGGCGCGGTCGAGGTCGAGCCCGCCGGCGAGCGGCTGGCGTTCGCCGTCGACCTCGAGACCGCCCGCCCGCTGCTCGTGGGTCACCCCGGGGGGCAGCACGCGGTCGACGGCCCGGGGCGGGTCGAGTTCGACCTCGACGGGGCCGCGCTGCGCCCCGGCGTGGGCCAGATCGCGCTGCGGCTGGGCGACGGCGACCCGCCGGTCGAGCTGCCGCTGGAGCTGACGGTCTGGTACCGGGCCCGGGTCGAGCCGGTCGAGGCCGTCGGCGCGCCCGTCCCGGTCGAGCTGACCGTGCGCCCCGGCTGGCAGCCGGTGGGCGACGCCGTCGAGCCCGTCGCCGGCGACATCGGGCGCCACCGCCTGCTCATCGACGGCCGGCGGGCGCTGGCCGAGGTCGACGCCCCCGGCGGGCTGACCGCGCCGCTGACCGAGACCGTGCGCCTGCGGGGCGACGGCGGGGCCGAGGCCGAGTTCGCGCTGACCGTGCAGGTGCCGCTGCCCCGCACCCCGCTGGTGGTCACCGCGCCGCCCCGGGCGTGGCGCCGGGACGCCGAGGCGGTCACCGTCGCCGGCCGCACCGTGCCCGAGGCCGAGGTCCGGGTGGGCGAGCACGCCGCGCAGGCCGACGCCGACGGGCGCTTCTCGCTGGTGGTCCCGCTCAGCGGCGCCCGGGAGCAGGCCCTCGAGGTCGTCGCCGACGCGCCCGGCGCCCGGGCCACCGTGCAGCGGATCACCGTCGAGCGGCTGACCCCCGAGGCCGGCCGGACCCAGGCCGCCGCGCTGCGGGCCGAGCAGGCCGAGCGCCTCGGGCCCACCGGCCGCACCCCGCCCTACGCCCGCTGGCTGGCCGACGCCGAGGGGCTGCGGGGCCGGGCGGTGGCGTTCGAGGGCCGCCTGATCGCCGTCGAGCGGGGCGGGGAGGGGCCGGGCGCGGCCGACCGGGCGGTGATCGCCGCCTGCGACCGGGGCGACCACTGCCCGGTGTGGATCACGACCACCGCCCCGATCCTGGTCGACCCCGGGCAGCGGGTGTCGGTCAGCGGCACCCTGGCCGGCGCTGAGACGTGGCGCACCGCCGACCGGTTCGTCACCGCCCCCCGCGTCGAGGGCGCGCTGATCGCGCCGTGAGCGCCGCGACGACGACCTGCGGCGCGTGCGGCGCCGAGACCCCCGCCGACAACGTCTTCTGCGGCATCTGCGGCGCCCGGCTGCAAGAGGCCCCCACCGACTCGCTGCTCGGCAAGGTCGTCGCCGAGAAGTTCCGCATCGTGCGCCTGCTCGGGTCGGGCGGCATGGGCGCGATCTACCTCGCCGAGCACGTCGGCATCGGCAAGCGGGTCGCCATCAAGCTGCTGCGGGCCGACCTGCGGGGTCACCCCCACCTCGTCAAGCGCTTCCGCCGCGAGGCGATGGCCGTCTCCCGGCTGACCGACGCCCACACCATCACCGTCTTCGACTTCGGGGTGTGGGACGGCGTGGTCTACCTGGTGATGGAGTACCTCATCGGGGACGACCTCTCGAAGACGCTGGCCGCCGAGAGCCGCCTCGACCCGGCCCGGGCGCTGGCCATCGTGCACCAGATCTGCTCCAGCCTCGCCGAGGCCCACGCCCAGGGGGTCGTGCACCGCGACCTCAAGCCGGAGAACGTCTTCCTCACCCGCACCACCAGCGGCGACGAGTGGGTGAAGGTGCTCGACTTCGGGCTGGCCAAGATCCTGGCCCCCGAGGGCGCCGAGGCGCTCTTGCAGACCGCCGACGGGGCCTTGATGGGCACCCCGTACTACATGGCCCCCGAGCAGGTGAAGGGCGAGGCGGTCGACGCCCGCACCGACCTCTACGCCGTCGGGGGGCTGCTCTTCCGCATGCTCACCGGGCAGGTGCCCTACGTCGGCAAGTCGCCGCTCCAGGTCATGGAGGCCCACGTCAGCGGCGCGCTGCCCCGGTTCGACGAGGTCGACCCGACCCTGATCGTGCCCCCCGGGCTCGAGGAGCTCGTCCGGCGGCTGCTCGCCCGGGCGCCCGACGACCGCCCCCAGAGCGCGCTGGCCGTCGATCAAGAGGTCGTGGGGCTGCTCGACCGGATCAGCGGCCCCCGGGGCGACCTGCGCAGCCGCCCGGCGACCCCGGCCCCCAGCGTCGACCCCCGGGCCGGCGGGCCGGCGGACGAGGGCCCCGACGACGCCCCCCGCGACACCGCCGAGGGCTCCCCCGAAGGCGCCCGCCCCACGCCGCCGCCCACCGCGCCCGGGCGGCCGAGCGCGCTCACCGACGGGTCGCTCGCCGACGGCCCGCCCGCCGATGGCGGCCCCCTGAGCTTCGACGACGCCCCCGACGACGGGCCCCGCCCGCGCACCGATGGCTACGCGGTCGGGGCGGCCCTCGCCGATCAGGGCGGGGGCCCGCCGACGGGCGCGGTCCCGTTCGGCGGCGGGCTCGCGGGCCAGCCGGCCGATCCGGCGGCCAACTCGTGGGTCCTCGGCGACAGCGCCCCGCCGCCCTCCGCCCGGCCCGGCGCCCGCGGCGGCGGCCGCAGTATGCTGCCGTGGGTCGTCGTCGTCCTGCTCGCCGCCGGCGGCGGAGCGGCCGGCTATCGGTGGTACGCCGCCCGCAGCGGCCCGCCCACCGCCGAGGTCGAGCCCAACGACACCCCGGCCACCGCCAGCCCCATCGCCGACGACCTGCCGTTGACCGGCACCATCGGCCCCGGCGACGGTGCCACCGGCGACCGGGACGTCTTCGTGATCGACGTGCCGCCCGACCGGCGCCACGTCCGGGCCCGGGTCTCGGGCGTCGACGGGCTCGACCTGATATTGGAGGCGGTCGATTACGCCGGCAACTCGCTGTTCAAGCGCGACGCCCGCCGGGTCGGCCGCGGGGAGTGGGGCACCGCCCGGGTCGACTCCGACCGCCTGCTGATCGTCGTGCGGGCCCGGACCCCCGAGGGGGAGAGCCCGCCGAGCGCTGAGGCCAGCTACCGGCTGATGGTGCGCTTCTCCGACCGCCCGATCCGCCGTCGGGGGCGGCGGGGCGGCGACCCCGAGCCGGAGCCCGAGCCGGACGGCGGCGGCGCCGAGGCCGACGGCGCGGCCGACGCGCGGAGCGTGGACGGGGGCGGGTAGGGCGGATGGCCGCGCGCGAACCCCCGCGCCCTGTCTGGCTGCACGGGGCCTCGGTGGGCGACATGCGGGCCCTCGCGCCGCTGGTGCGGGCCCTGGGCGAGACCCGCCCCGACCTGCCGCTGCACATCAGCGCCATGACCGCCGACGGCCGACGCCTCGCCCGCCGCCTGTACCCCGACCACCCGATCGGCCGCCCCCCGCTCGACCTGCCGCCGCTGCCCGGCCGGGCGCTCGACCGGGTGAACCCCCGGCTGATCATCCTGGAGTACCTCGAGCTGTGGCCCGCCTGGATCGCCGCCGCCCACCGCCGCGGCGTCCCGGTCGCCGTCGTCGACGGCCGGGTCGGCCCCCGCTCCCTGCGCGTCCGCCCGCTGCTGCGCCGGGCCGCCGGCCGCCTCGCGCTCTTCTGCGCTCGGACCCCCGAGGACGCCGGGAACGCCGCCGCGCTCGGCGTGCCCCCCGACCGCATCCGGATCACCGGCAACGGCAAGTACGACGGCGTGCCCCGCGACCCGCCCCGCCCCTCGCCCGACCTGCGGGCCGCGCTCGGCGAGGCCCACGTCGTGGTCGGCAGCCTGGCCCCCGCCGAAGAGCGCCCGGCCCTCGCCGCGCTGGCCGCCGCCGGCCTGCGGGCCATCATCGCCCCCCGCTACCCCCGCCGGGCTGCCGCCATCCTGCGCGCCGCCCGGCGCCACGGGGTGCCCGCCCGCCGCCGCACCGACCCGCCCGACCCCGGCGCCCGGTGGGTCGTGCTCGACACCGTCGGCGAGCTGGCCGCGGCCTACGCCCTGGCCCCGGTGGCCCTCGTCGGGGGCACCTTCTGCCGCCGCGAGGGCCAGACCCTGCTCGAGCCCGCCTGCCACGGCCGACCGGTCATCCACGGCCCCCGGACCGCCAACATCTGGGCCGAGGCGCGGGCCCTCGCCGATCGGGGGGCCCACCCGGCGCCCGACTGGCCCGCCGCCTTCGCCCGGGTGCGGCCCCTGATCGCCGACCCCGGACCCGATCCACGCCCCGCGCTGACCGCGCTCTTCGGGGCCACCCGTCGCAATCTTGACGCGCTGCGGCCCATGCTCGACCCTGGATGACGGCCCCACACGCAGAGGGCGGAGGTGCGAGCAGCGATGAAATCCGCGGTCCGTTCAATCGACATCGACGTGCCCATCGACCGGGTCTACGCCCTGCTCGTCGACTTCGCGAGCTACCCCGGCTTCGTGCCCAACCAGACCCGGGCCCGGGTGCTCGACGCCGCCGACGGCCGATGGCGGGTCGACTTCCAGCTCTCGGTGGCCCGCAAGCTGGACTACGTGCTCGACCTCGAGGGTGAGGCGCCCACCCGGCTGACGTGGACCCTCGTCGAGGGCGACATGATGAAGCAGAACGACGGCGGGTGGACCCTCGAGCCGATCGACGACGGCGCCCGGACCCGGGCGACCTACCGGCTCGAGGTCGAGCTGGAGGGCTTCGTGCCCCGATCGGTGACCCAGATCCTCATCGAGCGTACGTTGCCCGCCACCCTCGAAGCGTTCAAGAAAGAGGCCGAGCGGCGGCACGGCTGAGCCCGATCCGCCGCCCGCGAACCCGCCCGTCGCCCGCCCGGGCGCCCCCCGCATGCCCCCCCGCGCCGCCCGCGCAGCGGCCCACTATTGCGTTGACCGTCGAAAAGCCGGTGTGCTAGTTCTGCTGTCGGTGGAGTTCTACTCCTCGGCGGAGAGGGATGCTTCGGGCCGTTCCGGTCGTTCGCATCGGTTTGAGTGCCGTCCCGCACGCCGCAGAAGGTGAAAGTTGTCTGAGGGATCGACGCAGGGGACGCCGATGGGTTCTGCGAGTCCGAAACTGGCGGAATCGCCCGAGCGGCCTCCGGATTCAGAGCGCAAGGAGCGACGCAACGAGCGTCGGCGGCCCGGCAAGAAGGGGCGTCGCCGCTCGCGCACGATCGCGACCAAGCGGCTGAGCAAAGAAGAGCTGGCGCTCGCCGAAGAGCTCAAAGACGTCGAGATCGATCGGCCCAACCACCGCTCGCAGTGCGCCAGCGGGCTGCGCCCCTGCCCCTACGCTTCGTGCAAGCATCACCTGTACCTCGACGTGAACCCCGAGACCGGGTCGATCAAGCTCAACTTCCCCGACCTCCAGATCTGGGAGATGGCCGAGACCTGCGCCCTCGATGTCGCCGATCGGGGCGGCATCACGCTCGAAGAGGTCGGCGAGATCCTCAACCTGACCCGGGAGCGCATCCGGCAGGTCGAGGTCAAGGGCCTGCAGAAGCTGCGGCTGACCGCCGCCGACCTGGGCTTGCAGGACTTCTTGAGCTTCCTCGAGAACAACCTCGGCACCGACTGACGGGCCCCGGGTGCACATCCGCAGCGCCCTGCTCATCGCCCGCTGCTCGGCGGGCCTGCTCGACCTCGCCACCGCTCTGCACGCCCGCGCCGTCCGGCTCGTCTCCACCGGCGAGACCGCCACCGCGTTGACGGCCGCCGGCCTGCCGGTGCGCGCCGAAGACGACCTGCCCCCCCACCTGCTGGCCCTCGGCGACCCCCAGCGCACCGTGCAGCTCCTCGTCGCCGAGCTGCCCGAAGACGCCGGCGACGACGGGCTCGACGTCGTCGTGCCCTCGCTGGTGCGGGCCGCCGCCCGGGCCCACGACCGGATCGCGGTGATCGTCGACCGGGCCGACCACCGGGCGCTGCTCGACGCCCTCGATCGGGGCGGCCCCGACACCGGCCAGCGGCAGAGCTGGGCGGTCAAGGCCGCCCGGCGGGTGGTCGAGCACGACGAGCAGGTCGCCGACCGCCTCGCGATCTACGAGACCGCCGAGCTGCCCGCCATCTCCTCCTTCGTCGCCGACTTCCCCGACCCGCTGGTCCTCGACGCCGAGCGCATCCAGACCCTGAGCCACGGGGAGAACCCCCACCAGCGGGCCGCGCTCTACGCCACGTCGACCCCCATCGGCCAGCCCTCGCTGGCCGACACCGAGCAGATCCAGGGCCCGCCGCCGGACTACGCCGGGCTCGTGGACCTCGACGCCGCCCTGCGCCTGGCGGTCGAGCTGCCCGCCGCCGGCGCGGTCCTCGTCCGCCGGGGCCACCCGATCGGGGCCGCCATGGCCCTCGACGACGCCGAGCCGCTGCTCGACGTCTTCACCCGGGCCCGCAAGGTCGACCCGGACAACGTCTACGGCGCGGTCGTCGCGCTCAACCGCCCGGTCGACGGCGCCACCGCGGCGCAGATCGCGAAGCGCAGCCTGGGCGGCGTGCTCGCCCCGGCTTTCGACGCCGCCGCCCGCAAGGCCCTGAAGCGGCGCAGCCGGCTCCGGGCGCTGATCCTCGAGCCGTGGCCCGAACCCGGCGGCGGGCTCGAGCTGCGGCCCATCGCGGGGGGCCTGCTGGTGCAGGAGGCCGACGACGCCCTCGACCCCGCCCGCTCGGGGCGGGTGCCCACCCGCCGCGCGCCCGAACCCGAGCAGTGGCCGGCGCTCGAGCTGGCCTGGCGCACCGCGCACCGGGCCCGCTCGCTGGCGGTCGTGCTCGCCCGCCCCGGCGCGCTCATCGGGATCGGGGCCGGCCAGCCGAGTATCGCCGACGCCGCCCGCCTCGCCGTGCAGCGCGCCCGGCGGGCGGGCCACGCGCTGGAGGGCGCGGTGGCCGCCTGCGACGGGGTCATCGAGTTCGGCGAGACCATCGACGCGCTGGCCGAGGCCGGCATCGCCGCGGTGGCCCAGCCCGGCGGCGGCAGCCACGACGGCGGGGTCATCGGCCGGGCCGACCGGGTCGGCGTGGCGTTGGTGCTGACCGGCGTGCGCCACCTCAGCCTCTGAGGCGGGTGGGCCCCCCCGACCCGCTCGTCCGCCGGCTGACCCGCGAGCTGATCGCCGCCGCGGCCCTCGTGCTGCTGGCCGTGCTCGCGATCCTGATCGCCGGGCAGCTCCTCCAGATCGGCGACCTGCTGCGGGCCGCCGGCCCCCACGCCCCGTGGGCCGGCGCGCTGGGCCGGGGCGCGCTCATCCTGCTCGAAGCGGCGCTGCCCCTGGCCGGCCTGCTCGCGGCGGGGCTGGTCTACGGCCGGCTGCGGGGGGAGGACGGCTGGATCGCCCGGGCCGCGCTCGGCCTGCACCCCGGGCCGGCGCTCTTGCCGGCGGCCCTGCTCGGCCTGGGGCTGGGCGGGCTGGCCACCGCGCTGGCCCACGGCCCGGTGCCGGTGGCGGTGACCGACCTCCGGGCCGATCTGCTCGACGCCGCCGCCGCCACCTTGCGGATCGTCGACCGCCCCCTCGACCTGCCCGGCGGCGGCCTCGCCCTGCGCACCGCCGACGACGGGGTCTGGGCCGCGCTGCCCGGCGGATCGGACGGCCCGACGCTGGTCCGGGCCGAGGACGCGGCGCTCGACATGGCCCCCGATCGCATCACCCTGCGCCTGCGCGACGCCCACCTGTGGAGCCCGGGGGCCCGCATCCGCGTCGCCGAGGCCCGCCTCACCGCCCCGTCCGGCGCGCTCGCCCGCCGCCTGGGCATGCTCGGCCCGCCCAACGCCCTGACCACCGCGGCCCTCGACCCGGCCGATGTGCACCACCGCTTCACCGCCCACCGCCGCTGGGCCCTGCCGGCCATGGCGCCTCTGTGGGCCCTGCTCGGCGCCCTGCTCGGCGCCCGCCTCGGCGGCCCGATCGCGGTCGCCGGCGGCGCGGGCGCGGTCGCGGTGGCCTACTGGCTGCTGCGCACCGGCGAGCTGGCCGCCCGCGCCGGCTTCATGTCTCCCGTCCTCGCCGCCTGGGCCCCCGCCGCCCTGCTGGCGCTGGCCCTCGCCTGGCGCGTGCACCGCGACCCGTCCCTCGCCCGCCCGCTGCGCTGACGTCCGCCGCGTGGTTCGGGCGCCGCTCGCCGGCGCAGGCCGGGCCCCGACCGATCGCGCGGGCGGGCTGGCGCAGCGGGGTGGGGGCGCGCGGTCTTGAGGATGACGCTGGGGGCGCGGGCGGCGCCGGCTCAGCGGGGGGCGGCCTCCGCGGCCTGCGCCGCCTCGTACTTCGCCCGGCGCTCTTCGAACTCGGCCCGCTCGAAGCGGTCCCGGGCCCGATCGATCGCCCGCTGGCTGGCCTCGAGGGCGCCGTCGAGCATGCCCGATCGGAAGCGCAGCTCGGCCAGCGTGTCCCAGATCGGGGCCGCCTCGGGGTCGATGCCGGCCGCCTTCTCGGCCAGGGTCAGGGCCTCCATGCGGTGGGTGGGCAGGTCGCGCAGGCTCCAGGCGAGGTTGTTGAGCAGCATCGGGTTCTCGGGCGACGCCCGCAGCGCGCGGCGCCAGGCGACGATGGCCTCGGCCTGCTGCCCGCGGGCCTCGGCGACCCGGGCCCGCAGGGACAGCGCCGGGCCATGCGCCGGGCGGGCCTCGCCGATCGTCTCGGCGGCTTGCGCCGCCTCGTCGTAGCGCTCGAGCCCGACGAGCAGGTCGACCCGGGCGGCCCACAGCTCGACGGGGCTCTCCGGGGTGACGTGCTCGGCGAGCAGCGCCGCGGCCTCGGCCGCCCGGCCGCTCTCGGCGAGCAGCGCGGCCAGCGCCATCAGCGTCGCCGGGGGCGCGCCGGGGCGGGTGGCCCGCGCGCGCAGGCGCTGCTCGACCTCGGCCGGCGTGCCGAGCTGCATCCGGGCCAGCTTCAAGAGCAGCCGGGCCTGCTCGTCCTCCGGGTCCTGCTCCAGCGCGTCGAGCAGGGCCATCGTCGCCTCGAACGGGCGCTCGGCTTCGAGCAGCGCCTGCCCCAGATAGGTCCGCAGGCCCTCCTGGCCCGGGCGCTCGGCGATGATCGCCCGGATGAACGCCACCCGGTCGAAGCCCTCGCCGGGCACCATCGCCAGGTCGACCTCGAGCACCGCTTGCAGCCGGCGGGCCGTCTCGACGAGCGCGTCGCGGTCCTCGCGGTCGAGGCCGCCGCCTTCGATGCGCATGCGAGCGGTGATGGTCGTCACGCCCTCGCCCCGCTCCTCGGAGACGTCCAGCGCGATGGGGCCCTCGCTCTCGGCGGCGAGCGGGGGCCAGTCGAAGCGGTAGCCCGGGGGCGGCTCGAGGCGCAGAGCCCGGGTGAAGTGGCGCGGGGCCGGGCTCTGGTCGTCCGACCCGTAGCGGGCCAGCGAGCCGCCGGTGAAGACCGAGATGTCGAACGGCTGCACCAGCGCGCCGTCGAGCCGCACCGCGACCAGATCGCGGTGCTCGACCGAGGCGGTCAGCACCACCGGCGCGGCGGGGTCGTCGAGGCCCTGCACGCCCACGCGGTCGGGGATGCGCCCCTGATCGAGCAGGTGCCCCGGGGCCGAGAGCAGCGCGTCGCGGGCGGCGCCGTCGACGGTGAGCAGCCGCCGCCGGGCGTGGCCGGCGAGGTCGCCGGTCAGCTCGAGCACGCTGGTCTGGGTGCCGCCGCCGGTGGGGGTCAGGCGGTAGGTCCGGCTCTCGACCAGCCGGTTGCGGCGCACGTCGGCCGCCGGGATGCGCACCAGATCGCCGCCCTCGCCGTCGATGATCAGCGCGTGGCGCCCGCGCAGCGCGGCGGGCACCGCGTCGAGCGTGCCCAGGCCGGCGGTGGCGTCGAGCCACAGGTCGCCGTCCGGGTCGGGCACGTAGAGCAGGACGTGGCTGAACTGCCCCGGCGAGGGGTGCCCCGGGTCGAAGACGCCCTGGCCCCGGGGCTTGGTCAGCGCCGGGTGGGCCTCGATGTCGAGCGCGGCGAGCAGGGCCACCATCAGCGCGGTCATGTCCTTGCAGTCGCCCCGCCCCTGGGCCAGCGTGCTCTCCGGCGGGCGCGGCTGGTAGGCCCCGATGCCGAACTCGACCCCCAGATAGCGGATGTTGCGCTCGACGTGGCGGTAGATCGCGGCGACCTTCTGCCGGCGGGTCTTCGCCCCGGCGGTGAGGGTCTGCGCGGTGTGGGCGATGCTGGGCGTCGCGGCGCTGCGGGGGCCGAAGAGCGCGTGGTACCAGCGGTCGACCTCGGCCCACGAGGCGAGGTTCGAGACCCGGACCGAGGGCAGGGGGCCCTCGACGCCCTCCCGCCACGCGGGCAGGTCGCGCCGGCTCCAGATCAGCGTGCGCCGGCCGTCGGCGACGGTCTCGGCCGGCTCGCCCATGCCGTCGGCCCGGGCCATCCAGGCGCTGTCGGCGGGCAGGTCGAGCGTGTAGCGGGCCTGCACGGTGGGGTCGGCGTTGGCCAGCACGTAGCCGTCCCACCACGGGCCGTCGATGTCGGGGTGCGGGCGGCGGGTGATCACCTCGTAGTCGACGATGGCCCCCGGCTCGAGCCCCGAGAACCGCAGCTCGAGCCGCCGGCCGTCGCCGTAGAGCAGGGTGCCGGCGCCCGGGTTCTGCACGCTGCGGTCGCCGGGCTTCACCGGCAGC
This sequence comes from bacterium, assembly GCA_030426085.1. Classification (GTDB taxonomy): domain Bacteria; phylum Myxococcota_A; class Bradymonadia; order UBA7976; family UBA1532; genus JACKDM01. The sequence goes on along the minus strand of JAUHYW010000052.1, from coordinate 41,951 downwards.
ACCTCGCCGTCGGGGCTGACGGTGCGGGCCCGCACGACGGTCGGCGGCTGGTCGACGTGGAACGGCACCCCGGCCGTCGCGTAGCGCTCGACGCCCGCCGGCCGCTGCACCAGGATCGCCCGCCGGTGGTGGATCTCGGCCACCCCCCGGGCGTCGACGACGACCCGCCGCTCGTCGCGCAGCACGGCGCCTCCGATCCGATCGTCGGCGGGGGGCGCAGCGGCGGCGAGCGCGGCCAGCTCGGCGTCGACCAGCGCCCGGGGGTGGCTGCCGGGGTCGACCGCGGCGGCGACCACCTCGGGCCCCAGCAGCGCGGCCAGCCCCGAGCGGGCGTCGAGGTCGGCCGGGTCGCGGGCGAGCTGTGAGCGGTACAGCTCCACCGCGCCGGCCCGGTCGCCGGTGGCGGCCCGGAAGGCGGCGAAGGTCAGCCGCAGCGGGCGGTTGCCGGGGTCTTCGGCCAGGGCCCGCTCGAAGAGATCGGCCGCGGCGTCGGTGCGCCCGGTGTCGGCCAGCGCGGTGGCCAGCAGCGGGCGCAGGCGGTCGGCGTCGGCCCCCCCGGCCAGCGCCGCCTCGAGCACGCCCACCGCCCGATCCTTGCGCCCCGCTTCGAGCAGCGTCTCGCCCAGCCGGCCCTTCAGCTCGGCGTCGTCCGGGTGGCGCTCGACGAGCCGCTCGAGCAGGTCGAGGGCCTTCTCCGGCTCGTCCAGCGCCCGGTAGGCGGCCGAGAGCCGGCGCAGCGGGCGGTCGGCGCCGGGGTGGGCGACGATGAGCTTCTCCCACCGGGCCAGCGCCTCGATCAGCTCGCCGTCGAGGAACTCGACCCGGGCCAGCTCGTCCTCGTGGGCGGCGACCTCGGGCTGCAATCGGGCGGCGACCGAGAGCGCGAGCCGGGCTCCGGCCCGGTTGCCCTGGCGCTCGAAGACGTCGGCCAGCGCGACGTGCAGCTCGGCGGCCTGCGGGCGGCGGTCGATGGCCTGGCGCAAGAGCCCCTCGGCCCGGTCGAGCTTGTCCCGGGCGGCGAACCACCGGGCGAAGGCGAGCCACGCCGCGGGGTCGTCGGGGTGGTGGATGACCGCCGCGGCGAACTCGGACTCGGCCCGGGTGAAGTGGTCGGCGAGGGCCAGGGCCCGGGCGATGGCCAGCCGGTGGGCGACCGCGTCGGGGGCGGCGTAGAGGGCGGGGCGCAGGGCGAGGCCGGCGGCGACGTCCCCCGCGGCGATGGCGGCCCGGGCGGCGAGCTGGAGGGCGGCGCCGTCTTCGGGGTCGAGCGCGCGGGCGGCCTCGGCCCAGGCCCGGGCCCGATCGGCGGCGCCGGTGGCCAGCAGGGCCTCGCCCAGCGCGATGGCGTGGGCCGGGTCGTCGGGGCGCTGCTCGGCGAGGGCGGCGAGCACGTCGACCGCGGCCGCGGGCCGGTCGAGGGCGACGAGCTGAGCCCCGAGGGCGGCCCGGGCGCCGATGGCCTCCCGATCGGCGGCGACCGCCCGGCGCAGCGCGGCGGCGGCGGCCTCGTGATCGCCCAGCGATCGGTGCAGCTCGGCCCGCAGCAGGTGCGGCGCGGCGGCGTCGGGGCTCTGCGTCAGGATGCGCTCGATGGCGTCCCGGGCTTCGCCCGGCGCGTCGGCGAGCAGGGCCACGGTGCCCCGGGCGAGCTGCACGTCGGGGTCGTCGGGCCAGCCGATCAGCAGCGGGTCGACCCGCTCCCGGGCCCGGTCGAGGTCGCCGGCCCGGGCCAGGGCGATGGCTTCGAGCGCCGCGATGCCCGGCGCGTCGGGGCGCAGGCTGGCCCCGATCCGGGCGGTGGCCAGCGCGGCCGGCGCGTCGCCCCGGGCCAGCGCGACCCGGGTGAGGCCGGCGAGGCACCACGCCTCGTCGGTGGCGCGGCACTCTTCGAAGAGGGCGGCGGCCTGCTCGGGGGCGGCGGCGACGTGCGCGGCGCCCTCGGCGTACCACCGCAGGCCGTCCTTCGGGGCGGTGATCCGCCGGGCGCGCAGGCGCTCGACCAGCGCGGCCCGGCGGCCGAGGCGTAGCATGGCCTGCCGCTCGCAGCGCAGGGCCCGCAGGTCGTCGGGGCGGCGGTCGGCGGCGTCGGCGCAGCGCGCGGCGCGGGCGTCGACGGTGTCGGGCAGGGTGTCGAGCCGGGGCGGGGGCGGGGTGGCGCAGGCGATCAGGGCGCTGAGCGGCAGCAGCGCGGCGGCGGGGGCGAGGGATCGGGCGGTCGGCATGATGGGATGATGACCGCCACCCCGGGGGGGTCTCAAGCGGCGGATGGCGACGGTGGCCGGCTCAGGTGTCGCGGTCGCCCGGCAGGTGGTCCAACCGGCGGCGCAGGGTCGCGGCGTGGTCCGGGTCGAGCGGGGCCCACATGCCGTGGGCGAGGGTCAGCGCCCGGCGCGCGCGGGGGCGGTCGGTGGCTTCGAGGAGGTCGGCGAGCCGCTCGAAGAGCCGCCCGGTCGCCGGCCCGGCGAAGAGGGAGCGCTCGGCCCGCGCCATGGCCCGGTCGAAGGCCGCCCGGCCGGCGTCGAGGTCCCCGGCGCGCAGCGCGACCTCGGCCAGGATCATCAGCGGGGCGCAGCGGTGGCCGACGGGGAACGCCTGCAACCACTGCCGCTCGACCGCGTCGGCGTCGGCCCGGGCGGCGTCGAAGCGGCCGGTCTCGAGCGCCAGGATGGCCCGCCGGGTGAGCACGTCGCAGATCAGGCTCGAGCGGATGGCGCCCAGGGCGTGCGCCGCCCGGTCGAGCGCCTCCCGGGCCCGCGCCGGCTGCCCCTCGGCCCACAGCGCGTCGGCCAGATGCACCGCGCACATGCCCTGGCCGGCGGGCTGCCCCAGGCGGGCGAAGCGATCGGCGGCCTCGCTGATCAGGGCCAGGCCGTCGGGGTGGTGGCCCCAGATGCGGGTCACGGCGAGCCCTTGCAGGCACCACGCGGCTTGGACTTCGAGCCCGGCGGCTTCGGCGATGCGCCGGGCCCGGGCGAAGCGGTCTTCGGCCGGGTCGAGGTGGCCCTGGCTGGCGAGCGCCCAGCCCTGCCCGTGCAGGCAGCGGGCGACGCCCTCGTCGTCGCGGGCGGCTTCGAAGAGGGTCTCGGCCTCGGTCCAGGCGGTGAGCGCGGCCTGCGTATCGCCGGCGAAGAACGCCTGCTGAGCGTCGAGGCGGCGCACCTCGGCCCGGGCCCAGGGGTGGTCCGGCGGCCGGGGCAGGGCGCGCAGCGCGGCGATGGCGGCCTCGGCCTGCGCGGCCCGGCCGGTGAAGCGGGCGACCTCGGCTCGGATGGCGAGCAGCCGGCCCCGCCGGAGGTCGTCGGGGGCCAGCTCGGCGGCGGCGCAGGCGGCGTCGGCCATGCCGAGCAGGGTCGAGGCGGCCCGGTACCCGCCCCGGGCGGCCGCGCGCCGGGCCGCCTCGGTGCAGGCGGCGATGGCCGGGTCGGGGTGCCCCCCGTCGAGCAGGTAGCGGGCCCGGCGCTCGGCGGGGCCGGGGTCGGCGGGGTCGGGGTCGAGCACCGCCAGGGCGCAATACAGCGCGAGGCGACCCAGCCGCTCGCCGTCCCGGGCCTGCGCGAGCAGCGCGCGCCGGGTGAAGGCGTGGGCGAAGCTCCACCCGCCGTCGGCGGGCCGGGCGAGGCCGGCGTCGAGCAGGGCCCCGGCCAGCGCGGTCAGGGTCGTCCGGGGGGCGCCGGTGACCGAGGCCCAGTCGTCGGCGCCCACCGCCTCGCCGAGCGCCGCCGCCGCCTCCAGCGCGGGCCAGCAGACGTCGGGGTCGAGGTCGGCGCTCGCGATCGCCCGCGCGAGGCGGGCCCGCCCCAGCGCCTGCGCCCCGGCCGGGATGGGCGGCGCCCGGCCGTCGCTCGGTGTCATGCCCCGGGGCCCCGGGCGCAGGGCCCCGTCGGCCAGCCACTCGGCGATGACCTGCACCGCGAAGAGGGGGTTGCCCCGGGCCGATCCGGCGAGGCGGGCGGCCAGCGCCGGGTCGAGGCCCACCCCGCCCACCAGCAGGGTCGCCATGCCGGCCTCGTCCAGCGGCCCGAGCGTGATCCGATCGAGGCGCTCGGCGGCGTGCAGCGCTTCGAGGGCGGCCAGCCGCTCGGCGCCGACGTGGGCCCGCTCGGCGGCCACCGGCAGGGTCACCAGCACCACCAGCGGCAGGTCGGTCTGCTCGAGCAGCCGGGTGGCCATCGCCATCGACGGGGCGCTGTGGTGCACGTCGTCCAGCCGCAGGATCACCGGGCGTCGGGCGCCGGTCCACCACAGCCAGCGGGCCATCGCCCGCACCTGCTCTTCGTATTGGCCGTGGCGCTCGACGACGCCCCGGCAGGCGAGGGTGACCAACGCCTCGCGGGTCGCCCGGCGTTCTTCGGGCTCGGCGTCGGGCGCCCTTCGCTCCAGCTCGGCGTCGACCCGGGCGGCGAGGATCGCGTCGTCGCCTGCGGCCCGGAACCAGGCCCGCACCGCCGCGCCGAGGCCGTCCCGTCGGGCGGGGATCGGGCCGTGGGTGGCCCGCAGCACCGAGGCGGCGCCCAGCTCGTCGGCCCGGCGGGTGAGCCAGTCGGCGAGCTCCGCCCGGCCGACGCCGGCCCCCGACTCCACGAGGCACAGCCGCGGCGACCGTGAGCGCCAGGCGGCCCGCAGGGCCCGCCACAGCCGGTCGCGGGCCTCGACCCGGCCGACCATGGGCAGGGTGCGCAGCCCGAAGAGCCCCGGGCCGGCCCGGCCGACGACGCCCCGTCGGCTGTGTGGGCCCCGCCAGTCGTCGGGCAGCGCGATGGGGCCGGTCTGGGGCGGGGGCCGGGGCCTCGGCCCCCGGCTGCGGCTGCGGCTGCGGGACTTCGCGTAGGACGGCGGCACCTGCCACCCGGGGCCTTCGAACTGCGCGCCGTCGACGGTGGCGTCGAACGCGATCGCCGGGTCGTCGGAGCTGCCCTCGCCGGGCACCGAGCGGGTGGGCCCCTCGTGGGTGAGCGGCCCGGGGGCGGCCGGCGCCCGGTCGAGGGCGTCGAGCAGGGCCTCGGCCCCCGATCCCTCGGCCGGTCCGCAGGCGATGAGCGCGGCGGCGGCGTCGGCGGCCCGCTCGAAGCGGGCGTAGGGGTCCTTGGCCAGCAGCCGCCGCAGCCACGCGCCGAAGGGTGGGGGGTGGTCGGCCCCCAGCACCAGCGGGGGCAGCGGTTCGAAGAGGTGACGCATGGTGATGCGGAACGGCTGCTCGCCGATGAACGGCGGCGCGCCGGTGGCCAGCCCCCAGGCGAGGCAGCCGAGCGCGTAGAGGTCGGTCCACGGGCCGATGTCCCGCCACTGCGCCCGGATCTGCTCGGGGGCCATGTACTCCGGGGTGCCGACGACCCGCTGCTCGAGGGTCGGATCGCCCCCGAAGGCGTCGAGCACCTGGGCGATGCCGAAGTCGGTGAGCACCGCCCGCGCCCCCCGGCCTTCGACCCGCAGCAGCACGTTGCTCGGCTTGAGATCGCGGTGCACGACCCCCCGGGCGTGGGCGTGGGCCAGGGCCTCGAGCACGTCGAGCAACACCGCCCGGGTCGCGCTCCACGGCTGGGGGCGGGCGACCCGCCGCAGGTCGCCATGGGGGATCCAGGCCATCGCCAGCCACGGGCTGCCCGCCCGGACGCGGCCGTCGGCGGCGGCCTCGGCCCGGGCGTCGAGCAGGCCGGTGTCGAGCACCGCGGCGACCCGGGGGTGGTCCAGCCCGGCCATCGCCCGCACCTCGGCTTGCAGGCGCCGATGCAGCCGCTGGTCGTCGGTCGTGGGGCGGACCACCTTGATGGCGGCCTCGGTGCCGTGGATCCGGTGGCGGCCGAGCCAGACCTCGGCCATGCCGCCCCGGGCGACGGGGCGCAGCACGTCGAAGGGGCCGGCGGCGAAGATGGGGGTGGGCGCGCTCACGATACGACTGTACACCACCCGGGCAGCCCCGGGGATATACGTATCGCCGAGTCAGCCCCGGCGGCGGATCAGCGCCAGCAGGGCGAGCAGGGCGGGCAGCAGCGGGGCCGGGGCCGGGGCGCCGGGCAGGGCCGCGCAGTCGTCGCGCGGCGGCGGGGGCGCCTCACCGGCGTCGGGGGCGCCGCCGTCGGGGTCCGGGCCGCCGTCGGGCTCGACGCCGCCGTCGACCGCCTCGCCCGAGCAGTCCTCGGTGGCCCGGTCACAGGCCTCGGCGCAGGCGGCGATGGCCGGGCTGTCGGCGGGGCAGGCCCAGCCCCCGGCGATGTCGGTGAAGTCCCGGGCGAAGCGGCCGGACCACGTCTCGCCGAAGTCGTCGCTGATGGCGACGCTGTAGGGCGCGTTGCGCCGCACGCAGGCCCACAGCCGCCCGTCGGGGCCCCGGGTCAGGCAGTCGAGCCAGGCGTTGGGCTCGGGCAGGAAGAGCACGTCCCAGCTCGCCCCGTCGTCGGTCGAGCGGCGCAGCCCTTCGAGCGCCATGGCCAGCAGCAGATGGCCGGTGGCGGGGTCGATGACGAGGCTGCGGGGGTCGTCGGGAAAGGCGGCGACGGCCTCCCAGGTCTGCCCCCCGTCCCGGCTGCGCTGGAGGTCGCTGTCGGGGAAGCGCACGAAGGCGCTCCACACGACCAGCGGGTCGCGGGGGTCGGTCGCGAGCAGGCCGATGTCGGTGCCGGCCGGCGGGGGCTCGCCCTCGGCCGGCGGGGGAGCGAGGGTGATCGGGGCGAAGCTGCGCCCGCCGTCGTCGCTGCGCAGCGCGCCGCCGGTGTGCACGACGTAGATCACGTCGGGGTCGGCCTCGGCCCGCAGCATGTCCCGGACCCGGCCGGTCAGATCGAGGCCGGCCGCCTGCCAGCTCTCACCCCCGTCGGTGGTGCGCCAGACGTCGTTGGGCGGCCCGCCGATGGTGGTGGTGCCGATGACCGCGTGCCCCGGGCGGCTGGGGTCCGGCGACAGGTGCCCCACCTGATGCTCTTCGAAGCCGGGCACGGCGGCGAAGCTGCACCCGCCGTCGACGGTGCGCCGCAGGCCGCCCCGGGTGGCGGCGAGCCAGATCCGACCCTCGGCGTCGAGCGGGGCGAGGTCTTCGAGGCCGGGCACCGGGCTGATCGCCTCGTCGCACAGCCAGCGCCAGTCGCCGTCGAGGGCGAGCAGGCCGACGTTGTCGACGACGAACCACGGGGCCTCGGGCCGGCTCTCGGGGAAGCGCAGCCCCTTGATCGTCGGCTCGCCGAGGTGCCCCCGGGCGGGCGCGAGCGGGGTGAGCGCGATCAGCGCGGCGGCGAGTGCGATGAGCGTCTTTTCCATGGGTGTCGGGTAGGCCAGAATGGGGCTCACGGTCAACCGCGGTGGAGGGGGGTGCCGATGCGATGGGGTGGAGCGCGAAGCGCGGGGCCGGCGGTCTGGATCCTGGCGGTGGCCGGGGCGGCCGGCTGCTCGGCGGCGGGGCAGTACGTGCGCACGACTGGAGCCTGCGCCGAGCAGCGCGACACCTGTGAGGCCCGCTGCGCCCGGCTCGGCGACCAGCGGGACTGCCTGGCGAGCTGCCTGCTCGACGCCCGGCTGTGCATGCGGGCCCAGGGCGACACCGCCCCGCTGGTCGGCGCCGCGCCGGCCCGCATCAGCGAAGACAAGGCGCTGCTCGTCGACCTCGTCGGCCAGCGGCCGCAGCACTCGCCCGAGCTGAAGGTGACCCTCGGTGGTCCGATCGAGGTCGTCGACGCCGCCCACCAGCTCGCGCCCGGGGGCCGGATCGCGGTGACCTTCACCCTGCCCGAAGACATCCGCGAGGCCGAGATCGCGCTGGCCCACGCCCCGGTCGGCGACGGCACCAACTGCTTCGTGACGATCACCCTCGGCGACGCGACGCTCGCCGGGCGTTACGCCCCGCCCCGGGGCAAGGACGGCCGGCTGACGGTCGAGACGTGGAACCTCACGCCTCAGATCAACGCCCTCGACCCCGAGGCGCGCACCCGGCCGCTGACGCTGTTCGTCTACAACAACGACGCCGCCGGCAGCACCGCGCCCTACCGGCTGGGCAGCATCCAGTTCTTCTACCGCACGCTGAAGCTCGAGGGGCAGCCGGCCGAGGCGCCGGGCAACCGGGCGGTCAGCGCTCCCCGGTGAGCATGTAGTCGTCGATGATCCACCGCCCGTGGGCCGCCTGCCCGCTGGGCGAGGTGACCGCCCGCCGGGTGCCGTCGAGGCCGAGCATCCAGATGGCGCTGGTGGGGCCGGCCGGGCCGAAGGTCTGCCCGGTCCACAGCAGCGCGCCGGTCGGGGCCCGGCTGCCGGCCGCGGGGCGGGGGTGGCGCTCGTGGCCCAGCGCCTCGCCCCCGTCGGCGGTCAGGTAGCGCTCGTCCACGGCGTCGCCCGAGAGCGCGATCGGCGCGTTGAGGTGGCACTGCTCGACCGGGCGGTCGCCGTAGGCCGCCGGCGCGACGGTGACCCGGAAGAGGTCGAAGTGGCCCCCCGGCCCGGCGGGTTTGCCGGCGACGTTGCGGCTGAAGACCACCGCGCTCAGGTCGCGGGCGAAGGCCGGACCGTGGTCGCCGAGCGGGGCCCCGTCGCCGCCCTCCACCAGCCCCGGGTCGCCGTCGGTCAGGCGGCAGGCGTGCCCCAGCTCGTAGTCCCCGATGAAGATCGCCGGCTTGTCGACGCAGGCCCCGCCGTCGCAGATCCGCTCGGCGCGGGTGAAGGCGAAGAACGACGAGTTGACCACCGGGAAGACGTCGGCCACCGGGCCCTCGCCGAAGGTGCCTTGCAGCAGCAGGCCCGGGTCGCGGCTCTCGTCGTCGAACGGGTACAGCCACGCCTGGGCCGGGGCCCCGTCGCACGACGCGCCGAACATCACCAGGGTGTCGCTCTGCCAGCCGATGCCGCCGCCGGCCGCGTCGCAGCCGGGGGGTGAGATGGGGTAGCTGCGCTGCTCGCGCACGTCGATGATCCAGACCTCGGCCGTCGCGCCGGGCGCCGGCAGGCCGTCGGCGGTGGCTTCGCTGTAGCGCAGGGCGGCGATGAACTGCGGCTCGGGGCCCACCGCGTGCTCGCCCCACGGCGCCGCCTCGCGGGTGATCGGGCGCCGCAGGTCGCCGTCGGCCTGCACGCTGTACAGGCGCCCGCCGCCGCCCTCGTAGGCCACGTAGGTCAGGTCGCCCGGCACCGCCTCGAGCGCGGGCAGGGGGCCCAGATCGGGCGCAGGCTCCATGTCGGCGTCGGGCCCGTCGTCGGGGGCGCCCCCGTCGGCCCCGGGGGTCGGATCGGCGTCCCCCGCGTCGCCGCCGCTGTCGTCGCAGGCGGCCGCCCCGAGCGCGAGGCCCAGCGTCAGCAGCCACCGGGTGATGCGCAGATCGATCATGGGTCCTCCTCGTCGGCCGCGGTCCACGCGGCGAGCGCCCGGTCGGCGTCGGCGAAGAACGGCCCCGCCCGGGCGGCGAGCACCGCCATCGCGTCGGCCACCGCCCGCTCGCCCGAGGGCCGCCCGGCGTAGCGCCAGTCCAGCTCACCCCGCTCGGGTACGAGCGTCGCCAGCGGCACCGCCAGCCCCGGCGCGCTGCGGCCGGTGCCCGGGTCCAGATCGGCGAGTTGCAAGGGCACCGTGCTGACCCCCACGCTGACGCGGAAGCCGGCCGGCGCGTGCAGCCGGCGCAGCAGGATCAGGTGCACCCCGTGGGGCGCCCGCCGGGCGAAGGCCACGAAGTAGCGGTCGGTCAGGTGCGCCCGCTTGTCGTGGCGGAAGCCAGGCAGCGCCTCGCTCAGCGCCCGCTCGAATGTCGGCACCAGATCGAAGGCGCCGCCGTCGTCGGTGGCCATCGCTCGCAGCCGCTCGCCGACCCGCCCCAGCCAGCCCGGCGCTCCGGGGGTCCCGCCGGACACGGGCGCGCCGGGCGGATCGCGATCGACCAGGGCCCGCAAAGCGCCACGCAGGGCCTCGTAGCGCCGCCCGCGGGCGGTGTCGAGCCCCGGGCCGACGTATTGCCACGCCGAGGGCTGCTCCACCAGGGCCCCGAAGTCCGCCGCGAGCTGTCGCCGGGCGTTGCGCAGGGCCCGGGCGCCGGGGTCCTCGGTCTCGAGGGTCAGGTGCAGGCTGTCGTAGATCCGGCGGCGCTCGGTGCGCACCACCAGGAAGCTGCGCGCCGGCCCCTCGGCTTGATCGAGCGGCCCGTCTAGCGCCAGCCGCAGCCCCGACCAGCGCAGGCCCCACTCGATGAGATCGTGGCGCACCTGCGGCGCCCGGATGATGGCCGCCAGCCGCTCGACGGGCAGCGCCTCGGGGTGGTGGGCGGTGTACAGGCCGAAGGTCTGGTGCGGGCGGGCGACGTGCCGGTGGTGCAGATCGAAGCGATCGAGCACCTCGGCGATGGCCGCCCGGGTGCCCATGCAGCGCAGCAGCAGCACGTCGACCCGGTCGAGCAGCCCGGCCCACCGGCGCCAGACGGCGACGCGCGGGCCGAGATCCTCCAGCTCGCATTGCAGGCCGTAGGGGGTGCCGTCGACCACCGCGCCCTTGAGCCCGCCCGGGGTCCCGATCGGGCTGTCGTCGGCGCCCAGGCCGGGGCCGGGGCGGGCCGGCTCGACCGCCATCCAGGCGCTCGCCGCGGGCGGGATCCGGGCGTCGTCCACGAACACCGCCTGCCGGGCCGCAGCGTCCAACCCGATCATCTCGGCGGCGGCCCGGACCCGGGCGGCGGCCAGCGCCCGGCGGTCGGACGACGGCGCGGTGCGCTCCCCGCCCTCGACGTAGCGCACGGTCATCTGGGGCCGATACAGCGGGCCCCGGTGGGGGTCGAGGCGCTCGGCGTCGAGCCGCAGCGGCGCGTCCCCGGCCAGCCGCAGCCCGACTTCGTTCTCCCGGCCGGGCAATACGCAGGCCACCGCCAGCCGCCCCCCGCGCAGCGCGCGGGCCCAGGCCACCGCCTCCTCGAGCCGCGACGGGTCGGGCTCGACCGCGATGTCGATCCAATAGCCGGCGAAGTCGTCGGGCAGCTCGGCGGCGCACCGCTCGAAGGGGTCGGGCCCGTCCCACGCCAGCCGCACGTCGAGGCGCCGATCGTGGGTGGTGCGGGACAAGATGCCCTCGACCGCCTTCAGCGCGGCGGCCGGGCCCCGGGGGCGGCGCTTGAGCAGCCGGCCCTGGTAGACCAGCGGCATCAGCCGGCCGGGGGCGCGAGCGCGGCGTCCAGATCGGCCCGCGCCGGCGGCGCCTCACCCCGCGCGGCGCAGCCGTCCACGAAGCGCTGGTTGATCAACGCCAGCAGCCGGTTGAGCAGCTCGAGGTCGAGCACCGCGTCGCCGGGCACCGTCGCCGCCACCGCCTCGGGGTCGAGCCCCTCGAAGTTGAGCCCGCACCAGCTCAGCGCCCCATCGGGCAGGCGCACCGCCGGGCCGTGGGTCCGGCAGATGAGGGGCCGGGCGGGGTAGACCGCGCAGCGGCCGTCGGGGTCGAGCATCACGCAGCGGTCGCCGGCGACGACGGCCGGATCGCGGCGGCGGGCGGCCAGCTCGGCCCGGCGGGCGGGCGGCAGGCGCTGCACGAAGCGGCGCAGGTGATCGACCTCGACCGCCCACGCCGAGCGTCGGGTGCGGCAGCAGCCGTCGCAGCCGGCGGCGCAGCTCAGCCACGGCGCCTGCCCCGCCTCGGCCCGGGCGGCGAACGCGTCCACCTTGCTCAACAAGGCCTGATACTCGGCTCGACCGGGCACTGCGCCTCCCCACGCCTGCGCGCTCTGGTTGACGCCGGCCGTCCCCTGCCGGCGCCCGCTGCGCTTCAGTCCGTGACCGGCCGCGACGTGAACCGCACCACGTCGGGGCTGGTGGGCGAGTCGCTCTCGACGATCAGCGTGCCGATGTGCAGGTTGTTGTCGTCGGCCCCCCGGGCGAAGCGCACGGTCACCGTGTGCTCCCCGCCCGGATCGAGCGTCGTCGAGCCGCCGCCGCCGGTCACCGTGAACTCGGGATCGCTCGCCAGCAGCGGCGCGTCGTCGCCGGTGGTCATCCCGATGCGGCTGATCTCGAGCGGCAGCCCGCCGGGGTTCGACAGGGTGATCGTGGCGTCCTCCGAGGCGCCGGCCGCGACCCGATCCATCTCGACCGTCAGCGGCGAGATCTCGAGCGCGGCGACCTCGGCGTTGCTGCGCAGCAGCGGCACCACCAGCCGCCCGCCGGCCCCGGCGAGGTTGTCGGCGTCGGTGGTGACCACCAGCGTGGCGTCCGACCCGTCGGCCGACTGCGGGCGGAAGCTCACCGTGAGCTGCCGCGACTGGCCGGGCACGATCTGGAAGCTGGCCTGCCCGTCGAAGCTGAAGGCGTCGACGTCCTGCTCGATGCTAAGGTCGTTGACGAACAGGGTCTTGAGCCCGGTGTTGGTGAAGCTCATCTGGCGCACGATGGGGTTGGGGCCCATCGGCGCGCCGAAGATCACCGGGTTGGGCTGCACCACCAGGGTGCTCGTCACCGGGTTCGAGGTCAGGAAGACCTCGAGCTGCGGCGACTGCGGATCATTGCTGAACAGCACCAGCTCGGCGTTGTCGGCGCCCTCGTCCTGCGGCTCGTAGCTGATGACCACCTGCACCGCCTGCATCTCCTCGAGCACCCACGGCAGCTCTTGATCGGGGTCGATGACGAACTCGGTCAGCGGCTCCATCGTCTGGGGGTCGACCGGGGGGTCGTTGAGCCGGCGCAGGCGGTAGTCGTCGACCGTCAGCGGCCCGGTGCCCGAGTTGCGCACCGTCAGGAAGTCGCGCCCGTTCACCCCGCCGGGGAACGAGATCGTCGTCGGCGAGGCGGTGATGCGGGGCGAGGCGGCCACCACGTTCAGCTCGACCTGCACCGTCTCCTTCTCGAGCGCGTTGCTCTCGATGACCAGGATACCCGGCCGGGGGTTGGGGGTGCCGTCGGACTTGTAGGCGAGCTGGATGTCGACGAAGGCGTTGTTGGCCAGGGTCAGGGGCAGCGGCGGGCGCTCGTCGATCGCCCAGATGCACGTCTGGTCCAACTCGCCGGGGAGCGGCTCACCCGGCTGAATGCCGGCCGCCTCGCGGTCGCAGCCCTCGGCCTCCCGCATGTAGATCCGGGTCACCTCCAGCGGATCCTGGCCCGAGTGGCCGATGCGCAGCGACTTGCGGTCGGTGCGCCCCTGCGCCACCCGGTCGAAGAAGATCGACGTGCTCCAGATCCCGGCTGGATCGGGCTGGATCGGGGGCTCGGTGTAGATGTCGGACGAGCTGGTGCGCTGGATGCCGTCGTCGCAGCCGACGGCTGCGACCACCGCCAGGGCCACGGCGAAGGGGAGGCTGTGCTTCATCGATCGGTCCTCGGTTCGGATGGGGCAGGGTCGTGGTCGGCGGACGGGCGGGCTCAGCCGCCCCGGCGCTCGAAGCACTGGGCCTCGTAGTCCACCTGGATGGTCTCGCCCGGCTGGGGCACGGTCGCCTCGTCGAAGACCACCGAGTTGCTGGCATCGTCGAACTGCCAGCCGGCGGCCCGGCGCATGCCCTCGACCGAGACCTGCACCGTGTTGCGGATCGCCGGCCGCGACAGGAAGAACTGCACCGGCAGGCCGAACGCCTGGTTGCCCAGCTCGCGCAGCGGGGGGCCGAAGTTGTCGTCGCAGATGCTGAACAGCTCGCCGTTGGTGCGGTTGGCGACCTCGACGTAGCGCGAGCCGGCGTCGGCCGCGCCGCCCGAGCCCTCACAGGCCCGGGCCCGGCCGTTCTCCACCCCGACGATCGCGTGGGCGTGGAACTGGCCCTCGTTGCGGAAGCCCTTGATGTTCTTGAAGAAATCCACATAGAAGTTCAGCGACGCCGTAGAGAAGTCGTCCTCGTCGCTCACGAAGATGATCTCCAGCGCCGCCTCCTCCCGCAGGAACCCGCGGTTGTAGCCCCCGCAGAAGCCCTCGATGCAGGCGTCGGGCGCGACGCACTCGGCGTCGACCAGACAGGCGACCCCGGTGTCGAACGCCAGCGGGTCGGACAGCGCCGACTGGGCCGCCGCCAGCCCCTTCTCCTCGCCGGCCCCGTTGGTGCCCACCTCGACGGTGTCCTGGAAGTCGCGCTCCACGTTCGGCCCCCGGCGCATGATGCGGGGGTTGCCCTGCAAGCGCCCCTGGTGCCGCTCCTGGTCCATGTCGGTGGTGACGATGCCGAGCTGGTAGTCGTTGGCGAACTGCGCCGCGCCCGCGATGAAGTCGCGGAAGTTGTCCTGCAGGCTGTCCTGCTCCTCGCCCATCGAGCCCGAGTTGTCGACCACGAAGAGCACGTCCACCGTGCGCCCGCTCGTCTGCTCGAAGACGTCGGTCTGCCGCCGGTCGCGGGTGCCCTCGCCGGAGAGCGGCACCCGCAGCTCGGGGTTGTCGTTGGCGTCCGACTCGAAGACCAGCTCGCAGGTGTCGGGGCCCAGGTTGGTCGGCTCGTAGACCAGCAGCACCTCGGCCGGGTTGTTGCGGGTCACGATGATGCAGCCGTCCTGGTCGGCCCGGGGGCGGTCGACGATCAGGAACTCGTCGCAGTCGGGCCCGTCGAGGTACAGGTCGGTGATGCACAGGTTGACGATGCCGGTGTTGTAGACCGCCACCCGCTCCTCGATCGAGGCGCACTCCCCGGCCGTCACCCGGCCGAAGTCCAGGCTGCCCGGGATGACCTCGATGTTGCTCTCGCCCGACACCCCGGTCAGCTCGGCGGTGATCTCGACACCGACGTCACCCGAGAACGGGTTGTCGTAGCGCATGCGCAGCAGCGCCGAGTCGGCGTTGAAGATCTGGGGCCGGTAGGTGACCTCGACCGGGACCTCGGCCCCCGGGCCGATGCGGCCGAGCGGGGCGGGGCCGGTCAGCACGAACCGCACCTCGTTGAACCCGGGGATGGGGATCTCGATGACCGGCACGATCTCCTGCTCGGTCAGCTCGCAGTGCCCGGTGCCGGTGTTGAGCAGGGTCAGGTCGCGGCTGACGTTGCGCCCCCGGGCCACCAGCCCGAAGTCCATGCGCCGGGGCAGCAGCCGCAGCTCGCAGGTGGGCGCGCCGCCGCCGACGACGACCAGGGGCACGGTGATCTCGGGGGTCTCGAGGGTGCTGTTGTGCACCGTCAGCGCCGCGGTCTTGCGCTCGCCCTGGCCCAGCCCGTTGTTGGTGTACCACACCTGGATCGGCATCGAGCCCAGCGGGGGCAGCACCACGTCGGCCCGATCCATCGTCGGATCGACCGGGGCCCACTCGAAGTCGGGGTCGTCGACCAGGATCTCGTCGACGGTCAGCTCGAGGTCGCCGCAGTTGGCGATCTGGAGGTCGGCCCGGGCGCTCTCGATGTTGAGCGCCACGATGCCGAAGTCGAGGCTGCCCGGCAGCACCTGGATGCACGGCTGGCGCACCCGCCCGCTGAGCGGGATGGTGAGGATGCCCTCGTTCTCGTCGTTGCTCTCGATGACGATCGCCGTGGCGTGGCTGCCCTCGACCTCGGGCAGATAGCTCACCCCGAAGGTGATGCTGTCCTCGGCCGGGACCACCAGCGGCTCGGCGAAGTCGGGCAGCTCGTGCAGCCGGAACTGCGCGTTGTTGGGCGGCGGCGTCGCCGGGGCGAGCCCGATGGCGTCGAGCACCAGATCGGCGCTGCCCTCGTTGCGCACCACGATCTGGACCACGTCGCTCTCGGTGTTCAGGTCGATCGCGCCGAAGACCACCGAGCGGGGGCTGACGTCGATCTCGGGGCTGGGCTGGGTGGCGATGAGCGGCACCCGGATGCGCTCGAAGCCCTCGGCCGCGGTCAGCACGATGAGGTCGCCGACGTCGGTGTCGCCCCCGGTCGGGGTGTAGCGCACCGTGACCTCGAAGCTCTCGCCCCGCCCGATGGCCGGCAGGTTCTCGTTGGGGGTCACCAACTCGAACTCGGGGTCGGTGGCCTCGGTCAGCGCGATGTCGGTGAACTGCGCCGGCACCGTGCCCAGGTTGGTGATGCTGACCGTGCGCTCCTGGGGGGTGCCGTCGTCGCTGAGGAACTCCAGGCTCGGGGGGCTGACCACCAGCTCCGACAGCGAGACGTTGGTCGTGATCGGCACCCGGGTCTCGAGCCGCTCGGCGTCGTTGCTGGTGACGATCAGCTCGCCCTCGTCCCGACCGACGTCGGTCGGGCTGTAGATCAGGACGACGATCGACTCCTCTTCGGCGCCCAGCCGCAGGGGCAGGGCGTCGTGCTCGATGCGGAACTCGTTGGCGTCGAGGGTGTTGGACAACGCCAGCTCGGTGACGACCAGCGTGCTGCCCCCCGCGTTGCGCAGGATGACGTCCCGCCGCGTCTCCTCACCCACCGGCGGCGCGCTGAGCACGACCGGATCGGGGGTCACTTCCAGCAGCGGGAAGGCTTCTCGCACCTGCTCGTCGCAGGCGGCGCCGAAGAGCCCGGCGAGGAGGCTGAGGACGAGCAGACGACACGGTCGGGCGGTGGCTGACATCGCGGTCTCCGGCATTGTGACGGCGCACGATAGCAGCGGCTCCGGGTGTGCGACAAGATCGGCAGGAAGCCGCCCCTGAGCCGCAGGGCATGACCATCGGGTCGTCGATCCCGTGTCAGGATCCCCGCCGCCGGATGTATCCGTCGGCGGGTGCGGGCGGTCGCTCGCGGCGGATCCCGACCCCCGGATCCGGCGAGCGGGCAGGCGGGGGAGCCGGCTGTCAGGGCAGGTTGTATTCGCCCTCGGCGTACAGCTCGTCGACGATGTCGATCTGGGGGCAGCCCTCGCCCTCGCACCAGGTCACCGTCGCCATGTGCCAGAGCTGCATGCCCTCGGTGAGCTCCTTGCCCACCAGCTCGGCGAGCGGGGTGCCCCGGTTGAAGATGCGCATGGTGACGTAGGACGGGTGCTGCGCCAGCCGATCGACCTCGGGATCGCCGAACGTGCTCGTCGAGCGGAAGTAGATCGCGCCGACCTCGTAGCTCACCCCGATCTCGGGCTCGGCGAGGTTGATGTTCTCCGGCCCGGCGCCGTTGGTGTCGTCGATGTCGAGGCTGGGGTTGTCGGCCACCTCCCCGACCACGCCCCA
The DNA here is from genome assembly GCA_030426085.1 of bacterium. GTDB lineage: Bacteria > Myxococcota_A > Bradymonadia > UBA7976 > UBA1532 > JACKDM01. The sequence continues at coordinate 24,979 of JAUHYW010000052.1, read as the reverse complement.
GTCCGGCTGCGCGTTGCGGAAGTAGCAGTCCCAGCCGTCCGCCGCCCCGCTCCACCGACCATCGGCCCGCTGATGGGCCAGGTGCAGATCCACGTCGGTGCCGGTGGTGTCGGTCTCGTCGGGGTCGTCGGGCGTGCTCCACACGAGCTGGATGTGAAGCTCCTTCTGGGGCACCGCCCGGATGGTCACCCGGGCCACCGCCCGGGGGTCGCAGCTCACCTGATTCAGCGCGTCGACCACCTGCAACTCGAGCACGTACTCCCCGGTGAGGTCGACGAAGAACTGCGCCCGGGGGGTCGCGGTGTCGTCCGCCTCGCCTCCGTCCGCCGGCCGCCGGGGGTCGGCGAAGCTCTCCAGCGGCTGGCTGACGCTGCCTTCGGGCCGCTCGACCACCGTCCAGCGCCACTTGCGGACCTCGCCGTCGGGGTCGCTCGACGGGGTGCCGTCGAGGGTGATGATCTCCAGGGGCTGCACCTCGAAGAGGTCCTGGGTCACCCGCGGCTCGGGGCACTCGTTGTCCACCCCCCGCCCGAAGAGATCGACCACCGTCGGCTCGTCGATGGGCGGCACGTTGCTGTAGATCCGGAGGTAGCCCCCGTAGGCCTCGATCGCCAGCGGCCAGAAGCCGACCTCCAGGTTGGCGCTGGGCGGCTCCTCGTCACCCACCGCGCCCGGCAGCTCGAGCAGACCGCCCTCGACCGGCTCCGGCGGATCGACGAGGTCGAAGACGCCGGCCGGATCGTCCAGCTCGATGCGGTCGATCTGGAGCGGGGTGCTGCCGCAGTTCTCGATGATCAGGGCCCGCCGGTTGGGGGTCGGCCCCTCGCGGTCGTCCACCAGCAGGCTGGGGCCGAAGTTCAGGGTGTCCGGCACCACGTTCATGCACGGCACCGCGCCGTTGGCGTACAGGTCGACCGTCGTCGAGCCGCCGTTGATCGCGTTGCTGCGGATGTCGAGCTGCCCGTTGGCGGTGCCCAGGCCGACCGGGGTGTAAACCACCTCGAGCAGCGTCGATCCCTGCCCCGGCACCCGCAGCGGCGGGGTGCGGGGGCCGGCGACCGAGGCCCCGTCCTGGCGCACGTCGAAGCCTTCCCGGCCGCTGATCACCAGCTCGCCGATCTCCAGATCGGCCAGCCCCAGGTTCTGGATGGTCAGCATGCGGGTGCGGGTCTGGCCCACCTCGACGTCCCCGAAGTCCAGGCTGCGGGGGTTGACGACGATCTCGGCGCCCACGTCACCCGCCCGGATCGGGATCGGGACCTCCAGGGCGTCGGGGTCATTGGTCGAGAAGCGGAGCGTGCCGGTGTCGTTGGTCTCGTCCACCACCCGATAGGTGACCTCGAACTCGATCCGGCCGCCGGGCGGGACCACCAGCCGGCCCGCGGGCACCGGACCGGGGCCGGCCCCTTCGTCGAGGGCCAGGGTGAACTCGCCGCCCGAGGAGCGATCGTCGAGCTCGACGTCGACGATGATCAGCTCGGCCGCGCCCTGGTTGTTCACGGTGACCCGGCGGACCTCCTCGGCGCCCACCGGTGAGCGGGGGAAGACGAACTCCGGCGGTTCGAGCACCAGCTCGGGGGTCTCGATGCCCGACGGCTCGTCGCAGCCGAGGGCCAGGGCCGCTACGGCCAGTCCGAGGGCCAGCGCCGCGCGCCGACGGGGTAGAAGCCTGCTCTGCATCGATGCCTCCGTTCGCATCTCGTCCGTCGATTCGCGGTACGGCCGAGCCGTCGCGCAGGGTGCGGATTCACCGCCCACAAACAAAACGACCCCGCACCGCCGGGCGGTCGGGGTCGCTGCGCGCGTGGCCGGCCGGCGGCTCAGGGCCGCTGGCTGTAGTACCGGTCGCGGGTCACGACCTCGCCGGTCACGCCCCACGAGATCTGGGCCACGTCCCAGAAGTGATCCTCGGCCTCCATCTCACGCTCGCCGGGGTTCTCGCCATCGGTGTAATCCCAGGCCAGCTCACCCTCGATGAAGATGCGGACCGTGGCCCAGCTCGGGCCGTAGTCCTGGCCGGTCACCCGGTCGCGGCTGTTGTAGTAGTGCACGCCGACCAGATAGGGCGCCCCCAGGTTGTCGGTGTTCTCCGGGTTGTCCAGGTTGATGTTCTCCGGACCCGCCCCATTGATGTCGTCGATGTCCAGGCTCGGATCATCGACGCTGTTCTCGATCTGCCCCCAGTCGGGCACCGGCTCGGCGTAGTGACAGTCGTACGGCCGGGAGAACCAGTTCTCGGCGTTGGGGTGCAGCAGGTGCAGGTCGAGGTCGGTGCCGCCGCCCTCGGTCTCGTCGGGATCACCCGGGGTGCGCCAGACGAGCTGCACGTGGATGGCCTCCTCGGGCTTGGCGACGATGGTCACCACCGCCGGGTTCTCGCAGGCGATCGAGTCCAGCCCCAGGTTGTCGCGCACCCGCAGCTCGGCGGTGTAGGTGCCGGCGAGGTCGACGAAGAAGACCGACGTGGGGGTCATCAGATCGTCGTCGAGGCCGCCGTTGGCCGGCTGACCGGGATCGTAGAACGACTCGTGCGGCTGGGAGACCGACCCGTCGGGGCGGCTGGTGATGACCCACTCGTAGCTCACCGGCCGGTTGTCCTCGGCGTCCTGGTCGATGGACGGGGTGCCGTCGAGCACCACCACGTCGAGCGGCACCACGTAGAACTCGTCCTCCACCGCCCGGGCCTGGGGGCAGGCGTTGGTCACGCCCCGGCCGAGCAGGGGCACCTCGAGCACCGGGTGCACCGGATCGCTGCTCTCGATGATCAGGGTGCCGTTGTGGATGCGCTCCTCGCGGGGGGTGAAGGCCACCTCGATCGAGCGGCTGGGCGGGGGCAGGCCGGCGAGCCGGTCGCCCTCGCTGTACTCCGGCATCAGCGCCGGCAGCATCGGCAGGCTGTCGCCGACGAGCTCGTAGGCCGGGTCGGACCCCTCGGCCAGATAGATCCGGCTGATCTCGATCGGCGCCCCGCCGCAGCTCTCGAGCGACATCGGGCGGGAGTCGGTGCGGTTGACGAGGCTGGTCTGGAACTCGAGGGCCGGCGGGTTGACCTGGAGGCACGGCGTGGCCCCGTTGGCCCGCAGGCTCACCGAGACCTCGCCCTGGTTGGGATCGTTGCTGAAGATGGTCAGCTCGGCGGTGTCCGGCCCCTCGACCTGGGGGGTGTAGCGCACGTCGATCTCGAGCGTCTCGCTCGGGCCGAGCACCCGCAGCGGCTGGGAGACCTGACGGGGGTCGCGCATGTCGCCGTCCACGTCGATGAGCGGCTTGAAGTCCTGCGAGCCGTTGAGCAGCACCCGGCTGACCTCGAGGTCGAGCTGGCCCACGTTGCTGACCCGGATCGTGGTCTCGCCCACCTCGCCGGCCGGCACCCGCTCGAAGTCGTGGATCAGAGGCGCGACGTTGATCTCGGGCGCGCCCTCGGACAGCACCACCGGGATCTCGACCTCGGGGGTGTCGGGCAGGTTGGTCTCGAGGATGACCGTGCCGCCCACCGGGACCTCGCGCGCGGCGCGGTAGTTGAGGACCAGATAGAACGAGTCGCCGGCGTTGATGCGGATGGGGTAGCGGAAGTCGTCCACCCCCTGGCGGTTGATGCCGACGGTCTCCGACTCCTCGGGCGTCGTCTTGTAGTAGAGCTCGAACTCCTGGTCGCCGTTGTCGACCTCGAAGCGGATGTTGGCGATGATGATCACGCCCGAGCCCACGTTCTCGAGCTGCACCACCCGATCGGCGTCGGCGCCGATGGCCAGCTTGCCGAAGCGGAAGCTGTCGGGGGTGAGCTGGAGCTGCCCGGTGGAGATGGTGCCCGGGCCGTCGTCGCAGCCCAGACCCATGGTGCACGCGGCGAGGGCGAGCACCAGGTTCACCCCGAGCGTACGGGTTTTCATGACAGCACTCTGCCTCATCGATATCCCCCGGTGCGGATCGCGCCTGCGGACGTGGTAGATACCCCGATTGCGGGGCTGCGGTGTCTGTATCAGGGAATCGAAAGCCCCCCTGATCGACACAGTGCAATTTTTTTCACTCGGGCGCACAGGGGGCCAGTCGCTTTAATCCCGCTCTACGCGCTGCGGAAACATTAGGCGTGCCCCATCGGCAGTGTCAAATGCTGCGAACGGGCGCAAAATCGCCCCTTTCGAGGCCCGCCGGGCCACGTTGACACTCCTGGGGGGGCGTGCTAGCAAGGCGCGTTCGCGCGTCGGCTCGCCCCGTCGGCGGGCTGATCCACACGGATGAGAGGATCCTGCATGCGCAGACGCAATCTGGTGCTGAGCGGCCTCGGCGTCGCGACGCTGATGTTCTCGTCGGGCTGCGACTCGACCGTCGGCCTCGACCCCACCCGCACTTCGTTCACCAAGGTGATCGTGCCCGGGGCCTGCAAGGCACAGGACGACCTCGGCCAGATCGACTTCTCGGTGATGCTGCTCGACGGCACCCGGGCCCTGCTGCCCGACACCCGCCTCAACGGCGAGTTCGCGCCGGTGGGCGAGCTGCTCGAATTCGACGACTTCCGGTTCAGCCTCGCGCCGAACGACGCCGGCTCGGGCTTCGCCCAGGCGGCGGTCGCGCTCGGCCCCGACGCCATGCCCCGGGGGGTCGACCTCAACCCCATCGGGCTCGAGTTCGCCTACTCCGGGGGTGAGGACCGCCGCCGCGACCCGCGGCTGGTGGTGATGATGCTCGACCACTCGGGCAGCCTCGCCGGCATCGACCCCTTCACCGGGGACTACGACCCGGGCAAGGCCTCCGACCCCAACGAGCAGCGCATCTCGTTCTTCCAGCAGCTCGTCAGCACGCTGCCCGACGACTACCTGCTGTCGCTGGTGTCGTTCAAAGAGGGGCTGGCCAACATCACCCCCGACCTCTCGACCCCCATCCGCAACAAGTCGGTCATCCTCGAGGGGCTCAACGAACTGCAGTTCGACCAGCGGGGCACGACCCCGCTGACCCGGGCGCTCAACGACACCCGCAACCGGGTGATCGAGCCCAACGGGAACATGAACCCGGTGGTGGTCCTGTTCACCGACGGCGTCGAAGCCGGCGATCCGAGCGACGCCGGCGGACAGTTCGAAGAGGCCGTCGCCGGCTACGCCGACCGGGCGGCGGGGGCGATCCCGGTCATCGTGATCCACCTCCAGCGGGCCGACCACCCCGACATCCCCGCCGAGCAGCGCGGGCGCAACGCCAAGCTGGCCGAGCTCGCCTGCCGCACCGGCGGGGAGTACATCTTCCTGCCCAACGCCGACGAGTTCACCACCAACAACAACCTCCAGCCCGCGGTGAGCAACCGCATCGTCGGTGTCTGGCGGCTGGCGGCCGAGAGCACCCTGTCCAACGCCGAGTTCGAACCCGGCGGGTGGCTGCTCTCCACGCAGGTCGAGGTCACCCTCGCGGGGCGCTCGCTGGCGACCCCCCTTCAGCGGGCGCGGGAGTCGAGCGACGAGTTCACCGACACTCGAGTCTGGTTCTCCAAAGAATGAGCAAGCGGAGCATGAACCCGATGAACAAGGTGCTGTTGCGGGTCGCGGCGGTCGTCGCGATGGTCGTCGTGAGCGGACCGACCTGGGCCCAGGATGCTCCGGAAGAGACCGGTGAGGAGGCGGCTCCCACCGAGGCCGGCGAGGAGGCCGCCGCCCCCACCGAGGTCAGCGACGCCACCGCGTCCAAGGCCGAGCGGGCGCTCGAGCAGGACATGGCCCTCTTCTGGGGCAACCGGCGCGAGATCAAGGTCGTGCAGAAGCGGCTCGTCGAGAAGGACGGCCGCTTCGAGCTGATGCCCTTCGCGTCGATCATCCCCAACGACGAGTTCATCGTCTACTACCCGGTCGGCATGCGCATCGCCTACCACTTCTCCGAGGCGTTCGCCGTCGAGGCGTCCTACGCCTACGCGCTCCAGCAGGAGACGCAGCTCGCGACCTTCCTGGAGGGCGAGGGCATCGGCCTCAAGCGGGCCGACATCCAGGAGAAGATCTCGATGTTCTACAACGCGAACATCCTCTGGGCCCCGCTGTACGGCAAGCTCAGCCTGCTCGGCTACAAGCTGACCCACTTCGAGACCTACATCGGGCTCGGCTTCGGGCTGTTCAACACCACCGAGTTCCCCGCCGAGAACCCCAACGGCAACGCCAAGAACAAGCTCAGCGGGAATGCGATCCTGGGCTTCCGGTGGTTCATCAACGACACGGTGAACATCCGCACCGAGTATCGGCAGTACTTCTTCCAGAAGTTCCAGGGCGGGGTCTCGATCCCGGCCGAACTGTCCCTCGGTCTCGGCATCACCCTCTGAGGATGGCCACGATGAAGCGACGCAGCACACAGAGCCGACCCGGACCGCGCCGACCGCGCCGGTCGGGTCGGTGGCTCCTCCGGGGAGCCCTGGTCGGCGCGCTCCTCTGCGGGCCGCTGGCCACCGCCGCCTGGGCGATCACCAAGGACAACGTCATCCAGATGCACCAGTCGGGCCTGCCGGCCCAGGTGATCATCCAGACGATCCAGAGCACCGGCTCGACCTTCAACCTCTCGGTCGACGACGTCAAAGCCCTCGAGGCCGCTGGCGTGCCCAAGGAGGTCATCGACGCGATGACCGCCAGCGGCGCGCCCGCCCCGGCCCCCGAGCCGGCACCGGAGCCGGCCCCCGAGCCCGCGCCGCCGCCGGTCGGTGAGGGTGGGCCCGACGAGCTCGAGCGCCTGCGCGAGATGGAGGAGGCCGAGCGCCGCCGCATCGAGGAGGACGCCCGGATCCGCGAGGCGGCGCGCAAGGCCGCCGCCCGGGAGCGGGAGCGCATGGCCGCCGAGGAGCGTCGCCGGGTCGCCCGGGCGCTCGATCAGGCCCGCAACGCCCTGGAGGACGGGCGCTACGCCACCGCCGCCAGGGAGTTCGGCACCTTCCTCGCCCAGGCCGAGGAGGGCAAGGCCAGCACCCACGAGGCCCAGCTCGGGCTCGCCGACGCGCTGTACAACCTCAAGCTCTACGCCAACGCCGCCGAGCGCTATCAGGCGCTGCTCGCGGCCGGCCCCGAGAGCGACGTGTTCGAACCGGCCTTCCGCGGGCTGCGCCGCTCGGCGCGGGTCATCGCCTACAACCCGGTGACCCTCGAGGCGATGACCAACTACTTCGTGGGCGACAAGAGCCGCGAATTCCAGGACAGCTACAACTACTTCCTGGGCAAGTTCTTCTTCGACTACAACCGCTACGACGAGGCCCGGACCTACCTGGGCGAGGTCTCGCCCGGCGGGCCGGACTACGCCGACGCCCAGTACCTGCTGGGGCTCGTCGGGGTCCAGGAGGCGGGGGAGGACGAGGAGAGCGACGAGTGGGCCCGGCGGCTCATCGGCGCCTCGCAGAACTTCGAGCAGGCGGTCGGCGCGGCGCTGCAGGAGGACCAGCAGCGCATCGCCCACCTCGGCTACCTCGCGCTGGCCCGGATCGCCTACACCGTCGGCCTGTTCGACGTGGCGATCTTCTACTACCGCAAGGTGCCCTACGACTCGACGAGCTACGTCAACGCGCTGCACGAGTCGGGCTGGTCGTACTTCCTCAAGGGCGACACCGCCCGGGGGACCGGCATCTTCCACACCCTCGACGGGCCCGACTGGAAGAACTACTTCCTGCCGGACATCTACCTGCTCGAGGCGACGGTGTTCATGAACAACTGTCACTTCGAGTATGCCCACGACTCGCTCAAGCGCATCGAGGACCGCTACCTCGCGCTCAAGCAGCCGCTGACCCGGTTCATCACCGAGCACGCCTCGCCCGAGGCCCTGTACAACGCGTTCGTGCTCGACCAGACCCAGCCCGGCGTCGAGCTGCCGCACCTGCTGCGCATGGCGGTCATCTCCAACGCCGAGTTCTACGACCTCTACACCACCGTCACCCAGTACCGGCGCGAGGTGGCCCGCATCAATGACCAGCGGGACGGGCTCGGCGAAGAGCTGGCCGTGCAGTTGCTCGAGACGGTGACCAGCCGCAAGCAGGAGGGCATCATCGCCCTCGGCATCAAGATCAACCAGCTCCTCCAGCAGCTCAGCGACGAGCTGGACGAACTCGAGATCCAGGTCACCGAGGTCCGCATCGAGATCGACGAGATCGAGGCGATCGAGATCGAGAAGCAGATCGAAGAGACCTACCGAGGCCCCAGCGAAGAAGAGGCCGAAGCGGAGGCGCAGGCCACCGCGACGGTGCTCGTCGGCGACAAGTACGTCACCTGGCCCTTCGAGGGCGAGTACTGGTCCGATGAGATCAACAACTATCGCAGTGACCTCAAGGACGTGTGCAAGCGATGAATCGGACCCTGCCCGCCTTGACCGTCGCGGTGGCGCTCTTCGCGTCGCCCGCGATCGCCCAGAAGCGCGACACCAAGCAGGATGGCCTCGCGACCGGTGAGGCCGCCGCGGAGAACGTCGTCAAGCCCGACTCGGGTGAGGACGCCCAGCCTTCACTCGAAGACAGCGAGCTGGACCAGCTCGTCGCCGAGAAGGAGGCCCGGCTCTCCAAGGTGCGGCAGCGTCAGATCGAGCAGATGCGCAAGATCCTGCGCGAGAACCCGCTCTACAAGAACAAGGCCGACCTGCTCTTCCGCATCGCCGAGAAGGAGTGGGACGAGGCCAAGTACCGCTACTTCCTCGAGCGCAAGAAGTACGACAAGCAGTACGAGAGCTACCTCGAGGGCACGCTCAAGCAGAAGCCCGAGGAGCCGGCCGCCGATTACAGCAAGGCGCTCGTCGAGTACAAGGCGCTGCTCAAGGAGTTCCCCAACTACAAGCGCATCGACGAGGTGATGTTCTACCTCGGCCGGGGGCTGACGACGGCGGGCAAGAAGAAGGAAGGCGCTTCGTACATGCTGCGCCTGACGAAGGAGTACCCCAAGAGCCAGTTCGTCACCCAGGCGTATCTGGCCGTGGCCGAGTACTACTTCGACAACGACCTGCTCTTCGCGGCGAAGACCAACTACCTCAAGGTGCTCGAAGACAAGAAGAGCACCCAGTACCCGTACGCGCTCTACAAGCTGGGCTACGTGTACTACAACCTGCGCGAGTACGAGGACTCCATCAAGTCGTTCAAGAGCGTCGTCGAGCTCTCGAAGGGCCAGGACAAGCGCAAGGTCTACTTCACCAATCAGGCCTTCTCGGCCCTCACCCTGGCCTACGCCGAGGTGGACGACGGCTGGAAGCGGGCCCGGGACTACTTCCGCGAGGTCGGCGGTGACGATCTGGCCACCCGGCAGCTCGAGTCGGTGGCCCGCATCTACAACAAGCAGGACAAGACCGACAACGAGATCGCGGTCTACGAGTACCTGATCACCGCCAACAAGCAGGGCCCCAAGGTGCCGGAGTACGCCGAGTACATCACCGCCGCCTGGAAGAAGCAGGAGGACATCGAGAAGACCGAGCAGGTCATCAACCGGTTCCTCACCGACCTCGACCCCAAGGGCTCGTGGTTCACGGTCAACAAAGAGAAGGAAGAGCCCCGCATCCGGGCCACGCAGTACCGCGAGGAGCAGACCGACTGGCTGATCGGGACCTTCCACACCAAGGCCCAGGAGGTCGAGAAGCTCAAGGACCAGGAGCGGGCCGACCGCTACTACAAGAAGGCGGCGACCTACTACGAGCGGTACATCGACTGGTTCCCCGAGGCGAAGGACATCTACGAGAAGGAGTTCTATCTCGCCGAGATCTACTTCTTCCAGACGAAGGAGTGGGACAAGGCCGCCGAGCACTACAAGGCGGTCGTCGCGCTCGACCCGAAGGGCAAGTACAGCCAGGAGTCGGCCTACGCGGTCATCCTCTCCAAGGAGGAGAAGATGGCCGACGCGGGGCTGATCGAGCGGCCCGACCGGGGCAAGAAGGGCAAGAAGGGCAAGGCCGCCAAGCCCAAGGTCGAGTACACCAAGCGCGACAAGGACGACGAGTTCAAGCCCAAGCCCAAGGAAGACATCCACCCGGTCGAGAAGGAGTTCCTCGAGGCGTGCACCGCGTTCCTCGACCTCTACCCCAAGCACGAGGACGTGCCGTCGGTCTCGTTCCGCTCGGCGGAGATCTTCATCAAGAAGGGGCACTACGCCGAGGGCGTCAAGCGGCTCGAAGTCATCATGGAGCACCACCCGAAGCACGAGTTCGCCGGCTTCGCGGCGGCGACGCTCTTCGACTCGAACTACCGCCTGCGTCGGTGGGACCAGATGGAGCGCTGGGCGCGCTACATGCTCGACCGCCGGAACTACAAGGTGCTCAAGAAGAAGCAGCTCCAGGACGTCATCGCGGTCTCGATCAACAACTACGCCACCGAGCTGAAGGACGCCGGCACCAAGGCGGCCAAGGACGGCGACGAGGCCCTCGCCCGGGAGAAGAAGCAGGCCGCCGTCGAGCAGTGGCTGCGCTTCGTCAAGGAGTTCGGTCGGGAGAAGAAGCAGCAGGACAAGGCGGCCATCGCCCTGTTCAACGCCGCGGCGACCACCGAGGAGCTCGAGAAGACCGAGGGCGCGATCGACCTCTACGAGAGCATCATCAAGCGCTATCCGAAGTCGTCGCAGGCCACCGAGGCCCACTTCGTGCTCGGCGCGCTCTACGAGAGCCAGACCAACTTCGAGACCGCGGCGACCTACTTCGAGAAGATGGCCTCGTTCCCCGAGGTGCCCCAGGTGGCCGACTCGCTGTACAACGCCGGGGCCATCCGCGCCGCGCTCGAGCAGTACGACAAGGCCATCGACATCTTCGAGACCTTCATCAAGAAGTTCCCCGAGAACGACGACAGCCGCGGGCTGATGCTGCAGATCGCCGACTTCCACGTGAAGCAGGGCGACCTCAAGGACGCGCTCAAGACCTACGACCGCTACATCAAGAAGTACGGCAAGACCCACGCCGACACCCTCGTCGACGTGCACCTCAAGAAGGCCGAGCTCCATCAGCAGCTCGGTGAGCGGCGCTCGGCGCGCAACGCCAGCAGCGAGCTGGACAAGGCGAACAAGGTCTACAAGAAGCTGCCCGAAGAGGCGCAGCAGAAGCCGGCGGTCCGCCAGGCGGCGGCGCGGGTGCGCTTCCTTCAGGCCGAGGTCGTCTACGACGAGTTCGAGGCCATCAAGCTCGAGTTCCCGATCTCGAAGCTGCGCAAGGGGCTGGTGAAGAAGGCGGAGCTGCTCGGCAAGTCGGAGAAGCTGTTCTTCGAGGTGCTCGAGTTCAAGTCGTACAACGTCAGCGCCGGCGCGCTGTACCGCATCGGCGAGAGCTACCAGCTCTACGCCCAGAGCCTCTTCGACCTGCCCATCCCCGAGGGGCTGACCGAGGACGAGGAGTTCATCTACCGCGCCGAGCTGGACGATCAGGCCGCGCCGCTGCAGGAGAAGGCCATCGAGGCGACCCGCCGGGCGCTGGAGCTGGCCCACAAGCACCACGTCTACAACGAGTGGTCGCGCAAGGCGGCGACGCTGCTCGTCAAGCTGAGCCCGGAGTCGTTCCCGGTGCTCGACGACGCGACCAACGACACCGACCAGCCGGTGGCGGCGACGTTCTCGACGACCTTCATCGCCGATCCCACCGGCAAGCTCGAGCAGATGGTGCCGCCCAAGCCGGCTCCGGCCGCGCCCGCCGCGCCGGGTCAGCCCGGTGCCGAGGGCGCCGCGCCCGCCGCGGGGGGCGCCACACCGGCCGCCGAGGGGGCGCCCGCCGCCCCGGCCGCCGGTGAGAAGCCGGCGGCGCCGGCCGAGGCGAAGCCGGCCGACGCCGCCAAGGAGAACAAGTGATGGCCCGCTCACTCATCGCTCGTCTGGCGGCCTTCGGGGCCGCCGCCGCGCTGGTCGTCGGCTGCGGCGGCACGCCCAAGCCCAAGCCCAAGCCGGTCGTCAAGGAGCCGCCCAAGCCGGTCCTGATCGACGGCATCCCCAAGCCGGCCCACGAGGCGTTCGTCGCCGGGGTGAAGGCGCTCGAGTCCGAACCGCCGGCCTACACCGAGGCGGTGGCCTCGTTCGAGAAGGCCACCGAGGCCCACCCGACCTATGTCGTGGCGTGGCTGAACCTGGCCTACAGCAACGAGCGGCTCGGGCGGTACGAGAAGGCGGTCGCCGCCTATCGGCAGCTCATCGAGCAGAACGTGACCGACCGGGGGGTGACCCTGGCCCTGGGCCGGGTGCTGCTGCTCAGCGGCCAGCCCGATCAGGCCATCGTCGAGTTCGAGTCGGTGCTGCGCAAGCACCCCGAAGACCTCCAGGCGCGCAACAACCTCGCCGCGGCCTATCTGGCCAAGGGCGACAAGGACACCTCGCTGCGCTACGTCAAAGAGGTGCTCGCCGTCCAGCCGAAGAACGTGCCGGCGATCGTCAACCTGGGGCTCTTGTACCTCGAGCAGAAGAAGCTGCCGCTCGCGCTGCTGATGTTCAACAAGGCGCTGGGCTACGACGACAAGAACGCCCGGGCCCGCAACAATCTCGGGCTGACGTTCTTCGAGATGGACCTCGTGCCGGCGGCGGTCCTCGCCTTCCAGAAGGCGATCGAACTCGACCCGACCATCGACGAAGCCCGGCTCAACCTCGCGTCGATCTACCTCGACTACCTCGACTACGATGAGGCCCTCGAGCAGTTCAAGGCGGTGCGCGAGCGCTTCCCCGAGAACTACCGCGCGATGATCGGCGAGGCCAACGCGCTCTACGGCATCGGGGAGTACGAGAACGCGGCGAAGCTCTACGAGGCCAGCCTGGAGATCAAGGCGGACAACGGCGAGGCGCTGCTGCGGGTCGGCAAGATCTACGAGGAGCAGCTCGGCGACACCAAGACCGCCCTGGGCTACTACATCCGCTATCGGGATGTGGCCAAGCTGCCGCCCGAGCATCCGCTGAACGCCACGATCCAGTTCCTCCAGCAGGCCGACACCATGGAGACCAAGACCGTCGGCGACCCGGTGGACGGCGAGGCGGCCCCCGAGGGCGGCGCGGCGACCCCTGAGGGCGGCGCGGCGACCCCCGAGGGTGGCGAAGCGGCCCCCGCCGATGGCGAAGCGGCCCCCGAGGGCGCTGACCCCGGAGAGAGTGAGGCGGCGCCCGAGGGCGGCGAGGCGCCCGCGGACGGCGCGCCCGAAGCGGGCGAGCCGGAGACGCCTGCGGCGGAAGACGGCGCGGCCGACGAGGCCGGGGCTGGCCGCGCGGCCCCCGAGGGCGCCGATGACGAGACGGCCCCGGCCGGCTCCGACGACGAGACCGACGAGACCTGAGCCCGGGCGGAGTGTCCGCCCCGAGGAGGCCCCCGATGAAGACCCTCATGCGTTGCGCGATCGTGCTGTCGTTGCTCGCCCTGCCCGCCACGGGCTTCGCCCAGGCAGAGGGCGGCGGCGGGGGGGATGACGTGAAGACGAAGTTCTACAACTTCGACGACCTGCTCATCGACGGCCAGTACAAGAAGCCCCAGGTGCTCTACACCGACGCCCGCCAGAAGGTGAAGTTCGAGCGGCTGCTCAAGCTGAAGAAGGACTTCCTGCCCAAGCTCAAGGCGACCGCCAAGGACGCCACGCTGCGCTGAGCACACGCAGCGCCGAGCCCCCGCAGCGTCGAGCGCCCGCAGCGCCCGTCGGCGGGCGCTCGCTCCCCCGCCGCACGACCCCGATCATGCGCGCCGCGCGCCGCGCCGGGGCTGCCCCATGCAGCCGCTGCCTGCCGTGCGCCCCGGGTCTCCCCGGGGACAGGGCGCCCGAGCGACGGGCCGGGTTCTGCGGCGCCTGCTCGTCGGTGGATCTGCCCCCGCTCTTCTCGTCGGCCCGGACATCCACCGGGCACATCGTCGTAGAACTTGCGCTGCGGCTCCCGATCGCCCAGAACAAGGGCTCCGGGGGCCCGCGCACGCACAGTCTGCCGCTCGAATCGCTGGGGGGAGGGAGCCCGCCCCGGTTCTTGCGGGTCCGCAGAGCCTGACCCTATAATCGCTCGGGCAACCGCCATCCGCGGGGCCTTCTGCCTGCTGGGAGAGCGCTTCCGATGAAGATCGTCTGCGACAATTGCAGCGCCAAGTACCAGATCAGCGACGACAAGGTCCGCAACAAGACCTTCAAGATCCGCTGCAAGAAATGTTCGCATGTGATCGTCGTGCGCGGCGGCCAGCAGAGCGCCGAGGCGCAAGCGCCGGCACAGGAGGCGGCGCCCGCAGCGGCGGCGGCCTCCGACGCGGCGGCTGCTGCGGCCGCGCCGGCCCCCGCCGGTGACCCCGACGCCGTCTGGCACGTCGTCATCAACCGGGAGAACGTCGGCCCGCTCACCGCGGCGCAGGTGGAGGGCTACCTGCACAACGGCGACATCGACGCCGAGAGCTTCATCTGGGCCGAGGGCATGACCGACTGGTCCCGGCTCGGCTCGGTGCCTCAGTTCGCCCACCTCGCCCCGGCGGCGGCCCCCGAGCCGGCGGCGCCTGCGGCAGCAGCGGCCCCGGCGGCCGCGGCTGCGGCTGCGGCGGCCCCGGCGGCGGTGGACGCCGACCCGACCCATCAGGCGCCGGCGGGCATGTTCCCCAACGAGGACGACGACGTCATCGCCTCGAACAACGTGGCCGACCCGCCCGCCGCGGCGGCGCCCGCCAGCAGCGGGGGCATGTTCCCCGCCGACGAGCCGGTCGACCCCCGGATCTCGACCGCGGCCCAGCTCCGCAACCAGCGCAACGAGAACTCGGTGCTGTTCAGCCTCGACAGCCTCGCGGCCGAGGCCGAGTCGAGCAAGCGGTCGAAGAAGGTCAGCAACACCGGGGGCAGCGAGGCGTCGGGCCTCATCGACATCTCGGCGCTGAGCAGCCTCGAGAGCCCCGGCGGCGGCGGTGACGATCCGTTCGGCGGCGGCGCGGGCATGGCCCCGGCGCCCCTGACCGCGGCGGCCCCGGTCCAGCCGCTGGTCGCGCCGAGTTCGAGCAGCAACACCGGCCTCCTCGTGGCCCTGGTGGTCATCATCCTGCTGCTGCTCGGCGGCGGGGGCGCGGCGGCTTGGTTCATGATGCAGGACGACGACGAGAAGGACGAGCCCGCCGTCGCGAGCAACACGCCGACCAAGCTGAGCGTCGGCGGCCCGAGCGAAGCCGAGAAGGCCGCCGCCGAGAAGGCCGCTGCCGAGAAGGCCGCCGCCGAGAAGGCCGCCGCCGAAGCGGAGGCCAAGGCCGAGGCGGAAGACGGCGAGGACGGCGACGAAGCCGAAGACGGGGACGACGGGGAAGAGGTCGCGGCCGCGAAGCCGAAGCCGAGCCGCCGGGCCACCCGCCGGCGCGCCAACCGCCGCGCGACCCCCAAGCCGGCTGCGGCCCCCAAGCCGGCCGCCCGCCAGCCCGCCCCCCGCAAGCCGGCCCGCCAGAAGGAGGAGTCGACCTCCGAGGTGGACGATCTGCTCGGCGCGCTCGACGGCTCGGGTGGGGGCTCGAAGAGCCGCGCCGCCTCGCCGGCCGCGTCGCCCACGCCTGCGCCGTCCGGTGATCCGCTGCTGCCCGAGAAGCTGACCAAGCGCCAGATCCTGACCGTGGTCAAGCGCAACGCGCGCTCGATCACGACCTGCAAGGACGGCACCGACGCGTCGGGCACCGTGCCGGTCGAGATGGTGATCGGCCGCGCCGGGCGGGTGACCTCGGCCAAGGTGAAGAGCGGCGCCCAGCGGGGCACGCCGGTCGGCTCGTGCATCGAGCGCAAGGTCCGGTCGTTCCGTTTCCCCCAGTTCAGTGGGGATCCGATGCGGATCGTGATGCCCTTCGCGCTCTGAGCCTCGCCGAGGAGCCGCCTCTATGAGGCGCCAGAGAGCCCGGGCCCGCCCCGGGCTCTCGTATTTCGAAGGCCCGCCGACACCCCGGGGGACGCCACCCGTCGGCGCCCGACCGCGGGCGCGCCGCGGCTTTTCACCGCCTCGTGCTTGACTCGGGCCGGGCTGTCGGACATAGTCCGCGCCGCCGCCGGATGATGCCTCGCCGACGCGTGTCGCGGGGCCGCTCATACATCCACCGGGGCGAACAGCAACCCACCGACGAGGGAGGTTCACCATGCAGGGCATTCTCGGCCGCAAGATCGGCATGACCGCCATCTTCAACGAAGACGGGACCCAGACCCCGGTCACCGTCATCTCGACCGCGGGCAACGTGGTCGTCGACAAGCGCACCGAAGAGCGCAACGGCTACACCGCGCTGGTGCTCGGCTTCGGCGACAAGCGGGTCAAGCGGGTCACCAAGCCCGAGCTGGGCTTCTTCGCCAAGCAGAACCTGGTCGAAGATCGCGACGGCAAGCAGTTCGTCAAGCGGCACCTGCGCGAGTTCCGGGTGACCCCCGAGCAGCTCGACGCCCTCGACGTCGGGGCCGACGTCAACGCCAGCGACGTCTTCTTCGTCGGCGAGAAGGTCGACGTGGTAGGCACCAGCAAGGGGCGGGGCTTCACCGGCGTCATGAAGCGCCACAACTTCCGGGGCACCAAGGCCAGCCACGGGGTGCACGAGTACTTCCGGCACGGTGGCTCGATCGGCTCGAACACCTCGCCGGCGCGCGTCTTCAAGAACCGGGGCATGCCCGGTCAGCACGGCAACAAGCGGGTCACCGTGCAGAACGTGCGGCTCGCCGGGTTCGAAGAGGGCGGGCTGGTCCTCATCCGGGGCGGCGTGCCCGGGCCCAACGGCGGCCTGGTGATCATCAAGAAGTCGGTCAAGCGCTCCATCTGACCGGCCCCCCGCCTGCTCGGCGGCGCCTACCTCGCCGCTGCCGCCCACTCAGCGGCGCCACACCCCCTCGAACACCGCCTGCGCGTCGCCGGTCATCTCGATGGCCGATGGCTCACCGTCGATCCGCAGCGCGCCCCCGGGCAGCGTCACCCGCACCGGGCCGACCTCCGCCCGGCCTTCGATCCACGCCGCGGCCGCGGTCGCGCAGGCCCCGGTGCCGCAGGCCAGCGTGAGCCCGGCCCCCCGCTCCCACACCCGCAGGGCGATCCGGCCGTCGCCCTCGACCTCGGCGAACGAGACGTTGGCCCCCGCCTCGAAGTCGGGGTGGACCGAGAGCGCCGGCCCCAGCCGGTGCACATCGGCGTCGCTCCACCGGCCGAACATCACGAAGTGCGGGTTGCCCAGGTCGAGCGCGCGTCCCGTACAGAGCCGCTCGCCGACCCGGATCGTGCGCGCCCCCAGGTCGCTGATCGAACCCATCTGCACCGTCACCCCCTTGGAGGCGTCGCGCACCGGCAGCGGGCCGGCGCCCGTCTCGACGGCGAAGGCGGAGGGCAGCGTCGGATCGTGATCGCGCAGGTAGCGCACGACGCAACGCAGGCCATTGCCGCACATCTCGGGTATGCTGCCGTCGGCGTTGTGCACCGTCATCCGCCACGGCGCGGCGTCACCCGGCCCGACGACGAGGACCCCGTCGGCGCCGACGCCGAACCGGCGGTCGCAGATCCGGCGCACCGTGTCCCCATCGAGCGCGCTGGCGGCCTCGGCGGTGACGATCACGAAGTCGTTGCCCAGGCCCTGGTACTTGGCGAAGCGCATGATCCCTCGCGGCGAGCGTTTCGAAGTCGACGACCGGTGACCGATGACCGACAGAGAATTGACAGCCACCCGCATCACCCGGACAATCCCCCGAGACGGGTCGCCCCGGGGCGATTCGGGGGGGAGCATGACGTGAGCGAAGTGGCCCTGTCGAGGCCCATGGTGGGCGAGGACCCCGCGATGCGGCGCATCCTGCGCATCGTCGGCAAGGTGGCCCCGTCCGAGAGCTCGGTCCTGGTGCTGGGGGAGAGCGGCACCGGCAAAGAGCTGATCGCGCGGGCGATCCACGAGATGAGCCCCCGGCGGGGCCAGCCGATGGTGCCCATCAACTGCGGCGCGATCCCGGCCAACCTGCTCGAGAGCGAGCTGTTCGGCCACGTGAAGGGCGCCTTCACCGGGGCCACCACCAACCGCTCGGGCCGCTTCGAGATGGCCGACGGGGGCACGATCTTCCTCGACGAGATCGGCGAGCTGAGCCTGCCCTTGCAGGTGAAGCTGCTGCGGGTGCTGCAAGAGCGCTCGTTCGAGCCGGTCGGCGGCACCCGCACGCTCGACGTCGACGTGCGGGTGGTCGCGGCGACCAACAAGGATCTGGAGCAGGAGGTCGCCGAGGGGCGCTTTCGCGAGGACCTCTACTATCGGCTCAATGTCGTCGAGGTGCACCTGCCCGCCCTGCGCGACCGGCGCAGCGACGTGCCCCGGCTCATCGACTTCTTCAACGCGCGCCTCGCCGACACCCGGGGCCGCTCGGTCACCGGCTTCACCGACGACGCGCTGGCCCGGCTGACCGCCTACCGCTGGCCGGGCAACGTGCGTGAGCTGGAGAACATCGTCGAGCGGCTGACCGTGTTCTGCGACGGCGAGCTCGTCGAGCTCGAAGACCTGCCCCGCAAGATCCTCGACAACCGGGGGGCGGGGGACGACCTGCCGCTGAACCTGCCCGACGAGGGGCTCGACCTCAAGCAGCTCCTCAGCGACATCGAAGAGCGGCTCATCCGCCAGGCCCTGCTGCGCACCGGGTGGAACAAGAACCAGGCCGCCGCGCTCCTCCAGATGAACCGCACGACGCTGGTCGAGAAGCTCAAGAAGCGCGACATGCTCAACCCCCCGTGAGGGCCACGACGCCCGCCCGCCGGCCCGCTGCGCTGCGCGTCGCGCTGGGATGCTCGAGCGCGTTGGGGGCCCTGCTGCTGACCGCGCCCGCCCTGGCCCAGACCGACGACACCGCGCCGCTCGCCGACTACCGCCGCATCGAGATGCGGGTCCCGGCCGACTTCTCGGCCGACTGCCGGACCCGCGGGCGGCGGGTGGAGTGCGCGGTGAGCCGGGTGCCCGAGGCCTTCCCCCAGCTCATGTTCGGCCTGCGCGGCGGATCGCTGGCCGGGGTGACCGTGCGCCCCGGGCGGGGCGAGGCGGCGACGGTCGCCTTCAACCTCAAGCGCCCCCGGCTGCGGCTCCAGCAGGCGGTCCTCGAGAAGCCCCGCCGGTGGGTCGTCGAGGTCGGCCTGCCCGACGTGCTGATGGGCCCGGTCACCGAGCAGCTCCCGTTCCGGCCGTACCCGATGCGGACCGACGACCTCGGCTTCGTCATCCCCCCGGCCGACATCCAGCCGGTGCCCCCGCGCTCCGAGGCGGCCCAGCAATACGGCGACTGCTACGCCGCGTGGCGGGCCGAGCGCTACCGGGAGGCCATCGACGTCTGCGCCCGGGTCGACACCGACGCCCCCGACGCGGTGCCCGGGCGCATGGCGCTGAAGATCATCGCCGAGGCGTGGCTGCGGGTGATGGCGGTCGAGGCGACCGACGACCTGCCCTCGGTGACCGCGGCGCTCGAGAAGGCCGAGCAGGGCGTGCGCGACCCGCTGGCCAGGGTGCGCTACGCGCTGCTCGCGGCGCAGACGTTCGAGTCGCTCAACTACCTCAACCGGGCCGAACTGCACCTCGACAACCGGCGCCGGACCTACGAAGGCACCCCCGCCGAGCCGTACCTGCTCGCCGCGCGGGCCCGGATGCTGATGAAAGTCGGCGACCAGGAGAAGGCCCGGGCCGTGCTCGAGAAGCTGCGGGCGCTGCCCGGTGATGCGCCCACCATCGGCCGGGCCATCGTGGCGCTGGCCGGGCTGGCCTACGAAGAGGGAGCCTACGTCGTCGCCACCGGGCTCTTCGACCTCGCCCGCTCCCGGTGGGCCGCCGAGCTGGAGGCGCAGCCCGGGGCGCTCTTCCAAGCGGCCGAGGTCTACCTGCTCTACAACCGGGTCGACGAGGCCCGGCGGTATTACGACCTCTTCCTCGAGCAGTTCCCCGACACGCCGCCCCACTGGGTCGCCCGGGTACGGCAGGTCGAGATCCGGTCCTACACCGACCCGATCGGGGCCCGGGGCGCCTTCCGCGACCTGGCCGCCGGCCTCGAGATCAGCGAAGGGCAGGACCTGGCCTTCCTGCGCCTCGCCGAGCTGCTCGACGAGCCCGCGGCGCGGCGGCGGGTGATCCGCGACCTGGCCCGGGACAGCCGCACCGACTACGTGCTCGAAGAGCTGACCGTGCGCACCATCCAGCAGGCGCTGGACGACGGGCGCATCCCCCGGGCGTGGGACGTGGCCCGCAGCTACTGGCGGCGGGAGGCCCCTCGGCTGCTCGACGACGCGCCGCTGCTCTTCGACCGGGTGCTGTACCTGACGCTGCGCGACCGGGCGGCCGATCCGATCGAGGTGCTGCGCATGTACTACCCCGAGCGGGCGCGGTTCGAAGGCCACACCCTGCGGGGCGAGGTGCACCTGCACGTCGGGCGGGCGCTGCGGGCGCTGGCGATGTACGCCGAGGCGATCCGGGTGATGCAGAACGGCCTGGGCGGCACCACCGCCGAGAAGGAGCCCGACGCCGCCGCCCGGCTGTACAAAGAGCTGGCCGCGGTCCTGTGGGAGAGCGAAGACCGCTTCCGGCTGGCCCAGATCGTCGAGTACCTCGAAGCGCGGCACCCCAAGCGGTTCGACGACTACGACTACTGGATGGCCCGGGCCCACGACGCGTGGTGGTCCGAGCGCACCGAGACCGCCCGGGACATGCTGGTCTACGCGCTCAACGGCCCGCTCTCCACCGCCGAGCGGCTCACCGTGATGGACACCCTCGTCGAGCTGTACGCCGACCGGGGCGAGCCCGACCGGGCGCTGACGGTGCTCGCCAGCCGCATCGCGCTGCACGACGAGCAGAAGCGGCCGATGCACGCCCGCGGCCGGCGCGACGCCCGCTGGCGGATCGCCGAGATCCACCTCGCCGCCGAGGACTGGGGCCCGGCGCTGGCCGCGCTGACCGTCTTCCTCGACGAGTACCCCGACGACCCCGACCGCATCGAAGCCCGGTTCATGGTCGGCCGCTGCCTGCTGCGGCTGGGCGACGTGGAGGGGGCCCGCCGCCAGTGGGATCTGGCCGCCAAGGAGGGCGCCGACGACACCTTCGGCGCGCTGGCCCGCATGGAGCTCGAGCTGCTGCGCTGGCGCCAGCAGAGCCTGGGCAAAGCCACCGAGCGGGCCGGCCTGTAGGGCCCGCGGGGCTCGTCAGAACCATGACGATCGGCCGGCGGTTCGCTGGCGGTCGCCCGCACCCCCCGACGCACGACCGCCGCCGATCGCAGCCCGGGGCCCGCCCGGCGCCCCGATCACCCCCCGACCGACCCGCCCGGCGAAGGCTGGCACGCATCTCGCTCATCCGGTCCGCGGACCCGTCGGCTCACCCGGCGGCGCCCAGGAGATCCGATGAAGCTGCTGTTCGACCGCCTCTCGATGACCCTCGAGCACGCCCTCGACTTCCGGCTCGAGCGGGGCAACATGCTCACCGCGAACCTGGCCAACGTCGACACCCCGGGCTACACCCCGGTCGAGCTGAAGTTCGACGAGCAGCTCGCCGACTTCCTCGCCGGGCGCAACCCGCCGCAGATGCGGGTGACCGACGCGACCCACGCCGGCGCCTCGCAGATCGCGCCCCGGGGCGAGGCCGAGTACGACTTCTTCGCGCTGCCCGACGCCGACGGCAACTCGGTCGACCTCGACCACGAGATGTCGAAGCTGGCCTCGAACCAGCTCCTGTACCGGGCCACCACCAAGGTCTACAGCAAGCGGATGGCGCTCTTGAAGTACGCCATCGGCGAGGGGCAGTGAGATGGACTTCTTCAGCGCCCTGCGCATCGCCACCACCGGGCTGTCGGTCCAGCGCACCCGGATGAACCTCACCAGCAGCAACCTGGCCAACGTCGAGACCACCCGCACCGCCGAGGGCGGGCCCTACAAGCGGCGCACGGCGGTGGTCGGCGCGGTGCCGCTCAGCGAGACCTTCGAAGAAGTCTTCGGCGACGCGCTGCACGACAAGACCCACGGGGCCGAGGTGATCTCGATCTCGGCCGACGTCGGCCAGGGGCGGCTGGTCTACGACCCCTCGCACCCCGACGCCAACGGGGACGGCTACGTCGAGATGCCCAACGTCAACCCGATCAACGAGATGGTCGACATGCTGACCGCCTCGCGGGCGTACGAGGCCAACGTCACCGCGGTCAAGGCCATCAAGTCGATGGCCCAGAACGCGCTCGACATCGCGGAGTAAGCCATGCCCGGCCCGATCAACATCACCGGCCTGCCCCCGATGAAGGCGCCGGCCTCGGCGGCCCTCGAAGAGCGCCCCGGGGCCCGCATCGGCACCGCCACCTACGGCGGCGCCATGCGCGGCGTCGACCGGGCCCCGAGCGGGGTCAGCCAGTCGTTCTCGACCTTCCTCGAGGCCCAGCTCCGGGACGTGAACACCCTGCACAAAGAGGCCGACGCCGCGGTGGCCGCCATGGCGACCGGGCGCAGCCACAACCTGCACGAGATGATGATCGCGCTCGACCGGGCCGACGTCTCGCTGCGCCTGACCACCAAGGTGCGCAACAAGGCGGTCGAGGCGTATCAGGAAATCATGCGGATGCCCATCTGAAGGCGGACTGACGGGTCATGGAAGAAGAGGAGCAGAGAAAGAGCACGCTGGGGCTGGTCACCGACCGGCTGCGCCAGATCAACGACCGGCTCTCCAACGTGCAGAAGATGGCGATCGCCGGCCTCGTCGGCGCGCTCATCATCGCCATCGTGCTCATCGCGTGGTTCGCCAATACGGTCGAGATGGCGACCCTCTACTCGGGCCTCGACGAGCAGCAGAGCGGGCGGCTGGTCGAAGAGCTCAAGAGCCGGGGCGTGCCCTACGAGGTCGCCGCGGGGGGCACGGTCATCCGGGTGCCCTCGGACCAGATCTACGAGATGCGCATGACGCTGGCCTCGGCGGGCATCGGCGGGGGGTCGACCATCGGCTACGAGCTGATCGACCAGAACGAGATGTTCGGCATGCCCGAAGACGTCATCGAGGTGAACAAGCGGCGCATCCTCGAGGGCGAGCTGTCGCGCTCGATCGCCAGCATGGAAGAGGTCAAGACCGCCCGGGTGCACCTCGCGCTGCCCGAGGAGAGCCTCTTCGTCGAAGAGACCCGCCCGGCGACCGCCTCGGTGGTGCTCAAGCTCGTCGGCGGGGCCGAGCTCAACAAGTTCCAGGTGCAGGGCATCGTCAACCTGGTGGCCGGCGCGGTCAGCGGGCTGTCGACCGAGCAGGTGACCATCGTCGACCAGCGGGGCAAGGTGCTCAACCAGCCGCACGGCGACTCGGTGGACGGCACCAGCAGCCTCGAATACCAGCGGACCGTCGAGCGGGAGCTCGAGAAGAAGGCCACCGAGGTGCTCGAGCGCTTCATCGGCGACGGCAAGGCGGTGGTCCGGGTGCGGGCGCTGATGGACTTCAGCCGCGAGGAGCGCACCGAAGAGATCTACGACCCCGAGCGACAGGTCATCCGCAGCGAAGAGAGCCTCAACGAGGTGCGGGAGAACGGCGGCGACCGGGTCGGCGGCGGGGCGGGGGCCGACCAGAACGACCCCAACATCGCCCAGGGGGTGGTCCGGGTCGGCGACGCCAGCAGCGCCAACCGGGAGAAGGTCATCACCAACTACGAGATCAACAAGGTGACCAAGCGGGTGCGGGGGCAGGCGGCGACCATCAAGCGGCTGTCGGTCGCGGTCATCGTCGACGGCAACTACAAAGACGGCGCGCTTGCCGAGGGCGTCGAGCTCGAAGAGGGCCAGTCGCCGCCGCAGGAGTACCTCGCCCGCACGCCCGAAGAGATGGTGACCATCCGCAAGCTGGTGGCCAACGCGGTCGAGTTCGACCTGCAGCGGGGGGACCAGATCGAAGTGGCCAACGTGCAGTTCCAGGAAGAGGACCTGACCAAGGCCGAGGCCGCGCTGGCCGCCTCGGAGCGCAAGGCCGCCGTCCGCTTCTGGACCCGGATGGGGCTCGTGCTCGCGATGGGCCTGCTGCTCGTCTTCCTCGTCTTCCGCCCGATGGTGCGCAGCCTGACCGAGCAGCCGGACATCGCCGAGGTGCTCGACGGGGGCCTGCCCGGCGAGGAGGGCGGGGCGCTGCCCGGGGAGGAGCTGTTCGACGACTCGGACTACGACGAGGTGCCCGTCTCGGAGAAGCTGGTGGCGTTCTGCAAGTCGAACCCCCAGACCGCCGCCGACGTGATGTCCTACTGGTTGAAGCAGGAGGCCTGATCCGCTCTGATCGGACGCCGCCTCATCCGGCGGACGTGACCGAGCGGGGGTGAATCCGATGGCGATGTCGATGCAGAGCAAGGCGGCCCTGGTGCTGCTCATGCTGGGCGAGGAGACCGCCGGCGAGGTCTTCAAGCGCCTCGACATGGACGACATCCGCCTGCTGAGCCGGGGCATGGCCGACATGGGCCAGGTCAACGACGAGGAGCGGGACGTCGTGCTCGAGGAGTTCTACAACATGTGCGTCAAGAGCGACCCGCTGCTGCTCACCAACGGCGCCGCGTTCCTCAACTCGCTGGCGGAGAAGTTCCTCGACGCCGAAGAGAACAAGAAGCTCCAGGACACGCTGAAGAGCGACAAGCAGACCAAGCTGGCGCTCGACGCCATCGACAGCCGGGTGCTGGCCAACCTCATCCGCAAGGAGCACCCCCAGACCATCAGCCTCATCCTGGCCTACTCCGAGCCGGCCAAGAGCGCCGAGGTGCTGGCGCTGATGCCGGTCGAGACCCAGGTCGAGGTCTGCCTGCGCATGGCCAGCCTGGACAAGGTCAACCCCCAGACGCTCAAGGACGTCGAGAGCGCCCTGATGAGCGAGATGAAGGGGCTGATGCAGATGGACGAGCAGGAGACCTCGGGGGTGGTGCTCGTCGCCGAGATCCTCAACACCATCGAGAAGAGCCACGAGGAGCGCATCTTCGAGCAGCTCATGGAGATCGACCCCGAGCTGGCCGAAGAGATCCGCAACAACATGTTCGTCTTCGACGACCTGGTGAACCTCGACGACCGCGGCATCCAGACGCTGCTCAAGGAGGTCGACAACCAGACGCTCATCCTGGCGCTGAAGACGGCCGACGAGATCATCAAGACCAAGATCTACAACAACCTCTCGAAGCGGGCCTCGG
>JAUHYW010000051.1 GCA_030426085.1 bacterium | reverse complement strand
AGGGCGAGGGCGCCGAGGGCGAGGACGGCGACGGCGACGGCGAAGGCGCGCCCGGCGCGGCCGGGGGCGAAGCGGCGGGCGCGGCCGGCGGGCCGGGCATGGCCGGCGCCGGTGGACCGGGCGCGGCCGGCGGCGCGGGTGGACCCGGCGCGGGCCCCGGCATGGCCGGCGCGGGCGGACCCGGCGCAGGCCTCGATATGGCGGGCCCCGCGGGCGCACCCGGCGGCGGCGGCGAGATGGGCCAGCTCGCCGGTGATCTGCAAGCGGCGGCCGCCGAGCTGGGCGTCGACGGTCAGGTGACCGAGCCCCAGCCGATGCCGGTCACCTACGGCGGCGGCCCGCTCTCGGCCAGCGCCGAGCTGCTCGCGCTCGCCGGGCAGAAGCCCACCGCCTTCCTCGAGGCCAAGTTCCCCGCCAGCGCCGATGGCAAGGCCTTCGAGAGCTTCACCGGCGACAACCAGAGCTTCGCCCAGGCCGTCGGCCAGCTCAGCACCTTCGCCCAGGATCAGACCCAGCCGCTCACCCGGGACGCCTTCACCCCCGAGCCCTACGCCATGGAGGGCTTCAACTGGGAGTCGGTCCAGGCGGTCCTGCAGAAGGTGGGCGACTTCTCGGGCAAGGTCGCCGACATCGTGGGCATCATCGCCCTGGTGACCAAGGTCGCCGGCTGGGTGCTCAACGTGCTCGCCCCGCCGGTGGGCGCCGCGCTGACCGTCGTCGGCAACTTCCTGACCCTCGTCGAGATCATCGCCAACGTGATCGCCGCCGCCTGCGCCGGCATCAACGCCGCGATCGACATCGTGCGGCTGTGCACCACCGACGATCCCCAGGCCCGGCTCAAGTTCGCCACCCGCTTCGCCGACAATACGCTGACCATGGTGGGCCGGGGCGCGGTCGCGCTGATGGCTGGGGCCGGCGGCGGCTGGAAGGAGGGCAAGGCCGCCTTCGGCACGATCAAGACCACCGTGGCCAACGCCGGCCGGGGCGCGGTCCGGGCCGGGCGCAGCGCGATGGGCGGGCTGCGTACCGCCGGGCGGGCGGCCATGCGCGGCGGTCTGCGCAGCGGCGGGCGCTCGCTGGTGCGGGGCGCGGGGCAGGCCGGCCGAGGTCTGGCCCGGGGTGCGGGGCAGGCCGGGCGGGCCATCGGCCGGGGCACCCGCACCGCGCTGCGCGGCCTGCGCAGCGGCGGGTCCCGGGCGCTCCAGGGGGTGCGCACCGGCGCCCGCACGGTCGGGCGGGGCATCGGCCAGGCGGGCCGCGGCCTGCGGGCCGGCGCCGGTCAGGGCCTGCGGGGCATCGGCCGGGGCGCGGGTATGGCCGGGCGCGGCATCCGCCGGGGCGTCGGCCAGGCCGGGCAGGCCATCGGGCGCGGCGGCCGGCAGCTCGCCGGCAGCGTGCGCGGCGGCCGGGGGGTGATGAACGGCCTGCGCACCGGCGGCCGCACCGCGGTGCGCGGGGTGCGCTCGGGGGCCCGCACGGTCGCCCGCTCCCTGCGCAGCGGCGGCCGCAGCGCCCTGCGCAGCCTGCGGGCCGGGGCCCGCACCGCCGGGCGCGGCATCCGTCAGGGCGGGCGCTCCATCGGCCGGGGCTTCGGTCAGGCCGGGCGCGGGATCAGCCGGGGGGCGGGCACCGCCGGGCGCGGCCTGCGCAGCGGCGGTCGCACGATCGGGCGCGGGGTGCGCGGCGGCGCCCGGACCGCCGGGCGCGGGCTCCGTCAGGGCGGGCGCACCGTCGGGCGGGGCATGGGTCAGATCGGGCGGGGGCTCGGGGCCGGCGGGCGGCAGCTCGGGCGCAGCATGGGCCGCGGCCTGCGCGGCGCCGGGCGCAGCGCGCGCCAGGGGCTGGGCAACATGCGCAGCGCCGCCCGGGCCGGGGCCTACGGGGAGCACGTACAGGCGCTCAGCCAGCGCTCGTTCCTCCAGCGGCTGCGCTACGAGGCCATCGGCCAGCACTTCGTGCACATGGGTCAGGCGACGACCCGCGGGGCGAAGGCCTGGGCCGCCGCCCGGGGCGTCGGCTCGTTCGTCTACGGCAAGTCGGTGCACTTCGACGAGATCGCCGACCTCAGCGAGTGGCTGCCGCCGCTGCTCGCCGGTGACTTCGACGGCGCCTCCGAGGGCTATCGGGGCGACCTCGACATCAGCGGCGAGGGGGGCAAGAGCACCTACAACGACATCCCGATCAGCGTGATGCAGCTCGCCGGGGCCGACGGCGGCGCGGGGCGGGCCGATCTGGGCAAGGGGCTGGCCCAGCACCTGCTGCGGCCCGAGACCCGGGCGGCGATGCAGCAGGCGATGTACGAGGCCTACCTGCGGGGCCAGACCGACGCCAACCAGGGCGCGCTCGGCGACCTGCGGTCGGGGACCGGGGTCGACAGCGGGGCGGGCACCGGCGCCGCCGATCGGCTCGCCGGGCTGCCCGCGGCCCCGGCGCCGGCCCCTGCGCCTGCCGGGCCTGCGCCGAGCCCCGCCGGGCCGGCCCCGTCCGCCCCGGCGCCCGCCACCGGCGGCGGTGGAGGCGGCGGCGCGTCGGTCGCCCGGATGACCAGCATCGCCCGCCAGATCGAGTGCTACGAGGCCCAGCTCGAGGAGCTGACCCCCCAGCAGCAAGCGTTCGCCACCGCCCAGAGCCGGGTGGACTACCTGAACAGCCTGCCGGTGCCCGAGGCCGACCAGCCGGCCTCGCCCCAGGCGGTGACCAAGCTCGACGGCGACATCACGCTGCTCCAGACCGCCGAGGAGCAGGCCGAGACCGCCCGGGGCATCTTCCAGACCAACCTCGAGGCCCACCGCCAGCGGGAGGCCGACGCGGGCACCTTCCTCGAGGACGCCCGCGAGCGGCGGGCGCAGCTCGAGGCCGAGCAGCAGCTCGCCGAGCAGAACAAGGCCGACGTCGTCGAGGGCCAGGGCGGGCTCGACACCGCCGACGAACAGAACAACAAGGTCGGCAGCGAGGGCGAGAAGGGCAAGTCGCAGGGCGAGAGCACCCAGGGCACCGTCGAGGGCACCAGCCTCGAGCCGGAGCCCGAGCCGCCCGAGGAGGAGGCCCCCTGGTGGCGCCTCGACAAGCACGCCGCCGATCTGGCCAAGAAGGCGTGGCGGGCCACCGTCGGCCGGGCGCTGGCCTACATCGGCGAGCGCTGGAACCAGCTCAAGCAGCAGATGATGCAGATGCTCGTCGAGTTCGCGCTCGGCCTCGCCGGGGGCGACGAGCTGAAGGCCGAGTTCCAGAACGCCCGGGGCAAGTCCGACACCAACGCCGCCGACATCGACAGCGCCACGGCGGCCAACGAGGGCACTTCGGGGAGCATCGAGGAGGCCGAGACCACCGGCGCCGAGGCCCAGCAGGACGCCGCCGAGGCCGCGGCGGCCTACGCCGATCTGGTCGTCGAGGCCGAGGAGACGAAGCAGACCGCCGCCGAGCGCCGGCAGGAGGCCGAGCAGTGGAAGGCGGACATGGAGGCCTACATCACCGCCTTCGAGGGCGCCTACGGCACCAGCTTCGAGGAGGCGGGCAAGGCCCAGAGCGAGAACTTCGCGGTTCAGGATCCGACGCCGACGATCGACGCGATCAACGAGGCGATGGGCCCGCTCGAAGAGGAGTACGCGACGCTCGAAGCCGGGCTGGCCGACGAGGCGCAGGGCGGCGGTGAGGCCGCGCCAGCGGGTCCGATGGGCCCCGCGCCCGAGCTGGAGGGCCCCGAGGCCGGCCCCGAGGGCCCCGAGCCGGTGATCGAGGGCCCGATCGAAGAGGCCCCGGCGCCGGCCGGCCCCGAGGACATCGAGCTGTCCCCCGAGGAGGAGGCCCTGGCCGACGAGCTGGCCGCCGAGCTGGCCGCCGAGCCGGAGGGCGGGGCGGGCGACGTCGAGCCGTCCGACGCCGAGCCGGAGCCGGCCGCCGACGTCGACGCCGCCGAGCCGGTCGAGCCCGAGGTCGCCGACGACGGCGCGACCGACCCCGAGACCGACGCCTACCTCGCCCGGGCCGACGAGGTCACCGGCACCGTCGAAGCGGCCATCGACGACGTGCGCACCGAGATGGGCCGCCACCTCGACGGGTGGCACCAGCCCCTGGCCGCGGTCGTGGCCGGGGTCGACTTCGGGGCGGTCGTCGACCTGGCCCGGCAGGCGTTCGACGACGCGGTGGGCGCGGCGCGGGCGGGCATCTCCGCCATCCGCTCGGCCAACGGCGCCGCCCGCAGCGGGGACGCCGCCGCGCTGGCGGCGATGGCCGACGTGCCCGCCGCCCTCGCCGCCATCCTGCACGCCGTCGAGACCATCGCCCGCGACATCACCGATCAGATCGCCGCCGCCTACGACCGGGTGTTCCGCATGGCCCCGGCCACCGAAGAGGACGCCGCCCCCCGGGCGACCGAGGACGAGCCGCCGCCCGACGACGCGGCCGACGACGACGAGGAATGGTGAGAGACGACGACCCCGGCGGCTCGCCCGCCGAGACGCTGCGCCGCCGATACGCCGACCTGCTCGCCGCCTACGGCGTCGACGCCGAGCGCGAGGGCGATCTGATCCTGCTGACCGGTGACGCCGACGCCGGCCCCTGCCCCGGCGTCATCGAGTGCCGCGACCTCGAGACCGGCGAGGCGGTGCGGGGCGACGCCGCCCCGGCGGTGCTGGTCGAGCTGGGCTACGGCCTGCCGTTCGACCCGGTGCCCGCCGACCGGCTGGCCGAGGTGGCCCTGCTCATCGGCTGCATCAACCCCGACCTGGGCCTGGGCCACTTCGAATGCGACCCGTTCGACGGCGGCCTGAGCTTCCAGGCGGCGTGGCTCGCCCCGCCGGGCGGGCTGGACGACGGGCTGTCGATGGCGCCGCTGCTCGAGGGCATCAACGTCATCGACGACCACGCGGGGGCCATCGCCGCGGTGCTCGACGGCGCCGCGGCGGGCCACGTCTTCGTGCAGCGGGTGCTCGCCGCCCGGAGCGCGGCCCCCGACGACGACCCGGCCGACCCGCTGCCCGACGAGGCCCGGGCCCGGCTGCTGGCGTGGCTCGAGCAGGCCGGCGAGGTCTACCGCCGGGCCGACGACAAGGCCCGGCTGGCCGCGCTGTCGCCGCTCGTGCGCCGGGTGTTCGCCGCATGAGCGAGGCCGCCCACCCGGCGACGCCCCTCATCGTCGAGGCCGAGGGCACCCCCGGGTTCCACTTCGAGACCGCGCGGGTCGAGCGCCTGCTGGCGGTGGCCTCCCAGCTCGAGCCGGCCACGCTGCCCGCCCCGTGGGTCACCCGGCTGGCGCTGCGCTACGCCGACGTCCTGATCCAGACCGGGGCGCTCGACCGGGCGGCGACGTGGCTCGGCACCGCCGAGGCGAAGCTGGAGGGGCCCGCGGCCCGGGTCGAGCACGCCGCGAGCGCCGCCCGGCTGTGCGTGCGGCGGGAGGACGCGGTCGGCGCCCGCCGCGCGCTGCGCCTCGCCGAGCAGGCCATCGCCGAGAGCGGCGGCGGCCCGGAGGCGGCCCGGCTGGCGATCGCCCACGCCGAGATGCACGCCCTGCGGGGGGTCTACGGGCCGGTGATCCCGCTGCTCGAGCCCGAGCTGCAGCGGGCGGGGGCCTTCACCCGCATCGACGACCTGTGGCGGGCCCAGCGGCTGCTGGCCACCGCCCACCGCAACCGGCTGCACTTCGAGCGGGCCGCCGAGCTGTTCGAGGCCGTCGGCGACCTGTGCGCGGCCCACGACGCGCCCCGCGATCGCAGCGAGGCGCTGATGACCCGCGGGCAGTGCCTGATGGGCGTCGGGCAGAGCGAGGCGGCGATGGCCGCGCTGCGCGAGGCGCAGCGGCTGGCCCCGAGCGGCACCTTGACCCACAAGGACGCCACCGCCGCGCTGCTCGCCGGCTGGATGGCCGAGGGCGACGGGGAGCAGGCGCTCGAGACCGCCCGGGCGCTGGGCATCGAGCTGGCGAAGCGGGACGACGCCCGGGGCTACCTCGAGACGGTGGGGCTGGTGACCCACCTGCACCGCATCCGGGGGGAGCACCCCGCGGCCTACCGCATGCTGCTCGGGGTCTACGGGTTGGTGAAGCAGCGCTTCGGCGACGACGCCACCCGCCCGATCGTGGCGCTCATCGACCGGCTCAAGGGCGACCTGGGCCCCCAGCGCTTCGAAGCGATGGCGGCCGGGCTGCTGGCCGAGATGAAGGCCCGCCGGGGCTGATTGACGGCCTGCCGGGGGGCGCCGTATCGTCCCACTCCACGCGCCGCCACGCCCGTTTCCCCCCAGCGAGGCCCCCATGCCCCCACCCGTCGAGCCCGCCGAAGACGACCCCCCCGGCCCCGAGGTCTCGGTCGGCCCCTCGGCGCTGATGGTGGCCTTGATCTGGCCCCTGATGCACGCCGCCGGCACCGATGACGGCATCGCGCTCTCGGCCCTGATCGGCCTCGGCGGCGGGCTGGCGGTGGCCGCGGTCTCGGCGTTCGGCGCCGGCATGCTCGAGGGCGCCGTCGGCCCGCGGCGGGCGGCGTCGAGCGCCTTCGCCGTCGCCTGCGCCGGCGCCGCGATCTACTGGTGGCGCAGCCTGCCGTGGTGGGGGGCGGCGATCCTGAGCCTGCTGGCGGTGATCGGCTGGGTCTCGCTGTGGCGCCGGGAGTCGGCCCTGCCCGCGGTCGCGCCCCGCCGGGTCGAGCTGCCCGACCGGGCCCGGGCCGAGCTGAGCGCGCTGCCTGCGCTGGGCGCCGAGCTGGCCGGGCAGCGGGACGCGGTGGTCGACGGCTACACCCGGGTCGAGCGGGCGGCGATCGAGCTGGGCGACGACGGGCTGGTGGACGGCCGGGCCCTGCGGCGGGACGCCGAGGAGACGCTGGTCGCCGCGCTGCGCCAGATCCGGCGGCTACACGAGGCGGGCGATGACCCCCACAATCAGGGCCTGCGGGCCGAGGGTCGGGCCCGCCTCGACCGGCTGAGCGGCGCCCTGCGCACGACCCACGCCCGGCTGCTGGCCTTCCTCCAGGCCCGAGACGAGGGCCAGACCCCCGACCTGGAGGCCCACGCCGAGCAGCTCCGCCACGCGGCGACCGGGCTGCGCGAGGTGGGCGACCTCGAGCCGTGACCCTTGACACCTCCGGACCGTGGGCCACAATCGGGCGATGACTTCACGCGATGCATCTGCCGAGGGGCGCGCGGTCGCGCCGCTGCTGGCGAAGACCCCCCCGTCGGCGGTCTTCGCCGGGCTGGGGCTGGCCGGCGTCGGGCTGGGGGCCTACCTGCTGGCGGCGACCTTCGCCTGGTACTGGCTCCCGCTGAAGCTGCTGGCCTTCCCCGCCCTGGGGCTGGGCCTGGGCGCCTTCGGGGTGGCCTGGCTCAAGACGAAGCACCGGATCGCCATTCAGGGCTACCGCCCGCCGGCGCTGGCCGACGCCGCCCGGGACGCGGCCGCGGCGATCGTCGAGGCGCTCGACGGGGCCGAGGGCGGGCTGACGGTGGTCGAGCTGGCCCGGCGCACCGGCCGGGACGGGGACGACGTGATCCTGGGCCTGGGGCGGCTCGACCGCGAGGGGCGGCTGGACGAGATCCTCGACGAGCGCACCGGCGACTTCCGCTACGCGCTGCTCGCCGAGGCCCGGGACGGCGACGCGGCGAGCCACGTCTCGCTGGGGCAGCGGCTGGCCGAGATCGAGCGCCGCCGGGGCGGCCGCTGAGGATGGGGCGATGAGCGACGACAAGGAGAAGCAGCGCCGCACCGCCGCCTTGCTGGCGTTCGTGCTGGGCGCCTTCGGCGTCCACCGGTTCTACCTCGAGGAGCACGGGCGGGGGGTGGCCTACGCGGTCTTCTTCTGGACCTTCGTGCCGCTGCTGCTCTCGGTGCGCGACGGCCTGCGCTATCTGACGATGGAAGAGGGCCGCTTCGACGCGGCCTACAACACCGCCGGGCTCATCCTGCGGCCCCACGAGGAGCGACCCGCCGTGCCGGTGGGGTCCCCGGCCGCGATCAACGTCACGGTCAACTCGCCCGGCGGGGCCGACGACCCGGTCGACCGCCTCGAGCGGCTGCACGCGCTCAAGGAGAAGGGCATCCTCTCCGACGACGAGTTCGCCGCCCAGAAGGCGAAGCTGTTGGGCGTCGAGTAGCGCTTGCCCCCGCCCGTCGCCCGGTTCCACAGCCACATCGTCGACCGCGAGGGCGACCCGGTGGAGGTCCTGCGCGCCGGCGAGGGCCCGCCGGTGGTGCTGGTGCACGCCTCGGGCATGGGCGCCGCCCGCTGGGCCCGCCTCGCCGGGCAGTGGCTCGACCGATACACCGTGCACGCCCCCCAGCTCGTCGGCTATGGCGGCACCGGGCCGTTCGACCCCGCGCGGTGGCGGGTGGCCGACGACGAGGCCGCCGTCGAGCGGGCGGTCGAGGCCGCCGCCGAGGCCGGGGCCCCGGTGCACCTGGTGGGGCACTCCTTCGGCGGCTGGCTGGCGCTGCGGGTGGCCCGCCGACGCCCGGGGCTGCTGGCCTCGCTGGCGGTCTACGAGCCGACCGTCTTCGGGCTGCTGCACGCCGCCCACGACGCTCCGGGGCTGGCCGATCTGGCGCTGTTCGACGACCGGCTGCTCGACCCCGAGCGGGGGGTGACCGACGCGCTGCTGGGGGCCTTCGTCGACTATTGGAACCAGACCGACTTCTGGCAGGCGATGAGCCCCGCCCAGCGGGGCGCGCTGCGGGCGGTGGGGCCCAAGGTCTTCGTCGAGGTGCGGGCGGTGCTCGGCGACCGCACCGGGCCGGCGATGTGGGCCGCGATCGAGGCGCCGACCCGGGTGCTGTACGGGGCCCGGACCACCCCCGCCGCCGCCGCCGCCGCCCGGCTTCTGGCCGAGGCGATCCCCGACGCCGAGCTGATCGCGATCGAGCGGGCGGGGCACCTCGCGCCGCTGGTGCGGGTGGGCCCGATCGGCGCCGCGCTCGCCGCCCACTTCGCCCGCCACCGCCCGCCCCAGCTCACGGATCGGGCAGATCGAGG
Organism: bacterium; assembly: GCA_030426085.1. Classification (GTDB taxonomy): domain Bacteria; phylum Myxococcota_A; class Bradymonadia; order UBA7976; family UBA1532; genus JACKDM01. The sequence goes on along the minus strand of JAUHYW010000051.1, from coordinate 64,839 downwards.
TCCTTGAGCCGGAAGGCCAGGGCCCGGGTCGAGACCTGCAACCGGTCGCTCATCGCGTCCCGATCACCGCCCGTCTCGCGCCACGCCGCCAGCACCTCGGCGTCGGGGATGTCGCTCGCCTTGCGCATCAGCCCGTGGGCCTCGATGTAGCGGTAGAGGCTCGTGCGGGGGGTGTCCAGGGCCCGGGCGGCGGCGTAGACGCTCCAGCCGGCGGCCTTCAGCGCCGCGAGCACCGCCGGGCGGGTGAGGCTGCTCGCCCCGTCGGAGGCGTCGGCCGGCTCGGGGGTCGGGGCGCCGCGCTCACCGTCGTCGGCCGACCCGCCGCGGCCGCGCCCGTCGTGGCTGGTCGAGAGGGGGAACTCGCCGCTGTCGGCGCTCTGCCGGGCGTCGCGCATGCGGGCCAGGGCGGCGACCCGGCTGACCCGCACCCGGGGTTGATCGTGCCCGGCCACCGCGATCTGACGGGCCACGTTGAGCAGCTCGCGCACGTTGCCCGGCCAGGGGTAGCGCACCAGCAGCCCCACCGCCGCCGCGTCGAGCCACGGCCGGCGGGCGCGGGGATCGCCGCTCAGGCGCTCGACGGCGCCCAGGGTCTCCAGCTCGCGGCGCAGGGCGAAGAGCAGCAGCCGGGGGATGTCGTCGATCCGGCGCCGCAGGGGGGGCACGAACAGCTCCAGCCCCGACAGGCGGTGCAGCAGCGGCACCGAGAAGCGCCCCCCGCGCACCGCGGCGTCCAGATCGGCGTCGGTGGCGGCGACGATGCGCACGTCGACCCGCCGGGCCCGGGGCGCGCCGACCGGCTGCACCTCGCCGGTCTCCAGCGCCCGCAGCAACAGGGGCTGCAGCTCGGCGGGCAGCGCCCCGATCTCGTCGAGGAAGAGCGTGCCCCCGTCGCTCTCGCCGAAGTAGCCCGCCCGGTCGCGATCGGCCCCGCTGAACGCGCCCCGGGCGTGCCCGAAGAACGCCGAGGCGGCCACCGTGGGCGGCACCGCGGCCACGTTGACCGCCCGGTAGGGCCCGTCCTCCCGGCGGCTGGCGTCGTGCACCGCCCGGGCGACCAGCTCCTTGCCCGAGCCCGACTCGCCCCGCACCAGCACCGTCGCCCCGGTGGGCCCCACCCGGGCGATGTCGTCCCGCAGGCGGCGCATCGCGGGGTTCTCGCCCACCAGCCCGAAGCGCGGGGCCCGGCTGTGGCCGGTGGGCACCCGGTGCAGCAGCAGCAGCACCCGCCGGGCCAGCTCGATGACCACCCCCCGCTCGAACGCCGCCTCGTCGATCGTCGCCGCGCCGTCCAGCGGCCGCCCGTCGACGACCGCCGACCCCTCGATCCGCACCGAACCCTGGCCGAGCGAGATGACCACCGGCTCCCGGCTGACGTACGGATCGCCCAGCGGCCGGCCGTTGGCCCACGGATCCTGAGCGAAGCGGGGGGTGAGTCGGGAGACCGGCGTCTGGCGGCCGAGCGTCGCCCGCTCCCCGACCCGGGACGTGTCGGGGTGCCACAGGATGGTCAGCCCCGGGGCGGTGCCGTCGCCGCTCTCGGCCGCGGTGGACGGATCGCCCATGGTCATGGTGACGTCATCGGGGTCGGGGAAGATCATGGCGGCATGATGCCCCGCGACGGGGCGGGCGCTCAACCCGGCGGGCCCCCGAGGGCAGACCATTGCGCCCGCCGGAGCGGTCGGCCAGACTGCGGCGCCGCCACCGACGGAGACCGCCATGCTCGACGTGTCCGCCGCGCTCGCCCGCATGCTCGACCGCGTCCGTCCGCTCGAGGCCGAGCGCGTCGAGCTGACCCACGCCGCGGGGCGGGTGCTCGCCGAGGCCGTCGTCGCCCGCCGCCGCCTGCCCGCGTTCGACGACTCGGCGATGGACGGCTACGCGGTGCGGGCGGCGGACGTGCCCGGCCCGGGGGCGACGCTGCCGGTGGTCGACGAGATCCCCGCCGGCCGGGCCGACGTCCGCCCCCTGCCGCCGGGGGCAGCGGCACGCATCTTCACCGGGGCCCCGCTGCCCCCGGGGGCCGACGGGGTGATGCTCCAGGAGGACGCCGCCCGGGACGGCGACCGGGTGACCTTCACCGAGGGTTGCGCCGTCGGCCAGCACGTGCGCCACGCGGGCAGCGACGTGCGGGTCGGGCAGCCGGTGGTCGAAGCCGGCCGGAGCCTGCTGCCCGGCGACCTCGCTGCGCTCGCCGCCCAGGGCCGATCGCAGGTGGCCGTGATCCGGCGGCCGGTGGTGGCGATCACCTCCAGCGGGGACGAGCTGATCGACGTCGACGGCGGCGAGCCGGCCCGGGGGCAGGTGGTCAACGGCAACAGCCTCGCCCTCGCCGCGGCGGTGCGGGCCCTCGGCGCCGAGCCGCGCATCCTGCCGGTCATCCCCGACGACCGGGCGGCCACCGAAGAGGCCATCCGCCGAGCGGCCCGGGCCGACGCGCTGCTGACCACCGGCGGGGTGAGCGTCGGCGACTACGACTTCATCGGCCAGACCCTCGCCAGGCTCGGGGGCGACGCGTTCGGCTTCTGGAAGGTGCGCATCAAGCCGGGCAAGCCCTTCGCCTTCGGCTACATCGGCCCCTGCGCCGCCTTCGGCCTGCCGGGCAACCCCATCAGCGCCCTGGTGACCTTCGAAGTGCTCGTGCGCCCCGCGCTCTTGCGCATGATGGGCCACGCCGCCGTCTGCCGGCGCCCGATCGAGGCGACCCTGGAGCACGGCTTGAGGCCCGGCCGCGGCCGGCAGGAGTACCGCCGGGGCGCCCTGCGCCGGGTCGACGGCGCCCTGCACGTCGACTGCCGCCGCAGCCAGTCGAGCGGCGCGCTGTCCAGCCTCGCCGGGGCCGACGGGCTGGTGATCGTGCCGGTCGGCGCCCCCGCCCGGAAGGCGGGCGAGGTCGTCCCGGTTCTGCCCCTGGGCCCCGACGGCCCGCTCGACCGGATCGCCCCGCCCGGCTGAGCCCGAGCCCGGAAAACCCGTTGGCCCCTTGCGCACAAACTGCTACATGTACGTACCGCCCGCTCCCGGAGGACCGATGCACCGCCTGATGCTGCTCGCCGCGCTGCTGCTGGCCGGCCCGACCCTGCCCGCCGTCGCCTCGGCCGACGCCGGCTACGATCTGGTGGCCAACGCGCCGCTGGCCCACGTCTACCGCGACGGGGTGGTGGCCGACGCCGCCGCGCCCGGCTTCGTGAAGTACATCCGCGACATGAACGGGAGCTGGGTGCTCGGTACGCAGGCCGACGGCCGCACCGGCGCGCTGCTGCCCGGCTTGCAGGCCAACGTCTGGCTGCCGGTGGGCCCCGAGCAGGCCGGGCAGGCGCTGGCGGTCGAGGCCGGGTTCAAGCCGCTGAAGCGCGCGGGCCGCACCCAGCGGTGCGACGTCTTCATCGAGGGCGACAAGATCGGCAGCCTCGAGCTGACCGACGGCTGGCAGGTGCACCGGGTGGCCATCCCGGCGGGCAAGGTGAAGCCGGGGCTGGTGAAGGTCCGGCTGCACTTCAGCTACGCCGTCGAGCACGCCGGCCACAAGTCGGCGGGCATCGTGCGCTTCGTGCGCCTCGCGCCCCAGAGCGCGCCGGCCCCGGTCTTCGACGAGCTGCCCCTCGCCACCAACCTCGCCCCGGTCAAGGGCGACGCGCTCGCGCTCAGCGACGGCGGCGGGCTGGACTACTACGTCACCCCGGTGAAGGGCATGACCCTGAAGGGCGAGGCCGCCGGCGGCACGGTGGAGGTCTTCACCCAGCTCGACGGCCAGAAGCCGAAGCGGCTCGGCGGGGGGGCCAGCCTCTCGCTCTCGCTCGACCCGGTCGCCGGCAAGGCGGTGCGGCTGATGCTGCGGGGCGAGGGCGGCCCGGTGACGCTGAAGGGGGCCCGCATCGCCGGGGGCACCCTGAAGGCGCCGGCCCTGAAGAAGCCGAAGTACGTCGTCTTCTGGCTCATCGACACCCTGCGGGCCGACAAGCTGCCGTTCTACGACATCCCCAACGCCAACGGGCGGCCCAAGGTCGAGACCCCCCACCTCTCGGCGCTGGCGAAGGAGTCGACGGTCTTCGAGCCGTTCTGGGTCCAGGGCAACGAGAGCAAGGCCAGCCACGCCAGCCTGTTCACCGGCACCTACCCCACGGTGCACGGGGTCTACACCCACAAGGCCGAGCTGAAGGGCAGTCACACGACGCTGGCCGAGGCGTTCAAGGCGGCCGGCTACCGGACCGGCGGGTTCGTGGCCAACGGCTACGTCAGCGACCGGTGGAACTTCGACCAGGGCTTCGCCGCCAAGGACTTCACCAACACCATCCGCGAGGGCAAGGCCAACAGCGCCCGGGCGCTGGTGAAGAGCGCCAGGAAGTGGATCGATACCCACAAGGAGAAGCCGTTCTACCTCTACATCGGCACCAGCGACCCCCACGTCACCTACCGCCGGCACAAAGAGTTCATCGACGAGTACGACCGGGAGGGCGGCTACAAGGGGCGCTACATGAAGAGCCTCTCGGGGGCCGAGCTGGGCAAGATCAAGGGCCGCAAGCGCCCGCCGAGCCAGCGGGATCAGACCCGGATCGAGGCGCTGTACGAGAACGAGATCGCGTTCAACGACAAGTGGTTCGGCGAGCTGGTGGCCCACCTGAAGGCGGCCGGCATCTACGACGAGACCCTGATCATCATCGGCTCGGACCACGGCGACGAGTTCTGGGAGCACGGCTCGTGCGGCCACGGGCACAGCCTGCATCAGGAGCTGATCAACGTGCCGCTCGTGGTGCGCTGGCCGGGGGTCTTCCCCGCCGGCAAGGCCGCCTTCGGCGCCGGAGGGGTCGATCTGCTGCCGACGATGCAGGCGCTGCTCGGCCAGGCGCGGCCCGGCGACGTGCAGGGGTCCGACCTGCTGCCGTTCCTCGGGGCGCAGGGGCCGGTCTACCCCCGGGCGATCATCGCCAGCCAGGGGCGGGGCAGCTACGCGCTCCAGGCGGGGCCGGCCAAGGTCATCATGCGCAGCGAGCGCTCGATCACCGCCTACGATGTGCGGGCCGACCCCGGCGAGAAGGCCGACGTGTTCGGGCAGAAGGTGGTGACCACGCTGGCCGCGATGGACCCGCTCAGCGTCTTCCTCGCCCGGGCCGACGACTGGGACAAGGCGAAGATGGGATCGCCCAACAACCTGTCCCGCGGCTTCAAGTAGCCCGGCGCCTGCGCCTGCGCCTGCGCCGGACCCACCACAGCCCGGCGGCGATGAGCAGCACCCCCACCCCCGGCGCCGCCCGCCACGCGATCATGCGCAGCGAGGCCCGCACCCGGCCGGCGTCCCCCGCGGCGTCGGCCGCCCGCCACGCGTCGACGAAGCGCCCCTCGACGTAGAGCCGGCGCCCGATCTCCCGCTCGACGACCCAGCCCCAGCGCCCGTCGCCGCGGTGCGCTCGCAAGAGCGCCAGCGCCTCGGCCTCGGGCAGCGCCGTCGAGCGGCGCAGCGCCACCAGGGGGGTGATCCCGGCCGCGGGGTGCGCGGCGACGAACCGGTCCTCGTCCGCGGGGGGCAGGGCCCACGCCGCGGCCGCGTCCCCCAGGGCCTCGACCCGGGCCAGCGTCGCCCGGGCCCGATCGGCCGGCCGGCTGTCGGGATGCACAGCGATCAGGCGCCGCAGCAGGGGCACCGCCGCGGCGACGTCCCGCTCGTGATCGAGCGCCACCCGGGCGGCGTCCCACAGCGCCTCGGGGGCCTCGGGCGCCGGGGGCGGCGCCGCCAGGATCAGGCAGGCGAGCAGGGCGACCATCGGCTCAGGACGGCCGCTCGATGCCCAGTGACTTGAGCTTCTTGTGCAGGTTGGTGCGCTCGAGCCCCAGAGTGTCGGCGCTGCGGCTGATGTTCCACTCGTTGGCCTCGAGCCGGGCGAGCAGGAACCGCCGCTCGGCCGCCTCGCGGAACGCCTTGAGGGTGCCCTCGGCGAACAGATCGGCCGCCTCGTCGGGCAGCCACGACGCGCCGCCCTCGAAGTCGGCCGGCAGGTCGTCGACCGTGATGCGGTCGCCCGACAGGATCACCAGCCGCTCGACCGCGTTGCGCAGCTCGCGCACGTTGCCCGGCCAGTCGTGGCGGGCGAGGCGCTCGAGCACCGCCGGCTCGACCCCCTTCTCCCGGAAGCCGTTCTCGGTGCACACCTGGGACAGAAAATGCCGCACCAGCAGCGGGATGTCGGCCTTGCGGGCCCGCAGCGGCGGCGAGACGAGCGGCACCACGTTCAGCCGGAAGTACAGGTCCTCCCGGAACTCGCCGTCGCGCACCGCCTGCTGCAAGTCCTTGTTGGTCGCCGCCACCACCCGCACGTCCACCGAGATGGGCTGCTCGCCGCCGACCCGGGTCAGCTCGCCGGTCTGCAACACCCGCAGCACCTTGGCCTGGGCCGACAGCGACATGTCCCCGATCTCGTCGAGGAAGAGCGTGCCCCCGTCGGCCTGCTCGAACTGCCCTCGCCGGCGGCCGACCGCGCTGGTGAACGCCCCCTTCTCGTGGCCGAACAGCGTGCTCTCGATCAGATCGGCCGGGATCGCGGCGCAGTTGACCTTGATGAACGGCCGCTCGGCCCGATCGCTGCGCTCGTGGATCTCGCGGGCCACCAGCTCCTTGCCGGTGCCCGACTCGCCGGTGACCAGGACCCGCCCCCGGGTGGGGGCCACCTTGGCGATCTGGCCCCGCAGCTTCTCCATGACCGGGGTGTCGCCGAGCAGGTGGGTCTGGCGCGACTCGGCCTGCTCCCGCAGGGCGCGCAGCTCGCGGGCGTCGCGGTAGCGGCGCAGCCCGTTGCGCAGGGTGAGCAGCACCCGCTCCCGGTTGAGCGGCTTCTCGAGGAAGTCGAACGCGCCCGAGCGGGTGGCCTCGACCGCGTCGGAGAGCGAGGCGTGGCCCGAGATCATGACCACCGGCAGGTCGCGGTCGTCGGCCATGATCGACTTCAGCGCCGTCAGCCCGTCCATGCCCGGCAGGCAGACGTCGAGCATCACCGCGTCGACCCGGTGGCGGTCGAGCACCACCAGCCCCTTCTCGGCGGTGTCGGCGTCGAGCACGTCGAAGCCCTCGCCCTCGAGCACCATGCGCAGCGTGCGGCGGATGTTCTTCTCGTCGTCGATGACGAGGATGGTGCCGTCGGAGATCTCGCTCATGGCCTGCTCCCGCGCGGTCGACCCGGCCGCCGACGGGGCGAATGTCGTCGTCGGCAATTTCTGCGGCGCCTCCTGCGGTTGCGCCGCCCTGACTGCCCTGTTTACGATGCGCCGCCCCGACCGGTCAACGGCGCCATGGGAGCCCCCGAATTGCGACACCCCGCCCGCCTCCTCCCGCTCGCCGGCGCCCTGTGCGCCCTGTGCGCCCTGCTGTGCCCCGACCCCGCCGCGGCCCAGCTCCTCGAAGACCCGCGGCAGGTCGCGATGGGCGGCGTGCGGGGCGACCCGGTGGCCAACAGCGCCGTGATCCACAACCCGGCCGGCCTCAGCCGGGCCTACCTCTACTTCGCCCAGGTGATGTACCTGCGCGACGCGGCGGGGCACAACGTCGCCGGGGTCAACATCGTCGACTCCAAGACCCAGCAGCAGCTCGCGGTGGGCGTCGCCTACGGCTACCAGTTCACCGACGAGGACGCCCCGATCGCGACCGACGGCCACGACGTGCGGCTCTCGCTGTCCCACCCGTTCAGCGATCGGGTGCACATCGGGATCGGGCTGCACTACCTGCACCTGGAGCGCACCGCCAAGGCCGCCGAGGGTGAAGAGGGCGAGGAAGCCCCCGAGGTCGACGACCCCGACGACCTCAAGGGCTTCACCCTCGACGCGGGCGTGCTCATCGACGTGGCCCAGGGGCTGACCATCGGGCTGGTGGGCGAGAACCTCATCCACCTCGACGACCCCGCCGCGCCCCGCCGGGCCGGCGGCGGGCTGGCCTTCACCGCCGACGCCTTCGTCATCGATGTGGACGTGCTCGCCGACTTCGACCGCCACCCGAAGGGCGAGACCGCGGTGATGCTCGACACCGGCCTCGAGCTGCTCGTCGCCGACGTGGTGCCGCTGCGGGTGGGCTACTCGTGGGACGGCGCGCTCGAGCAGTCGTGGTTCGGCGGCGGGGTGGGCTTTTTGACCCGGGGCGAGGGGTCGAGCGGGGGCCAGCTCTCGATCTCGTACCGCCAGAACCTCGACGCCACCGACGAGTACCTGCTCGCCGCCGGGCTGACGCTCTTCCTGTGAGCCGCGGCTTCTCGCTCTTCGAGACCCTGCGCTGGATCGCGATCGCGGTGGTCTGCGGGGCGCTGGCGTGGTCCCTGCTCGGCAACCGGGGCGGCCCCGAGGTGGGCGCCCCCGCGCCCCCGATCGCGGTGGAGACGCTCTCGGGCCAGCCGTTCGACCTCGCCGAGCAGACCGGGCGGGTGGTGGTCCTCGACTTCTGGGCCACCTGGTGCCCGCCGTGCCTCAAGTCGCTGCCCGCGCTCGAGAAGCTGCATCACCGCTACGCCGACGACCCCGCGGTCACCATCGCCTCGGTCAACACCGACGTCATGCCCGACCGGGCCGAGGCCCTCCAGCGGTGGATGGACCGCCAGGGCTACACCTTCCCGGTGCTGCTCGAGACCCGCAACAAGGCGCTGTCCAACGCCTATCGGGTGCAGTCCATCCCCACGATGGTGGTCGTCGGCAAGTCCGGTCGGGTGTTCGACGTGCAGGTGGGGCTGCCGGCCAACGACGTCGAGGGCATCGAGGCCCACGTCGAGGCCCGCATCCGCGACGCGCTCGCCGAGGCCCCGTGAGCCCCGAGCCCCAGCGAGGCGCCGACCGCGGCCGGCCGCTGTTCACCGCGCTGGCGGTGGTGCAGTCCATCGGCTTCGCGCTGCTGGTGGGCTGGCTGGTCTGGCGGGCGGTCGGCTGAGCGTCAGGGCACGCTGCGCAGCACGGCCTCGACCGGCGGGCGCTTGATCGACGGCACCTTGTCCGGCACCCCGATCCAGATGAAGGCCACGATCTCCTCCACCGCGGGGTCGATCCCGACCGCGGCGTAGGTCTCGGGGTGGGTCGTCAGCCCGCCGCTGCTCCACTTGGCCCCGACTCCCTCGGCGGTCGCGGCGAGCTGGAGGTTCTGGATGGCGCAGGCCGTCGCCGCGTAGTCCTCCCGGGCCCGGAACGGGTCGTCGCAGCGCACCACGCTCACCACCACCAGCTCGGCGGGGTGCATCAGCTTCTCGGTGATCTTCTCGACCAGCTTGGGGGACGGCTTACGCCCGGCCGGCGCCTTGAGCCGGATGCCGAGCGGCAGCAGCGTCCCCCGGCGGGTCTCGGGCCCGATGCGGGTGAAGCGCCAGGGCCAGGTGAGCTTGTGATTCGGGGCCTGATGGGCCGCCTCGATGATGCGCTCGAAGGCCCCATCGGGCAGCGGCGCGTCGGCGTAGGTGTGGATCGTGCGGCGGGCGTGGATGGCGTCGTAGAGCTGCATGGGTCCTCGGCGGGTCGGGCGATCGAGGATAGAGGCTCCGACGGCGCCCGAGGATTCGCCTCGAGCCGATTCAGTACGGCGGCGGCGGGGCGTAGCGCCGGGGGAAGGGGTCGGGCGCGGGCGGCGGCGGGGCGTAGCCGTAGACCTGGATGCCGCGGTTGGCCAGCCCCCGGGCGTCGTCGTAGTACAGCGACAGGATCTGGTCCGGCCGGCTCGACCGGGCCCGCTGGAACGGCACCTCGACCACCGGGCTGTACTGGCTCTCGCCGTAGCGGGTGCCCAGGTTGTTCTGCTGGCGCGGCGCGGGGCGATGGCGGCGGGCCGAGCGGCGGGCGGACCCGGCGGCGGGCGCGTCGTCGGCGTCGAGCCCGCCGAGCATGCCGTCGTAGCTCGGGGCCGCCTCGGCCTCGGCCGGCGCGTCGGCGCTCGACTTGCGCGACTCGCCCCGGGCGTCGCCCAGCCAGCCGCCGTTCCACGGGCTGGGGCGGGGCCGGGGCGGCGGCGCGACCGAAACCGGCCGCCGATGCGCCTTCTCCTTGAAGACCGCCACCCCGATCACCCCGACGTGCTGCGCGCTGCCCCGCCGCCCGCTGTAGCTGTCGCCGGGCGAGGTGAAGCGGAAGGCGGCCACGTTGCTGTTGCTCTGGCGGAAGCCCTCGACGAGCACCGAGCCGTACGGGTCGATCACGTAGCCCCGCTGCGACCCGTAATCCCCCAGGTCGCCCGAGATCGCGTCCCGCCCGTCGACGGTGACCACCGCCTCGATGCGCCGCCCGGTGTGGTTGTTGACCCGCACGTTGTACCGCGAGCCGTACTGACCCAGGACGAAGGTGTCGCCCCGGTGGTAGTAGGTCGACAGCGCCCGACCGTAGGCGTCCTCGAGCTGGAGGCTGTAGCCCCCGGCGGCGGCGGGCGCCGCGGCGGCGAGGGCCGGACACAGAGACGCCGCGCCCAGGGCGAGCGCGGCGTAGAAGAAGGAGCGGAGCGAGCGGCTGCGGTTCATGGCGTGGACCTCCGAGTGCGGGTTCGGGCGTGCTGCACGGCCGTCCGCCGGTTGCGATCCATTCTACTGAACTTTTTCACCGATTCGTCCGCGCGTACCCACAGACGGTACCTGTGCGGCCCTCAGCGGCGGGGGGCCGGCCCCGGGGACAGCCCGGCGGCGGCCTCGACGATGCGATCCTGGATGCCCCAGATGCGCCACGCCGCGCCGGGGAAGTCGTTGATCAGGATCGAGAACGCGCCCGGGGTGCCGTCGGCGAAGGTCAGGTAGCCCGAGAGGCAGACCACCCCGTCCAGGGTGCCGGTCTTGGCCCGCACCCCCAGCTTCTGCAGCGCCTTCATGCGCCGGCGCAGGGTGCCGTCGGTCGAGCCGATGGCCAGCGAGGCGGCGTACTCCGGCATCGCCGGGCGCCGGCGGTGCATGTGGCGCAGCACCGACACCATGTCCCGGGCGCTGAACGCCGTCTCGCCGAAGAGCCCCGAGCCGTTGACGTAGCGGAAGCCGTCCCGCAGGCCGACCGTCTCCCGCAGCCACTCGCTCACGACCCGGGTCCCGGCGTCCCACCCGCCGCTGCCGCCCTTCACCCGGCCGATGGTGCGCAGCAGCGTCTCGGCCATCATGTTGTTCGACAGCTTGTTCACGTCCCCCGCCGCCGAGGCCAGCGACACCGAGTACACCCGGGCCAGCCGGCGGCGCTTTTTCGGCGCCGACCCCCGCTTCACCTCGCCCTTCACCGGGATGCCCGCCCGCTCGAGGAACAGCTTCGCCGCCATGCCGGCGTACAGCGAGGGGTCGTCGATGCGCCGCCGCACCCGCACCCCCCGGTGGCGCACCGGGATGCGCCCCCCGACGACGACCTTGGTGCGGTCGCCCTCGGCCCGGGCCGAGACCGTCAGCCGCTCCCGGCCGCTGCCGGCGGTGGTGGCCCGGTTCTCGACGATCACGTAGCCGCTGTCGGGGCGGATGCGGACCGTCGGCTTCTCGCCGGCCTTGGCCCCCGGCGCCACCGAGATGACCACCGCGTTGAAGTTCAGGCTGGCCGCCGAGCTCGCCGCCCGGTAGGCGCTGTCCTGATCCTTGTCGTCGAAGCCCGGCGCCATGCGGTCGGCGGTGAAGTAGTCGTCGTCGACCACCAGATCGCCGCTCACCTCGACCAGCCCCCCGTCGCGGGCGTCGTCGACCAGCTTCCACAGCGACTCGCTGACGAAGCGGGGGTCGCCGCCGCCGATGAGGTACAGCGTGCCGGCCTTGCCGTCGGCGTAGCCCGCCGCCGCCAGATCGGTGCGCCAGCGCCACGACGGGCCCAGCATCTCGAAGGCGGCGGCGGTGGTGACCAGCTTGGTGTTCGAGGCCGGGTGCAGCCGCAGGTCGGGGTTGACGGCGTACAGCGGCGGACCGCCGTCGGCCCGCTCGACGAGGATCGAGACCCGGGCCCCGGCGATGGCCTTCTCGGCCAGGATCGGGCGGATGGCCTCGACCAGCCCCGGATCGCCCCGCCCGATCGAGGCGGCGGGCGGCGCGTCCTCGGCGAGCTGGGCGTCCGCCGGCAGGGCCGGGGCGAGGAAGAGGGCGGCGAGCAGGCAGGCGAGTGGGGCGCGCATGGCTGCGGTCTAGCATGCACCGCCTGCAACATTGAAGCGCCACCTGATACAACCCGGGCATGCTGCGCGCCTTCGCCTTGATCGCCTGCGCGATGGCCGTCTCCGGGTGCCGGGGCGACGGCACCGTCGGCGACCGCCTGCCCCGCGACCAGCGGATCGCGGTGCTCTTCCCCGAGGCGATCCGGGGCCCGCTCGACCCCCGGCTCAACACCCGAGCGTGGACCGGCAAGGTCGTGCAGCTCATGTACGAGGGGGTCGTCTCGATCCACAACGAGGCGATGGAGCCCCGCCCGGCGCTCGCCGCGCGCATCGACCAGCCGGCGCCCACCGTCTACGAGATCACGCTGCGCGATGACGCCCGGTTCCACGACGGATCGCCGGTCACCGCCCGGGACCTCGAGGCCACCTACCGCAGCGTCGTCGACCCCCAGCTCAAGAGCCCGTTCCGCGGGCTCTACGCCCGGGTGCGGTCGATGGAGATCCTGGGCGAGAAGCGCTTGCGCATCACCCTCGACGCGCCCCACGCGCCCTTCGTCTCCGACCTCTCGCTGGGCATCGTGCCGGCCGATCGCATCGGGCCCGACGGGCAGCTCACCGCGCCCATCGGGGCCGGGCCCTACGCCTTCGAGGCCCGGGACGGCGAGCGGGAGGTCGTGCTGAAGCGCTCGGCGCACGCCTGGCGGGGGCAGCCGCGCACCCCGTATCTCGTGCTGCGCACGGTGCGCGACGAGAACACCCGCCTGCTGGCGCTGATGGGCGGCGACGCCGATCTGGTGCAGAACGCGGTGACCCCCCGGCTGGTGGACGCGGTGCGCGACCGGCCCGACCTGACCGTGCAGAGCGTGCCCGGGGTGGGCTACAACTACCTCGCGTTCAACCTGCGCGACCCGATCCTGGCCGACCTGCGGGTGCGGCGGGCCATCGCCCACGCCATCGACCGCGGGCGGCTGATCACCCACAAGTTCCGCGGGGTGGCCAGCCCGTCGACCGGGCTGCTGGCGCCCAACCATTGGGCCCACGCCGACGACGTGCCGCGCTACGCCCACGACCCCGATCGGGCCCGGGCGCTGCTCGACGCCGCCGGGCACCCCGACCCGCCGGGGCCCGCGCCCCGGTTCACCCTGAGCTTCAAGACCAGCACCGACAAGTTCCGGCGCAACCTCGTGCGGCTGATGGCCGACGACCTGCAAGCGGTGGGCATCAGGGTCGACGTGCAGGGCTTCGAGCTGGGCACGCTGCTCAGCGACGCCAAGTCGGGCAACTTCCAGCTCTACACCTTGCAGTGGCCCGACCCCGGCGAGCCGCACTTCTACAATTGGCTGTTCCACAGCGACCGGATCCCGACCCCCGACGCGCCCAACCGGGGCGGCAACCGGGGGGCCTATCACGACCCGCGGGTGGACGGCCTGATCGAGCGGGGTCGGGTCACCACCGATCGGGCGGCGCGGGCGGCGGTGTACCGCGACTTGCAGCGCATCCTGCAGGCCGATCTGCCCTACGTCAGCCTGTGGCACGAGGACGTCGTCGTCGTGCACCGGGCGGGGCTCGAGGGCTACCGGCCGCTGCCCAACGCCAGCCTGTTCGAGCTGTGGAGGGCGGGGTGGCGCGCTGGGGCGGGCCGGTGAGGCCCCCGCCCGCGGCGCCGTCGACGGCTGCGCCCGAGGGCGCTACCGCCCGCCGAGCCGGCGCTGCACCGTCGGGGGGGCGCTGGCCACCAGGGACATCCAGCGCCGGGGGTCGTGGGTCGCCGCCCGGCGGTCGGTGAGCAGCGGGCGCAGGAACTTGTAGGCGTCGGGCTTGAACGGGGCCAGCTCGACGGCCCGCACCAGCAGGTCGACGGCCTGGTTGGCGTAGACCTCGCCGGCGGCCTCGGCCAGCTCCGAGGCGAGCCCCATCAGCCGGCCCAGGCGCAGGTTGATGTAGTACACCGACCACATCAGCCCCTCGTCGTCCCCCGGCTCGGCCCGGGTCAGCGCCAGCCGCTCGGCCTGATGGGCGAGGAAGGTCGCGATCAGCTCCATCTGAGCCCGCTGGCGCTTCTTCGCCCGCAGGCGGTCGATCCGGTCGAGCACGCACCGGCTCAGCCAGGCCAGCTCGTCGGCCCGGGCGGCGGTGTCGTCCGGGTCGCCGAGGTCGAGCGCCAGCTCGAGGTAGTCCCGGGCCCGGTCGGGGTCTCCCATCCGGTTGAGCACCCGCCCCACGGCCCCCGCGGCGACGACGTCCGGGCCGCCCCGATCCATCGCCTGCACTGCCAGCGCCACCGCCCGCCGGGCGCCGGGCAGGTCGCTGGCCCGCTGGAGGACCTCGGCCGCCAGGGCCGGCGGCGCGGGCGGGATGGGCAGCCCCCGCTCGGCGAGGCCGGCGAGCAGCAGCAGCCCGTCGCGTACGCCCCCGATCTCGTCGCCCTTGAGCGCCTCGAGCTCGGCCGGCGTCGAGCGGGCCCAGGCGAGCTGCGGCGAGGGGCCCAGCGTGCGCCGCACGACCCCGCCGACCTCCTGCATGAGCGCGGTGATGCCCGGCAGCTCGACGTGGGGGTCGATCCGGTCGCACAGCCGCTCGACCCGGGCCTCGAGCTGGGCCACGTCGGGGGCGTCGATCACCTCGAAGCCCCGGTCGGCCCAGTGGGGGCGCCACAGCGTATTGTGCAGCCGCAGCGCGAGCACCGCGGTGCCCGACAGCGGGGCGAGGGCCTCGACCAGCCAGCGCAGCGTCGTGTCCCGGGGGCCGAAGCCGTAGAACATCACCGGGCCCCGGCGCACCGCCCCTTCGAGGCGGCCGAAGAGCGCCGGGCGCAGCCGGGGCAGGTCGGCGAGGCGGGCCGGGGTCAGCAGCGGGTCGCCGAGCAGCAGGTCGCCCCGGAGCAGGACGAGGGTGCGCTCCCCGGGCAGCGGCGCGGGCCGGATCACGAGGTCGTCGTCGGCGGCGAGCAGCCGCACGGGCAGCCGCCGGGCGCGCAGCGTGGCCTCGACCAGCCCCCCGATGGTGCAGTCGACGATGGTGGGGAACGGCAGCCCCAGCAGTCGGGTGTGGAACGGGCGCACCCGCTCGGGCAGGACCTCCACCGAGGGCAGCCGGTCGCCGAGCGCGCGGGCGAGGCCGTCGTCGCCGAGCGCCTGGGCGGCGAGCGTCAGCCGGTCGTCGAGGTCGAGGCCGTCCCAGCCCGAGGCGTCGCTGAGCTGATCGGGCAGGCCGTCGAGCAGCGCGCCGAGGTCGAGGTCGTCCACCCCGTGCTCGAAGTCGGGGCCGATGAAGAGCACCCCCCGGCGGGCGGCGAGCCCTTCCCGGAGGCGCACGAGGCGGGGCGGCAGCCGGCTCACGGTTCGCGGCAGAGCACGAAGCAGTTGGGGGTCTCCCGACCGCCGCGATAGGCCCGGCCGATGGTGACGTGCCCGCTGACCTTGCGCATGAAGTCGAGCATGCCGGCGTAGACCAGGCGGCTGAGGCCCCGCTCGTTGAACTTGATCGGGGGCCACTCGGCGGGCTTGTTCGGCGGCACCCGGGTGTAGTCGATGACCGTCTCGCCCCGGCTGTCGCCGTCGGTGCCCCGCACCACGAAGTAGCCCGGCCCGACCACCGGGCGGGTCACCCCCTCGTTGTAGCCCCACAGGGTCGAGCGATCCTCCCCCTCGGGCGGGCGGCAGAAGCGCTTCTCGAAGCGGGTGAAGGCCGGCAGCGTATTGCGCCCGAAGTGGCGCACCGGCTGCATCGCCGGGCGGCCCTTCGGCACGAAGTCCTCCAGGGTCGCCACCCGGCCCCGGCACAGCCGCCACAGGGCGCGCTGGGCCTTGGGGCCCAGGCCGCGGGTCTCTTCGAGGCGGCGGGCGGGGTCGAGGCCGTCGAGCCAGGCGGCGAGGGCGCCGATGTCGGCGTCCGGCTCCAGGATGCGCTCGGCCAGGGTCATGCGGTGCTCCGTGGGGGATCGAGTGTGACGTGCAGGGTAGCGGCGGCGACGGCGCGCGTCACGTCCGCCGACGCGGGCCCCGTGACGGCGGCGCCCGACGTCGGCTCTCATCGATGTCGCCGCCACCACCGGAGGAATGATGAAGTCCTGGATCGTGCCCTCGACCGACGCGCTGCTCGGCGTCGGCCTGAGCACCATCGGCGTATTCTTCGCCCTGCTGCTCATCGTGCGCCTCGTCGGGCTGCGCAGCTTCTCGAAGATGACCGGCTTCGACTTCGCGGTGAC
This sequence comes from bacterium, assembly GCA_030426085.1. Classification (GTDB taxonomy): domain Bacteria; phylum Myxococcota_A; class Bradymonadia; order UBA7976; family UBA1532; genus JACKDM01. Next base: position 48,595 of record JAUHYW010000051.1, on the reverse strand, counting down.
CATCGCGATCGGCTCGATCCTGGCGTCGACCCTGCTGACCGACAGCCCGCCGCTGCTGCAAGGGGTCTTCGCGGTGGGGCTGCTGTTCGCGCTCCAGGTGATCGTGTCGTTCCTGCGCAGCCGCTCGAGCGCCTTCACCGCGCTGGCCGACAACAGCCCGCTGCTGCTGATGGCCGACGGCGAGGTGCTGCGCGACAACCTGCGCCGGGCCCGGGTGAGCGAGGACGACCTGCGGGCCAAGCTGCGCGAGGCCAACGTGCTCGACCCCCGCGAGGTGCGGGCGGTGGTCTTCGAGACGACCGGCGACATCTCGGTGCTGCACGGCGATCCGGACGGCACGCCGCTCGACCCGTGGCTGCTCGACGGGGTGCGCGACGCCGGGCGGGCGACCGGGGCTCAGTAGTACCAGGGGAACCGGCGGAAGTCCCGGGGCCGCTTCTCGAGGAAGGCGTCGCGCCCCTCCTGCGCCTCGTCGGTCATGTAGGCCAGCCGGGTCGCCTCGCCGGCGAACACCTGCTGCCCCACCAGCCCGTCGTCGATGAGGTTGAACGCGAACTTGAGCATGCGCTGGGCGGTGGGGCTCTTGTCGTTGACCTCGGCGGCCCATTCGAGAGCCACCGCCTCCAACTCGGCGTGGGGCACCACCGCGTTGACCATGCCCATGTCGAACGCCTCCCGGGCGGAGTAGGTCCGGCCGAGGAAGAAGATCTCCCGGGCCCGCTTCTGACCCACCTGACGGGCGAGGTAGGCCGAGCCGAAGCCGCCGTCGAAGCTGGCCACGTCGGCGTCGGTCTGCTTGAAGCGCCCGTGCTCCTCGCTGGCGAGGGTCATGTCGGCGACGACGTGCAGGCTGTGGCCCCCGCCGACCGCCCAGCCGGGCACCACCGCGATGACCACCTTGGGCATGAACCGGATGAGGCGCTGCACCTCGAGGATGTGCAGCCGGCCGAGGCGGGCCGGGTCGATGGGTCCGTCGCCCTCCTGGTACTGATAGCCGACCTTGCCCCGGATGCGCTGATCGCCGCCCGAGCAGAACGCCCAGCCGCCGTCCTTGGGGCTGGGGCCGTTGCCGGTGAGCAGAACGCAGCCCACGTCGCTGGTCTGGCGGGCGTGGTCGAGGGCGACGAACAGCTCGTCGACCGTCCGCGGGCGGAAGGCGTTGCGCACCTCGGGGCGGTCGAAGGCGATGCGCACCGTGCCCTGGGCCTTCGCCCGGTGGTAGGTGATGTCGCGGAAGTCGAAGCCCTCGACCGGGCTCCAGGCGTCGGGGTCGAACAGCGGGGAGATCGTCGGGCGCACGGGGGTCCTCCTGGGGTCGCGCCCGGGGCCGGGCGCCGATGGCCGGAGAAGATACACCGACCCCGCCCTCCGGTCGCGGGGCGCCGCCCGTCAAGGCGCTGACGGGACCTTTGCGTCGGGGGCGAAGCCCTGCGACGATGCGGCCACTGGAGGACACCATGCGCATCGTCGCCTTCGTCGCCGCGCTGGCGGTGGGCGGCCTCGGCTGCACCGACAAGGACCCGTCGGCCGAGGCCCCCGAGGTTCGAGAGGTCGATCGGCTGATGGCCGAGCTGAAGGCGCCCGCGCCCGAGGCCCGGGTCGCCGCGCTGGAGAAGCTGGCGCAGCTCGGCAAGGGCGCCACCGACGCGGTGGCCGCCATCGGGGCCGCGCTGAACGACCCCGACACCCGGGTCCGCATCGCCGCCGCCCGCGCGCTGGACCACCTCGCCCGGGCCCGGGTGGCCCTCGACGGGGCGCTGGACGGGCTGACGAAGGTCCTCGGCGACCCCGACCCGGCGGTGGTCGGCGCCGCGGCCGACGCCCTGGGGCACCTGGGCGCCGAGGCGGCCGGCGCGGTCGACGCGCTCATCGGGCTGCTCGGTGCCGAGAGCGCCCGGGTCCGGGTCGCCGCCGCCCGCAGCCTGGGCCGCATCGGGCCGGCCGCCGAGAAGGCCATCGACGCCCTGGCCGCCCGGGTGGGCGATCAGAGCGCGGCCGTCCGGCTGTGGACCCGGTCGGCGATCACCCGCCTGCAAGCCAACCACGCCCAGTCGCTGCGGACGCTGACCGACACCCTGGCCGACGCCGAGGCCCACCTGCTGCTGCGCAAGCGGGCCGAGATGATGCTCGCCGAGCTGGTCGGCCAGGGCGAGGACGCGGTGGGCGCGCTGCGGGAGGCCCTCGCCGAAGCCACCCCCGGGCTGGAGGACGACCTGCGGCTGGTCGCGGCTCGGGCGGCGGCCGCCGGCGAGCGGGCGGCGGCGCTGGTCGAGCCGCTGGCGGCGACGCTGGAGCGATCGAGCGGGGCCCTCGAGGCGGCGGCCCTCGACGCTCTGGCCGCGGCCGGCGAGGCGGCCCGCTCGGCCACCCCCCGCATCGAGGCCGCGCTGGCCGACGCCGACGGGCGGGTGCGGGCCGCGGCGACCTCTGCCCTGGCCGCGGTCGCCGAGCCGGGGGGCAAGCTGCTCGCCGCGCTCGAGGCCCGCCTCGCCGACGACGCCGCCGAGGTCCGGGCCGCCGCCGCCCGCGCCATCGGCGACCTGGGCGCCGCGGCGACCGACGCCCTGCCCGAGCTCGACCTGGCCCTGGCCGACACCTCGGCCGAGGTCCGGGCCGCCGCCGCGGCCTCGATCGGCCGGCTGGGCGAGGCCGCCGGGCCGCACCTGACCGCGCTCGTCGGTCGCCTGAAAGACGCCGAGCCTGCCGTTCGCGCCGCCGCCGCCCGGGCTCTGGGTCAGATCGCGTCGGCCGGCGAGTCGGCCACCCGGGCCGCCGAGGCGCTCACCGAGGCCCTGGCCGACGACGCCGCGGCGGTGCAGTCCGCCGCCCTGGAGGGCCTGCGCGGTCTGGGCGCCGACGCCAAGGCCGCCCTGCCCCGGATGGTGGCGATGCTGGCCACGGGCAGCGACGAGGTCCGGGCCGGCGTGGTGCGCACGATCGCCGCTCTGGGCGCCGAGGCCGAGCGGGCCCTGCCGGTGCTCGAGGCGCTGGCCGAGACCGGGGGCGAGGCGATCGCGAAGCTGGCCCGGCAGGCGGTGGCCGAGATCCGGCAGGCGATGGGCGAGCCGTGACCATGGCTCGAGTCGTGCTGCACATCGGCGCCAACAAGACGGGCTCGACCAGCCTGCAACGGCGCCTCTTCGCCGCCCGGGACACGATCTGCTACCGGGGCGAGGACGGCCCCGGCTGGACCGAGCAGGCGCCGCTGTTCACCGCGCTGGTCGAAGAGGACGACCTCTACGCTCCGCTGGATGCCATCGCAGCCGCCTTCGCCGAGATGCGGGCCGAGGCGGCCGGGCGGGTGATGGTCTACTCCAACGAAGACATCAGCCGAAGCCCGCTGCCGACGGTCTGTGCAGATCGGCTGGCCCGACTGCTGCCCGAGGCCACCGTGGTGCTTGTGGTGCGTGAGCAGCGACAGGCGATCGCGTCCTGGTACGTCAACCACGGGGCCTACCTCAAGGGTGTGCCCCGACGGTACTGGCGCCGCTTCGTCGGCTTCGACGAGTGGATGGAGCACTGCCTGCGCTTCCCCCGTATGGGCCCGCTGCGCGGTTTCGACTACGACGCGCTCGTCGCCCTGTACGCCGCCCGCTTCTCGCGGGTCGAGGTGTTGATCTACGAAGAACTGCTGACCGATCCGGCGGCCTACGCTGGCCGCTGGGGGGCACTGCTAGGCGTCGAGCGGGCCGTGGTCGAGCGGGCGCTCGGCGGACCCCGCGAACGTCGTCGCTACAGCCGCCGGCTCCACAACTGGAGCCGGATCCGCAGCGCGTGGCCCGCGCTCATGCCGGCGAGCGGTGCCGCCGGAGGCGGGCTCGACTCCCTGTGGCTCCGCTGGCTGGAGGGCGGCCCGGCGATGCGCGACTGGATGACCCCCGCGTGGCAGGCCCGCATCGCGGAGCGCTACGCCGACGGCAACCGGCGGCTGGCCGATCGGGTTGGTCTCGACCTGCAGCGCTACGGCTACGCGCTCGCACCGTCCGCAGCACGGACCCGACCGCGCACTGGCACCTGAACCTGCGAGGACCGCATGCCCGACCCGAACGCGAACAAGAAGCTCTACACCCGCGAGGCCTTCGAGGATCTGCGTCAGGCCCAGGCCCGGCGCATGGCCGCCGACGAACAGCTGCTCGCCGACGCGCTCGATGTGAAGATCCGAGCCGGCGAGTACTACTGGGTGCACCAGACCACATGGCTCGGCGAGCCGTGCTTGCAGGTGCCCGGCGACCTCTTCGCCACCCAGGAGATTCTCTTCCGCACCCGCCCCCGCTTCATCATCGAGTGCGGCGTGGCCTGGGGCGGCTCGACGCTGTTCTACTCGACGCTGATGCAGGTGCTCGGCGGCGAGAAGATCATCGGCATCGACATCTACATGCCTGACGACCTGCTCGAGCGGCTCAATGGATGGGGCCCGCTCTCAGAGCGGCTGCACCTCATGCGGACCTCGTCTACCGATCCAGCGACGGTCGCCGAGGTCCGGGAGATCGTCGGTGACTGCCGCGACGTGCTGGTGATCCTCGACTCGCACCACACCCATGACCACGTGCTCGCCGAACTGCGAGCGTGGTCCGGTTTCGTGGGCAAGGGGCACTACCTGATCTGCGGTGACACGACCATCGAGCGCCAACCGCCTTCGGTGGTGCGCCCGCGTCCGTGGGGCAAAGGCAACAACCCGGCCACCGCGCTGGTCGAGTGGCAGAAGGAGAACGATCGGTTCGCGGTCGACACCGACCTCGAGGCCAAGCTGCTGGTTACCAACAACCCCGGCGGCTACCTGAGGGCGCTCCATGATTGAGGCCACGCTCCGCATCTGGGATGGCATCGGCGAGGTCTTCCCCCCGGCGCCCGAGACCCCGGCGGCCTTCCACTCCGAGCGCTGGCTCGCCGCGCAGCGCGAGGCGGTCGAGTCGGCCCGCGCTGCGGTCGGCCGCGAGCACCCCTCGACCATGACCGACACCTCGCCGCTGCCGGCGCTGCTCGCGCCGCTGGTCGACCGCGGAGAGCCCTTGTCGGTGCTCGACTTCGGCGGGGGGGCCGGGGCGCTATATCCCACGTTGGAAGACTGCCTGCCCGGCGCTGCGATCGACCTGCACGTCGTCGAGACCACGGCTGTCTGCGCGCTGGGGCGCGAACTCTTCGGCGCCGACGGGCCGACCTTCCACGACGCGCTGCCCAGCGGCCGCTTCGACGTGGTGCATGCCGCCAGCAGCCTGCACTATGTCGCCGACTGGCGAGGCATGCTGGCCCGCTTCGTCGCTCTCGAGCCTCGGCTGCTCGTCCTGGCCGGGCTCACCGCAGGCGACATCCCGACCTTCGTCACCCATCAGGTCTACTACGGTGCCCGGATCCCGGTGTGGTTCTTCGACCGCCGCGCGGTGATCGGCGCCATGGCCGCGCTCGGCTACCGGCTGATCTACCGCTCGCTGCTCGACTGCCCCTACCTCGGTGAACGCGGGCCGCTGCCGATGGACCACTTCCCGCCGAGCCACCGCCTCGATCGCAAGTGCAACCTGGCCTTCGCCCCTGAGCGCCCCAAGTCGCGGCGGTCGCTCCGATGACCGACGAGCGGCTCACCCCGACCCGGACCGCGCTCGAAGAGGGGCGTATCGGCGACGCCATCGACGCGCTGGGCGAGGTGCTCGCGGCCGCACCGACCCACGGTGAGGCGCACCTGACGGCGGGGCAGCTGGCGTACGCCGCCGGCGAACTCGACGAGGCCGAGGCGCTGCTGCTCAAGGCCTCGATCTTCGCCGACAACGGGGCGCTCCCCCTGTTGACCCTGGCGGCGCTCGCGCTCGACCGCGGCGACACGCTCGAGGCCCGGCTGTACCTCGGGCGTTGCCTGTCGCTGACCCGCGAGTCGAAGATCCCCGCCCCGTGGACGCTCACCGAGCGCCGCCCGCCGCCGCGGCTGTCCCCCGCCGTCCACACCGGCCGCGACCCGGTCGTCGGGGTCGGCCTGCCGGTCTACAGCGGGGGGGACATGTTCGCCGGGGTCATCGAGGCAGTTCTGGCCCAGACCTTCGGCGACCTCGAGCTGATCATTCTCGACACGGGCAATGACCGGCTCACCCGGGAGACGGTCGAGCGCTATCGGGCGCAGGACGACCGCATCCGTTACGTGCGCACCGGCGAGGACATCCGCTACGTCGGCACCAAGAACAACGTTCGGGTCATGCAGTCCTCGACGGCTCCGTTCTACATGTGGGCCGCCTACGACGACCGCCACCACCCGACCTTCGTCGAGAAAGCCCTGGCCCGCATGGCCGAGGCCCCCGACGTGGGCATGGTCTACAGCCGGACGCAGCTCGTCAGCGCCGACGGCACCCCGCTGGGCGTCGCCGACGATGACATCTCGACCACCAACCCCGACCCGGTCGCCCGCTACCTGCATGTCATCGACACGTTGAGCATGTGCAACGCGTGGTACGGCCTCTATCGCAGGTCGGTACTCGAGCAGATCAGGGCGCTCTTCCAGCACCGGCTCTACCGCTCTTACGACAACCTCTTCCTCGCCGAGCTGGCCCTGCGCAGCCACATCGCCCAGCTGCCCGAGGTGCTGTTCACCCGGGGGCTGACCCGGCCGCGCAAGAAGACCTACGACGAGCAGAACGTCGACGTCATCGGTTCGCACCACCCCGAGTTCCTGCAAGAGGGGCTGACCCTCCCGATGGTCCGCCTGATCTTCGCCCACATCGAGCTGCTCTCGCGCATGCCTCTCGATCGCGCGGTCCGGGGCGTCGCTGCACAGCGCACTATCGACATCCTCGGCGCCCGTCTGGGTGCACGGGTCGACGCCGAGATCGAGCGGGCCGTCGCGCTGGTCGGCCGAGGCCTGCGCTTCGTGCGTTGGGGCGGTGAGGGCGAGGCCCCGGCGGACGACATGCTCGAGCGGGGCCGCACGGTGCAGGTGCTTCAGCGTCTCGAAGAGGCGGCGCTTCTGCGCCCGGGCCACGCCGGCCTGAGGGGGGCCATCAACGACTGCCGCGCGGCGCTGCGCGGGCCGGAACCCAGCTCGACTCCGGCCGCGGAAGGTCGATAGGAGAGGCATGACCCCCATCCGTACGCAGCGTGAGCAGCAGGCGGTGCGCCTCGTCGCCGACGGCGAGCGCCTCTTCGCCCGGGGCGACCTCGAGCAGGCCGGGCGCCTGTTCCGTCGGGCCCTCGCCCTCGACCCCGGCTGCGGCGGCGCGCTGAACAACCTCGCGGTGATGGCCCACCGGGCCGGCGACACCGAGCGGGCAGAGCGGCTGCTGCTCAAGGCGGTGGTCATCGGTGACACCCCGGTCGACGCCCTGCTCAACCTGTCGGCGATCACCCGGGGCGCCAACCGGCTGGCCGAGGCCACCCGCTACCTCGAGCAGGGGCTGGCCATCGGCGGCGAGACCGCGCGCTTGCTCGATGAGATGGCCCGGTTGACCGAGGCCATGGGTGAGCTCGACACGGCCCGCGGGCTCTTCGGCAAGTCGCGCGCGGTCGCCGATCTACCGCCGGTTCCCTATCGCGCAGCCTTCGCCGAGGTCGACATCACCCCCGCTGGCGCGGTCGAGCTTCAGGGGTACTTCGGCCCGCCGCGGACCACCGACATCGTCGACAGCCGTCTGAAGCTACAGGCGCTGCTGCTCGAGGACGGCTATGGCAGCCGGGCGCTCTTCGTCGGGGCCGACATCTTCGGCTTCGACGCCCAGCTCGTGCGGCTCATCCGCCATCGGGCCGCCGAGTGGGGCATCGACCCCGCCGCGGTGGTGCTCAACGCCTCGCACACCCACTACGGGCCGGGCACGGTGAGCCACGCGGTGCCCGGGCTGGGCCGGTTCGACGCGGTCTTCGCCCAGGGCGTCGTCGACCACGTCACCAAGCTGCTGCCCCGGCTGTATCTCGAACTGACCCCCGCCGAGCTGGCCTGGGGCCGGGCCGCCGTCAGCATCGGTTTCAACCGGCGGCGGGCGGTGAACGGCCGGATCGAGATGGCTCCCGCCCCCAAGGCCCACTACGAGACCGAGACCCCGCTCCTGGCGGTGACGATCGGCGAGCGGCGCCTGTTGATGATCAACCACGGCTGTCACCCCACCGGTTCGGGTCCGGCGGCGTTGATCGGCGCCGACTACCCCGGCGCGCTACGGGCTACGCTGGTCGACACGGGCGCCGCCGACGGGGTGATCTTCCTGCAGGGGGCCGCCGGCGATATCAAGCAGGGCGTCCGCGAGGGCGGGCGCGTCGGCTGGATCGGCCGCCCGGAGGATGCCCGCACCCTCGGTGAGCGCATGGCCGAGGCCGTCGCCGACGCCGCGACCGCGCTGACCCCGATCCGGGGCCCGCTGGACGCCGGACGCTTGACGATGAACCTGCCGCTGCAAGGGGGGCCCATCGGCGAAGAGGCGTTCACCCTGCCCCACAATCGAGGGGTGCCTCCGGCGATGCTGCGCCACTGGGCCGCCGCCGTGGCCCGGCGCTACGGCGACGAGCGCCCCGAGACCTTCGAACTGGAGCTGGGCATCCTGGCGGTCGGCGAGGTGGCCTTCGCGCTGGTGCCCGGTGAGCCGATGGCGATCACCGCCCGCCGAATGCGGTTGCTCGCCACCCGCCACGACGCGCTCTTCGTGCTGGGGTACACCAACGGCCTCGAAGCCTACGTGCCCGCCGACGAGATGGTCGAACAAGGGGGCTACGAGGCTCACGTCTCGCATCTGGTCTACACCCTGCCCTCCCCCTTCGCTCGGGGGGCCGAGGCCACGCTGCTCGACGCCACCCGGCGGGCGTGCGCGGCCGTCACCCCCGCCGTCGAGCGGCCACCGCCGCCCGAGCGCAGCGCACCCGACGGCCACCCGGCGTTCTTCGTGATGTCAACGGGGCGCTCGGGCACCCAGACCCTCGCCAGACTCCTCGAGATGGCCACCAACGCCAAGGTGTGGCACCACCCCGAGCCCACTATGATCATGGAGACGCTGCATGCCTACTGGGGCGACATCGACCGCCGGTCGACCTTCTGGACCGGCCGCGGGCGCATCATCCGCGAGGCATGGGACGCAGGGGTGATCCACGGCGAGACCGACCACAACATGACGCCGTTCTGCGACGTCATCGCCGAGGACGTGCCCGACGCCCGCTTCCTGATCCTGGTGCGCGACCCGCGCGAGTTCGTGCGCTCGGGCATGCGCCGGGGCTACTATCGGGCTCAGGGCGCCTGGGAGAGCGGCCGGCTGCGCCCTCGCGGTGACGATCCACGGCGTCCGAGGTGGCTCTCCCGGCCGCAATTCGAGCAGGTGAGCTGGCTGTGGGCCGAGACCTATCGCCACATCGAACGCATCCGAGGCCGCATCGGCGAGAATCGGATCAAGGTTGTGCGTTTCGAGGACCTCGTCGCCGGCCCCGACGAGATCGAGGCGGTCTTCGGCTTCTTGGGCCTCGACGGGTTCGACCACGGCCGAGCCGTCGAGATCCTGGGCCGCAAGCTCAACGCCCAGAGGTTCGGCGACTTCCCCCACCCTCTCGACTGGAGCGCCGACATGAACGCTCGCTGCTGGGCCGAGGTCGGCCCCGTCGCGAGGCGCTACGGCTACGCGCGCACATACGCCGAACGCGGGGAGGGAGGCTCATGAGCCATTGCCGCCTGTGTGAGAGCGCCCTGCACCCGGTGGTCGGCTTCGGGCCCATGCCCATCGCCAATGGCTTTCTCACCCCCGAGCAGTTGACCCCCGAGCGGCTGGCCGCCGAGCGCTTCTTCCCGCTCGAATTGGCGATGTGCCCGGCCTGCGCCATGGTGCAACTGGTCGACGTGGTCGACGAGGCGGCGATGTTCAACGCCGACTACGCCTTCTTCTCGTCGACCTCCGTCGGCATGGCCCGCCACTTCGGCCGGTTCGCCGCCGACGTGAAGGCCCGCTGGTTGCCCGACGATCCCTTCGTCGTCGAACTCGGCTGCAACGACGGCATCATGCTGCGCCACTTCGGCGCCGGCCGGCACCTGGGCGTCGAGCCCTCGGGCAACGTGGCCGAAGCCGCCCGCAGGCTGGGCCTCGACGTCGACGACCGTTTCTTCACCGCCGAGTTGGCCGACGAGATCCGCGGCGCCCGTGGACCGGCCGACGCCATTCTCGGGGCCAACGTCGTCTGTCACATCCCCTACCTCGACGCGGTCTTCGACGGGGTGCGCCGGTTGCTAGGCCCGAAGGGCGTCTTTGCCTTCGAAGATCCGTATATCGGGGACATCCTGGCCCGCACGGCTTACGACCAGATCTATGACGAGCACGTCTACTACTTCTCGCTGACCGCCGTCGTCGGGCTCGCCGCGCGCCACGGGCTCGACGTGATCGACGCCGAGCGTCAGCCGGTGCACGGGGGCGAGGTGCGCTTCACCCTCGCCCACCGCGGCGCCCGCCCGATCCACCCGCGGGTCGGCGCCCTCGCTGCCGAAGAGGCCACCCGCGGGCTGGGTGAACCTTCGACCTACGACACCTTCGCCGCGGCGGTCGCCGCCTCGAAAGAGGCCCTCGTCGAAGCGGTGCGCGAGACCGACGGCCCGCTCGTGGGCTATGGCGCCACCTCGAAGAGTACCACCGTGCTCAACTACTGCGGCCTGGGGCCCGACGATCTGGCCTATATCAGCGACGTCACCCCTACCAAGATCGGCCGCTACACACCCGGCAGCCACATCCCGGTGCGGTCTTATGCCGAATTCTGCGCCGACCCACCACGCCACGCGCTGCTCTTCGCCTGGAACCACGCCGAAGAGATCATGGCCAAGGAGGCCGCCTGGCGGGCGGCGGGCGGGCGGTTCCTGACATACGTTCCCCGGGTCGGGTGGCGATGAGCCGCGCACTGACCGTGGGCTTCGCCGATCCGGGCGCCCGCTACCGGGCGCACCGGGTCGAGGTCGACGCCGCCATCCAGCGGGTGCTCGACAGCGGCTATTACATCGGCGGCCCCGAAGTCGAGGGGTTCGAGGCCGAGTTCGCCGCCTGGAGCGGCCGGGCCCACGGGGTCGGCGTCGGCAACGGCACCGACGCCTTGCGCCTGGCGCTGACCGCCTGTGATATCGGCCCGGGGGACGAGGTGATCACGGTGGCCCACACCGCCGTGGCCACCGTCGCCGCGATCTCGATGGCCGGGGCCACCCCCCGCTTCGTCGATGTCGAGCCGACTCACCTGCTGCTCGACCTCGACGCCCTCGACGGCGCGCTGACCGAGAAGACCCGGGCGGTGGTCGCGGTCCACCTCTACGGTCACCCGATCGACCTCGACCGCCTGCTCGCGTGGTGCCGGGCCCACGAGGTGACGCTCATCGAGGACTGTGCCCAGGCCCACGGGGCCACCTGGCGCGGGCGGCCGGTCGGCGGGTGGGGCCGGGCCGCCTGCTACAGCTTCTACCCCACCAAGAACCTCGGCGCCCTGGGCGACGGGGGGCTGGTCGCCACCGACGATGCGGCTCTGGCCGCGCGCATCCGCCGGCTGCGGACCTATGGCTGGGACGCCGATCGGGTGAGCCACGAGCTGGGCGTCAACAGCCGCCTCGATCCATTGCAGGCGGCGATTCTGCGGGTCGGGCTGAAGCATCTCGACGGTGAGATCGCCTGCCGCCGCGCCCTGGCCGCGCGCTACGCACGAGAGCTGCGTGACGTGCCCCTGAAGCTGCCGGTCGTGGCTCCGAAGGCCGGTCACGCCTGGCACCTCTACGTCGTGCGCACGGCGCATCGGGGGGCCCTGGCGGGCCACCTGCGAGCGGCCGGGGTCGGTCCGGGGGTGCACTACCCACTGCCTGCTCACCGGCACCCGGCTTGGAGGGACGGCAGCGCCCTGCCAGTGACCGAGCGGGCCTGCGCCGAGGTGCTGTCGCTCCCGATGCACCCCGGGCTGGGCATCGCCGAGCAGGACCGGGTCATCGAAGCAATCGGCGACTTCTTCCAAGACATCGAGAGACACCCGGAGGACCACGACCCATGATCGACCCCCGCGACATGCCCGGCGTCGAGATCGCCGAGTTGGTGACCCACCGTGACGAGCGGGGCTTCTTCCGCGAGCTCGCCCGGACCGCCCTACCGCTGTTTGCCGAGGGCGTCGCCCAGTTCAGCCACTCGCTCATGTACACCGGCGTCATCAAGGCATGGCACCTGCATCGCGAGCAGATCGACTGGTGGTACGTCGCCGCGGGTGTCGTGCGGCTCGGCCTGTGCGACCTGCGCCCCGACTCGCCGACCCACAAGGCCACCGCCGAGATGCTGCTGGGTGACCACCAGCCGGCGCGGCTGGTCAAGGTGCCGGTCGGCGTGGCTCACGGCTGCCGCTGCCTCCAGGGCCCGGCCAGCCTGATGTACCTGCAGAACAACGTCTATGACCCCGACGATGTCGAGAAGCTGCCGCTCGACCACCCGGATATCGACTTCGACTGGGCGCTCGAGGTGCATTCGTGAAAGGCGGAGCGTCCGACCGGTCCATCTACAACGCCGGACCCTGGATCACCGAGGACGACGTGGCCTTCGTGGCTGCCGCCATGCGTGACGGGTGGTATGACTACACCCACGTCGAGGCATTTCAAGCCGACTTCGCCGCCTGGCACGGCCGGGGCTACGGTGTCATGACCCCCAACTGCACCTCGGCCATCCACCTGCTGTTGATGGGCCTGGGCGTCGGTCCGGGTGACGAGGTGCTGCTGCCCGAGTGCACATGGATCGGCTCGTCGGCGCCGGTCACCCACGCCGGCGCCAGCCCGGTGTTCTGCGATGTGGACGAGGGTTGGTGCATCGACCCGGCGTCAGCCGAGGCCCGCATCACCCCACGGACGAGGGCCATCATCGCCGTCGACCTCTACGGCAACATGCCGCGCATGACCGCGCTGGCCGCGCTGGCCGAGAAGCACCGGCTGCACCTCATCGAAGACGCCGCCGAGGCTTTGGGCTCGGTCTACCGCGGCGTGCGCGCGGGCAAGTTCGGGGTCGGCTCGGTCTTCAGCTTCCATCGCACCAAGACGCTGACCACGGGCGAGGGCGGGATGCTGCTCGTCGACGACCCGGCGTTGTGGGACCGCTGCATGTTCCTGCGCGATCACGGCCGCAACCGCCAGCGCACCTATCAGATCGATGAGGTCTCGTTCAAGTACACTCCGTCCAACATCCAGGCGGCCATCGGCCGGGCTCAGTTCAGGCGCATCGAGGCCATCATCGACCGCAAGCGGCACCACCTGCGGCGCTTCCGCGACGGGCTGGCTGACATCGAGGGGCTGACGCTCAACGTGGAGCCGCCCGGCGGCATCAACGGCGCCTGGGCCACGTCGGTGGTATTCGAGCGCGCCTTCGGGCTCGACCAGGACGCCGCCGTGGCCACCCTGCGGGCCCACGGCGTGCCTGCGCGGGGCTTCTTCCGGCCGCTGTCGAGCCAGCCGTGCTATGGCCTCGAGGCCAGTCACCGGCCGCTCAACCCGGTTGCGTACGACATCAGCGACCGGGCGGTGACCCTGCCGTGCGCGCTGAACATGTCCGAGGCCGATCTCGACCGGGTGATCGCTGGCGTGCGCGCGGTGGTCGGGCGATGAGTCGGCGGCTGGCCGCCCGCCGGATCCTGATCACCGGCGGCGAGGGCTTCATCGGCAGCAACCTGGCCGCCGCCTGCCTCGCCGAAGGGGGGGCGGTTCGCAGCCTAGACATCGGGCTGGCGGGCACCGGCCACGACCCGCGCAACCTGGACGGGCTCGCCGTCGAGCGGCGCGTGGGTGACATCCGCGACTCGGCGGCGGTCGAGGCGGCGCTGGACGGCGTCGATCTGGTCTTCCACTGCGCGGCGACCACCGCCCACGCTCGCTCGCTGAAGGCGCCACTCGAGAACCTGTCGATCAACGCTTCCGGCACCACGACGATGCTCGAGGCGCTGCGTCGGGTGAACCCCACGGCGACGATGGTCCACGTCGGCACCACCACCCAGCTCGGACCCACGGGCGACGCCGTCGCCGACGAAGGGCATCCCCAGCAGCCGGTGGAGCTCTACTCGGCGCACAAGATGCTCGCCGAACGCACCGCGCTTATCTACGCCCACTGCCACGGCCTCGAGGTGAGCGCGACGCGGCTGCCCAACGTCTATGGGCCGCGCATGGCGGTGCACGACCCGGGGCTGTCGTTCCTCGGCTGGTTCATCGGACGAGCGCTACGCGGTGAGCGCTTGACGGTCTTCCGGCCGGGTACCCAGCAGCGAAACATCGTGCACGTCGCCGACGCGGTCGAGGGGCTCGTCCGGGTCGGGCTTCGGCGCTCGACCCGGGGCGAGGTGACGGTGGTCGGTCACCCGGAGCACGTCGCGGTAGTCGACGCCGCCCGGGCCATCGCCGCGCGCATCGGCGGCGAGGTCACGCTGGTCGACTGGCCTGCCGGCCGCGCGGCGATCGACGTAGGTCACGCCCGGCTCGACTGCCGCCGCTCGTGGAGCGCGCTGGGCTGGCGACCCACGATCGGGCTGTGCGACGGGCTGGCCCGCACCGGCGCATGGTTCCGCGAGCATCGCCCGCAGGAGGGGTCGTGAGCGGCCGCACGACGCTGGCGATCACCGGCGCTCTGGGCCACATCGGCTCCGCGCTCGTCCGGACCCTGCCCACGCGCTTGGGGGCCGAACTGGTGCTGATCGACGATCTGTCGACCCAGCGCTATTGCTCGCTCTTCGACCTGCCGCCCGGGTGCATCTTCCACGAGGCCGACGTCACCTGCGATCCGCTCGAGCCGCTCTTCGAGGGCGTCGACGCGGTGGTACACTTGGCCGCGCTCACCGACGCCCCGCGCAGCTTCGAGCGCCGGGCAGAGACCGAGCGGGTCAACCTGGGCGGCACCCGGCGGGTGGCAGAAGCGGCCGCGAAGGTGGGGGCGGGGCTCGTCTTTCCCTCGTCGACCAGCGTCTACGGCACCCAGGCGGACGTTGTCGACGAGGCGTGCCGCCCCGACGAGCTGGCGCCGCAGTCGCCCTACGCCGAGATCAAGCTGAGCGAAGAGCGCGCGTTGGCGGCGCTGGCGGAGGCGTCCGGGCTGGAGCACGTCGTCTGCCGTTTCGGCACCATCTTCGGCTTCTCGCCGGGTATGCGCTTTCACACCGCGGTCAACAAGT
This sequence comes from bacterium, assembly GCA_030426085.1. Taxonomy (GTDB): domain Bacteria; phylum Myxococcota_A; class Bradymonadia; order UBA7976; family UBA1532; genus JACKDM01. The sequence continues at coordinate 33,517 of JAUHYW010000051.1, read as the reverse complement.
TCTGTTGGCAGGCCACCTTCGGCCACCCGCTGACGGTGTGGCGCACCGCGCTCGGCCAGAAGCGGCCCTACCTCGACCTGCGAGACGCGGTGGCGGCGGTGGCCCACATCGTGGAGCGGCGTCTCTTCGACGGACGCGTGTACAACGTGCTCACCGCCAACCACACCGTGCACGACGTGGTCGAGGCCATCCGGGCGACCGTGCCCGACGTGATGGTCGAACTCGTCGACGCCCGCATCATGAACCAGCTCTCGTACGACGTATGCGACGCCCGTATCCGGTCGGCGGGCTTCACCCCGAGCGGGGACTTGACCACGGGTGTCGGCGAGACCCTGCGGCGGCTGGCGGCGGCTGGCGGTCACGGTCGGTCGTGAGCCGGGCCATCACTCGCGTCTCGAGCGCAGCTCGGCCCGCTCTTCGCGCAGCACCCGTTCGAGGCACGCGCGATAGGGTGAGTGGGGCATACCCCGGACGTTGGATTCGAACCGGGCCAGCGAACAGAATCCGGCGTGGTAGGCTGCCTCTTCGGGGCTGCCGATGATCAGCCCCTGGCGGGTCTCGATCGCGCGCACGAAGTTGCTCGCCTCGAGCAGGTTCTCCGGGGTGCCCGTGTCGAACCAAGCGACGCCGCGGCCGAGGCGGCGCACGCTGAGGCGGCCGTCGTCGAGGTAGGTCCGGTTGAGGTCGGTGACCTCCAACTCGCCGCGACCCGACGGCTTCAGCGTGCGCGCCCGCTGCGCGCACTCGGGGCCGTAGAGGTAGATCCCGACCACCGCCCACGACGAGCGGGGCTCTGCGGGCTTCTCTTCCAACGAGATGGCCCGCAGGCGCTCGTCGAACTCGACCACCCCGTACGCGGTGGGATCCTTGACTTGGTAGACGAAGATCGTCGCCCCGTCGGCCGGCTCTGCCACCGCGCGTCGCAGGAAGTCGAGGCCGCCGTAGATGATGTTGTCGCCGAGCATCAACAGCACCCGGTCGTCGCCGATGAACGGCTCGCCGATGACCAGGGCCTCGGCGATGCCCCGCGGCTCGGGCTGCACCGCGTAGCTCAGGTCGACCCCCCACTTCGCCCCGTCCCCAAGCAGCCCGCGCAGGTGAGGCAGGTCTTCGGGCGAGCTGATGACCAGCACTTCGCGGATCCCGGCCAGCAGCAGGGTGGTCAGCGAGTAGTAGATCATTGGCTTGTCGTAGATCGGCTGCATGTGCTTGCCGACCACCGTGGTCATCGGATAGAGCCGGGTGCCCCGGCCGCCGGCTAGCAGGATGCCCCGGGTCTTCGGGGGGGGTTCGGGACTCATGATCCGGCCTCCCGGCGGCTGTACCACACCTCCTCGAAGCGCCTCGCCGCCTCACGTCGTCGGCGGCACCAGTCGGCGTGGTCGATGAACCAGCGCACCGTCGCGGCCAGGCCCTCGGCGAAGGACACCCGGGGGGCCCAGCCCAGGGCGCGCCGGGTCTCGTCGGCGTCGATGGCGTAGCGGAAGTCGTGCCCCGGGCGGTCGGTGACGAATCGCACCAGCGCCCGGCTGGCGCCCACATCGCGGCCGGTGAGGCCGTCGACCGCGTCGAGGATGCGGTGCACCAGCGCCAGGTTCTGCTGTTCGTTGTCGGCCCCGAAACAGTACACCGCGCCCGGCGCGCCGCGCTCGGCGGCGGCGATCAGCCCGTCGGCGTGGTCGTCGACGTGGATCCAATCCCGCACGTTGTCGCCGGTGCCATAGACCGGCACGACCTCACCGGCCAGCGCTCGCCCGACCACCACCGGGATCAGCTTCTCGGGGAACTGCCGCGGGCCGTAGTTGTTCGAGCAGCGGGTCACCACGACCGGCAGGCCGTAGGTCCGGTGCCAGGCCAGGGCCAGTAGATCGGCCCCTGCTTTGGACGCCGAGTAGGGGCTGCTCGGGTCGAGCGGCGAGTCGGCTCGGAAGGCGCCGGTCGGCCCCAGCGCGCCGTAGACCTCGTCGGTAGAGACCATCACGAAGCGCGGGTCGCGGCCTTCGCCCCAGGCCTGCCGGGCAGCGTGCAGCAGCGAGGCGGTGCCCTCGACGTTGGTGCGCACGAAGGCCAGCGGGTCGAGGATCGAGCGGTCGACATGGGTCTCGGCGGCCAGGTGGAAGACCCACTGCGGGCGGTGCGCGGCGAAGGTCGCCCGCATCGCCTCGCGGTCGGCGATGTCGGCGTGCACGAAGGTGAACGCCGGATCGCCATCGAGGGGGGCGAGGCTTTGACGGTCGCCCGCATAGGTCAGCGCGTCGATGGCGACCAGCGGGCGGGTCGGCCAGCGCCTGCGCAGCCGGCGGGCGAGGGTCGAGCCGACGAAGCCGGCAGCGCCGGTGACCAGGATGGCCCCGCTGGAGTCGGACCGCTCAGGCACTGCGCCTCCCGCGATCGGACGCCGCCTTCAGAACCGCGATCACGTGATCCTGCTCCTCGTCGGTCATCTGCGGATACAGCGGCAGCGTGATCGAGAGCTGCTCGGCCATCAGCGACCGGGGCAGGTCGTCCGGCGCGTAGCCGAACCGGCGGGCGTAGTAGCCCAGCCCGTGCACCGCGTGGGTGCCCTGGCGGGTGGCGACGCCCCGCTCGGCGGCGAAGCGCATCACGCGGTTGCGGGCGGCGTGCAGCTTCGGCAACCCGTCGAGGGTGGGCGCCTCGGGGGCGAACAGGCAGACGTAGGACTGGTAGCTGTGCGTCGCGTACTCGGGCGCCGCCGGCGTGCGCAGCCAGCCGAGGCTGGCCAGCTTCTCGTCGTAGCGCCGGGCGCGGGCGATGCGCTGCTCGAGCACCGCGGGCGCCTTCTTCATCTGGGTCGTGCCCAGGGCGCCCTGGATGTCCGTCATCCGGTAGTTGTAGCCCAGCTCGGCGAACGGGCTGAGCAGGAAGCCGTCGGCGTCCTGGTGGCGGGCGTGGTCCGAGCGGCTCGCGCCGTGGTCCCGCATGACCCGGGCCCGGTCGATGTGGCGCGTCTCGCGGGCGAGCAGCATGCCGCCCTCGCCGGTGGTGACCGCCTTGCGGGGGTGGAAGCTGAAGGCGCCGAAGTCGCCGATGGTGCCGACGTGCCGCCCCCGGTGGCGGCTGCCCAGGCCGCAGGCGGCGTCCTCGATCACCGCCAGCCCGTGCTCTTCGGCCAGGGCCATGATGGGATCCATGTCCGCCGCCAGCCCGAAGAGGTGCACCGGCATGATGGCCTTCGTCTTCGAGGTGATCGCGGCCTCGATGGCGTCCGGGTCGACGTTGAAGGTGGCGAGGTCGATGTCGACGAGGATCGGGGTCGCGCCGCAATAGACCGCGGCGTTGGCGCTGGCGACCCAGGTGAAAGACGGGACGATGACCTCGTCGCCCGGCCCCAGGCCGAGGGCGGCGAGCGCGAGGTGCAGGCCGGTGGTGCACGAGCTGCACGCCACCCCGTCGGCGGCGCCGGTGAAGGCGGCGAACCGCTGCTCGAACTGGCGCACGTAGGGGCCCTGCACGACCCAGCCGGTCTCCAGCGGGCGCCGGATGGCGGCGAAGTCGTCGTCGTCGAACCACGGCTTCGTGATCGGGATCTGCACGGCGCCCCCACAGTCGTCCGACCACACTCTATCCCGTCCGGCGCCGCGCGTCAGCCGGTGGGTACCCGCCCCCGGGCGGACCAGCCCTGGCCGGCGGCGTCGACGACGGTGACGTCGTCCAGATCGGCCATCCAGCCGCGCAGCGTGTCGGCGTCGAGGTAGTGGGTCACCGGGGGGTTGAGCCGGTCGAAGACCCGCCGCAGCTTGGCCCGCAGCGGGCGATCGGCGGCGTCGGCGAAGGGCAGCCGGGCGGCGAGCGGATCGAGGCCCACCCGGCGCAGCGCCCGGGCCGGGGCCCAGACGGCGGCCTCGAGCGCGGCGGTCCCGGCGGCGGCGACGGCCACCTGCGCCGGGCGGGGCAGGCGGTTGGTCAGCGGGCGCAGCCAGGAGAGGTGGCTCGCCCGGTACCACCAGGTCATGCCGTCGAGGCCGTAGACCCACACGAAGATCCGGCCGCCGGGGCGCACGAGCGGGCGCACCGCGTCGAACGCCGCCCGGGGGTCGGGGGTGTGGTGCAGCACGCCGTTGCTGTACAGGGCGTCGAACCCGCCGGGCAGCAGCGGCGGGCGGTGCAGGTCGCCCTGCACGTAGAGCGTATTCGGCCGGCGGTCGCGCAGCCGGGCCACCTCGACCCCCCGCGACAGGTCGAGCCCCACCAGCCGCCGGGCGTGCTCGCCGACCAGCCACCCGTGGCGCCCTTCACCGCAGCCGACCTCCAGCACCGTCTGCCCGGCGAAGGCCCGGGGCTCGATGCCCGGCTGGAAGCGGCTCCAGGTGGCCCGCCACTCGTCGATCGGCAGCGCGGCGTCGGCCAGCTCGACGTGCTGGTAGTCGTAGGCGGCGAGCGTGTCGAGCACCGCCGGGTCGGGCGGGGCGGCCTCGGCGACGGTCGCCCGCACGGCGGGCCAGCGGTCGGCGAACTCGGGGTGGGCCCGCTCGAGGAGCGGCCGCAGCAGGTCGGGCGGCAGGAGTCGGGGCACGCCGCCGATGACCGGGTAGGCCCGCCCGGCGGGGCTGGTGAGCAGGCCGTCGGCCAGGGTGCCGGCGAGGCGCAGCGGCTCGCCGGTCACCGGGCAGGCGAGCAGCGCGAGCAGGTCGGCGGGCGGGTCGTCGGGCTGCGAGGTCGCCATGGGCTCCTGGGCGGACGCGGCCGGCGCACTGTATCAGGTTCCGGCCAGCGCGGCGGTTCATCGACGGCCGCTTGCTGGTAGACTGCCGTGACTCTGCGTTGAACGACGGCCGAGAGGAGCCCGCATGAGCGAGTGGAACCTGGCCCCGGGGCGCTTCGATCCGGTCGCCGGGCCGGTGCTGCTGGTGGTGCTCGACGGGGTCGGTCTGGGCCCGGCCGACAAGGGCAACGCGCTGTACCTCGCCCCGACCCCCACCCTCGACGATCTGTTCGACCGGTTCGGGGTGCTGCCGGTGGCGGCCCACGGCACGGCGGTGGGGCTGCCGAGCGACAAGGACATGGGCAACAGCGAGGTGGGGCACAACGCGATCGGCGCCGGGCGGGTGTTCGACCAGGGCGCCAAGCGGGTCAACCTCGCCATCGAGAGCGGCGAGCTGTTCCGGGGCGACACCTGGCGCTGGCTGGTGGACGGGGTGCGCGACTCGGGCGAGCCGCTGCACTTCGTCGGGCTGCTGTCGGACGGCAACGTGCACAGCCACGAGCAGCACCTGTTCGCGATGCTGCGGCAGGCGGCGAAGCAGGGGGTGAAGGCGGCCCGGGTGCATACGCTGCTCGACGGGCGGGACGTGGGCGAGCGCAGCGCCGAGGTCTACCTCGACCGGCTCGAAGAGGTGCTCGGCGCGCTGCGGGCGGAGGGCTTCGACTATCGCGTCGCCAGCGGCGGCGGGCGCATGCACCTGACGATGGATCGCTACGAGGCCGACTGGGAGATGGTGCAGCGGGGCTGGCAGCACCACGTGCACGGCGAGGGGCGCCGCTTCGCCTCGGCCGGCGAGGCGCTGGCCACGCTGCGCGACGAGACCGGGCGGGTCGATCAGTTCCTGCCCGGCTTCGTGATCGCCGACGACGACGGCCCGGTGGGCCCCATCCGGGACGGCGCGTCGGTGGTGTTCTACAACTTCCGCGGCGACCGGGCGCTCGAGATCACCCGGGCGTTCGAGGAGGACGACTTCGCCGCCTTCGACCGCGGGCGACGGCCCGATGTGCGCTACGCGGGCATGATGCAGTACGACGGCGACCTGCGCCTGCCGAGCCGCTTCCTGGTGCAGCCGCCCACGATCGACCGCACGCTGGGCGAGTATCTGGCCCGCAACGGGGTGACCCAGTTCGCGTGCAGCGAGACCCAGAAGTTCGGCCACGTCACCTACTTCTGGAACGGCAACCGCTCGGGGCGCTTCGACGAGAAGCGCGAGGTCTACACCGAGGTGCCCAGCGACCGGGTGCCGTTCGAGGAGCGGCCGTGGATGCGGGCGGCGGAGATCGTCGACGCGACCCTGGCGGCGTTGCGGACCGGGCAGGTGCAGCACGCCCGCATCAACCTGGCCAACGGGGACATGGTGGGGCACACCGGGGTGCGCGACGCGGCGGTGGCGGCGCTCGGCTGCGTGGACATCGTGCTGCGGCGGCTGCTCAACGGGCTGGCCGAGATGGGCGGGGTGGCGCTGGTCACCGCCGATCACGGCAACTGCGAGGAGATGTACGAGCGGGACGGCGAGGGCCGCTTCGTGCGCGACGCGGAGACCGGGCTCTACCGCCCGCGCACCAGCCACACCACCCACCCGGTGCCGCTGAGCCTCTACGACCCCCACGAGCAGGTGCCTGCCCGGCTGGGGAAGACGGTGCCGCGGCCGGGGCTGGCGAACCTCGCGGCGACGACGATGGAGCTGCTCGGCTTCGCCCCGCCCGAGGACTACGCGCCGTCGCTGCTCGCCCCGGTGGGCTGAGCGGCGTCAGCGATCGCGGGCCGCGTCGAGGGCCCACTCGAGGCGGTCGTTGCCCCAGTAGAGGGCGTCCCCCACCACGAAGGTCGGCGCGCCGAAGGCCCCCGCGGCCACCGCGGCGTCGGTCGTCGCCCGCAGCCGGTTCTTGGTGCCCACCTCGCGGGCCTTGCCCATCAGCGCCTCGGCCCGGTCGCCGAGCACGTCGGCGATGACCGCCGGGTCGCCGATGTCGCGATCGTCGGCCCAGGTGGCCCGGAACAGTGCCAGGCTCAGCGGGATCAGCTCGTCGGCGTCGGCGGCGGTCAGCACCCGCATGGCGAGCAGGGTGTTGTGGGGGAAGCTCGACGAGAAGCGGAACGGGATGTGGGCGTGGGACGCCCACCGCTGGAGGTCGGTGAGCATGTAGCGCCCCCGGGCGGGCACCGCCGCGGGCATCGTATTGCCCGCCGCGCGGAAGACGCCCCCGAGCAGGAGCGGGCGCCAGGTGACCTCGACCCCCCGCGCGGCGGCGAGCTCTTCGATGCGGTGGGCGGCGATATAGGAGTAGGGGCTGCCGATGTCGTAGTAGAAGCGCACCAGTCTGCGGGCCATCTCGCCTCCGAGCGATCGGGTGGAGCGGACGAGGGTGCCTGCCCCGGTCTCCGGCTGTCCACCGACATCGTGATGACAGGTCGCCGATGTGTACGTCGGACGGGCCGGGGGCCGGTCGGGACACCGGAAAATGACGGGAATACATCGCGACTTCGAACAAAACTCGCGTCGGCCCGTTCGCGGGGCTACCATCGGCCGGAATCAACCCATGACCCGGAGGTCCGACATGACCCGTCGCCTGACGCTCGCCCTGCTCGCCCTGTTCTTCCTCGTGCCCGCCGTCGCCTCGGCCAAGGCCACCGACGCCGCCGTCAAGTCCAAGCTCGAGTCGGCGATCAAGCTGATGGACGGCCTGGCCAAGGCCGCCGCCAAGGACGCCAAGGCCCAGACCACCTTCCGCACCGGGGTCATCGCCCTGCGCGCCGCGCAGCAGGCCCGGCGGGCGGGCAAGCTCGACGACGCCCTCGCCCTCGCCAGCGCGGGCCACGCCGCCGCCGAGAACAAGACCCCGCCCAGCCTCGCCAGCCTCGAGAAGAGCCACGCCAACTGGATCAAGCCCAGCATCGAGAAGGTGCCCGGCGACTGGGGCAAGCTGTCGACCGACTGGAAGACCGTCGGGCAGCTCCTGCCGGAGAACATCCTCGACCCGCAGAAGATCATCCCCGACATGATCATGGAGCCCACCCCCGACAAGCCCTGAGCCGCGCGCCGACCGCCCGGTCGGCCCCCGCCCCCTTTCTTCCCCCGCGACCGACAGGCATCCTGCCTCGATGATGTCGCTCGGCCCGTTCGAATTGACCGATCCCATCGGCCGCGGCGGCATGGGCGAGGTCTGGGCCGCCCGCCATCACGTCGACCGCCGGCCGGTCGCGATCAAGGTCATCACCGACAGCCGGGCGTTGCAGGACCGCTTCCAGGCGGCGTTTCGCAACGAGGCCCGGGCGATGGCCGGCATGGAGCACCCCGGCATCGCCCGCATCCTCGACTTCGGCCGGGTGGCGGGCTCGAGCCTCGACGGGGTGCGCGACGGCAGCCCCTATCTGGTCATGGAGCGCCTCGGGCGGCCGCTGGACGTGCGCCGGGCCCGGGGCTGGTCCCGGGTGGGCGCGGTCCTGCTCGCGCTGCTCGACGCGCTGGCCCACGCCCACGCCCGGGGGCTGGTGCACCGCGACCTCAAGCCGGACAACATCCTGTGGTCCACCGACGGGCGGGCGCTGAAGCTGACCGACTTCGGGGTGGCCCACGCGATCCACGGCGCGACCCCCCGCGACGCCGCCCGCAGGGACGCCCAGCGCACCTGGGAGACGGCGGGGGCCGCCGAGAGCGGCATGGTGGGCACCCCCGACTACATGGCGCCGGAGCAGGTCCGGGGCGAGGTCTGGGCCCACGGCCCGTGGACCGACCTCTACGCGCTCGGCTGCCTGGCCTTCGAACTGGTCTCGGGGCGGGCGCCGTTCGGCGAGGCCGGGCGGCCGCTGGCGACGATGATGGCCCACATGACCGAGGCGGTGCCCGCGCTGCGGCCCCGGTTCCCGGTCCCGCCGGCGTTCGAGGGCTGGGTGGGCAAGCTGCTGACGAAGAGCCCCGAGGGGCGGTTCCGCAAGGCGGCCGACGCGGCCTGGGCGCTGCGCAGCATGCACGACCCGCCCGACGCCGCGCCGCAGAGCTTCGGCTCGCTGCCCGGCTCCATGGCCGGCTCGCTGGCCGATCCGTTCGCCGACGCCTCGTGGCCCGGGCTGCCCGGCTCGGCGGCGGACGACGCGCGGCTCCACCCGCCTCCGTCGTTCGGGTCGCTGGGGGGCCTGCTGCCGGGGATCGATCCGGCCGCGCTCACCGACCACACGATCGTCGACAGCCGCCCGCCGACCTTCGTCGACGTCGGCGACGGCCTGCTCGAGACCGGCCCGCTGCCGGTGCTGGCCTCCCCGTCGGGCGTGCCGCCGATGCCCGACGACTGGCGGGCGCCCGCTGGAGCCCGGGCGACCGCCGCGATGGCCGGCGTCGGGCTGGGGCTCTTCGGGCTGCGCCGGGTGCCGTTCGTCGGGCGCCACACCGAGCGCGACCTGCTGTGGTCCCTGCTGGGGCTGGTGGCCGATCGGGGCGCGGCGCAGGTCGCGGTGCTGCGGGGGCCGTCGGGCTTCGGCAAGACCCGGCTGGCCGAGTGGCTGGTCGAGCGGGCCGACGAGCTGGGCGCGGCCAGCGGGCTGCGGGCGATGCACGGGGCGGTGCCCGGACCGGGGCAGGGGCTGACCGGCATGCTCGAGCGGGCCCTGCGCTGCGTGCAGGTCGAGCCCGACGCGCTGCGGGCGCACGTCACCCGGATGCTGGCGACGCTGGGGGTCGACACCCCCGAGGAGGTCGACGCGCTGGTGCGGCTCGTCGACCCCGGGGGCGGGGCCCGACCGACCCGGGCCGTCCGGCCCGAGGAGCAATACGCGATCGTGCGGCGGCACCTGGAGCGGCTGGCCGCCGAGCGGCCGCTGGTGGTGGTGCTCGACGACGCGCACTACAACCGCCACGCGCTCGACTTCTGCGCCCATGTGCTCGACGCCCAGGCCCGCTGGCCGAGCCCGATCCTGCTGGTGCTGACCGTGCGCGACGAGGATCTGCCCCGGCGCCCCGACGCGGTCGAGCGGCTGGCCGCCCTCGACGCCCGGGACGCGGTGCGCATCGAGGTCGGCCCCCTCGCGCCCGACGACCGCCCGGCGCTGCTCGACGCGCTGCTGGGCCTGCAACCCGACCTCCTGCGCCGGATCGACGCCCGCACCGGGGGCAACGCGCTGTTCGCGGTGCAGCTCGTCGGCGACTGGGTGCGGCGGGGCGTGCTCGAGGCGGCCCCCGACGGCTTCACCCTGGCCGCCGACGCCGGCACGACCCTGCCCGACGACCTCGGGGCGGTGTGGCAGGCCCGCATCGAGCAGCTCCTCACCGAGCGGGCCGGGCTCGACCGGGCGGGGTCCGACGCCCGGGCCCTGGAACTGGCGGCGACCCTCGGGCTCCAGATCGACGGCGGCGAGTGGCGGGCGGTGTGCACCGCGGCCGGGCTGCCGGCCGATCCGGGGCTGGTCGAGGCGCTGCTCGACGCCGCGCTGGCCCGGTGCGGTCCCGAGGGCCCGGCCCAGCGGTGGGCCTTCGCCCACGGCATGCTGCGGGAGGCGATCTTGAAGCGGGCCCGGGACGCGGGGCGGCTGGCGCTGTGGCACCGCACCTGCGCCCGGGCGCTGGCCCGCCGGCCGGGGCCCCGGACCAGCGAGCGGGTCGCCCGCCACCTCCTGGCCGCCGACCGCCGGGCCGAGGCGGTGCCCCACGCGCTCGACGCCGCCCGCCGCCGGCTGGACGAGGGGGACTACGCCGCCGCCGCCGAGCAGCTCGCCGGCTGGCGGGCGGCGGTCGCGATCCTGCCCGGGACCGACCCCCGCTGGGGGCGGGGCTGGCTGCTCGAGAGCCGGCTGACCCGGATGCAGGCCCGCACCGAAGAGGCCGAGCGGGCGGCGGCCCGGGCCCTGGCGGCGGCGCTGCGCCACGGCTGGATCTCGGAGCGGGCGGCGGCGCTGCTCGAGCAGGGCGTGCTCGCCCGCCACACCGGGCGGGTCGCCGACTCGGAGCGCCTGCTGCGCGCCGCGGTCCAGGTGGTGGGTGACGACACCGCGCTGCGGGCGGCCTGCGGCGAAGAGCTGGGGTTGACCCTGCTGCGCCAGGGCGAGCGCGACCGGGCGGCGGCGGCGCTGGAGACCGCCCGGGTGGCCTACGCCGCCGTCGACGACCCGCTGGGGCTGGGGCGCAGCCTCTTCGGGCTGGCCCGGGCCCACCTGCAAGCGGGCGAGGCCGACGCCGCCCGCCGGCGCAACGAGGCGGCCCGGGCGGCGTTCCAGGCCGGCGGGGCCCGGGGCGCCGAGGCCACCTGCCGCATCATGGACGGCGAGCTGGCCCGCCAGGCGGGCGACCTCGAGGCCGCCGCCGAGCACTATCGGGCCGCGCTGAAGCTGTTCGAGAGCATCGGCGCGGCCAACGCGACCTACGCTCGGCTCAACCTGGGGTTCACCCTGCTCGAGGCCGACCGCTTCACCGAGGCCTGGGCCCCGCTGGAGGCGGCGTTGACCGAGCTGGGCGCGCACGGGGCCCGGGTGGCCCAGGCCGCGGCCCGGGCGGGGCTGCTGCCGATCGCGGCGGCCTCGGGCGACTGGCAGAGCTTCGACACCCACCGCGCCGCGCTGGCCGCGCTGCTCGAGAGCAGCGACCTGAGCGACGTGGACACCGCCCGGCTCAGCGAGAAGGGGGCCCGGCAGGCGCTGAAGGCCGGCGACGCGCCCCGCGCCCGGCAGGCGGCGGCCCTGGCGATCGAGCTGTGGACCCGCATGGGGCACCCCGACCGGGCGGCGGCGGCCGAGGCGCTGGTGGGCTGACCGTCAGCGCACGATCTCGGACGCCCGCAAAAGCCTCACCCGGCGGTGGCGCAGCGTCTCGAGCCACGGCTGGAGCGCGGCCAGCGCCGCCGGATCGGCCCCGATCGTGACCACCGCGTGCCCGTCGAGCACCAGCGACACCTCGATGGCCTTGAGCCGGGCCTCGATGGGCGTGGCGGGGTCGGCGTCGAGGTCATGGGTCGCCGCGGTCGCCCGCACCCCGCGGGCCCGGGCGGTGGGGCCGGCGACCGACCCGCTCGTCGGCGGGCGGTCGACGAAGAACAGCCCCTCGTCGCCCAGCGCGCCGAGCAGCGCCGCGGCGTGCGGGCCCGAGCTGAGCAGCGCGCCCCCCGACGGCGCCGCGGCGCCCACCGCGCCCGGCACCCGCTCGACGAGGCGGGCGGTGGCCGGGCCAAGCCCGTCGGCCGATCCGCCGTCGGCGGTCAGCGGCAGGTGGGCCAGCACCTCGCGGCCGGCCTCGGCCAGCCGGCGGGCGACCTGCGCGCTGTCGGTCCCGTCGGCCGCCACCGCCAGCGTCACGTCGGGGTCGAGCGCGAGCGCGGCGTCGACCAGGGCCGGCGACCGCCCAACGTCGCCCACGATCACCGTCAGCCGGGGCCCGGCGGGCTGGGCCCGCAGCGCCAGGGCGGGGCGCTCGCCGTCGGACAGGGCCCGGAAGATCGGGCGCCCGGGGCGGTCGCCGCCCACCGGGCCCACCAGGGTCAGCCCGGCGGGGACGGCGGCGGCGTCCAGGGCCTCGACCACCGGCGCGCAGCCACCGTCCGCCGGGCAGTCGAAGGCCACCAGGGGCAAGGTCTCGGCCGGCGCCCGCCCCGGCCCGCGCAGGGGGTAGACCCCGTGGCGGATGGCGCCGTGGGGCACCCCGGCCTCGACCAGCGCCTTCACCGCCAGCGCCCGGGCCGACGCCGGATCGGCCGGAGCCGGCGGCGGGGGCGGCGCGGGGGGCGGCTCGGCCGTCGGGGCGGGCTCGGCCGGGCCCGGCTGAAGCAGCCGCTGGCCGGTGAGGGCCAGGGCCGCGCCCAGGATCGCGGCGACGAGCCAGCCGATGAGCGGCGCCTTCATGGGCTCCTCACGGTCGCCGGCTGAAGATGCCGGCGACCCGCAGCACCTCGACCGCCCGGGCCAGCACCGGATCGGCCGGGCGGGGCGGCGGGCCGTGCATCGGCTCGGCGGCGGGGTCGGGGTTGGCCAGCCGGCGGTCGAGGTCGGCCTCCCGCTGGGCCGGCGGCGGCGGCTCGACGGCGTCCGCGGCGGCCACGTAGACGTCGGGGGCCAGCCCCCGGGCCTGGATCGAGCGGCCGTCGGGGGTGAAGTAGTGGGCCACGGTCAGCTTGAGCCCCGACCCGTCGGTGAGGTCGTAGATCGACTGCACCGACCCCTTGCCGAAGGTGGGGGTGCCCACGACGACCGCCCGCCGGTGGGCCTGGAGCGCGCCGGCCACGATCTCGGCGGCGCTGGCGGTGCCCGCGTTGACGACGACCACCACCGGCACCGGCGGCAGCGTGCCGAGGGTGCTCGCCTGCCACGCCCGGGCCGGCGCCCGACCGCGGGTGCTCACGATCTGACCTTCGCCCAGGAACAGGTCGGCCACCGCGATGGCCTGGTTCAAGAGCCCCCCGGGGTTGTTGCGCAGGTCGAGCACGATGCCCGGCAGCGCGCCCCCGGCGTCGGCCCGCAGGCGCACCAGCGCGGCGCGCAGGCGGTCCTCGGTGTCCCGCTGGAAGGTCACCACCCGGACGTGGGCCGAGCCGTCGGGCAGCAGCCGGGCCTGGACCGGGTCGATCCGGACGACGGCCCGCTCGACCTGCACCGTGAACGGCGGCGCCTCGCCCCGGCCGACCCGCAGCTCGACCACGGTGCCCGCCTCGCCCCGCAGCAGCCGCACCGCCTCGCCGAGCGGCAGGCCCCGGGTGCTGCGCCCGTCGATGGCCCGCAGCGCGTCGCCCGGCCGCAGCCCGGCCTGATCGGCGGGGGCCCCGGGCAGCGGCGCGATGACCCGCAGCTCGCCCTCGCGCAGCCCGATCTCCATGCCCACGCCGGGGAACTCGCCCCGGGCCTGGCTGCGCAGGGCGGCCTTGTGATCGGGCGAGAGGAACTCCGAGTGGGGGTCGAGGGCCTGCACCATGCCGTCGATGGCCGAGTAGACCAGCCGGTCGGGCTCCACCGGCTCGACGTAGTTGCGCTGGATGTGGCCGTAGACCTCGGTGAGCACGTCCAGCGCCCGGAAGGTGCGGTCGCTGCGGCTGGCCTCGGCGGCGGGCGGATCGGGGTCGAGCGCCGCGCCGATCCGGAGCCCGCCGACGAAGGCGAAGCCGGCCAGGGCCCCGGCCAGCCGCAGGGAGATACGGCGCCTCACCGCCCGCTCCGCAGCCAGGGGGCGGGGTCGACCGGGCGGCGGCTCACCCGCAATTCGAAGTAGAGCCGGGGCCCGCGCAGCGACCCCGCGTCGCCCACCGCGCCGATCACGGCCCCCGCCGAGACGTCCTCGCCCCGGGCGCGGCGGATCGCGGAGAGGTGGCCGTAGAGGGTGTGCACTTCGTCCCCGTGGTCGACGATCACCAGGTTCCCGAAGCCTTTATACCATCCGCTGTAGACCACGCGCCCGTTGTGCACCGCCCGCACCGGCGCCCCGTAGGGCGCGTCGAAGATCAGGCCCCCGTTGAAGGTGGTCGTGCCGTGCTCGGGGTGGGCCACCGGGCCGAAGCCGACCACCACCCGCCCGTTCACCGGCGCCGGCAGGCGCCCCTTCTCGGCGGCGACACCCGCCCGCCGATCGGGGGTCACCGTCAGCGGCACCGCGTCCAGCCGGGCCCGGCGGGCGGCGGCGAGCTGCTCCGCCAGCCGGCGCTCGCCGCGCACCATGCCCAGCAGCGCGTGGCGCACCGCCCGCTCGTCCTCCAGGGCCTCCCGCCGCCGGCCGAGGGCCTGCTCGGCGGCGCGCACCGCCTGCACCGCCCGGGTCCGATCGGCCTGGAGCGTCCCCAGCAGCGTCTCCTGGCGGGCGACCCGATCTTCGAGGGCGGCGTCGGCCCGCAGCACCGCCCGCAGGAGCCCCCGGCGGCGCAGGTAGTCGGTGGGGGTCGCCGCGCTGAACAGCACCCGGCGCCAGGCGAGCGGGTCGAGCCGGGTCAGCGCCCGCAGCCGCACCCGCAGAGTGGAGCGGGCCTCGCTCAGCGCCTCGCGGGCCTCGGCCAGCCGGGCCTCGACTTCGAGCAGCGCCGCCGCCCGCCGGGTGCGCTCCAGCTCCAGCTCGGCCCGCTCGAGGGCCACCTCGGCGATGCGGCCGTCGAGCGCATCGAGCGCGTCGAGCAGGTCGGCCTCGCGGTCGAGCAGCGCCCGGGCCCGGGCGGTCGGATCGGCCGGCAGCGCGGGCAGCTCCTGGGCCGCCGCCGGCAGGACCCAGAGCCAGGTGAGCGCGAGCAGGGCCCGCATCTCAGGCGCCCTCCCGGATGAAGCGCCCCGTCGCCAGGTGGCTGGCCAGCACCCCGACCAGCGCCGCGCCGAGCACCCCGGCGACGACGGCCTCGGGCGGCAGGAAGCGCAGCCCGCCCTCGACCCCGAACGGCGCGTCGAGCAGCCCGTCGGCCGGCACGGCCCGCATCAGCAGCCACAGCCCACCGGTCGCCAGCAGCGCGCCGGCCGCCCCCTGGAGCGCGCCCTCGAGGTAACACGGCGCCCGGATGAACAGGTCGGTGGCCCCGACGAGCCGCATGATCTCCAGCTCGTCGCGGCGGGCGAAGAGCGTCAGGCGGATGGTGTTCGAGATGATGAAGACCACCGCCAGCAGCGCCAGGGCGGCCATCACCGCGCCCCCGGCCCGGGCCCCGGTGCGCAGGCGCTCGAGCCGGGCGACGAGGTCGGCCCCGTCGTCCACCGCGTCGATGGCCTCGAACGCCTGCATCGCCCGCAGCGCCTCGGCGACCGCGGCCCGCGCCGGGCCCCGCCGGGCCGGATCGCGCTCGGCGAGGCGGACCTCGATCACCGCCGGCAGCAGCGCCCGATCGAGCCCGTCGAGCAGGGGCGCGTCGTCGGGGAAGGCCGCCCGCAGGTCGGCGAGGGCCGCGTCCCGGTCGAGGGTCCGGGTGCCGGCGACCCCGTCGAGGGCCTCGACGCGGGCGGCGAGCGCGGGCAGCTCGGCGGCGCCCGGCCGGGGGAAGACCACCAGATCGGCGTCGGCCCGCCAGCGGTCGACGAGGCCGTCGAGGTTGACCAGCGCCACCCCCACCGCGCCGAGCACCATCAGCGCGACGGCGATGGTGCTCACCGCGACGAGCTGCACCACCGGCGAGGCGCCGATCGAGCGGGCGGCCTGGGCCCCGAACCAGGCGAGGCGGTGCATCATCCGTCGTCCTCGACCACCCGCCCCCGCTCCAGGCGGATGATGCGCTTGCCCACCGCCCGCATGAGCTGCGCGTCGTGGGTCGCCACCAGCACGGTCGTGCCCCGGATGTGGGCGTCGGTGAACAGGTCCATGATGTCCCGCGACAGCGCCGCGTCGAGGTTGCCGGTGGGCTCGTCGGCCAGCAGCACCGCCGGCTCGCCCACCAGGGCCCGGGCGATGGCCACCCGCTGCTGCTCACCGCCCGACAGCCGCAGGGGCAGGGCGTCCATCTTGTGCCCCAGGCCCACCTGGCGCAGCACCGCCTCGACCCGGGGCCGGATGCGGCTGCGAGGCTGGCCGAGCACCTCGAGGGCGAACGCCACGTTGTCGAAGACCGTGCGCCGCAGGAGCAGCCGGAAGTCCTGGAAGACCACCCCCACGTTGCGCCGCAGGATGGGCACGCTGCTCGCCCGCAGCCGGCTCAGGTCGTGCCCCGCGACCAGGATCCGGCCGTCGGTGGGGCGCTCGGCGGCGAACAGCAGCTTGAGCAGGGTGCTCTTGCCGGCGCCCGAGGGGCCGGTGACGAAGGCGAAGCCGCCCTTCTCGACCCGCAGCGACACGTCGTCGAGGGCCAGGTCGTCCCGGCCGTAGCGCTTGGTGACGTGGAACAGGCGGATCATGACGCGCCCCGCCGCTCAGCGGGGCGGGGGGTCGTCTTCGAGCAGGTAGGCCAGCACCACCGGGTCGAGCGGGTCGGCCCGCAGCAGCCGGGAGGGGAACTGCAGCGGCCCCTCGATCGACAGCTCCACGTCCTTCTCGGGCGCCTCCTCGATGAGGTCGGCGTCGTCGATGTCCATGACCTGGGTGTCGCCATACGACGCCGTCGCCCGGTCGACCCCGGCCCGGGCCGGCAGCGGCGGCGGCCGCTTGGGCCCCGAGGGCAGCTTGTTGGGGGCTCGCGCGCTCCGGCCCCCCGAGTCGCCCGCCTTGAAGCTGCGCCCGCCGCTCTTGCCGATGGTCGGGATCTCGGGCCGGCTGCGCGCGCCGCCGCCCATCACCGCCATCCGGGCCGCCTTCTGGAACTCGCCGGCGAAGAGCGACTGCACCATGCCCCGGTGCTGCTCCCGGGCGATGCGCCGCAGGTGGGCCTCGCGGTCGTCTCGGTCCACCGCGTCGGCGTAGTCGGTCCTGCGGGTGGCGATGATCGTGCCGCCGATGAAGCAGTGGGTGATGATCACCGGGTTGTCGAGGCCCGAGTCCTCGGTCTGCACGTGGTAGACCTTGCCGCTGTACTCGTGGTTGGTGTTCAGGCCGAGGATCATGTCTTGTCCCGCGAGGTCTGGTCCTGCAAGTCCACGTGCTCCATGGGGGGCAGCGCTGGGCCGCCCCAGAACCGGGCCGCCACCTCGGCCGCCCGGCGGGGGCGGTCGGTGAGGCAGATCTGCGGCGCGATGGCCGGGCCGGCGCGCCGCAGGTCGTGGCGGTCGAGCGTGTACCCCACGTCCTCGGCGGTCGCCGTCGCCGAGTCGACCAGCGCCACATGGGGCCCGATCAGGGCGTCCACCGTCGCGCGGATCGTCTCCCGCAGCAGGGGATAGTGGGTACAGCCCAGGATGATCGTGTCAACCTTCGTGTCGGCCAGCGGGGCCAGATACTCCTGCACGACCAGCCGGGTCGCCGGGTGGTCGAACCAGCCCTCCTCGGCCAGCGGCACCAGCAGCGGGCAGGCGATCTGGTGCACCGCGCGCCCCGGCGAGCGGCGGCGGATGGCCCGGCGATAGGCGTTGGAGGTCACCGTCACCGGGGTCGCGAGCACCGCGATGTCGCCGCCCTTCGACGCGGCGAGCGCCGCCCGGGCCCCGGGGCCGATGACCCCCACCACCGGCACCGTCTGCCCCTCGGCCAGCTCGCCGATGGCGTGGGCCGAGACGGTGTTGCAGGCCACCACCAGCAGCTTGATGCCCCGGGCCCGCAAGAAGTCGGCGACGGTCAGCGCGTAGCGCACCACCGTGCCCGGCGAGCGGGTCCCGTAGGGCACCCGGGCGGTGTCGCCGAGGTAGATCAGCCGTTCGTCGGGCAGGTGGGCGGCGAGGGCGGCGGCGACGGTCAGCCCGCCGAGGCCGGAGTCGAACACCCCGATGGGGCCATCGGGGTCGAGGGTGTGGGGCACATGCGCCTCGAGGCCATCGGTTCAGCGGCGACTCAGCGGCAGATCGTGTACCCGAAGGTCTCCAGGTTCACGTCGCCGCCGGCCTCAATATACTCCACGGTCACCTCGACGCGCGAGACCACCGGGCCCTCGACGTCGCCCGAGTCGTCGGTGAGCGCGTAGGTGTGGCGGGTGGCGAGGGGGTACTCGACCTTGCCGTCGCCGACCACGTAGGCCGGATCACCGGTCAGCGGGTGGGGGATGGCGATCGGATCGCCGGCCTCGTCGACCCGCACGAAGCAGCGGTTGATGAAGTCGAAGCCCTCGCTGTCGGCCACCAGCGCGCCGTCGATCTCGATGCTGCTGCTCGCCGACTCGTAGCCGTCGGGGCAGTTGCCGTTGCGGTCGGCGAAGCGGGTCTCGAGGAACACCGTGCCGCCGAAGTCGAGGTAGAAGTCCGACCGGGGGCAGGTTCCGTCGAACGGCTCCCGGCTGCAGCGGAAGTCGCCCAGGCAGTAGCTGAAGATCGACCGGATGTCGGGGTCGACCGGGTCGCGATGCAGGTTGCCGACCCACAGCACCAGGGTGCTGGTCCAGATCTCGGCGTCCTCGTCCCATGTGTCGTTGGGCCCGTCCCAGCTCCCGTTGCCGTTGGTGTCGCGGAAGGTCTCGACGATGCCGGCGTTCTCGTCGTTGTCGTACCGCCCGTTGTCGTTGATGTCGACGTACGGCTCGCCGAGGTCCTGGCCCGGCAGCACCACGTCGATCGCTTCGTCGAAGACCTTGTTGCCGTTGAAGTCGGTGAACGCCTCCTCGCCCCGGGTGATCGCCACCAGCCGCACCAGCCCGTCGCGGGGGTTGAAGACGCCGTCGAAGCCGTTGGCCTCCTCGTAGGGCAGGGGGTCGGTGTCGTAGGGCACCGGCGGCCCCACCCGGTGCCGGGTGCGGGCGAGGCCGGTCTCGTCGCCCAGCGCCTGCTGGGTCACGCTGCCCGCCTCGGCGAGGAAGAACACCCGGGTCCCGGCGTCGACGTGGCCGCTCACCCGGTCGGCGAGCTGCACGGTGCACTCGGTGCCGTCGTCCTCCGCCTGGCCCAGCCGCCAGTCGTCGGCGGCGTGCCGGGTGATGAACGCCGGGATGATCAGGTCATCGCACTCGAACTGCATCTGACCCGCCGAGGGCACCCCGCCCCGGATGACGACCACCCCCGAGCGGTCGGTCGGCTCCTGATCGCCGTTCGTCTCGGGGTCGTCGTCGGTGGTCGAGGCCTTGACCGTCAGCACCCCCGGGGTCTCACCGGCGAGCACCCGCACCTGGGCGATGCCCTGGGCGTCGGTCATCGTCTCGTCGGGCACGAGCCGCACGTTGGGCGGCCGGTTCTCGGGCAACTCGAAGGTGACCGTGCGGCCGACGACCGGCTGGTCGAGCCGGCTCACCCGGAACTGGAGCAGCACGCTGTCGGGGCGGCCGAGGCCCGAGCCGCGGACGCCGATCTCCAGCGCGCTGGGGTCGGCCGGCGGCACGAAGTTGATGGTGAACTCGCCCGGCGGGGCGTTGATGGCGCTGTCGCTCATGTCGCCCCCGCCGTCGGCCGGGCCGCCGTCGGTCGGGTCGACGCCCCCGTCGCCCACCGGGCCGCCGCCGTCGGGGGCCATGCCGGTCTCGCAGGTACGGCGGTAGACCATCTGCTCCATGCAGCGCACCGGCAGGGTCCGGGTCTCGAGCGTGCGGGTGTCGCCGCCCGCCGCCGGCTCGTAGCCCTCCACCGTCGCCCGGATGAGGACCGTGCCCGGCCCCACGCAGTAGAAGCTCTCGGTCGCGGTGCGGCCCACGAACTCGATCGCCTCGCTCGCCACCCGCTCGCCGGGGATCTCCTGCCCCCGGGTCGAGACGAAGCCGCCGAAGCCCGCCCGGAGCTGATCCTCCTCCGAGTCGGGGTCGATCACCTCGAAGGTCACCCGGGTGCCGGGGGTCAGATCACCCGACGCGTTGCCCGCGTCGATGCCGGTCACCGTCAGCCGGGCCGCCGGCGGCAGATCGGTGCCGGTGATCTGGTCCTCGGTGGCGAGGGGCACGATGTTCTCCCCGTCGCACGGCCCGCTCGTGACCAGCGTCAACGTCGGCGCCGCCGGATCGAACGGCTGGGTTTCACTGGTACAGCCCACCGCGCACAACGCGATGAGGGTGCAGAGAGTCGTCGCACGCATCTGGAGCCCCCCTCGGTCCGGGTCCCCTGCCGGTGACCCGTACGCAGGCTACCCACCCCCCCGACGGGGGGTCAACATCAGGCGCAGAGCCGCATGGCGCCGTCGCCCTTATCCGGTCGGTCGGTCAGCCTGTGGGCGGCGGGGGGTGCATCAGCTCGGCGAGCACCACTGTGGCAAAGGCCCCCGCCGGCAGGGTGAAGGCCACCGTCGCCCCGCCCGGATCGAGGCGCCACGAGAGGTCTTCGGGCACGACCCGGGCCGGCCGGCGGGTGCCCGGGGCGAAGCGGTGCAGCGCGCCGAGGCGCAGATCGGCCCCGAAGCGGGCGGCGGCGGCGGCCTCCCGGGCGGCGGCCGGGCCCTCGGCGGGCATCAGCTTGGGCCCGGGCATCGGGCCGGCCGGATCCAGCTCCCCCGACGCGACCCGGGCCCCGTCCACCGCCGGATCGGCGCAGACGAAGAGCCCCCCGGTGGCCCGCTTGCGCAGCACGTCGCCGGCCAGGGCCCCGTCGAGCAGCCCGTCGGCCACCCGGGCCCCGAGCCACGCGTTGAAGATCGCCGCTTGCAGCACGCTGGCCAGGAACCGCGGGTCGCGCACCCGGCGCTTGGGCCGCTCGGCGAAGGCCAGCGCCTGCTGAAGGCTGCGCCCGCCGGCCCCGAACCGCTGGCCGCCGTAGTAGTTGGGCATGCCCCCCGCCAGGGCCTCGACCAGCGCCGGCAGGCGGGCCTCGGCGGCGGGGTCGAGCCCCACCAGCCGGATCGTGAACCGGTTGCCCGCCAGGTGCCCCAGCCGCAGCTTGCGCCCGTGGCGGGCGTGCTCGAGCAGCTCGACCCCTTCGATCGGCGCGATCTCGGGCGCCTCGGCCCCCGGCTTCGCCGGCAGGCTGAACCACTGGGTGGTGATCGCGTGGGTGTCCTTGCGCCCGGCGAAGCCCACGTCGCGGGCGTCGACCCCCGCCGCCCGGGCCAGCGCCCGGCGCACCGCCGGGGTCGACAGCCCGGTCTTGCGCAGGCGCACGAACCAGTGGTCGCCCGCGCCGTCCGGCGCGTAGTTCGCGACCTCGTCGACCCGGAAGTCGGCCGGATCGGGCCCCACCGCGCCCCCGACGCCCGGCAGGGCGGCGGTGCGCAGGGGGCAGCCGGGGGTGCCCGGCAACGGCGGGTCGGTCGAGGGCGGGTCGGTCGAGGGCGGGTCGGCCGGGGTGGCCTGCGTCGGCGGGCTCAGGAGACCGCCCGATCGAGCAGCTCGGCGAGGTCGAGCACCTCCACCTGCTCCTCCTTGTTGCGGGCCTTGACCCCGTCCCCGATCATCGTCGCGCAGAAGTTGCAGCCCACCGCGATGACCTTGGGCTCGGTGGCGAGCAGCTCGTCGGTGCGCACGTAGTTCATGCGCTCGCCGATGTCCATCTCCATCCACATCTGCCCGCCGCCGGCCCCGCAGCACAGCCCGGTGCGCTTCGTGCGGGTCGGCTCGACCCGCTCCACCCCGGGCAGCGCGTCGATGATGTCCCGCTGGGGGTCGTAGATGTCGTTGTACCGGCCCAGATAACACGAGTCGTGGTAGACCACCCGCCCCGCCGCCTCGCCCTGGGGCTTGAGCGTGCCGTCGGCCACCAGCTTGCTGAGCAGCTCGCTGTGGTGGATGACCTCGTACTCGCCGCCGAACTGGCGATACTCGTTCTTGAGCGTGTTGTAGCAGTGGGGGCAGTGGGTCACGATCTTCTTGACCCCCGCCTCGTCGAGGGTGGCGATGTTGTTCTTCGCCATCTCGCGGAACAGGTTCTCGTCGCCCAGCCGGCGGGCCGAGTCGCCGGTGCACGCCTCGCGCTTGCCGAGGATGGCGAAGTCGACCCCCGCCTTGTGCATCAGCCGGCTGACCGACTTCGACACCCGCTGCCCCTGGTCGTCGTAGGCCCCCGCGCAGCCGACCCAGTACAGGTACTCGCTGGGCTTCTCGTCGTCCCAGTCGCGCACGATCTCCTCGACGTCCTCGGCCCACTTGCCCCGGTCGCGGCGGGGCAGGCCCCACGGGTTGGCCTTCTTGTCGCGCTTCATGCCCTTGAGCGCCTTCGACGAGCCGTAGCCCGGGTCGCCGTTCATCGTCAGGTAGCGCCGCATGTCGATGATATCGGGGATGTGCTCGTTGCCCACCGGGCACACCTCCATACACGCCCGGCAGGTGGTGCACGACCACAAGACGTCGGTGTCGATGACGCCCCCGGCGAGGATGTTCTCCGGGGCGTGCAGGTCGGCCACCTCGCCGTGCTGCGCCGCCCGGTAGCGATCCTCGGCGTGGTGCTTGAGGTCGACGATGATGTGCATCGGGCGCAGCGGCTTGCCCGAGATCGAGGCCGGGCAGTTGTCGGTGCAGCGCCCGCACTCGGTGCACGCCAGCCCGTCGAAGATCTGCTTCCAGCTCAGATCCTCGAGGTTGCGGGCGCCGAAGTAGAGGTCCTCGGGGGCCCACTCGGGGTCCTGCTCGAGCTTCTGCTCGACCAGATCGAGCTCGTCCATCCGGCGCAGGGCGCCCTTGGGCTCGAGGCTGGCGAAGACCCAGTTGGGCGGGGCGGCGAAGACGTGGCTGTGCTTGCTGAACGGCACGTAGTTGGAGAACGCCAGCAGCGTGGCCAGGTGCCCCCACCACGCGACCCGGTAGCCGGTGGTCAGCGTCTCGGGGTCAGCCCCGCTCGCGAGGGCGGTCACGATGCCCGAGAACCAGATCTCGGGCCGATCGGCGCCGGTGATCGCCATGTCGAAGCCGGTCTGAAGCACCTCGAAGAACATCAGCCCGAAGATGAACGCGATGGTGTAGAGCGCATCCCGGGTCAGCGGCAGCCGCTTCGGCTTGATGATCAGCCGGTTCACGAGGGCCATGCCCAGCCCGACCATGCACAGGAAGCGGAACGTGTCGGCCAGCGCCTGATACGGCCCGTTGCTCAACGGCAGGTGGAACGGCACCCCCGGCGGGCGGCGCAGGATCACGTCGAAGAGCTTGAGGTGGGCGTCGACGATGAAGTTGATGGTGTCGACCGACAGCACCACGAAGGCGCCGAAGATGAAGATGTGAAGGATGCCCGAATAGCGATACCCGTGGGACGGCAGCCGCTTCTGGCCCATCACGTAGACCAGGAAGTTCTTGATGCGGGCGGGCATGTCGTAGAAGCGATCGTCGCGGCGCTTCGCCTGGGTCACCTGCCGATAGCGCAGGCTGATGGCGAAGATGAACGCGATCGCCGCGGCGGTCATCAGGACGCCGAAGCCGATGACGCCCGCGAACGAGGTGACCGGATGGTGGTTCATCGAGCCTCCACGGATGGTGCAGGGATGAGCGAAAAGTGCAATTGCGTATCACGCGGCCGCCGACGGTGTCGAGAGCGCGGCGGCCGCGCCCGGCGCGCCCCCGGCGGAAGCCGATGACCGCCCGGCTGTGGTGGCTGCTCGCGGCCCTGTGGTTCTGCGGCGTGGCGGCGCTCGGGGCGTGGCTCTTCGTCGATCGGGCGGCCGACGACCGCCACCGGGCTCGGCAGGCGGCGTGGCTGGATCGGGTCCGGGCGGTGCAGGCCGTCGGCCCGGCGCTCGCCGCCCCGTCCGGGCCCCCCGAGACCCCCGAGACCCCCGCCCCGGAGGCGCCGATGCGCACCGCCGTCGAGCCCGAGCGGCTCATGACCCACGTCCGCGCGCTGGCCTTCGAGCGCTTCACCCCCGCCCAGCGCCAGCGGGCCCGGGGGGTCATCGCCCACGCCCTGACCGACATGGGCTACACCCCCGACCTGCACGGCTACCGCAGCGGCATGAACATCATCACCGCCCGCCCCGGCCGCGACCCCGAGGCTCGGGCGGTGCTCGTCGCGGCCCACTTCGACACCGTGCAGGGGTCGCCGGGGGCCGACGACAACGCCTCGGGGGTCGCGGTGGTGCTCGAGGTCGCCCGCCGGCTGAAGGACCGCCCCACCCGGCGCCCGCTGCGGATCGTCTTCTTCGACGAGGAGGAGCAGGGCCTCGTGGGCAGCGCGGCCTACGCCCGCAGCCCCACCCGGCGGGCCGGGCTGGCGGCGGTGGTGGTGGTCGAGATGGCCGGCTTCACCTGCCGGACGAAGGGCTGCCAGCGGGTGCCGCCCGGGCTGCCTCCGGGCCTCGCGCCCGACGTGGGCGACTTCGTGGCGGTGGTCGGCGACCTGGAGCACGTCGGGCTGCTCGAGGCCTTCCGCCGGGCCAGCGGCCCCGACCGCCCGCCGGTCTTCGCCCTGCCGGTGCCCGACAAGGGCGACCCGCTGCCCGACACCCGGCGCAGCGACCACGCGCCGTTCTGGGACGGGGGCGTCGGCGCGGTGATGGTCACCGACACCGCCGACCTGCGCAACCCGCACTACCACACGGCCGGCGATACGCCGGAGACGCTCGATGCGGGCTTCATGGCGGGGGTGGCGGCGATCACGATCGACGCGGTGGCCGAGCTGCTCGACAGCGACGGGCCCTGAGTCACTGCGCCGTGAGCCCGGCGGGCGGCGTCACTCGGCGGGCGCCTCGTCGTCGGGCGCCGCGTCGCAGGGGGTGCCCTCGAGGTCGTCGACGTTGCTCTCGGTGAGGGTGTAGGCGATGTTGTTGGTGTCCCGGTACTGCCACTTCACCACGCCCAGCCCCTGCTCGACCCAGTAGGTGCGGCTGATGGTGTTGGTGAAGTCGTCGGTGACGTCGATCTGGTACAGCCCCTCGCGGTAGGCGCACTCCATGGGCTCGATCTTGGGGGTGCTGTCGGTCAGCACCAGCAGGGGCACCAGCCCCTCGGTGGGCTCGGCCTCCTCCTCGCCGCGGCGCTGCACCACCTCGGTCATGCGCACCATGTCCGACTCGACCCGGGTGCCGACCATGCCGGTCAGCCACGCGTTGGGGAAGAGGTCGTAGGGCGGATCGTAGGTCCGGCTGACGGTGCGCACGAAGAGCCCGCCGTCGACGGTGCGCTCCTCGATGTCGAGCGCCTTGAACTTGATCCGGGGCCCGGCCTGGGCCTCGGGCGGCTCGACGACGTAGGTCTCCTCGATGATCTGGCGCACCTTCTGCACCTCGCCGTCCACCTCGAGGTCGATGACCACCACCGTGCGGCGCACGAACTCGCCCTCGGCGTCGCCGGCGAGCAGCACCGCCTCGCCGCCCTCGGTCACCGGGGGCGGGTCCTGCCACTGCGCCGTCTGCCGCCGATAGCGCCACACCCCGCCCTCGGGCACCGGGAAGAAGCTCTGGGCGTCGACGGTGCTCTCGGCGGGCAGCGCGTCGATCTGGCCCTCGTAGGGCACGGTGGGCAGCGCCGCGTCGGGCGGGGCGGCGTCGGCCGGGCCCATGTCGGCCGGGTCGTCGGGGTCGTCTTCGTCGTTGTTGCCGCCCGGCAGGCAGGCGGTCAGGACCAGCGCCGCCAGCGCGGTGCAGCAGAGCGTCGCGATGCGTGGGAACATGGAGCCTCCGGGGTCGAGCGTGAGCGGGCGCACTCTACCCACGCGCCCCGGTCAGCGCCAGCGCTCGCCCTTCAGCCGGAAGACCAGCGGCCGCTTGCGCTGCCAGGGCATGGGGACCGGCGGGGCGTAGAAGTCGCCCGGGTCGACCCGGTAGTGGTCCCGCCGCTCGAGCCCGTCGAGCGCCGCCACCCCGATCTGGAGCCGGTGGGCCTTGCCGTCCCGGGCCCGCAGCACCTCGAACGGGGCCACCGCTCGCCCCTTGCCGGCGAACTCGACCATGACCGTGTGGGCGAAGCGCCGCTTCCAGAAGCCCTCGTGCAGCCCGTAGATCTCGACGATGCCCACCCGCACCTCGCCCGGCACCGACCACTCGCTGTGCTCGACGATCAGCTCGTCGCCCGGCACCCCGTCCAGGTCCTGGAACTCGGCCCGGGTCACCTCGGGGTCGGCCCGCCAGCCGTGGGTGAAGAACATGTAGGCCGCCCGCTCGGGCAGATCCTTGCCGATGAGCACCACGTCGTCGTCGGTGATCAGGACCTCCTCGGGGAACGGGTCGCCGTACAGATCGGCGTGCAGCGTGCGCTTGGGCAGCCCCAGCGGCTTGCGGTCGGCGCGGTAGATCGCCCGCCCCTCGTCCAGCGCCGCGAGGGCCTCGAGCCGCAGGTTCTTCTTCGTCGGCAGCAGCCCGGCGTCCACCGGGGCGGTCGCCGCCACCCCCTCGACCACCGCGGCGTCGGCGTCGGCGTCGTGCACCAGCGCCGCCGAGCGGACCGTGCCCGCGGTGTGCAGCGGGAGCTGGATCAGCGGGATCGAGACCTCGACCGCCCACCCGTCGACCCGCATCGTGCCCGCCGCCTTGCACCCGGGGCACGGCGTGTCGTCGATCCGCACCGTCGGCGGCCGGACCTCCAGGGTGTTGAGCACCACCTGCACCGTGCGCGGGGGCCCCTCGTCGGGGCGGAAGACGAAGTACAGCCGGTCGCCCTCGGTGGCCCCGCCCGGCTGGAACTTGTCGTCGATCACCTCGGCGGCGAGGTACAGCCGGCTGGCGTCGAAGGCCACCCGCCAGTGCCCGCCCAGGTCGCGGGAGCCGTCCCGCTCGCCCTGCGCGGTGTGATCGAAGAGGGACAGCGGGCGGCCGGACCAGTCGTCGAAGAAGGCGTCGACGCTCGGCCCCGGCTCGGCCGGGGCGATGATCAGGGGCGCGAGCAGGGCGACGGCGGGCAGGGAGGAGAGGACCATGGGGCGGCGCTCAGCGGTCGGGCAGCGTGATGTCGTACTTCTTCATCAGCCGATAGACGTGGCGCCGGTCGATGCCCGCCTCGCGGGCCACCTGACTGATGTTCATGTCGTGCCGCTCGAGCAGCCCCACGAGGTAGTCCCGCTCGAACTGCTCGATCAGCTTCTCCTTGGCCTCCTTGAGCCCCGCGCCGGGGTCGATGTCGGCCACGATCGCGCCGCCCACCGGCCGCGGGGGCCGACCGAGGCGGGCCTGGAGGTCGTGGGGCAGATCCTCGACCCCCACCTGATCGCCCTCGCAGAACGTCGAGGCCCGCTCGACCACGTTGCGCAGCTCGCGCACGTTGCCCGGCCAGTCGTACTGCTCGATGAGGGCCATCGCGTCGGCGGTGAAGCCCCGGGCCCGGTGCACCGCCGGCTGGCGGGTGCGCAGGTCGGTGAGGAAGTGGTCGACGAGCAGCGACAGGTCGTCGATGCGCTCCCGCAGCGGTGGCAGGCGCAGGCGCACCTTGGCCAGCCGGTAGAACAGGTCCCGGCGGAAGCTGCCCTCCTCGACCATCTGGGCGAGATCGCGGTTGGTGGCCGCGACCACCCGCACGTCGATGCGGATGGGCCGCTCGCCGCCCACCCGGCGCACCTCGCCGCTCTCGAGCGCCCGCAGGAACTTCGGCTGGAGCGACACGCTCATCTCGCCGAGCTCGTCGAAGAAGATCGTGCCGCCCTCGGCCCGCTCGAAGACCCCCCGGTGGGTCCGGATCGCGCCGGAGAAGGCGCCCTTCTCGTGGCCGAAGAGCTCCGACTCGAGCAGGTTCTCGGGGAAGGCCGAGCAGTCGAAGATGACCAGCGGGCCGTCCTTGCGCCGGCTGTGGGTGTGGATGGCGCGGCTGACCAGCTCCTTGCCGGTGCCGGTCTCGCCCTCGATGACCACCGACAGCTCGCTCGGGGCCACCTTGTCCAGCAGGCCGTAGATCGTCTGCATGCTCGGCGCGCCGCCGATGATGTCCCCGTAGCGGTTGTCCTCGCTGGGCTGGATCGCGACCTCTTCGACCAGCGGCACGAAGCGGATCAGCGAGCTGCCGACCAGGATCTCGCAGTTGGGGTACAGAAACGCCTCCCGCACCCGGAGCTGGCCCACATAGGTGCCATTGGTCGAGGCGTGGTCGACGAGCAGGTACTCGTCGCGCACCTGCCGGATCTCGCAGTGGAAGCGGCTGACGGTGTTGTCCTCGGCGAGCACGAGGTCGTTCTTCTCGTTGGAGCCGATGCGCACGATCGGCTTGGAGAAGACCAGCGCCCGCCCCACATCGGGCCCGTCGACGACGAGCAGCCGGGACTTCTCGACCTTGAGCATCTCCCCGTGGGCGGCGAGGTTGACCTGCACCGTGTAGAGCTGGCGCTCCTCGGGGGTCAGGGTGCTCGCCGCGGGGGAGCGGCTGCGGGCGTCTCTGCGGTCATCACTCGGCATGGGGGTCACGTTAGGGGGGGTCCCGGCGTGAGTCAATCGGGTCACAGGGGAATCCACCGGGCGAGGCGGGGGTTGCCCTCCGGCCCGACCGCCCCGGCTGAATGCGCCCCCCGAGGCCCCGTCGCCGGGCCGGTCCTTGACGATCGGTGCGCGACCGACGTACAGCCGGACATCGACCGGCCGACGTCGCCCGACGGCGCCGACCCCACGCTTTGGAGACCGCATGCGCCCCCTCTTCTTCTGCGCCGCCCTCGCCTTCGCCCTCGCCCTCGCCCTGCCCGCGCTCGCCGACCAGGGCGGGCCGACCCCCGGCCCCGAGCCGGTGCCGAAGGCGCTGCCCAAGGCCCCCGCCGAGCCGCTGCCCGACAAGCGCCCGCCCCCCAGCACCGAGGTGCAGCGGGTGCTCGACGGCATCCAGGCGTTCTACGCCGACGCCACCGACCTCCGGGCCGGCTTCACCCAGACCTACACCTACAAAGTCTACGGTCGGACCCAGGTCTCGAAGGGGCGGGTGCTGTTCAAGAAGCCGCGCATGATGCGCTGGGACTACAAGAGCCCGGTGAGCAAGGTCTTCGTGGCCGACGGGGTGACGCTGTGGGTCTACGAGCCCGAGGAGAATCAGGCGTTCCGCCGCGACCTGGCGGCGTCCCAGCTCCCGGTGGCGCTGACGTTCATGAGCGGGCGGGGCAAGCTGGCCGACGAGTTCGACGCCCGGCTGATGCAGAGCCCGGCCGACATCTACACCGTCGAGCTGATCCCCCGGCGCCACGCGGGGGACTACCAGTCGCTGCTGCTCAAGGTCGACCGGCAGACCTTCGCGGTGCGCTCGAGCACCGTCGTCGACCCGGTGGGCAACACCAACCAGGTGGTCTTCTCCAACGTGAAGACCAACACCGGCATCAAGGACGCCGCCTTCAAGTTCAGCCCCCCCAAGGGGGTGCGGATCATCACCGAGCCGGGGCGCTGAGCCCCCGGTGAGCGACGGCCCGGTGAGCGGGCGGCTTCAGCGGGCGGCCCGGGCGATGCCGATCACGCCGCACGCCAGCCGGGCGCCGGCCGCGCCGATGGGCGGCGAGTCGGGGTCGTTGCCCTTGGCATGCACGATCACCGCCCGCCCGATGACGCTGTACGGGCCGTCGATGCGGGCGCCGGGCACCGTGGCCTCGATCTTCGCGTAGCCGTCGTCGTCGGGCACCAGCTCGCCGAGGTCGCCGGTGATGCGGTCGATGTCCTTCGGCGGGTTCTCCGAGCTGCCCCGGAGGTTGAAGTGGGTGCCGGCGGTCTTGCCGTCGGCCCCCGAGCAGTCGCCGAACTGGTGGATGTGGAACGCGTGCCGCCCGGCGGGCAGCCCCTCGAACTCGCCCTCGATCTTCAGCCCGGCGTCGGTGGCCACGAAGGCCAGCTCGCCGGTGACCGCGTGGCCCTCGGTGGGGTCGAGCACGGTCATCAGCCGGGTGACCGGCAGCGGCACCCGGGCCCCGGGGTCTTCGAGCGGCGCGCTCTCCACCGCGGGGGCGGTGGGGGTGACGGTCGCCTGCTCGGCCCGCTCCGCGGCGGTCAGCCCCCGCTGCCCGGTGACCGCGGTCGACGCCTCGCGGTCCATGCCGGGCTGATCGGCGTCGGGGGACTCGGGGGCGCAGGCGAAGCCGCCGGCGGTCAGCAGGGCGAGGGCGGTCGTGCGGATGAGTCGGTTCATGGGTGCCTCCTGTCTGGTGCGACCGGCGATTCTGCAAGCGCCGCTCCACCCCCGGCGCGGCGGGCTGCCGGCCCCGAGCGGGGCGCGAGTCGCCGCCGGCCGCCGCCGATCGGGGCACGCTGCCCCGGCCGGGCGCTCGTCATCGCTTTCGTCATCGCTTTGTCAAAGCCGCCTCGGGATGTGGCGACGGCCGCCGCGTTTCCCCAATGTGGGCCCCGTCAGCGGACGCGGCGTCCGCCACCAGATCGCACCGGCAGCGGGCGCGCTGTCGAAGTCAGGGGGGTTCCCAATGAAGATCGAAGGGCTGCGAATGCGCGGGGGTTCGGACTTCCACCGCGACCTGCGGCAGCGGGTCGACGCGTGGTTCACCGAGACCGGCAAGGACACTCACGGCGACGCCCGGATGTGGCGCAAGAGCGTGGCCCTGATGGCCGGCTTCGCCCTGATGGTGGGCGGCTTCTGGCTCAGCGACGGCGGCTGGATCGCGATCCTGGGCTTCGGGATCCCGCTGGGCCTGTTCTGGGCCGGCCTGGGCTTCTCGGTGATGCACGACGGCAACCACGCCGCCTACTCCACCGACAAGCGGGTCAACCGGGGCATGGGCTTCGTGCTCGACATCATCGGCGGGTCGAGCTACCTCTGGCGCCACAAGCACAACCGGGTGCACCACAGCCACCCCAATGTGGTCGGGGTCGACGACGACCTCGAGGCGGGCTTCTTCCTGCGCATGGCGCCGGGCCAGGACTGGCTGCCGATGCACCGGATGCAGCAGTGGTACATGTGGCCGCTCTACGGGTTCATCGCCATCAAGTGGCACCTCATGGACGACTACGCCCAGATGATGCGGGGCCACATCAACGACGTGCCGTTCGCCCGCCCCAAGGGCCGGGACCTGGCCGAGTTCGTCGTCGGCAAGATCATCTTCCACGCCTGGGCCATCGTGATCCCGGCGCTGATCTTCGGGCTGGGCACCGCGGCGCTGTTCTGGCTGGTCTCGGCCTTCGTCTGCGGCATCGCGCTGGCGGTGGTCTTCCAGCTCGCCCACTGCGTCGAGGAGGCCGACTTCGTGGTGCCGCCCACCGACGGCAGCCGGCTCGAGCTGGACTGGGCCGAGCTGCAGCTCGCCACGACGGTCGACTTCGCCCCCGACAACCCGCTGGCGACGTGGTACCTGGGCGGGCTCAACTTCCAGGTGGTGCACCACCTCTTCCCCCGCATCTGCCATGTGCACTACCCCGAGCTGGCGAAGATCGTGGCCGCCACCGCCGCCGACCACGGCCTGAAGTACCGCTGCAACCCCACCGTGCGGGCCGCGCTGGCCTCGCACTTCCGCTGGATGCGCCGCATGGGGCGGACCCCGGAGTCCGCCCCGGCGCCGGTCGGCGCCCCCGAGCCGGCCCTGCGCTGAACCGGCCGGCGACGTGACACGGCCCGGCCGCTGCTCCACAATGCGCCCATGCTGCGCATCGCCGCTCAGGATCTGGCCCGGCTGCGGGAGATCGCCCGGGTGCTCGCCCGCCACGGCTACCGGGGCATCGCCGCCGATCTGAGCGAGGGCCAGCTCGACGCCGACGATCCGACGGTGCGGGCCGAGGCCGCCCGGCTGACCGGCCCCGAGCGGCTGCGCAAGCTGCTCCAGGCGCTCGGCCCGACCTTCATCAAGCTGGGGCAGGTGCTGTCGTCCCGGCCCGATCTGGTGCCCAGCCGCTATCAGCCCGAGCTGGCCCGGCTGCAGGACGACGTCGAGCCGCTGCCCTACGAGGTCATCGAGGCCACGCTGGTCGAGGCGTGGGGTGGGCCGGTCAGCGACCACCTCGCCGACATCGACCCGGCGCCGCTGGCGACCGCCTCGATCGCCCAGGTGCACCGGGCGACCCTGCCCGACGGCACCGCGGTGGTGGTCAAGGTCCAGCGGCCCAACATCACCCGCACCATCCGGGCCGACCTCGACCTGCTGTACCTGCTCGCCCGGCTGGTCGACGCCACCATCCAGGAGGCGGGGCTGTACAAGCCGGTGGAGGTGGTCCGGGCGTTCGAGGCGGCGCTGCTCCAGGAGCTCGACTTCACCGTCGAGGCCCGCAACGCCCGGGCGATCGGGGCCAACTTCGAAGACGACCCCCGGGTGCTGGTGCCGGCCATCGTCGACGACCTCTCGGGGCGGGCGGTGCTGACGATGCACTTCGTCGAGGGCCGCAAGATCACCGCCTGGGCCGAGGACGCCGACGAGGCGGCGGTCGAGGGCACACTGCGCACGGTGCTCGACATCGCGTTCCAGATGGGCTTCCAGGACGGCCTGTTCCACGCCGACCCGCACCCGGGCAACGTGCTGGTGACCCCCGACGGGCGCATCTGCATGCTCGACTTCGGCCTCGCCGGGCGGCTGACGGCCAACATGCAGCGCAACCTGATCCAGCTCTCGATGGCCATCGCCGGGCGGGACGCCGAGACCACCGCCCGCCTCATCTACCGCATCGGCCGCCCCATCGAGCGGGTCGACCTGGCCGAGTTCCGGGACGTGGTGGCCGATCTGATGGCCCGCTATCTGGTACGGCGGCTGGACGAGGTCGACGCGACGACCCTGGTCAACGAGCTGATGGACACCGCCATCCGCTACAAGATCAGGGTGCCCCCGGACTACGCGCTGCTGGCCAAGGCCGCGGTGACCATCGAGGGCATCGTGCGCAGCCTCAAGCCCGACCTCGACATCACCACCACCATCCTGCCCTACGCCCGCACGCTGATGGCCGAGCAGTACGGGCCGCAGGCGGTCAAGCAGCTCGCGATGCGGGCGGCGGTGGGGCTCATCGACGGGGTGCAGGAGCTGCCGCTGCTGGGGCATCAGCTCGTCAACGACCTCGGGTCGGGGCGGCTGACCATCCGGCTGGCCCACGACGAGATCGACAAGCTGGGGCGCTCGCTCAACGACCTGGGGACCCGGCTGGTGCTGGGGCTGCTGGCCGCCGGCGCGCTGGTGGGCACCTTCATCGTGGCCGCGTTCCGCCCCGACGACCCCGACGGCACCACCAACGGCTGGGTGTGGTTCGGGCTGTTCGTCAGCCTGCTGCTCTCGGGGGCCCTGGTCGGGTGGCACGTCGCCTACGGCCGGCTGGGCAAGATCCGGCTGGGGGTGCTGCTGCGCTGGCTGAAGCGCATGCGGGAGCCCCGATGAGACGGCTCGCCCTCCCCCTCGCCCTCGCCTCGGTCGGGCTGCTGCTCGCCGCCCCCGCCGCCGGCCAGCCGTGGCGCTACGAGAAGGACGGGGCGGTGCACTACACCAGCAACCCCGACGACCTGCCGCCGGAGATGCGGGCCCGGATCCTCGCCGCCCGGGCCGCCGCCGCCCGCCAGGCCGAGAAGGCCGCCGAGCAGGCCGCCGAGCGGGAGGCCGGATCGCCCACGGTCGAGGCCGCCGATCCGGGTGAGGCGCGCCCCGCGCCCCGCCCGCCGGCCCGCCCCGGCCGCATCCGGGGCCTGCCGCCGGGCAGCCCCGAGCCCGCTGGGCCCCCGACCCCCCGCC
>JAUHYW010000050.1 GCA_030426085.1 bacterium | reverse complement strand
CGCAGACGGGTCGGACCTCACTCGAAGGGGTGATCCCGCACCTCTCCATGGGGTCGGACCTCACTCGCAGGCATGATCGGGCAGAATCGAGCCGGTCGGACCGGACTCCGCGCCTGTCCCGAGGCCAGTGAGCGGGTCGCAGGCGATGGCGCAGCCCCGAACGCGGTCGGGGCGGCCGGCCGGCTCAGCGGGCGGGGGTCGGACGGGCGACGAAGCGGCCGTTGGCCCGAACGAGGTGCTGGCCCGAACAAGGTGCCTGCTGGCCCGAACAAGGTGCCCGAACAAGGTGCCCGGCACCTCGCTCGGCTCGACCCCGACGCCCAGGTCGAGCTGCGACAGCTCGTCGCCGAGATCGTCGACTGGATCACGCTGGTGCATGGCCATGACCGGGCCGAGGACGTGCCCGATGACTTCGGCGCGTTCGTGCGGGCGCGCTTCGACCCCGAGGCCCGCTACGAGATCCGCGCGCCGGACGACGCGCCGGAGGTCTACGATCGCGAGGCGTTCATCGCCTTCTTCGTCGAGACCGCGCCGCGGGTGCAGATCGTCGACCGCCTCCCGGGCCTGCTGACGTTCACCGGGTACGAGGTCGACCCCGACACCGGGCGCGCGTCGGTGACCGCGCGCAACACCGTGCTGGCCCGGCTGGTCTTCGCCCACCAGCCGGATGCACCCCAGGGCAACATGGCCCGCCAGGCGTGGACCTTCGTGCGCGACCCGCTCCCGGACGGCGGGTACGGGCCGTGGCGCCTGCTCGAGTGGCTCGACTGGCCGCGCATGTTCCCGATGTGAGCAGCTGCGGGCGCTGCCCGAAGTCGAGGTGCCCGGCCCGTGAGTAGCACCTGCCCATGGCCCAGGTGTTCACGTCGGTATGGAACGCCCTCGATCCCGCCCTCAGGAGCTTGAATCGCCTATCCCAGCATCGCCCACGTCGACGCAATCGACGGCACACCGTGCGGATTTCCCTATGCAAGCTGACCGGAGGGAATGGGCTGGCAACATGGGGCGGCGGGCGATATAACGGCCCCATGACATCGGACCACACATTGAGCGGGCCGCGCGTCTTCATCAGCCATTGTTACGATGATGCAAGGCTGGCAGGTGCTCTCGTGCAGTGTCTCATGAGTGCCTTGGACGTCACAGAGAGCGACATTCGATGCACGTCTATCAACGGGCACCACTTGGCCGCAGGCGACGTACTCAACACCCGGATTCAAGCCGACCTCAGGTCCGCCAGAGTCGTCGTGGCCATTGTCACGTCGAGGACTGAAGGCTCGAGTTGGGTCAACTACGAGATTGGCCTCGCTGATGGAAGCAAGACACCAGTCATCCCGGTCTATTTCGAAGGCGTTACACCATCCGAAGCCCCCCTTCTTCTCCGACATCGCGTTGGCCTCCAGTCCCATGAGGACAAGGATGTCGAGCGCCTCATCGAACAGGTCAAGAAGATTCTCGGAGTCCGACTTCGCCATCTCTCAAGAGTTCGTACTGCGGTCAACGGGCTCACCGCCATCACAATCGCTCATCTCGATGCTGTCGAAGAAATGCCGGCTGCAGATGTGGAAGTTCGGGACACGCAACCGGTCGAGGGTGAAGAAGATCGCGATGTACTCCCCGATACCACCCTCAGCGAGGAGTTTGGTCAGGAGTACGCCGCGAGTTGGGAGATTCTGGACTGGTACTTCACGTCCGCAGAGTTGCTGGGCATCCTGCGAAAATTTGACCTGCCACGGGCCACCCTGAAAGCCGACCGAATCCAGACGTTGTTGGAGGAGTTCGGATCGGGTGCCGGGTTGTTGGTGGACGTGTGCAACAAGGCAACCCTATCCGACATGTGTGAAGCACTCGACTTGCGCCGGTCGGGTCGCAAGCCAGAGTTGGCGGAGCGAGTTCTTGAGCACTGGCTTGAAGCGGATAGCTAGATTGGAGTTCGATGGAATCTGCCAACTCAGCCGTCGAGCACGGTAGCCGGGATAGCTCGAGCCGCCAATACTGGACCCCAAGCGCCGCGGAACGATGGGGACAGAGCCGGCGACGGTGAGCCGCGGGCCGGTCACCGCAGGCGGATGCAGCGGGCCTCGCACTCGGCGTTGCCCGCCCGCAGGCGCCAGCGGCCGCGGTTCACGTAGACCCGGCACTGGGCGATGCCCCCGCTGTCGAAGCGGGTCAGCATGCAGGCGTGGGTCGAGGACGAGGGCCCGGCGGCGGTCGCCGTGCGGGCGAGGCCGGCTGCGGCCCGGATGGTGCCATCGCTGCGCGGGCTCGCCACCTCCCGCCCGGCCACGACGAGGCGGTCGACCTCGAGCGTGTCGGCCTCGACCCGGGCGGCGGTCAGCGCGCCCTCCACCGTCACGTCGCCGCCGAGGTGGGTGTCACCGCCGACGGCGGCCCGGGCCCGGACGACGAGGCTGTCGGCCGTCAGCGGCCCGCCGAGGGCCAGCGACTCGTCGACCTCCAGCGCGCGCGTCCGGATCCGGTCGGCGTCGATGTCCTCGCCGCTCAGCGCCTCGAGCTCCACCGGCTGGCTGAAGCGCGCCCGCGACTCGAAGAGCAGCGGGCCGGGCTCGCTGCCGTCGGGGGTGTGGGTCCGGACGATGAGGAAGCCCGGCGCGCTGAGCTCGTTGCGGTCGAGGCGCAGCCCGGTGCCCGGGTCGCGGCCGATGAGGATCTCGCTCTCATCGTCGAGGACGACGCCGCCGGTGACGACGAGCTCGTCGACGGCGATGTCGCCGCGGTTCGGCAGCGGCCCTTCGGCGCCGGGCACGATCTCTCCGCCGGCGCTCCCGCCTTCGGATCCCCCGCCCTCCTGGGCCGAGGCGGTGGCGGGCGCGCTGCACAGGGTGAGGGCGGCGAGGACGGACAGGGTGCGGAGGGTGTCGCGGTTCATGGTCGCTCCTTCTCATGCCATCGAGGTGGCTCGGTGATCGGGTGACCATGGGTATGGCAGCATCCGTGCCAGCCGCCGGGGGGCGTCTGGCCGGGTGTTCGGGGGCGGGGGTGCGTCCGGGGCGACGGGGCCGCGTCCCGGGTGACGAGGGGCGCGGCGGGCGGGCGTGGGGGCCGGTCAGGGGCAGCCGGGGCCCTCGCAGGCGCCGCCGACGTCGCAGTAGCGCTCGCTGGGGCGGCCGTTGACGACGCCGTCGCAGTCGGCCTGTGAGATCCCGCGGGGCGGGGCTCAGATGTAGACGATCTGGGCCCCGGGGGTCAGGTCGTAGAAGTCGGTGGCGGTGATGATGTCGTCGACGTGCTCGACGAGGTCGTCGGCGGTGCGCTCGAACATGCGCATCGCCAGCTCGCAGGCGTAGAGCCGGCAGCCCGAGGCGTGCAGCGTCGCCAGCATCTCCCGGACGGTGGGCAGGTCGAGCGCGGCCATCTTCTTCGCCATCATCTTCGCCGCGACGCTCTCCATGCCCGGCAGGCCGGCGACCATCGTCGGCATCGGGCTCGCCGGGTTGCCGGCCATGTTGACGTGCAGGTGGTCGACCCGCTTCTCGGTGATCACGTCGAGCCCGTAGAAGGTGAAGAAGATCGTCGCCTCGATGCCCGACATGCGGGCCGCGTTGGCCAGGATCAAGGCCGGGTAGCACTCGTCGAGCCCGGCCTTGGCGCAGATGACGGCGATCGTGCGGGCCGCAGAGGCCGCCCGGGGGGCCTCGGCCGCGCCCGCCGCGGGCAGGGGGAAGTCATGCACGGGGATCTCTCCTCGGTGTGGGATCAGAGGCAGCCGACCGGCTTGGGCACGCCGGCGATGCGGGCGATGGTCTTGCCCGGCTGGCGGGGGAAGAGCGTGTAGAGCGCCCGGGTGCCGAGCCCCGAGCCGGTGGCGATGCGGCGCACGTTGGGCGAGGCGCCGGTGGCCTGCCAGTCGGCGCGGGCCCAGCTCACCGCCTGCCAGTGGTCGTCGGTCAGCTCGACGCCGAGGTGGGCCGCGATCTCGCCGCCCAGGTCGGGGGTCCAGATGCCGGGG
Source organism: bacterium (assembly GCA_030426085.1). Lineage (GTDB taxonomy): Bacteria > Myxococcota_A > Bradymonadia > UBA7976 > UBA1532 > JACKDM01. The sequence goes on along the minus strand of JAUHYW010000050.1, from coordinate 70,022 downwards.
TCGAGCAGGAAGCCGTCGGGGTCGAAGCGTCCGCCCTCGACGGCCGCCTCGCGGGCGGCGGTCGAGGGCGGCGCCGCGGGGGTCTCCGCTTCGGGGCCTGCGGGGCGCGCGTCGGCATGGGGCGCTCGGGGCGCGGGCGGCGGGATGCGGCCCTCGCCCCGGCGGCGGCCCAGGCCGCGCAGCACGGCGAAGACGATCGCCATGCCCCGCTGCACCTCGGGGTCGCGGGTGGCCTTCATCGCGCCCCACGCCGACAGTGGCTCGCCGCCTTCGGCCGCCGCCCGCCCGGCGGCGTCGATGGTGGCGAGCACGTCGGGCTGGGTCAGATCGCGCAGCGTATCGGTGATGTGCACCGCCGCGTCGGCGAAGGCGGCCATCTCGGCCTCGCCGTAGGCGGCCACGACCCGGTCGAGCGCGCCGAGCGCGTGGCGGCCGAAGGTGAAGTAGCCCTTCTCTTCGAGCGCGGCGAAGCGGCCCACCGCCGCCCGCCCCATCGACTGGATGATGGGCCCCGCCTCGTCGATGAGGTCGCGGGTCGCCTCGCCCCGGGTCAGCAGCGTATCGATCTTGCCTTCGAGCCGGTCGAGCCGGGCCTCGATCGCCCGCAGCGCCGCCCCGTCGTCCCGGGCCTCGGTGGTCGGTTCGGGCTTCACGCGGCCCTCCACTTGCCCGCCATCAGCAGGCGATGGTCGATGGGGATGGGGCGGCCGGGCAGCAGCAGGTGCCAGTAGACCCAGCGGAACGCCTGCTTGCCCCAGTGGTTGACGTGGCTCTCTTCGAGCAGGGTGAACGGGCCGACGCCGGGCAGCGGGAAGCGCCCCGGCAGCGGCTCGAGGTCGTAGCCGAAGTCGATGAGCAGCGCCTTGTCGTGGCCGGTCTCGACGAAGCAGTTGGCGTGGCCGTCGTAGTCGGGCAACAGCGACCGCCCGCCGATGTGGCGGCGGATGTTCTCGACGAGCACCTCGGCCTGGAAGTGGGCCACCGATCCCGCCTTGGAGGTCGGCAGGTCGGTGCAGTCGCCGATCGCGAAGATGTCGGGGTGCACCCGGCTCTGGAGGGTGTGGCGGTCGGTGGGCAGAAAGCCCGATCCGTCGCCGATGCCGCTGGCCTCGACCGCCGGGCTGCCCCGGTGGGCCGGCACGCTGACGAGCAGGTCGTAGTCCAGCGTCCGGCCGTCGTAGGCGGTCACCCCGCGGGCCTCGCCGTCGACGGTGTCGGCCTGGAAGTCGGTCACCAGCCGGATGCCGCGCCGGTCGAGCAGGTCGCCGAGCGCCTTGGCCGCCTGGGGCTTGGTGAAGGCGGCGTCGAGCGGGGTCGCGTAGACGATCTCGACCGCGTCCCGCAGGCCGCGCTCGGTGAACCACGCCTCGGCGAGCAGGGCGAACTCGAGCGGCGCGACGGGGCACTTGATGGGCATGTCGACCACGTCGACGACCAGCCGCCCGCCGGTGAAGCCCTCGAGCGCCTCGGCCAGCGCGACGGCGCCGTCGAGGGTGTAGAAGTCGTGGGCCGTCTCGCCCCAGCCGACGCCGGTCAGCCCCGGGGTGGCGTCGTGGGCCAGCCGGGCGCCGGTGGCGATCACCAGGATGTCATAGGCCAGCCGGGTGCCATCGCCGAGCAGCACCGTCTTGCCATCGGGGTCGATGCGGTGGATGTCACCCAGCACGAGCTGCGCCCGATCGGGCAGGTGCCGCCGCCGGGGGCGCACCAGATCGGTGGGGTCGTTCATGCCGAACGGCACGAAGAGCAGGCCCGGCTGGTAGAGGTGGGCGTCGTCCCGGTCGACGACCGTGACGCGCCAGGTGGCGTCCAGGCGGCGGGCGAGGTGGTTGGCCATGATGGTGCCGCCGGTGCCGCCGCCGAGGATGAGCAGGTTCTTCATCGGATCTCCACGATCGCTGCCGTCGGCGCTCAGCAACGGCCATGCCACGGCGTGAGCCCCGGTCGGTCCGGGGCGGCGGCGCGTCGGGCCGCCGGGCCGCGTTTCGTCCGGGTGACGCCGGGGTCGGCGGGCGTCACCCCGGTCGCCCTCGAAGCGCCCGGGGCCCGTGGTAGGCTCGGGGCATGATCCGCCTGATCGCCGCGCTGCTCGCGCTCGCGCCGCTCGCCGAAGCGAAGGCGGCGCCGTCCCCCACCCTGATCGAGATCCGCCCGGTGGTCGCCGCGCCCGACGGCGCGCCGGTCGTCGACCGGGCGTGGCTCGAAGCCCGGGTCGCCCGGTCGAACGCCATCTTCGCGCCTTACGATCTGCGCTTCACCCTGGGGCCCACCGAGACGATCGCCGCGCCGGTCGACGCCCGGGTGCGGGCCGACCGGGACGCGCTGGCGAAGCACGTCGCGCCCGCGGTGGTGAACCTGTTCGTGGTCGGCACGCTGATGGACATCCACGAAGAGGGGCGCGTCCGGCGGGGGGTGCACTGGAAGGCCCGCCGGGGCGGGCGCCGGGTTCACTATGTCATCATGGCGTCCTATGCCTCGGAAGGCATCCTGGCCCACGAGCTGGCCCACTTCTTCGGCAACCCGAAGCATCGGCATCGGCCGGGCAACCTGGTGGGCTACGTGCCGGGGCTGGGGCTGCCGACGCTCGACCCCGATCAAGAGGCCCGGATGCGGCGCGCGCTGCGGCGCATGGTGAAGTCGGGCGAGCTGGCGCCCCGAGACCCGCCTGCGGTCCCGCCGAGAGCACCGTCGACGGGCGAGTGAGGCGGGTGTATCCTCCCATCCCATGAGCGAGTCGGCACCGATCGAGAGCCTCGCCGGGCTGCGCGCCCGGGTCAGCGGCGAGAAGAAGCACGACCCGGGGACCACGGCGGCGGGGGGCATGGTGGTCACGATGCTCCTGGCGCTGCCTCTGGGGGTCTGGCTGGGCACCGACGCCGGCGCGCTCGGCGGCATCCTGGGCGGCCTCGGGTGGTGGCTGCTGCTGGTGATCGGGGTGCTGATCGTGGCCAGCGTCTTCGACAGCGACAAATCGATGAGCGGCGCGGTCAAGGTCCTGGCGGTCGGCGGGGCGCTGGCCGGGGTCGCGTGGTTCCTGCTGTTCGGCGACGAGGGGCTGGCCCTGCCGCTGACCCTGGCGCTGGTGGGGCCGGCCGGCGGGATCCTGGCGCTGCGCGGTGAGGTCGGGCGGCAGGCCGACATGCGGGCCAACCAGCCTCTGGGTCTGAGTGAAGAGACGATCGCGGCGTGCCTCGCGCTGCCCGAAGAGCCCGCCGAGCCGCTGAGCGAGTTGCTCGATCGGGCGGTGGCCGACATCCAGGCGCTGGGGCGCTTCATCGACAACGGCATGCTCGAGGCGAGCGGGCAGTCGGTGGTCGCGCTGCGGGGCGACGTCGATCGGGCGCTCCAGGCGATGGCCCGCAAGGCGCTGGTGGCCGATACGATGCTGCGCCGCGGCGATCAGGGCGCGGCCGATCCGCTGGTGGCGAGCATCCGCCGCATCGGCGAGGAGCTGGACGGGCTGACCGACGCGGCGCTGGTGGCGGCGGCGTCGGCCGAGAGCGCGCCGGCCGATCTCACGCAGCACATCGAGAGCCTGCGGCTGACGACGGCCAGCCGGGGCGAGATCGAGGAGGCCCTGAGCGGCGCGGGCGGTCAGCCGGGGTAGCGGGTCTCGTGGAACGGGGGCAGGTCGTCCCGCTCGAGCAGGTCGGCGATGGCCGCGGCGGGCATCTCGGGGGGCAGCAGCTCGCCGTTGGCTTTCAGGTCGAGGAAGCGCTGCACCATCGGCAGCTCGCGGGGCGCGTGGGCCCGGATCTGCGTCTGCATGTCGGTGTCGACGACCCCCGGGGCGAAGCCCACGATGCACACGTCGCGGCCGTCGAGGGCCGGCATGTCTTCCAGCTCGTTGCCGAAGGTGCCCCCGAGCTGGTGCAACGCGCCCTTGCTGGCGCAGTAGGTGGCCCAGCCGGCGTAGGGCTTGTGGGCCGCGCCGGAGGAGATGTTCACCACCCGCAGCGGCCCGCCGCCGGCCCAGCCGACGAAGCGGGCGGTGAGCCACGCCGGGGCGACGACGTTGAGCGCCAGCGCCCGGTGCATCTCGACCGGGTCGAGGTCGATGAACGGGCCGGTGGGGCCGAGCACGGCGGCGTTGTTGACGAGGCCCACCCGGGGGCGGGCGGCGAGGGCCCAGCCGGTGGCCCAGTCGACGTCGAAGGTGTCGCCGAGGGCCTCGACCGCGCTCAGGTCGCAGCGCAGGTCGGCGTAGAGCGGGTGGTCGATGCCCGCCGCCCGGCGGGAGACGCCGAGCACCTGCCAGCCGCGGTCGAGCAGCGCCCGGGCGGTGGCGTGGCCGAGGCCGGCGCTGGCGCCGGTGACGAGGGCGAAGGGGGCCAGTGTGCTCACGGGTGCTCCGGGTCGGGTCGGGGGTCGGGTCGGGGGTCGGGTCGGGGGCCGGCGGGGTCGAGCGCCTCGGCCCGCGCCTCACAGCGGGCGGCGGATTCGGGATCGAGGGCCCGCCAGGCGTCGGCGGTCCAGCGCCACGTCTGGGCGGCGACGGCGGGCAGGCCGGCGGCCTCGGACCGCTCGGCGAGCTCGCGCAGCAGCCGCCGCAGCCGGGGGGCGGTGGTCACCCGGGACGGCGCCCGCTCGATGGCATCGCGCCACGGCGTCAGGTCGCCCCGGCGGGCCGCTTCGAGGCCCACCGCGACCCGGTACAGCCCGAGGAAGGCCGGGGGCACGCCGCCGTCGGCCACGTGGGTCAGCGCGGCGGCGGCCTCGGCGCCCCAGCCGGCTTCGAGGCACATCAGCGCCAGCGCGGTCCAGCCGAGCGGGCGGAAGTTCGAGCCGAGCACCTGCCACTCTTCGATCGCCGAGTGGAACCAGGTGCGGGCCTCGTCGTAGCGCCCGTCGAAGCCGAGCGCCTCGCCGATGAACATCCGGGTGGCGGCGACCCCGGCCCGTGATCCGCGCTCGGTGAACATCGCCAGCGCGGCCCGGGCGGGCACGTGGGCCCCGGGTCGGCCCTGGAAGATCAAGGACGACGCCATGCCGTGGCGGCACCACGCCTCGTCGAGGTGGTGCCCGTGGCTCCGGGCCATCTCGGCCGCCGCCTCGAAGGTGGCCGCGGCCTCGGCGTAGCGCCCGCGGGTGATCTGGACCCAGGCCGATCCGTGGCGGCTGCGGATCTCGCCGAGGGTGTGCCCCGACGCGGCGTAGCGCGCGGTGGCCTCGGCGTAGAGCGCGGCCGCTTCGGCCAGCCGCCCCCGCATGTGTACGATGCCCGCCCGCACCCGGCACTGCTCGGCCTGCGCGTCGGGCTGGGGGAACGCCGTGAGGCGGTCGAGCCGGGCGAGCGCCTCGTCGAACCGGGCCAGGTAGCGCCCCGCGTCGGCGTGCAGCCACAGCGCCCGGGCCCGGGCCCGGTGCAGCGGCTCGAGCCCGGCCTCGTCGGCCAGCCGCTCCACGGTGAGGGCCATGTCGATGACCCGGTGGTACTCCCCCATCTCGAGCAGCGCGTCGGCGGCCTCGACCCCGGCGGTGACCGCGGCGGCCGGCTCGCCGGCCTCGGCGTGGTGCCGGGCGATGCGGGACCAGCTCACCGCGCCGGGCACCGCCGCCCGCAGGACCCGGGCGCAGGCCCGGTTGAGCGGCGCCCAGTGGCCCGCGGCCAGCGCCCGCCGGCACAGGGCCCGGCGCCACGCCTCGTGGGTGAACGACCAGCCGCCGGCGACCTCCCGGATCCAGCCGCGATCGGTCAGCGCCTCTTCGAACCCGTCGGGGGGCGGGGTGCCCCGCACGGCGCACAGCCGGCGCCACTCGCCGCGGGCGATCGTCGATCCCAGCGCGGCGGCGGCGGTGAGCGCGCCCCAGGTGCGCCGGGGGTCGCGCCGGCTCTCGACGAAGCGGGTCAGGCGGCGCTGCACGACGGTGTCGACGTCGGCCGGCACGTCGAAGCGCTCGGCGCGGTAGCCGGCGGGCCCCGGCGCCAGGATGCCCTGGTCGATCCAGTCGGCGACGACCTGCTCGGCGAACCACGGGTCGCCGCCGGTGCCCCGGCACACGGCCTCGACCAGCGTGGGATCGAGCTGGAGGAGCGTACGCACCAGCGCGGCGTGCTCGGCCCGGGGCAGCGGGCCGAGCGACAGGGTCGTGACGGTGGCCCGCGCGGCGAGGCGATCCCGGCTCTCGGCCTCCATGCGCCGCGCGGTGAGGTGCTGGGGGGCGACGGTCGCCACGAGCAGGATCGGGGTCTGCCGGGCGTCGTCGAGCAGGTGCTCGGCCAGGGCCAGCGAGTCGTGGCCGAAGTGGGCGTCGTCGATGCACAGCAGCAGCGGCCGGCGGTCGGTCGCCTGCCGCAGCCAGTAGGCGATGGCCGCCCGCTGCTCGGCGGGGTTGCGGGGGCGGCCCGGCGCGCGGGGGTCGGGGTCGAGCAGCGCGGCGAGCCCTTCGGCCGCCTCGCTCAACCCGCCCTCGGGCATGAACGGCAGCAGCCGCTCGAGGCGCTCCTCGATGCGGATCCGCAGCGGATCGCGCTCCAGCTCGTCGCCCCGGAACCAGCTCCGCATGGCGGCGATGACCCCGTCGAGCGCCGACGGCACCGGGCCGTGCCCCACCCGCAGCGCGATGCCGGCCCCGACCTCCTCGGCCCGGTGGGCGAGCCACTCCATCAGCCGGGACTTGCCGCAGCCCTCGCCGCCCTCGAGCAGCACCATGCGGGTCGCCTTGCTGCGGCGCACGTCGCGCAGGGCGCTCCACAGCGCGTCCCGCTCGGCGAGGCGCCCGACGAACGGGGTCTCGCGCACCGCGAACAGGCCGGTGCCCAGCGCCCGCCGGGCCTGCTCGCCGTCGGGCAGGCGCCACGAGGCGGGCACCGGCGGCACCTGATGCTCGGGGGACGGCGCGATGGGCGGCAGGGGCGCGGTCACCCCCAGGGAGGCCGGGCGGTCACGGGTCGGGCGGTCGGGGGCCGGGCCGGCGGGCGACGCGTCGGCGGTGGGGCCGCGCTCGCTCACCGGGGCGGCGGGGTCGGACGTCGGGTCGTCCCGGCGCTCGGGCAGCACCGCGTCGAGCAGGGCGGTGTCGACCAGCACCGCGAGGGTCGTCATGCCCCGGGCCGGCAGCCGGGGCAGGGTGTCGGTCGCCCGCTCGGCGTCGGCGCTGGGGCGGATGCGGGCCACGCTGCGCGGCGCGGGCATCCGGGCGAGGTGCCACGCGGCGTCGGCCGCCGTCTCGAAGCGGTCGCGGGGGTTCTTGGCCAGCAGCCGGCGGACCCAGTCTTCGAAGATCTCGGGCGTGCCGAGGGTGTCGCCCAGCCGGGGCACCGGGGCCGAGACCTGCTTCATGGCGATGGCGACCGGGCTGCGGCCGTCGTACGGGGGGCGCCCGCAGGCCAGTTCGAAGGCCACGCAGCCCAGCGCGTAGAGGTCGGTCCACGGGCCGTAATCCCGCCAGCGTCCGCGGATCTGCTCCGGCGCCATGTAGTGGGGGGTGCCCGAGGTGCTCGCGCCGACCGCGTCGCTGTCGAGCCGGGGCTCGACGACGTGGGCGATGCCGAAGTCGGTCAGCATGACCCGCCGGCCGCCGTCGATGTCGCGCACGAGGATGTTGCCCGGCTTGAGGTCGCGGTGGATGACCCCCCGGGCGTGGGCGTGGGCCAGCGCGTCGAGCACCTCGAGCAGCAGGCCGTGCAGCCGGCCCCAGGGCAGCGGGCGGGGCCACTGCGAGAGGTCGCCGCTGGCGGCGTATTCCATGGCGAGCCACGGGCTGCCGGCGGTGAGCGCGCCCTTCGACGCGGCGGCCGCCCCGCCGTCGACGACCCCGGTGTCGAAGACGCCGACGACCCCCGGGTGGTCGAGCCCGGCCACCGCCCGCACCTCGCGGTGGAAGCCGGCGACGAAGCCCGCGTCCCCGGCGAGCGTGCCCCGCATGACCTTGAGGGCCGCCGGCTCATCGAGCGTGCGGTGGCGCCCGGCCCACACCTCGGCCATGCCGCCCCGGCCGATGACCCGGTCGAGATCGAAGTCACCCAGGCTGATGGACGGCGTCGCCACGCGCACTCCCGACAGGGGCGATGGCGCATCCTACAGCATGCGTCGGTGGTGAGGCAGGGGGTCGGCGCGCGGGGCGCGGAAGGTCGGAGAGAGACGGTGCGCCCGGCCGGCCGTTGGGGGGTGGACGGAGAGCCGGCCGGACGCACCTGAGGGGAAGCGGGTCGGTGGGCGAGCGGGATCAGCTCGCCGCGGCCTCGATGCGGCCGTCTTCGAGCAGGCCGGCCATGTCGTCGGCGTGCTCCTCCTCCTGCTCGAGGATGCTTTCGAACATGCGCCGGGTGGTGGGATCCTTGTCGCTGATGAAGTCGATCATCTCGCGATAGACCTGGATCGCGACCCGCTCGGCTTCGAGATCCTCCCGCACCATGTCGAGCAGGTTGTCGGCCGAGCCGTACGTGGCGTGCCCCCGCTCAATGAGCGTGGCCGGGTCGAGGTTCGGCTCGCCGCCGAGCTGGGTGATGCGCTCGGCGATCTGATCGGCGTGGGCCTGCTCTTCCCGGGCGTGCTCGAGGAACTCGGCCTTGGCCGCCTCGGCGAGCACGCCCTCGGCCGTGTAGTAGTGGTTCTTGTAGCGCAGGGTGCAGATGATCTCGGTCGCGAGCGCCTCGTCGAGCAGGCTGAGGATCTGGTCGACGTCCTCGCCTTCACCGATGACCGCCCCCTGCTCCATCTTCGAGCGGGCGCGGGCCCGGATGGTCTCCATGTCGGTGAGGAAGTGGCGGTTCGAGGTGGCCATGTTGCTCCTTTGGCTGTGAGTGGCGGGCGTTCACCCGGTTGTCTTCGCCCCCAGTGCATTGCGGGGATCGTGCCACTTCGAAGACATCGGGCTTTGGGGGGCCTCGGCCGGCGGGTTTTCGGGGCACCCTGCCCCATCCAGGCCCCGATCGGCGCCCATTGACCCGCGTTCGGCGGCCCGACTACCCTCGCCCGATGAAGCCCACCGAGCCGCCCGCCGCGCCCCGCGGGGCGCCCCCGCCCGCCGCCGCCCGGGTCGCCATCGACACCGGGGGCACGTTCACCGACCTCGTCGCCCGCACCGATCGCGGCGTCATCCGCCTCAAGGTGCCCTCGACCCCCGACGACCCCGGGCGGGCGGTGCTGGCGGTGCTGGAGGCGCTGGCCGAGCGCATGGGCGGCGAGCGCGGGCCGAACCCGACGGTGCGCCACGGGACCACGGTGGCCACCAACGCGCTGCTCGAGCGGCGGGGGGCCCGGGTGGTGGCGATCACCAACGCCGGCTTCGAGGACGTGCTGCGGCTGCGGCGGCAGAATCGGCCCGATCTCTACGCGCTGCACCCGGTCGTGCCCGATCCCCTCGTCACCCGCACGCTGGGCATCGCCGGGCGGCGGGGGCCGGATGGGATCGTCGAGCCGCTCGACGATCCGAAGGCGTGGGTCGCCCGCCACCGATCGGCGCTGGCCGAGGCCGAGGCGTTCGCGGTCTGCCTGCTGCACGGCTACGCCGACGGGGCCGACGAGGCGGCGCTGGCCACGGCGCTGGGCGAAGCCTTCCCCGGGGTGCCGATCACCACCGGGGCCATCGCGCCGGTCTTCCGGGAGTACGAGCGGGCGTCGACGGTGGCGGTCAACGCCTTCCTGGCGCCGGTGATGAGCACCTACCTCGACCGGCTGCACCGGGCGCTGGCCGGCGGCGGGGCCCGGCGGCTGACGGTGATGGGATCGGCCGGGGGTCTGATGCCGGCCGCGGTCGCCGCTCGGGAGCCGGTGCACACCGTGCTGTCGGGCCCGGCCGGCGGGGTGCGAGGCGCGTGGACCGCCGGGCGCCGCTGCGGGCGCGATCGGCTGCTGACGCTGGACATGGGCGGGACCTCGACCGACGTCTCGGTGGTGCGGGGCGCGCTGACCCCCGAGGACGACGGCGCGCTGGACGGGCACCCGCTGCGGGTGCCGCTGCTGCCCATCGAGACGGTCGGGGCCGGCGGGGGCTCGATCGCGTTCGTCGACGACGGCGGCGCGCTGCGGGTCGGCCCTCGCTCGGCGGGCGCGGCGCCCGGGCCGGCGTGCTACGGCCGGGCCGGGCCCGACGCCGAGCCCACGGTCACCGACGCCCACGTCGTGCTCGGCCGGCTGCCCGATCTGCTCGGGGGCGACTTCCCGCTGGACGTCGAGGCGGCCCGGGCGGCGATCGGCCGGGTCGCGGGGCGGCTGGGGGCGGGCCTCGAAGACACCGCCGAGGCCATCCTGGCGGTGGCCGAGGCCAACATGGCCCGGGCGTGCAAGCGGGTGAGCATGGCCCGGGGCATCGACCCCCGCACGCTGACGCTGGTGGCCTTCGGCGGGGCCGGCGGGCTGCACGCCTGCGCCCTGGCCGACGCGCTGGGCTGCCCCGACGTGCTCTTCCCCGCCGAGCCGGGGGTGCTGTCGGCCGAGGGCATCGTCGACGCGCCCCGGGAGCGGGCGACCACCCGCACGGTCCTGTGGGGCGAGGGGGCCTGGACGGCCGGGGCGCTGGCCGATCTGTGGCGCGCGGTGCGGGGCGAGGCTGCGCTGGAGGGGCTGGAGGCGGCCGAGGTGAGCGTGCAGGCGCTGGCCGACTGTCGCTACCGAGGGCAGACCCATCCCCTCGCGGTGCGCATGGACGAGGCCCCCACCCCCGCCGCGCTGCGGGCTGCCTTCGAGGCGCTGCACACCGATCGCTATGGCTACGCGCTCGAGCCCGAGCGCCCGGTCGAGCTGGTCGCGCTGCGGGTCTTCTGCCGGGCGCAAGTCGCCGATGGCATAGATGGCATGGCTGGCATGGCTGGCTCGGGTGGGGCGGATGGTGGCCCGCGCCCGGATGCCACCGTCGAGGGGCCCCGCGCCATCCCGACCTACAGCTCGACGCTGTGGCTGCCCGCCGGCTGGCGGGCGGCGCGGCTGCCATCGGGCGATCGGCTGTGCACCCGCGTCGGCCCGCGCGCCCGCCCGGCCGATCCCACCCGGCTGTCCCTCGCGCTCGACGTGCACCGCCAGCGCATGGCGGCGGTCGCCGAAGAGATGGGGGCCACGCTCATGCGGGCGGCGTTCTCGGCCAACATCAAGGAGCGGCGGGACTTCTCGTGCGCCGTCTTCGACGCCGACGGCCGCATGCTGTGCCACGCGGCCCACATCCCGGTGCACCTCGGCAGCACCCCGCTGAGCGTGCGGGCGGCCATCGACGCCGTGCCGATGGCGCCGGGGGTCCAGGTCGTGCTCAACGACCCCTTCGCCGGCGGGACCCACCTGCCCGACGTGACGCTGGTGACCCCCGTCTTCCTGCCCGGCGACGCGCGGCCGACGTTCTACGTGGCCAACCGGGCCCACCACGCCGACGTGGGCGGGGTCTCGCCGGGCAGCCTGCCCGCCCCCCGCCGGCCGGACGGCTCGGTGCGCGCGCTCGAGATCGACGACGAGGGCGTCCGCATCCCGCCGACGGCGCTCGACGACGCGCTGCGCCGACGCTTCGCCGACGCCAGCCGGCTGCCCGACGAGCGCTACGGCGATCTGCGGGCCCAGGAGGCGGCCAACCGGCTGGGCGCGCGGCGCATGGTCGAGCTGGCCGAGCGGCTGGGGCGGGCGGCGGTCGAGCGGCTGGACGACGCGCTGCTCGACTACGCCGAGCGGCGCATGAGGGCGACGCTGGCGGCCCTGCCCGACGGCGCGTATCACGCGTTGGATCACCTCGACGACGACGGCACCGACGACGCGCCGATCCCCATCCCGGTGACGGTGCGGATCGCGGGCGAGGCGGCCGAGGTCGATTTCACCGCGGCCCCGGACGCGGTCGCCGGGCCGATGAACGCGGTGCGGGCCATCGCCGAGTCGGCGGTGTTCTATGTGTTCCGGTGCATCGCGGGGGACGCCATCCCGGCCAACGCGGGGCTCATGCGGCCCATCACCGTGATGACCCGCGAGGGCTCGATCGTCGACGCCGCCCCGCCGGCCGCGGTGTCGGCGGGCAACGTCGAGACCTCGCAGCGGCTGGTGGACGTGCTGTTCGCGGCGCTGGCCCCCGCCGCGCCCGATCGGATCCCGGCGGCGGCGTGCGGCTCGATGAACAACGTGCTCTTCGGCGGCGAGCGGGCGGACGGCCGCCGCTTCGTGCATTACGAGACGCTGGCCGGCGGCGCTGGCGGGGGGCCGGCCGGCCCGGGGGCGAGCGCGATCCACGTGCACATGACCAACACCCTGAACACGCCCATCGAGGCGCTGGAGCGGGACTTCCCGGTGCGTATCGAGCGCTATGCCATCCGCCCGCGGGGTGCCATCGAGGGCGAGCAGCCGGGCGGCGCGGGGGTCGTGCGGCGCTATCGCTTCCTGGTGCCGGCCGAGGTGAGCCTGATCACCGAGCGCCGCCGCCGCCCGGCCCCCGGGCTGAACGGCGCGGCGGATGGCATGCGGGGTCGCAACCGGCTGATCCGAAGCGATGGCGCGGTGGAGACGCTGCCCGGCAAGGCCGCGGTGAAGGTGCAGGCGGGGGATGTCATCGAGGTGGCCACCCCCGGCGGGGGATCGTGGCGCCCGCCGCAGTGAGACGGATGGCTCGGGGATCGGAAGGAAACAGCTCGGATCGATCAGCGGCGTCCTCGCCCGAGCCCGCTCAGCCCTTCTCGACCTGCGCCTTGAGGTTGGCCAGCCCCTTCTCGTAGTCCGGCCCGATCCAGCCGTCCATGAACAGCCCCATCCAGCGGGCGATGGGGTTCATGCCGGCGTTCATGTCGAAGCCCCAGGTGACCTTGGTGCCCTCGCCCTCGGGGACCAGCGTGAACTGAGCGTCGGCGGTGCCGTTCTCGCCGAAGTCCAGCGCCGTCGCGACCATCTCGTCCTTTTCGATGGCGGTGATGGCCTGGGAGCCGTTGCCCACCTGGGGGTGCTCGCTCTTCCAGGTGTTCTTGTGCCCCACCGTGCACGGGGTGCCGGTGTAGTCGTTCTGGAGGTCCTCGTCGCGGGTGGCCCACGGGGACCACTTCTGGCTGGCTTCGAAGTCGCACAGGTGGGGGAAGACGGCGGCGGGGGGCGCGCTCACCACGACGCTGCGCTCGACGTGCACCTGGCCCGGCATCAGGAAGCCGGCGAGCACGAGCAGGACGATGACGGCGACGACACCGAGGAGGATCTTCTTGGCCATGGCGCCTCTTCACGCTGAGGCGGGGATCCGGCGGACCGGGCGACCCCGCGGGGTGGAGCGCTCGTCATGGCAGGAGCCGCCCCCGGACGCAAGGCCCATCGCACGCCGAGCGGCAGGAGCCCATCGACCCGCCGCGGCCGCCCCCGACCCGCCACACGCCGAATTGCGCCGCTCGTCCGGTTGCCGTACATCAATAGAGGTGTATACGCGGCGGCGCGGCCGGCGCCGCCGCCCGAGATCCCGGAGGCTGCGTGCGCTCGACCCTCACCTCACCCACCGTCTGCCTGGCGGCGCTGCTGTCGATGCTGCTCGTCGGCTGCGGCACCAATCAGGCCGTGCTCGACCAGCTCGAGCAGTGCAACCGCGACTATCGAACCCTCGCCGAGCGCCTCGCCGGCCGCCCGCCGGCCGACGAGGCGGCCGAGGGCAGCGGCGCCTCGGGCAACCCGGTGGTGCTCGAGCAGGCCGGGCCCGACGTCTACGCCCGGGCCGTCGAGACCGCCGGGTTCTCGATCATGAACCGCACCGAGCGCTTCATCCAGATCGACATGTTCGGCCTCAAGGTGCAGCTCTTCCCCCAGCCGAGCAGCGCCCAGCTCTTCGCCGGCTTCAGCTCGAGCCGGGCCATGTCTCCGATCATCATCAACGAGTGGAACCGCACCAAGCGGTTCAGCCGGTCGTACATCGACCGCGAGGGCGACCCCATCCTCGAAAGCGACATCGACCTCGAGGGCGGGGTGACCGAGAAGGCCATCGTCACCTGGATCCAGACCTTCGCGATCTCGCTCAAGGCGTTCAACGGCATGCTGCTCGAAGCGGCGAACCAGCCCTCCCTCTGACCGCAGTGGACCGTTGTCCGCCCGACGGTCCCCCCACGGTCCACCCTCTCCCGCCCACGGTCCAGCCCACGGTCCACGGTCCAGCGCCCGACGGTCGACGGACCGCCGATGGACCGTATGATGCCCCCCGGACCGCAGCCGGAGCCGGTCCGTGGCCCGAAACGGTCCTGGCACAGTCAGTGCATTGAGGAGCGACAACGGTTGAGGTCGACGCCCGGGGGCAACCGGGCGGGCACGACGGCCGCCGCTCCCAACCGCCAGGCTGGCCTGGGCTTCGGATCCCCTGCTCACCCCGAGCGGAGGATCCGAGGCCAGGTCAGCCGCCCACTCTCTCCTCCCACATCCAGATCCACCGCGCCGCCCTCTGCCTCAGAAGCGCCCGCTCAGCCCCCCCGCGCCCACCGCGAGCGACGAGCCCGGCCTCGGCCCGAGCCGGTCGCCAGGATCGACGATCAGGATGACCAGCCCCGACAGCGCCACGACCCCCGCGCCGATGTAGGCCCCGATCGTCACCCGCCGCAGATCCTCGTGGCGATCGAACGCCGCCCCGAAGTCCGCCCGGGCCGAGTCGTCGCCCCGGGCCACCGCCAGCTCGGCCGCGTTGGCGTCGTCCCGGGCGACGAGGGTCGCCGCGTGCAGCCCGACCCCGGCCAGCAGGCCCGCCGCGCCGATCCCCAGCGTCACCGCGCCGGCCGTGAACCACGGATCCCCGACCTCCGCCGGCTCGACCGGCGCCGGCCCCAGGATCGCCTCGGCGGGCAGCGGGCGGGGCAGGCGCAGCGTCACCCGGGTGGTCTCGACCCCGACGACCCACGCGTCCAGCGTCACCGCCATCGCGTCGGGGCCGGCCCGCAGCCGATAGCGCCCCGCGGGCAGCTCCACCGGCTCACCGCAGTCGTGCTCGGCGCCCCCGATGATGCGGAAGCGGCTCATCGGCGCGGCGCAGTCGACGACCAGCCGCCCGGGGCACGTCCGCCCCAGCGCCTGCCGCTGGGCGTTGGCCATCGCATCGGCGAAGCGGGCCGGGGCCTCGGGCACCGCCGGCGAGGCGGGCACCGCGTCCAGGGCCGTGGCCGCCTCGGCGCAGCGCCCCAGCCGGGCCAGCGCCTCGCCGAGCCCCAGGAACCCCAGGTTGAACCCGCCCAGCGAGACCGCCGCCCGGAAGTAGCGCGCCGCCGCGGCCCAGTCCCCCGCCCGCGCCGCGGCCTCGCCCCGGGCGTGCAGCCGGCGCTGCTCGTCGGTCATGGCGGTGGTGGCGGGCGGTTCGGCGCCGGGCTCGGCGGGCTCGGCGGTCTCGGACACTGGCGGTGGGGGTGAAGGGTCGGGCCGGCTCTCGCTCGCTGCGGCGTCGGCGGCCTCGTCGGCGACCCGCGGGGGCGCGGCCGCCGCCGGGCAGGGCACCAGCGCGGCGATCAGGACGCCGGCCAGCAGGTCGCGGGTCGACGGGGCGTAGTGTAGTCGGCGAACGGGCGACATCGCGGGCGACTCTCCCAAGCGAGGTGCCATCATCGCCGACGACCGCAGATTGGGAAAGTCGGACCTCGGCCCTACAGCCCCGACGGGGGCTCCTCCGACGCCACGTCACCCCGACGAGACGCACTCAAGGTATGCAAAGCACGCCGAAGGCGCTCGAGCGAGACCCGGTCGAGGTCCGCGAACTCCGGCCCCTTGTCGTGGGTCGCCAACAACCAACCACCGCGCTCGGCCTGACTGCCGATCAGCCAGTCGATGGTCGCCGAACACCGAGCCTTGGATCGATCGATATCATCCCGGTGGGCGAGCTTCAGGTCGGCCAGGGCCGCGTCGACCTTGGCCGATTGCCACGACGCGTCGTCGGCGAACAGCCGCGTCAGGCGCTCGGCCTGATGCTCGGCATCGGCCCGGGTGAAGGCTTCGATCTCGAGGTAGTCGTTGCCCTCGATGAAGTCCGCGATCATCTCTGGCGCGTAGCGGTCCCCGAAGCGTTGGCGGAGATCCATGATGATCTCGGCCAACGCCGGCGCAGACACGACGAGCCGGACACCGAACTCCATGCCCTTGAGCGCACCCGCGAGTTCCAGCAACTCGACCATGATCCGACTGGAGCGGGAGATGTTGGTGTCGATCGAGACCGTCGTCACGGCACCGGTCGCCATGAGTCGCGCCTGCAGCCCGGCGTCATCCATCGTCGAACCCGCCGAGCTTCATGAACTGGCGGTGACTGAGCATCTCGACGATGCCATCCTCCCGGCGGACCGCGAAGAACACGCCTCCGCCGTCGGGCAGTTCGAGCGCCTCGAGCACGAACGGCGGCACCTCGACCAGCCCATCACCCGTCACATAGCTGCGGCGGGCGTGGTCCGCCGTGGGCGGCAGCGGCGCGTTGCTCAATCCGGTGAACATCGGCGCCTCGGCCCTGGGCCGTCGTTCCAGACGCGGCGTGCCGTCATCGCACGCCATGCCATAGAACCACTCACCCGTCTCGAAGGCCGGCGAATGACTGGTGACGAAGAGCTGGCTCGGCCCCGCCTCGTCGTCCGCGATCCGGGCGAGCGTGTCGCGCACTTTGACCTGCAAGGCGTAGCGGAGGTTGCACTCGGGCTCTTCGATCGCAACAAACGACGCATCGGTCGTCAGAAGCTGCCCGAGGAGCGCGGCGACCTGCTGATGGCCGGAGCCGAACAGATCCAGATCCATGCGGATGCCATCGTGCTGATAGAACAGGGCCGCCTCACCCGCCAGACGGTCGTAGAGCACGTCGAAGTCCCCATCATCCGATAGGTTCAGGGCTTCCCCGAGCAGTTCGGTGAACAGCTTCCAGCGCGCGAAGCGCAGCGAATCGCGGCTGTTCTTGGCGTCGTACAGCCGAAGTTGCAAGGGCGCCGACAACAACCCCCCCGGACGCTCGATCGTGAGGCCGCGGATCGCGCGGGTCTCGTCGACCAGCGCGAAGGTCGGCCGAGATGCCTCGTCCTGCGCCAGATAGTTCCGGGTCAGGAACAACGCGAAGCGATGCGCGAAGCGCTTCGAACCGTCGTTGATGGTCGCGTCCGTCCCATCGGCGAACTCGAAGCGGGAGATACGATACTCGACCGCCCCATCACGACGAACGAGATCGACGCCGACCGTCACCCGCGTACAGTCGAAGAGCGACTCGATCCCACGCGAAGACAACTCCGTCTCCGAGACGGTGAAGGTACAGTTCATCCGGATCGGCCGAGGACGATAGAGGTTGAAGACCCGCGAGCTGGCGTAGCCCGTCTGTCTGAAGTCCCGGTCGGAGAGCACCGTCGGGCGGCTGAAAGGTAGAGAGCGGCCGACGACATCCTCGGCCAGCAGCCGAAAGAACAGATGCATCGCTTCGAGGAGGTTCGACTTGCCGACGTTGTTGTCGCCGTGAATGACGTTCACCGGACCGAGGTCGTCGATCACGACAGGCTCGACGAAATTCTTGAAGCCTTGTACCTCGAACCGCTCGATGAACACGCCAGGACTCCTATCGATGGCGCGCAGGATCCGGGGCGGGGCTCGGGGTGTCAAGCGCGTCGGCGCAGCCTTCGGACTCTACTGAGGGGTCACGGCGCGGCGGGCACCGCTCGCCGCCAGCGCAGCAGGTCGCCGGCGGTGGGCGGTCCGTCGGTCGACCCGGCGGCGCCGGCGTCCACCGGGCGGGGGCGCGGGGGTTCGGGCGGCGTGCGGCGGGTGTCCGGTCGGGGGCGCCCCTGCGGATCATCGGCCCGGCGGATGATCTCGATCTCCCCGACGATGGCATCCCGGGAGGCGTCGACCCGCGGGGTGGCGTCCTCACCGGCGGCGGGCATGGCATCCCCGGTCGCATCCGAAATGCTATCCGATGGCACCCCGTCCCGGCCGGCGTCCGGCATGATCGCCCGATCGGCCACGCCCCAATCCAGGGCGGCGAAGGCGCCGACGCCGAGCACGAGCAGCACCGCCGCGATCCAGGCCCGGCCCCGGCGCCTCGGTGGAGGCGGCGCGACGAGGGTCCGCTCGGGCGGCGGCGGCGCGCCCCGGCCCGCCTCGGGGGCAAAGAGCGACAGCGACAGCGCCTCGGTCGCCGGCCGCCCCTGCAAGTACGCCGCGTAGGGGATCGGCGGGGGCGACGAGGGCCGCTCGCCTTCGGGGATCAGCTCGACCCAGGCGTCGTCCATCGTGGGCACCGTGCCCGACGGGCCTGCCTCGTCGCTGTCGGCCGTCTCGGCCACCGCCAGATCGCCCGAGTCGATCGTCTCTGCGTGCCCGACCCCGGGCGTGATGCGCCCGGGATCCAGCGCTTCGAGGTCGATCCCGGCCAGCCCGTCGCGCAGCTCGTCGGCGGTGGGGCGCTTCGCCGGGTCGAGGTTCAGCGCCGCCCGCACCAGCGGTCCCAGGTCGCTGGCTTCGAGCCACAGCGGCACCGACAGCCGCCCGTTCACGTGGGCCACCATGCTCTGGTAGGCGTTGGCCGCGTCGACCACCGGCCGCCCGCTCAGGGCCTCCACCAGCACCAGCGCCATCTGGTAGACGTCCATCGCCGGTGCCACCGCCCGCTGCTCGACATACTCCGGGGCCATATAGCGCGGCGTGCCCAGGTAGCCCCCGGTCGCCGTGAGCCGATCGTCGAGCTGCTCGTGCAGAAAGGCCACCCCGAAGTCGAGCAGCACCAGCCGCTCGCGGTGGGTCCCCGCGTGGTCGAGGAAGACGTTGGCCGGCTTGAGGTCGCGGTGCACGACGCCCGCCTCGTGGGCCGCGGCGAGGGCGTCGAGCCCGCGCACGAACAGCGGGATCGCCCGCCGCGGGCTCAGCGGGCCCTCGGCGTCGATCACCTCGGCCAGATCGGCCCCGTCGAGGAAGTCCTGGGCGATGTACGGCCGGCCGTCGGGGGCCACCCCGTGCTCGAGGATGGTGACGACGTCCGGATGCCGGATGCGGGCGGCGGCCTGCGCCTCGCGGAAGAACCGGCGCTTGTGCAGGCCGCGGGTGTGGGGGCCGACCCCGAGCAGCTTGAGGGCCACCGGACGGCCGATGCCCAGCTCGGTCGCCTGATACACCTCGGCGAAGCCACCGGCGCCCAGGAAGCGCTCGATCCGGTAGCGCCGGCCGAGGTCGAGCACGGTGCCCGCCGCCAGCCGCTCGTCGGCCGGCTCGCCCCCCCGCGCCATGCTCTACGCCCGGTGCAGCGGCATCGTCAGGCACCGCCCGCCGCCCCGGGCCCGGCACAGCTCCGAGCCGGTGAACCCGAAGACGACCCGCGGGTGATCCATCGCCTCGGCGATCAGCCCCGCCCGCTCGTCGGCCGGCTGCACCGCGCTCAGCCGCACCTCGGTGAAGCCCCGCCGGGCCAGGGCCTCGATGGTGCCCACGTTGCGGCTGTAGAGCAGGATGTGTCCCGGCCCGAGGCACACCGCGTTGGCCCCGTCGGTCCACTGCTCGCGCTCCTGCTGGACCGGATCGTCGCCCCCACAAGGCACCAGCTCGACCCCCATGCCCAGCTCCTCGCGCAGGATGTCGAGCACCGTACCCCCGATCAGCGTCGGCGCCACGTCGCGCTCGAGCCGGGCCACCCGCAGCGGCGGCTGCCCCAGGTGCCCCGGGCCGCCGGCCACCAGCGGCGCGTGCCCCAGGAACAGCTCGGCGTCGACCTGGGTCAGCAGCGTGTCGAGGTGCATGATCGAGCGCAGCTCGGGCATCAGCACCGCGTAGACCCGCTTCAGCGCCGGCTGGTTGGGGAAGAGAACCTCATGAGCCAGCCGCTCGATGCCCAGGGCCGTCGTGCGCTCCGAGCAGCCGACCAGCACCACTTCGGGCGAGATGACCAGCAGGTCGCCCCCCTCGACGGTGCAGTTGCGCTTACCGAAGTGATCGTCCTCGGTCAGCGGTGTCAGCCGGGGCCCGTAGCCCCCGGGCAGCCCCCAGCGCAGGGCGAAGCCGACCAGCACCGCCTCCCGGGCCCGCGCCGGGCGGCCCATGCGGTTGATGACCACCTGATCGTCGATGACCATCGCCGGGTCGCGCATGAACATCAGGTTGGGCACCGGCCGCAGCGCCATGTCGGTCGGGTCGAAGAGCCCGGCCCGCAGGCGGCCGAGCGTCTGGGGCGCGCCCTTCAGCTCGTGCCAGAAGACCCCCGCGACCAGCCCCAGGGCCAGCCGCTCGGCGTCCCACTCGCCGAGCAGCGGCGCCAGCCCCGGAGCGCCGGCCGAGGCGCAGATCCGCCGCAGCAGCGCCGCCCGCGAGGCCCGCGGGGCCCGGCTCAACCCCCGGGCGAGCAGGCGGGAGACCTCGTGCACCCGGGCCCCGGCGCCGCGCAGCACGTCGGTCATGACGTCGTGCTCCCGGCCGGTCTCGGTGGGCGAGAGCAGATCGTCGAAGAGCAGCCGCTCCAGCTCGTGCTGGGTCATCCGGGCGATCTCGGGCCCGGGGCGGTGCACGACGACCTCTCTCAAGGCGCCGATCTCACTGCGGATCCGAATCTGGGGCGGGCGATGCGTGGGGTCGGTCTGCATGGCCGGACGGTGCGGCAAGCGCCGGGCGATTGCAACCCGCAGCCCGGCCCGCGCTACCCTCGACCGGTCACCCTGCGATCGGAAGTGCCGCCATGCGCCTCGCCCCCCTCGCCCTGCTCGTGCTGGCCGGCTGCGGCCTGCAACCGCTCGATCCCCTGCCCCCGCCCCCAGAGGACGCCGCCGGCCTGCCCGACGCCGGCACCCCCGCCGCGGCGCAGAGCTGCGCGGTGCGCTGGCAGCCCCGGGACGAGCCCTTCGTGGTGCCGGTGGCCGGCGAGGCGATCCCCTTCGCCACCCTCGAGCCGCAGGACGTCTGCCTCGGCCGCCCGCCCGACTGCCGACGGCTCATCGTCGACGTGGCCCAGAACCGGGCCGACGCGCTGAGCTACGACGCCCGCCTGGTCCGCATCGGGCGGGGCTTCGGGCTGATGCGCACCGAGGTGACCCGCCGCCAGTGGGACGCGGTGATGCGGCGGGTCGGCCGGGACGACCCGCCGCCCGGCGCCGAGCTGTGCCCCGGCCCGACGTGCTGCGAGGGCGACGACTGCCCGATCCACGGGCTGAGCTGGTCGGCGGCGGCGGTGTTCGCCAACCTCGCCAGCGAGGCGGCCTGCCTCGCGCCGTGCTACGCGCTCGACTGCCCCGATCAGCGGCTCGACGCCGACTATCGCTGCGACAGCGTGCGCTGGCAGGCCCCGATCGACCCGGGCAACCCCGAGGCCGAGCGGGCCGAGCCGTGGTTCGAGTGCGAAGGCTTCCGGCTGCCGACCGAGGCCGAGTGGGAGTACGCCGCCCGGCTCGACAGCGCCTCGATCTTCCACCCGCTCGACCTGCGATGCGACGCGGTGCCATTGGGATGCGATGGCTTCGACGGCAACGCCGCGCTCCTGGGGCAGATCGCCCATCACTGCGCGCCCGAGGGCCCCCGCCCGGTCGCCGCCGACCCGCTCGACGGCCCCGGATCGGGCTCGGGCCTGCCCCAGCACCCGCTGGGCCTGCACGATCTGCTGGGCAACGTCGCCGAGTGGGTCTTCGACCAGCGGCGGTCCTACCCGGCGCTGGACGACGGCGCCGATCCGCCGGTCGACCCGGTGGGGCTCATCCCGTTCACCTCGCCCGACTTCGAGCGCCTCGCCCGGGGCGGCGCGTGGAGCAAGGGCCCGGAGTTCGTCAACGTCATGCGCCGCACCGGGCTGGCGCTGGACGAGGTCGCCCCGGTCGAGATCGGGCTGCGGCTGGCGATCAAGCTGTACGACGCCGAGTACTGCCCGCCGGAGTGAGCGGGCCGCCCGGCACGCCCGCTGCACGCCGTACCCGGCCAATACCGTCAGCTCCACGCCCGACTGCGGTATATGTGACAGACCGCTCTGAACCGCCTCATCACCTATCGAGCTCGGAGGACCGTCATGATCGACCCTCACCTCGTCCGGCTGCTCGCCGCCGGCCTGCTCTTCACCGTCGGCTGTATTCCGGCCGGCTCCAACAACGGCTCGGGCGGCTCCGGGGGCTCGGGCGGCGTCACCGGCGACCAGGACGGGGGCCCCGGCGCCGACGGCGGCCCCCAGGAGGTCGTCTGCCGCACCGGGCCGGCCGCGCTCGACCTGCTGCTCGTCGTCGACAACTCGGGGTCGATGTGCGAGGAGCAGGGCGCCTTCGCCGCTCAGTTCGCCGCGCTCGACACCCGCCTCACCGAGATGGGCGTCGACTGGCGGGCGGCGGTGGTCTCGACCGACATCAGCCCGGGCAACCCCGACCGGGGCCGATTCGTCGCCGAGCCCGCGCTGCCGGTGCCCTCCCTCAACTGCGTCGACCCCGACGGCCGACCGGACATCCCCGACACCGAGGACTGCCAGGCGCTGGTCCAGGAGGGCGCGCTCTCGCCCATCCTCGACGCCCGGGTCCTGCCCGACGCCGAGGAGCGGGCGCGCCACTACCGCTGCCTCGTGACGCTCGGCACCCAGGGCGACGGCTTCGAGAAGGGGCTGGAGGCCATGCGCATCGGGCTGAGCTGCGAGGGCCCCAACGCCGAGGCGTTCGGTGACTGCTGCGCCGACGGCCGCTACGACCCGCGGTGCGGCGCCACCCCCGACTTCCTGCGGCCCGAGGCGGCGCTGGCGGTGGTCCTGCTCAGCGACGAGAACGACTGCGCCGCGCCGGCCGACAACCCCGCCCGCAGCCGGCGCGCGATCTGCAAGTACGGCCCCCTCGACGCGGATGGCGACGGCATCCCCGACGGGTTCGGCGACGCCGAGCTGTGCGGCGACGCGACACCGGCCCGGTGCTACGCGAGCGAGTGCGGCAACCTGCCGCCCGACGAGTGCGCCGAGCGCTGTGAGATCCCGCGCACCGAGAACAACGCGTGCGAGTGGTTCCGCGACGATCTGGTGCCCGTCGAGGACTACGTCGCCTTCCTGCGCAGCCGCAAGCGCTCGCCGGCCCAGGTCGTGGTGGGCGCCTTCGCCGCGCCCCGGCTCTACACCGAGGGCGGCTTCCCGGTGTCCCACAACCCGGGGGTGACGTCGCCGGAGTGCCTCGACGATGACGACTTCGGGGAGCGTCGGGGCCGGATCGACGACATGTGCTGCCCCGAGGGCCGCTGCCTCGGCGAGGTCGAGCCGGTCTGCGACACAGACGGCGGCGCCCGCTTCTCGGGCTATCGCTACCACGAAGTCGCCGCGGCCCTCGACGGGATCGCCTGCGAGAGGGTGGGCGATCCGGGCTGCGTCTCGCTGTGTGACGACGACCCCATGGACGACCTGTACGCCGCCCTCGCGGATCGCATCGAGCAGGCCATCCCTCCGCCGTGCGAAGAGATGGCGGCGCCCTGATCGGAGCCTGCTATCCCTCTCCGTCCGCCTTCCAGGTGGGCGGCCCCTCGGGCAGCGGCAGCCGGATCCAGATGGGGACGTGATCGCTCACCTCGTGCTCGAAGCGATCGACGAAGTCCCGCCGCTGCCGCGATCGCAGCGCGCTCCACGGCTGCTCGAGCACCGCCTCGGCGAAGAGGCCCACGAAGTCGAACACGCCGTAGTCGTACCCCCCGGGGGTCACCCCGGCGTCGGCGTTCTGCCAGTAGTCGGGCAAGCGCGCGTCGAACCCGATGATACCGATGTGATCGTAGGTCTGGGTCCGAGGCGCGTTGGTCCGCAGCACGGGCCGCAGCTCGGCGGCGGCCTTGCGGGTGCGGCGCCAGACGTCGTTGGCCTGTCGCCGGGCGCCGTCGAGCCGGGCCAGCTCTTCGACCCAGGCGGCGTAGTTGGCCCGGGAGGCCTTGGTGCGGCCCTTGTTGGGCTTGCCCTCGAGGTGGGCGCTCCACGCGGCGTGGGCCCCGTCGGCCAGCCCCCGGGCGCGGCGCTCGGCCTCGTTGGCGGCGTCCAGCCGGGCTCGATCCCCGGCATAGATCGGCGGCCGGGGGTGCCCGTCGAGCAGCGGGAAGTTGGCCCGGGCCCCGCTGACCCGCTCTTGCAAGCGACCGTTGAGCGCCTTGATCTCATCGAAGAGCTGCACCCGCCCGGTGGCCGTCTCGGCCCGGCTGAGGTTCAGGTCGCCGAAGAGCAGGATGTCGCGATACATCATGCGCTCGGGCGAGCAGGCCCGGTTCACGAGCCAGTTCATCAGCGCGTCGAACTCCCATTTGCGCTCGTTGGGATCGCTGCCGTAGAGCAGGTGCGCGTTCACCGCCAGGAACTCGTAGGCGTCGTCGCGGCCCGCCCCGCGCACCCGGAAGCTGGCGCACTGCGGCTGGCGGATGAAGGTCACGAAGCGGGGCAGGTGCACCGACTCGACCCGGGGCGGTCGGGCGGCGGGCACCGGCACCGGCTCGGGCGGCAGGGGCAGCGCGGGCAGGTCGAGCCCGGCCTTCTCGGCCGCGGCGTTGAACGCTTCGATCTGGCGGACGTGGCCCGCGTGCTGCTCGCGGGCGTCGAGGTAGCGCCGGTACATCTCGTAGCGGGCCTTGTCCTCGGCGTACTGCTCGCCGGCCCCGAAGAACGCCCGCAGGAAGTCGTGGTGGTGCTCGATGAGCGTCTCGACGACATCGGCCTTGTCGACCGAGATGTCCGAGGCGACCTCGGTCCGCTCGACGGTGGCCTCGCGGTAGAGGAAGGCGAGCCGCTCGGGCATGCCGGTCGAGGCGCCCGGCGTCTGGCCGGTGATGTCGGAGCACAGCACCCCGTAGCCGCCCAGATCACGCCGCAGCCGCTGCAAGCCGCCGATGTCGTCCATGACCTCCTGCACCGCGAGCAGGTCGAAGCGATCGACGGTCTGCGCCAGGAAGCGCCACGTCTCGGCCCCCCGGCGGTCGGGGCCGAGCTTGCGGATGTTCCACGAGCCGAGCACGACCGAGTCGTCCCGCCGGGCGGGCAGCCCGAAGGCCTCGCCCCGGGTCTCCATCAGCGCGAAGATGCGCGCCCACTCGGCCTCGGTGAAGGTGTCTGCGGCCATCGGCCCCGCTCCTCGATCGGTGTACGAGATGACTGCGTCCGTTGTCGCGCCTATGCGCAGCGGACGCAAGACCGGTTGCCCGGCCCGGGCCGGTGTGCGATGGGTCGGGCGACGAGGAGGTGCCGGTGAAGGCATGCATCGCAGGCTCGATCGCGCTCGTGCTCGCCGCGTGCGGCGTCGTGGAGCCACCGGCCGCCGACGGCGGGCCGCCGCTCGACACGGTCATCGAGGCCGAGGGCTTCGAGCGGGGCTGCGCCCGGGACGCCGACTGCGTGGCGGGCCTCGTGGGCGACGTCTGCGGCTGCGGCTGCGACTGGGCCGGCATCGCCGCCAGCGACCGGGCCCTCTTCGACCGGGCGTGGCTGCGGATCTACATGGCCTGCGGCGATCCGCCGCTGTGCGCGCCGTGCGCCGAGCCCTACGTGTGGTGCGACGGCGGCACCTGCGCCGCCCGGGTCGGCCCCGCGCGCTGCGGCTGCCCGGCGGGCACCGTCTGCGTGCAGCGCTACGACGCCCGCTGCGGGGGCGGCGCCCCGGACTGCGTCCCGGCCCCCGCCGCCTGCGCCGCCGACCGCGACGTGCCCGTCGGCCGCCGGGTGTGTGATCCCGAGTGCGAGGCGGCGCTGTGTGGGCTGAACGCGGGCACCTGCCGCGGCGGCCCGTGCGCCGGCGCCGGGCAGGAGGCCCGCCCGTGGGCGGTGCAGTGCTACGCGTTCTGATCGCGTCGATCGGGCCCGCTCGATTTTTTTCCGACGGATGCCGGCGGCTGCCTCCAATGAGGGGGTGAAGGGCGCCGCGGCGGCGTCCCCCCGGACCCTCGACCCACAGGAGCTTCGATGCGCGCGACGACGCGACTGCTCGCGGCGATGGCGGTGTGCCTCGGCCTCGCCGGATGCCCTCTCGACCGTGAAGAACCCATCGGCGAACAGTGCGCCAACGGCGCCTGCGACGACGCCGCCCTCCGCGACGCGGCGGTCGGCGAGGCCGACATGGACCCCGAGCCCGAGCCGCCCGCCGACGACGACGGGGACGGGGTGCCCGACGACGCCGACAACTGCCCGAATGTCATCAACGCCGACCAGAAGGACGAAGACGGCGACGGCGTCGGCGACGCCTGCGACGACGCGGTGAACTGCGGCCCCAACGGCGGGTGTCCCCCGGGCATGGCCTGCACCGCGGCCGGTGTGTGCCGCCCGAACGCCGCCGACACCGACGGCGACGGGGTGCCCGACGGCGCCGACAACTGCCCCCGCACGCCGAACGGCGATCAGGCCGACGCCGACGGCGACGGCGTCGGCGACGCGTGCGACGACCCGGTCGGCCCCTGCGAGCGGGAGGGCGAGCGGTGCGACACCGGCCAGCCGGGGGCCTGCGCCGCGGGCGTGCTGCTGTGCGCCGGCGGCGGCGTGATGTGCCAGCCGGTCGAGCGGCCCGACCTCGAAGAGTGCGACGGCCTCGACAACGACTGCGATGGGGTGATCGACGAGGACGGGTGCGACCCCGACGGCGATCGCGACGGGGATGGCATCCCCGACGATCAGGACAACTGCCCCGACACGGTCAACCCCGATCAGGCCGACGCCGACGGCGACGGCGTCGGTGACATGTGCCAGAACGTCGCCTGCCGCCCCGGCGGCTGCGCCCCGGGCGAGGTGTGTGATCCCACCGGCCGCTGCGTGGCCGAAGGCATGCCCTGCGCCGACGACGCGGACTGCCCGGCGGGCGCGCTGTGCATGAACGGGATCTGCGGGGCGGCCGGCGAGCAGTGCAACGGCCTCGACGACGACCGGGACGGGGTGGTCGACGAGGGCGCCTGCGATCCGGCCCTCGAAGAGTGCAACATGCTCGACGACGACGGCGACGGGCGGGTCGACGAGGGCGCCTGCCAGAACGCGGGCTGCGGCGGCCAGGGGTGCCCCCCGGGCATGATCTGCAACCCCTTCCTCGACCGCTGCGTCGGCGGTGATCCGTGCGGCGCCGACGCCGACTGCCCGCCCGGGCAGATCTGCGCAGCGCAGGGCGTCTGCCAGGACGGCGAAGAGGCGTGCGATGGCATCGACAACGACTTCGACGGGCTCGTCGACGAGGGCGTCTGCGACCCGAGCCCCGAGCTGTGCAACATGCGCGACGACGACGGCGACGGGGTGGTCGACGAGGGCGCCTGCCCGAACGTCGCCTGCGGCGGGCGGATGTGCCCCGATGGCATGGTGTGCGACCCGGCGACCAACCAGTGCGTGCCCGATGGCCCCCAGCCCGAGGTGTGCAATGGCATCGACGACGACCTCGATGGTCTCATCGACGAAGAGGGCGCCTGCGACCCGCGACCCGAAGAGTGCAATATGCTCGACGACGACCTCGACGGCGTGGTCGACGAAGACGCCTGTGATCCCAACCGCGACCGGGACGGCGACGGCATCCCCGACGATCAGGACAACTGCCCCGAGGCCGTCAACCCCGATCAGGCCGACGCCGACGGCGACGGGATCGGAGACGCCTGCCCCCGCGACGTGCCTCAGCCCGAGCAGTGCAACATGCGCGACGACGACCTCGACGGCGCGGTCGACGAGGGCGGCGTCTGCCAGAACGCGGCCTGCGGCGGCCAGATGTGCCCCGATGGCATGGTGTGCGACGCCTTCCTGAACCAGTGCGTGCCGGCGCAGAACGTGCCTTGCCAGGACGACGCCGACTGCCCGGCGGGCGCGCTGTGCACGCCGGTCGGGCTGTGCGTGGCCGACGGCGAGGCGCGGTGCGACGGGATCGACGACGACAACGACGGCCTCGTCGACGAGGGCGCCTGTGATCCCAACGTCGACCGGGACGGAGACGGCGTGCCCGACGCCGAGGACAACTGCCCGGTGGTCTTCAACCCGAACCAGAGCAACGCCGACGGCGACGCGTGGGGCGACGCCTGCGAGGTGGACGCGGACGCCGACGGCGACGGCATCCCCGACGACGCGGACAACTGCCCCGACATCCCCAACCCCGCTCAGGTCGACGCCGACAACGACGGCATCGGCGACGCCTGCGACCGCGGCGAGCCCTCCCCCGAGCTGTGCAACATGATCGACGACGACCGCGACGGTCGCGTCGACGAGGGCGCCTGCGACCGCGACACGGACGGCGATGGCATCCCCGACGACCAGGACAACTGCCCGCGGGTGGTCAACCCCGAGCAGCGGGACTTCGACGGCGACGCCGTGGGGGACGCCTGCGACCAGGACCTCGACAGCGACGGCGTACCCGACGACGAGGACAACTGCCCGCGGGCGGTCAACCCCGATCAGAGCGACGCCGACGGGGACGGCATCGGCGACGCCTGCGACCAGGCGCCCCGCGACCCGGCGCGGTGATTCCACCGCTGGCGCGGCCGCGTCACCCTCGGTGATGATGCGCCGGTGAGCGCCGATGCCATCCACGGCCGCGACCCCCTGCCCCGCTTCTGCGCCTACGCGGCGCTGCGCAACCTGCGCTTCTTCGACCCCTTCCTCGTCCTCTTCCTGCTCGCCGACCTGAGGCTGGACTACGCCACCGTCGGGCTGGTCATCGCGTGGCACAAGGGGCTCATCGCCCTGTTCGAAGTGCCGCTGGCGGTCATCGCCGATCGCTTCGGGCGGCGGCGCACGCTGACCACCGCCTTCGCGCTGTCGGCGCTCGCGATGCTGACCCTCTTCGGCGCCGCCCGCCTCGCCGATCCGCTGATCCCGGTGCTGGCCGCCCTGGCGCTGTACGCGGTGGGCGAGGCGCTGCGCACCGGCACCCACAAGGCGATCATCCTCGACTGGCTGACCCGCCGCGGCGAGCGCGGGCGCAAGGTCGACGTCATCGGCACCGCTCGCTTCTTCAGCAAGACCAGCCAGGGCGTCGCGGCGCTGGCCGGGGGCGCGATCGTCTGGCTCGGCGGGCAGTACGCCCCGCTCTTCGCCGCCGCGGCGCTGCCCACCGCGCTGTGCGCGCTGCTCGTCGCGGGCTACCCCCGGGCGCTCGACGAGGACGGACCGGCCGAGAAGGCGCCCGCCCCCCGCTCGGAAGGCGCCGCCCTCGGCCGACGCCTGCGGGCGCTGGCCCGCCCCGGCCTGCTGGCGGTGCTGGTGCCTTCGATCCTGTTCGAGAGCCAGATCAAGCTCGCCGCCTCGTGGCTCCAGCCGGCGCTGGCTCAGGGCGTCGCCGATCTCGACCTGACGGTGGCCGGCGGGATCGGGGCCATGCTCTACGGCGGCTGGCACCTCGCATCGGGGGTGCTGGCCGGCGGCGCCTCGCTGCTCTCGGGCCGGCTGGTGGCCCGCGCTGGCGGCCCCGAGCGGGCGCTGACGCTGGCCCACGGGCTGGCCGCGCTGGCGCTGGGGCTCACCGCCGCCGGGCTGCTCGGCGATCTGCTCGCCCCGGGGCTGGTGGTCATGCTGGGCCTCGCCGCGCTGCAGAACGCCCGCCGGCCGATCTTCATCGCCGCGGTGGACGACGTGATGGATCCCCGCTGGCGGGCGACGACGCTGTCGGTCGAGAGCCAGGCCCGAGCCGCGCTGCACGCCGTGACCGCCGCCGCGGTGGGCTTCGCGGCCGAGTGGGGCGGGCTGGGCGCCGGCTTCGGGATCATGGCCGCCCTCGTCGCCGCCTCGGCGATCGTCTCCGCCCGTGCCGCAAAGGGCGAAACGAAGCCCCGGAAGGCGTAGACTGAGCGGCCCCGAGGAGGCTCATGGACGACGGCTTCGACTGGCTCGACACCCTGCCCCCCGATCTGCGCCGTGACATCTGGCTGCTCATGGAGTGCGTCGCCGAGGGCGAGCACACCCGGGTCGACGCGCTAGTGCCCGGCCTCGTGGCCCGGGCGCGGGCCGAGGAGCGGCCGTGGGTCGAGGTCTTCGCTCGCAACTTCGCCCTGCGCAGCCTCGTGCTGCACCGGGAGGACACCCGGATCGGGCTGGGGCAGGCCGTCGAGCTGCTCGATCGGGCCCACCGGCCCGACACCCGGGACTGCCCCCAGACCATCTGCACCGCCCACGCGGTCTGCGCGGCCTACGGGCTGCGCGACGCGGCGGGCTTCATCGACGAGCGGCTGGCGGTCTCGAGCGAGACGCTGTCCCGGGTCGACCCCCGGCGGGTGTGCTGGCTATGCATCAGCAACGAGCACGCCGACGCGCTGCTCGACGCCGGGCGGCCGCAGGCGGCGCTGGACTTCATCGAGGGCCAGCAGCGGGCCCGGGTGGCGGCTGGGGCCGAGGTCGACCCCGACGACTTCGGCCTGCGCCGGACCGCGGCCCACCTGCTCGCCGGCCGGCTCGCCGAGGCCCACCGGACGCTCGACGGCTGCCAGACCGACGCCCGCGGGGCGAGCTGGCAGCGCACCTGGCGCCAGTGGAAGGCGCTGGTGTTCGCCTCCGAAGGCCGAGCCGCCGAGGCGGCGCCGATGCTGTCGAGCGTGGCCGAGATCCTGGACGACGGCGGCTTCCGGCTGCACCTGCGCACGCTGCCGCTGCTGTACGGCAAGGCCGAGGGCGACGGCGACGCCGCGCTGTCCGACGGCATGCTGTCCGACGACGAGATCGTGCGCCAGATGTGCCTGCTGGGCCGGGCGTGCATCGAGCGGGGCGGCGGCGCGGGCGTCGAGGCGCTGATCTGGGCCGCCGAGCGGCTGCTCGGCGACGGCGAACCGACCCTGGCCCGGGCCGCGCTGGACGGCGCCCGCGAGGGGCTGGATCTTCTGCGGCAGACCGCGGCGTTCGAGGCCCGCATCGACCAGCTCGCGGCCCGGCTCGACGCGGCGCCCCCCCCGGCGCCCGACCCCGACGGGAGGGACTTCGAAACCGGGTTGGCCAACCTGCGGGTCGACCCCGGCGCGCCGTGGCTCGAGCCGCTGATGGGCGCAGCCCGGGCCTTCGGCCTGCCCGAGCTGGCCCGCGCGCTCGCCGAGCAGACCCGGGCCGCGGCTCCCACCGACGAAGACGTCTTCCGGCTCACCGCCGAGGCGCTGATCGGGCTCGACGACGCCGCGCTGGACGCGCTGCTGACGACGCCCCCGCCCACCGACGACGGCCCGCACCTCGCCGGCTGGTTCCGGGCGCTGGCCGCCGAGCGGCGGGGCGAGTCGCCCATCCCCCACCTCGCGCCCGTCGCCGCCGCCCGCCCGGGCTGGGCCCACGTCAGCGATCGGCTCGGCGGGCTCTACTTCGAGGCCGGGCGCTACGCCGAGGCCGACGCGGTCTGGTCGGCGACGGCCGCGCTGGGCGCGGCGGGCAACCCCTTCCACTGGCGCTGCGTCTGCGCGGCGACCGCCGCCCGCGACTGGCCCCGGGTGCGGGCGCTGGCCGCCGAGAGCGGCTTCCCGGTGCCGCCGGGTGACGGCGACTTCCAGGCGGACTACGGCCTGATGCGGGTGATGTTCGAGGACGACGCCCGCCCCTACTTCGCCAGCCGCAACGGCCCGCTCACCGCCCGGGTCCTCAGCCTGCGGACCCCCGGCGCGCCCCAGCACCACGGCGATCGGGTGCTGTTCCACCCCGACCCGCTCAACGCCGACGAGCTCGACACCGACGCCGACGCGCTGCGGCTACACCCGGTGATGCTGACCCTCGACCGGGCCGGGGCGCTGTGCGTCGATCTGGACGGGCGCCACCCGGGCGAGTCCGCGGTCGAGTCGCTGCGCGCGGCGCTGACCGCAGCGGGCTGCTTCCACCAGTTCGGGGCCGGCGAAGAGTACGTCGTGCGCGACCCCGAGACCGGCGAAGACCACCCCGGGCTGTACCTGCTGGTCGCCGCCCGGCCCGACCAGCTCGCCGAGGTGGAGGCCATCTTCGCGGCGGTCGACGGCCCCGGGCCCCGGGTGTGGAGCGCCCTGCTCGAGCAGTCCGGCCGGCCCGACGAGGCGGCGCAGCACCACGCCACCGCCCAGGCGTGGGGCATGGTCTGAGCCCCGGGCACCCCGGGCCGCATCGGCCGATCGCTCAGCCGGCGCCGACCCCCCGCACCTCGATCCGGCTGCGCCCGGGCCCCTCGGGCACCACCGCCACCTGCACCCCGATGCGCTCGGCGAAGCCCGGGACGTGCGAGATGAGCCCCACCTGCCGCCCGCTGGCCTGCAACATGTCCAGCGTCGACAGCGCCTGCCCCAGCGTATTGTCGTCCAGCGTGCCGAAGCCCTCGTCGATGAAGAGCGACTCCAACCGCGCCTCCCGAGCCGACAGGCTGGCCAGCCCCAGCGCCAGCGCCAGCGACACCAGGAAGCTCTCCCCGCCCGAGAGGCTCTGCACGCTGCGGATCTCATCGCCCATCTCGAGGTCGATGACTTGCAGTTCGAGGTCCTGATCGGGCACCCGGGCCAGCCGATAGCGGGGCCCCAGCTCCGACAGGTGGCGGTTGGCCAGCCCGACCACCGCGTCGAGGGTCAGGCTCTGGGCGAAGTCGCGGAACTTGGCCCCATCGTGCGAGCCGATGAGATCGGAGATCCGCTCCCAGATGCGATGCTCCTGCTCCAGCTCGGCGAGTTGCGGGGCCAGCTCAGCGCGCTGGGACTGCGCTCGATCGTCCTGCCGCAGCCGGACCCGGGCGTCCTCCAGCGCCTCGCGGAACGCCTCCTCGGCGGCCCGGGCCCCGGCCAGCGCCTCGCTCAGCGACTCGGCGGGCACCGCCGGCCGATCGCTGCCCTCGTGGGCCTCCCGGGCCCGCCGCCGCTCACCGAGCAGGGCCGCGGCGACCTCGACCTTCGAGCGCAGCGCGTCCAGCGCCGAGCGGGTCTTCCCGATCCACGCCGGCCCGTGGGCCAGCCGGTCGGCCAGCGTCTCCTCGTCCATCTCGGCCGCCTCGAGCGCCTCGTCGAGCAGCGCCCGGGCCTGCTCGGCCGCCGACCGCGCCGTGCGGGCCGCCCGCTCGTCCTCCGCGAGCCGATCGGCCGCGCCCTCGGCCTGAGCCTCGGCCGCCGCCCGGGTATCGCGGGCCTCACTCGCCGCCGCCTCGGCCTTCTCCAGCTCGAAGCGCAGCGCCTTCTCGACCGCGTCCACCGGCCGCCCGTCGAGCAGCGCCCCCCGCGCCTCGGCCAGCGCCTGCGCGTCGGCTCGGGCCTGTTCGACCGCCGCCTCGGCCGCCGCCGCCGCCTCCCGCCGCTGCGTCGCCTGCGCCTCCAGCCCGGCCAGCGCCTGCGCCGCCTCCGCCAGCGCGGTCCGGGCCCGCTCCACCGCCTGCCGCCGGGCCTCGAACGCCGCGACCCGGGCCTCGACCGCCTCGACGAAGGCCGGCAGATCAGCCGCCGGCCAGCCGGACCACCCGTCGAAGACCGCCGCCAGCGCCGACTCGCGCCGCTCGACCCGCTCCCGGGCCGCGCCCAGCCGCTCGATCGCCTGATCCCGGGCCGCGCGCGCCGCCCGAGCCTCGTCCCGGGCTGCCGCCAGCGCCGCCCGGGCCGCGTCCACCGCGCCCAGCCGCTCATCGACCCGGGCCCGAGAGGACTCGATGCGATCCAGCTCGGCCCGGGCGGCATCCCGCGCCGTCTCGGCCGCCTCCCGCGCCGCGTGGTTGGCCTCGACCGCCTCGCTCACCGCCTTCTCGGCGCCGGTCGGCTGCTCGGGCAGCGCCGACCCGTACGCCATGCGGGCCATCTGCCAGTCGGAGCGCACCTTGGCCAGCTCGACCCGGGCCACGTCCCGATCCTCATCGGCCGCCGCCACGTCCTCCCCCGCCCGGCTCGCCCGCTCCTCGGCCAGCGTCAGCTCGGTGCGCAGCTCGGCCACCGACGCCCGCCGAGCCGCGACCCGGGCCTCCTCATCGGCCAGGATGACATCGGCCTCCTCGACCTCGACCCCCAGGTGCTCGGTGGCCCCGCACAGCGGGCACGGCTCGCCATCCACCAGCGCCGCCCGGTGCTCGGTCAAGCTCGCCGCCGCCCGGAGCAGCGCCAGCCGGGCCTCGTCCCGGGCCAGCGCCGCCTGCCCCTCGTCCACCTTCACCGTCAGCCGCTTCGCCCGCGCCCTCTCCGACCGCAGGGTGCGCCGGGCCGCGGCCCGGTTGTCTTCGGCGGCGGTGAGCTTGCGGTGCAGCCCGTCGGCCTCCCGGGCCCGATCGAGCAGGTTCTTCAGCTTGAGATCGCGCTCGCCCAGCGCCTCGACCTGCCCCTCGGCCGCCTGAACCGCCGCCCGGGCCGCCGCCAGCGCCTCGCCCTCCGACGCCCGTCGGGCCTCGCTCCACGCCGCCTCGTCCGCCTCGACCCGGGCCTCGGCCGGCCCCACCGCCGCGTCCGCCGTCTCGGCCACCGACCGCGCCGTCTGCGCCAGCCCCTCGGCCTCGACCGCCGCCGACCGATCGGTCTCCAGCGCGCGCAGCTCGGCGATCCACCGATCGCGCTGCACCGCCTCGACCCCCGCGTTCTCCGCCAACCACGCCTCGCCGCTCTCGATCGCCCGGGCGTGGGTCGCCCGCGCCCCGTGAGCCGCCTCCAACCGCCCCGCGGCCTCGGCCGCCCGGGCCCGGGCCTCGTCCGCCGCCGCCGCCGCCCGCTCGACCGCCGCCCGCGCCGCCTCCAGCCGGGCGTCCAGCAGCCGGGCCTCGGCCAGCGTCGGCCCCTGCGCCGCGTGCGCCTCCCGGGCCGCCCGGCGGGCCGCCTCGGCCGCCTTCTCCCCG
Organism: bacterium; assembly: GCA_030426085.1. Classification (GTDB taxonomy): domain Bacteria; phylum Myxococcota_A; class Bradymonadia; order UBA7976; family UBA1532; genus JACKDM01. The sequence goes on along the minus strand of JAUHYW010000050.1, from coordinate 35,560 downwards.
CGCCGGGCCTCGGCCACCGCCGCCTCGGCCGCCTCCAGCGCCGCCGCCCGCTTCGCCGCCCGGGCAACCGCCTCGCGCCCGACCCGAGCCGTCTCGGCCGCCGCGCGCCACGTCTCGCGCAGCGGCTCGGCCCGCTCGACCGCCTCCAGCGCCGTCTGCAAGTCCTCGGCGTCGTCCATCGCCTCGTGAGCCCGGGTCAGATCGGCCTCGGCCGCCGACTCGCCGTCCACCAGCGCTTGCAGGCGGGCGTACCACCGCCCGGCCGCCGCCAGCCGATCGCCCCGCTTCTCGGCCGCCGCGACCCACGCCCGCCCGGCCTCCACCTGCTGCTCGACCCGCACCCGCACCCGACCGTCCAGCACCGGGATGTCGCTCACCCGGTTGCGCACCCGCTCCAGATCTTCCCGGAGCCCCCGGGCCCGGACGTGCGCCCCCTGCCCCAGCCGGCGATACAGATCGGCCCCGGTCATCGCCTCGAGCAGCCGCCCGCGATCCTTGCCATCGGCCTTGAGGAAGCGATCGAACTCGCCCTGCGCCAGCAGCACCGAGCGGCGGAACTGATCGAAGTCCAGCCCCACCCGATCGGCCACCAGCGCCAGCGTATCGGTCTTGCGATCGGTGGTGAGCGTCTGCCACTCCCCGTCGTCGCCGCGGACCCACACATCGATCTTCTGCCCCTGGAACTTGCCATCCGGCTTGCCATACGCCCGCCGCACGCTCCACCGGGCGCGATACACCAGCCCGTCGCGCCCGACGAACTCCACCTCGGCGAAGCCCTCGCCCGCGCCCCGGCGCAGCACGTTCTTGACGTCGTTGGCCGCCAGCTTGTGCTCGTCGTCCGCCCGCCCGATCTCGACCCCGCCCCGCTCGTCCAGCCGGGGCGTGGTGTCATACAGCGCGAGGCACAAGGCATCGAGCAGCGTCGACTTGCCGGCCCCGGTCGGCCCGGTGATGGCGAAGAGCCCGGCCGACTTCAGCGGCTCGGTGGTCAGATCGACCTCGAAGGCTTGCAGGCTGGCGAGGTTCTCCCCGCGGATGGCGTTGATCCTCATGCCTCGTCCTGCTCGACGTCCTGCACCAGCTCGTGGAACTTCTCCAGCAGCACCACCGGCGGCTCCCCCGGGTGCTGGCGGGCCCACTTGCGGCGGAAGACCTCTTCGGCGTTCAGCGTACCCAACTCGGCGTCGGGCACCTCATCGGCCAGCGCCCGCCCCCGCCCCGGGCGATCGACCACCAGCCGCGCCAGCCGCGGATGCCGCCCGGCCAGCGCCTCTTCGACCCGCAGCCGCAGCCCCGGCTGAGGCGTATCGAGGCGCACCGCCACCTCGAGGAACGGCCGGCTCCACTCGGGCTGCGCGCGATCGAGCGCAGGCAGCCCGGCGATGCGCTCCAGCACCGAGTCCACCGGCTCGTAGCCCGACACCGGGATGCGCGCCATCTCCACGCTGGGCGGCGCCTTCACCGTCGCGACCCCATCCAGCGTGCCATCGATGACATCCACCAGCAGGATCTGATGGGGATACTCCCGCTCGGCCATCGACAGCGGCAGCGGCGCCCCGCAATACCGGACATGCTCCACCCCGCCCACCGCCTGCGCCAGGTGCAGGTGCCCCAGCGCCACGTAGGCCACGTCCGCCTCGAAGACATCGAGCGGCAGCGCGTGCTGATTGCCGCCGAGCACCTTGCGCTCGCTGTCCTCGGTGATCTTGCCCCCCCGCATGAAGCAGTGCCCGGTCGCGACGAGCGACTGCCCCGGCTCCATCTTCGCCCGCGCCGCGGCGAACGTGCGCCGATACACCTCGCGCACCCCCTCGACGAGCGGGTCGAACGCCTCGCCCTCGGCCAGATCGTCCGGCGGCGCGACCCGGGGCAGATCAGCCGGCCGCAGGAAGGGCACCGCCGCGACGTACGCCTCGACGTCGCCCGCGCAGTCGTGCAGCGGGATCACCATCGCCTCGTAGTCGATCGACCCGTCCTCGAGCCGGGGCACGCCCCCGATCACCCGCACGTCGAGCGGCTCGAGCAGCGGCTTGGGCGCGTCGAGCCGGGCCGCCGAGTCGTGGTTGCCGCCCACGACGACCACGTCGAGGTCGCGGTTGCGCCGCCGGGCCTGCCCCAGAAACCAGTACCACGCCCGCAGCGCCGAGGTCGGCGGGTTGGCCGAGTCGAAGATGTCGCCGGGGATGATCAGCGCGTCGACCATGTGCTCGTCGATGCGGTCGAGCAGCCAGTCGAGGAACCGCTGATGCTCGGCCTCGCGCGAGCGCCCGTGCAGGCCGTGCCCGAGGTGCCAGTCCGAGGTGTGCAGGATGCGCATCCGCCGGAGGTTGCCCGACGAGAGCCGGCGATTCAACCGCCGTTTGCGGGTGGCGGGGCGGCGTAGAGATACCCGCCCCAAGGTGAGATCACGCCGGCGGGCATGATCGCGGTGCCCGATGCGAGCCGAGCGACGATGTCGCGGGCGACCGCCTCGACCTCGCGCGGGACGCGTACGGGTCGGCCGAGTTGCATGTCGAGCGCCACGATGATCGGTGTGATGGCATCCGCCGAAGCGCTGGCATGCAGGAGATTGCGCAGGCGCGCGATGGCTCCGGATCCGGCCGGGGACATCCTCATCCCGAACAGCACGACCCAGTCGACGACCTGCTGGACGACATCGCGGACGTAGGCGCGGCAGGTCAATACCTCGGCCATGGCCGCCAACGCCTCGTCTTCTTCAGCCAGCACGGCCCGGACCCAGGCCAGGGCGAAGACATAGGTCGGATTGTCCGGCTGGAGTCGAGTTGCTTTCTCCAACGCCTCGACCGCCTCCCGCGGTCGACCCCGACGGGCGGTCGTCCATCCCAGCCCGGCCCAGGCACAGCCATTGCGCGGGGCCACATCCACCGCCTGCCTCAGCGCGCGCTCTGCCGTCTCCATGTCCGACGTGCCGAGGCCCCACATCAGCCATGGCACGACCTGGGATGGATCGACATCGAGCAACCGCTGGGACAGCTCGACGACCTCCGATTCCGACGCCACCTCTGCCGACGCCCAGACCACCACTCGAATGAAGGGCGCCGCGAGGGCGCGCGGTGTCTCCTCGCTGAGGGCCATGGCCTCTCGAAAAGCCTGCTCGGGTTCCCCGGAGACGAACAGGGCCACGATGCGCACCTCACGGACGGCCGCTCGCTCCACCCCGTCGGACGGGAGGTCCATGTCGAGGACCGCGAATCGTCCGGGTGCTGTCGGGGCTTCGCCTCGGCGCCCCCCCGCCTCGAACTCGATAGCGGAATCGACGAACGCGAAGACCTCCCGGAGCGGAGCCGGGAGGTTCCCGACGCCGTCGGGCACGCCATCGCGCGCGGCGACCCCACCCCCCAGCATCTCGGCCAACGCAGGCGGCATATCGGAAAACTCGAACAATTCCGCCGGCAGGGCATCGAGCCATGCCTTGCGCTCGGCGTCGTCCGCGCCACGTCCCATCAGCTCGGCCAGCGCCCACAAGTGATACCGACGCTCCCGAACTTCGATGGCACATGCCTCGGACGCGATGCTCGACACCACCTCGCCCAGCTCGTCGGTGTCGTAGAACGCGATCATGAACTCGACCAGCGCCTTGACCTGCGCCTGCTCCCCGCCCCGGCGCCTCATCAAGTGATAGATGTTGTAGAGCCGCTCCGTCAGCTCGTACAGCCGCACCCGCCCGATGCGATCGACCTCGCGCACCACGCCCCGATCACTCAGCCGCTTCAGATACGCGCTCGTCTTCTTCGGCTCCAGCCGCGCCCGCTCGGCCACCTGCCGCGAGGTCGCCCGGCTCCACAGATCGGCGAGCGCCACCAGCACCTTGCGCTCGCCGGGCGGCAGGGCCTCGACGTTCGCCTTGAAGTAGGTGGTGTGATCGTCGACGAGATGCACCAGATCGGTCATCAGCTCGGCGAACGATCGCTTCTGAGAGAACGCCGCGACGATGCTCAGCAGCCGGGGGTTGCCCCCCGTCAGGATGTGCACCGGCCGGATGCGGCGCCCCTTCAAGGGCCGCTCGGCGACCGCGTCCCACAACGCGCGGGCCTCACCTTCGTCCAGCGGATCCAACTCGACGACCCGAAACAGGTCGAACATCGGCTGCTCGGGCTGCTCGATGGCATCGAACCGGCTCGCCGCCGTGCCCAGCAGCATGATCCGGGGCTCGTTCTGCAGTGTGTGTCGCAGGCTCGACGCCGCGTCCGCGTCGAGCTGCTCGCCCAGCACCATCTGCAAGTTCTCGACGATGAGCAGCAGCCGCCCGCCGCGGGCTTCGGCGAAGTCCGTCAGCCGCCCGAGCGCCTTGACCCGCAGCGCCTCCCCGTCCGGCTCGGCCAGCAATGTCTTGTGCAACGCATGCCACGCCGGGTCATCCAGCGCGTCGGCCAGATGCAGGATCGCCTCCAGCCAGAACTCGCCCGCGTCGCTGATGGCATAGCTCTCCTCGCCGAAGACGATGGGATACCACGCCGCGCTCAGCGCCGCGTCCCGCCGGACCTCGACCGCCACCCGCCGGACCAGCGTCGTCTTGCCCATGCCACGCGGCCCGATGACCAGCACATGCTGATTGGCCGACGCGTCGATGTTCTCGTGCAGCGTCTCAATCAGGAGTTCGAAGTCGGCCCGACGCACGGTGAACCCGGCGATCAACTCGTCGTCGTCGAGGAACGCCGGGTTGTGTTTCATCAGCCGCGTCATCCCGCCGCCTCTCCCCGGGGCCGGTAGCCATAGCCGAAGCGTTTCTGCCACCAGTCGCGCAGCAGCTTCGACCGAAAAGCGAAGCCCCCCGCCGACTCACCGAGGTAGCCATCGTGGTCGAGCAGATCGAGCAACCGGCGCAGCAACTGGCGTCGGGCATGCGCCGCGTCGTCGGGGCGGTGCTCGTCGATGATCGCCATCGCGGCTGCGGTCGTCAGTCGCCCCACCACTGCCGCCTCGGTGAGCAGATCGATCGCGACGGGCAGGATGCCATCGCCCAGGACCAGCTTCAGCCGCTCTTCGTAGTGACTCAGCTCGGCATGCCCCCGGCTGCTCAACATCCGATCGCGATAGACCCGGTCGACGTCCTCGATCGTCACCCCCTCGACGCCCCGCCGCCGGGCGTCCTCGTAGACATGCGAAAAGTATGTCTGCACATGGTGCGGCACGCACCAACCGAGGTGCTCGACCATGCGCGCGGTCACCCCGGCGCCCCATGCGATGCCATACTGGTTGGCCAGCGCCTGCAAGCACCCCCGGGCGATGGGGGCCGGCCACGGCTCCAGATGGAACCGCGTGAAGTGATTGATGCTCGCGGTGAGGTTGGCGCTTTGCAGCACCGGCCCCAAGCCGATCGAGCCCGACACGACCAGCCGCACCCGCCCCTTGTGCCGCTGCGCGACCGAACGCAGCCATGACATGAACACATCCACGGCCGCCCGACCGCCCCCGGCTCCCTCGGTCCGCAGCAGCCGGTTCACCAGGATGGGCAGCTCGTCGATGAAGAGCGCCACCGGCCGCTCGGCCCGGGCCAGCTCGGCGAAGTAGCGGTCACCGGTCGGCTGCCAGTCGGCGCCGATGCCGGCCCGCAGGTTGATCACGACCTCGTCGAGCTTGAGTTCTTCGGCGTTGCCCAACAAGCGGCCGAATACATCCCGTACCTTGGACCAGACATCACGGTGGGCCCGGGTCGCGACGCTCAGCTCGATGATGGCGTCGCCGACAGTCCGGCAGTGCTCCAGATCGGCGTGCACGCAGACATAGCGGTCGGCGATGCGTCGGCTGACCTCGCGCATCAGGCTGGTCTTGCCGGTCCGCCGTGGCGCGATCAACAGCACATGCGCGCCCTCGTCGAGCAGCTCGATGAAGTGCCGCACCTCGTGCACCCGATCCCAGAAGCGGTCGCCGTCGACCCAGTTGCCGACCTCCCGCTTGAGGGTCGCGGTCGTCTGCAAGTCGGCCTGCTCAGTCACGATGAACTCCAGTCAACGAATCCGTTGACGACGACCCTAGCCCCACCCCGAGGCCGGATCAAGCCGCGTCAACGGATCTGTTGAAAGGCGCCCGGACCACGACGCCCGGCGCGTCTTTCGGGTAGACTGCCGCCACCCGCCCACCCCCAGCGAGGCACCATGACCCCCCGTAACCCGGACTACGCCGCCGCCGTCGAAGCCGACTTCGCCGCGGCCACCTTCGTGCAGCACCTCGGCATCACCCCGACCCGCATCGCGCCGGGCGAGATCCACGCCACGCTGGCGGTGAAGCCGGAGCACGCCCAGCAGGCGGGCACGGTGCACGCCGGGGTGCAGACCACGCTGGCCGACCACTGCGCCGGCGCCGCCGCCGGCAGCCTCGCCGCGCCCGACGAGGGCATCGTCAGCGTAGAGTTCAAGGTGCACATGCTGCGCCCGGCCGTCGGCGAGCGGCTCTATTGCGTCGCCCGGGTCGTCAAGCCCGGCCGGCGCTTCGCCATCGTCGAAGCCGAGGTGCACACCGGCGACCCGCAGAAGCCGACCGCCCGCCTGCTGGGCACGATGGCCTACGTGCCCCGCGCGCCGACGCGCTGAGCCGGCTCAGGACGCGGCCCGGGCCCGCTTGCGCTCGATGCGATCGATGCGCTTCTGCCACGCCGGCGCGCCCTCCATCCAGCGGGTGTGATAGGCGTGCCTCAGCGCCTGATCGAAGTCCTTGCGCCGGTGCTCGAACAGCTTGGCCAGCGCCAGGTGCGCCGCGCCCGACTGCTCGCGATCGACGGCCTCGGCCAGCGCCGCCTCGTAGCCTCGCTGGGCCTCGTCCACGTCGCCCCGCCGCCGGGCCAGGGTGGCGTGCAGCAGCCAGGCGTCGGCCGCGTGCGACCCCGTCGAGCGCTCGGCCGCGACCCGGGCGAAGTCCGCCGCCCGCTGCGTATCCCCCGCCCGCTCGGCGATGCGGGCGTAGCTCAAGAGATCGCGGGGGTCGTCATCCCGGTGGGCCGCGGCGAAGCGCTCGCCCAGCCGGCCGAGCAGCGCCGCCATCGCCACGATGTCGTGGGCGTTGTGCTGGATGACCCCCGCCACCCGATCGGCCGGCCCCCCGCGCACGAAGTCCAGGTAGATCAGCGGGATCTCGTGCCCCGGGGTGTCATCCACCCGCTGCATGCCCAGCACCCGCTCCTCGATCTGGACCAGCCGGGCCCCGCCGATGCGCTTCTTGTAGGCCCGCCGGGCGCAGTGCAGCAGATCGAGATGCAGCGGATCGGGCGGCGGCGGCAGCCGGTTCATCACGAACCGCTGACCGATGAGCGGCCAGTCGAAGCTCTTGCCGTTGTAGGTGATGATGCAGCTCGACCGGGCGAGGCGATCGGCGAGGAACTCCAGCATCGGCCGCTCTTCGCCCAGCCGACGCAGGAAGAGCTGGCGCAGCTCGAGGCAGCCGCCCTCGAACCAGCCGAGCCCGATCAGGAAAGGCACCGTGCCCGCGCCGTAGAGCCCGGTCGTCTCGGTGTCGAGGAAGAGCGCCCGCTCGATGTCGACCTCGGCCAGCTCGGGGTCGAGCGCGAAGCGGGCCACCTCGCGGGCGGCGACGGCCAGCGCCCGGCCGACCGGGGCCTCGCCGTGGCAGTGATCGGGGCCGAAGGTCGCCCGCACGACGTGCAGCGGGCCGAAGTCGGTCTCTTCGAGCGCCCCGGGCACGCCCGAGAAGTCATCCGGATCGCGGGCCTCGACCGGCGGCGCGTCGGTGACGGCCCCTTCACCCTCACCCTCGATCCCATCCGCGTGCGGCGCACTGCCCCGGGCCAGCCGGCCCCAGGCCCCGGCCGGCGCCGCCCGGAGCCGCCCCGCGTCGGCCCCCGGCGCCCCCTCGCCCCGGCTCAGCGCCCGCTGGCGGCGCCCGACCATGGCGTCGATCCGGGCCTGGAGCCGCGCGATCCGCGCCTTGCGCGCCACTTCGCCGGGCGTCGGCGCGTCGGCGCCCTCGATGGCATCGGCATCTCGCGGCGCCTCTTCGGCCTCGGCGCCGTCCGAGTCATCCGCGCCATCGAGATCCCACCCCCGCCCGCGGCGCAGCGGGGCGTCCGATCGCGCGGCGCGGGCGAACGGATCAGTGTGCTCGCTGTGCGCGTGACGGTCGCTGCCTTCACTTCGCGCACCGCCTTCGCTGCGCGGGGGCGCCTCGGCCGCCGACGGGGTCTGCGCCTCGGGTGCCTCCACCGTCGTCGTACCCGGCATGCGCAGCCGGGCCAGCTTCCGGCCGAAGCGGCTGCTCATGTGATACCCAGCCGATCGAGGATGCCCACCACCAGCGACCGCGGCCGCACCCCGGCCTCGGCCCCGACCGTCGGCCCGATGCACGCCGGGCAGCCGCCATTGCAGCCGCAGTGATCCAAGAGCCGCCGGGTGCGGGCCAGCAGCGCCTCGCGCTCGTCGAACAGCCGGGGCGCCAGCCCCACCCCGCCCGGCATCTCGTCGTACAGGAACAGCGTGGGATCGAACCCGGGCCCCCCGCCCCCGCCGCTGCTCGCCGGGCCGTCGGGGTCGTCCTTGTCACCCAGCGTGCGCCCCAGATCGCGGGGGTCGATCATCAGCCCCGCCGCGGCCACCGTGTGCATGGCGTTGAGCAGCCCCCGCAAGGCGTCGATGACCGCCGGCCGAGGCACCCCCAGGCTGCTGACGAAGTCTTCGGGGATGGTCAGCCAGAACGCCGAGGTGTGCTTCTGCATCACCGGCAGGTGCACCTCGCCGTACCCCACGTTCTCGTGGGTGTGATACTTGATCTTCTTGTACCCGACCACCTTCGAGACGACCGACACCTCACCCAGCCCGGATGCCATCGTCCATGTCTTGACATGGGGTGCGGGCGGCGGCCTGGCGATGTGGGCCGCCTCGTCCTGCTCGATGACCGTCACCTTGGTCCGGGTCTCGGCGGTGGTGTAATAATCCGGCGCGACCTTACGCACATAGGCCTTGTGGTTCTCGTAGTCCAGCCGCTCGACCTGATACTGATCGGCGTCGTGCTGATAGATGGCCTGCTCGTGCAGCATCGTATGGGTCGAGCGGAAGTCCATCTCGGCGATGTTGCGATCGGTGTCGAGGTCGATGATGACGAAGTTGTCCCACCCGATGCTGCGCAATGACACCGCGCTCGCCGGGTAGGCGTCGCTCGACCAGTGCCAGCTCGTGCCCTTCTTCGAGCGGTTGGCCTGCACCACCCGGTGCTGCTCGAGGAAGCCCAGCCCCTCCTGCACCGTCTCGGGCGGCACATCGCCCAGCGGATCATCCTCCTCGAACGGCAGCTCGAAGGCGGCGCACTTGAGGTGATCGATGAGGATCTCGACGTTGTCCGGGTCGACCCGGGCGTGCTCGACCCCGCCGTCGAGCAGGTGCTCGGGGCTGCCGGCGACGTACTGATCGAGCGGCGCGCTCGACGTCACCATCACCGACAGCGACGCCCCCTGCCGCCGCCCGGCCCGGCCGAAGCGCTGCCACGCGCCGGCGATGGTGCCGGGGTAGCCGGCGCAGACCACCGCGTCGAGGCTGCCGATGTCGATGCCCAGCTCGAGCGCGTTGGTGGCCACCACGCACCGGATCTCGCCCGCCCGCAGCGCCTTCTCGGTGTCCCGCCGCTGGTTGGGCAGGTAGCCCCCCCGATAGGCGACGATGGTGCTGGGATCGATGCGCTTGTCACCCGCCAGCCGATCGCGCAGGTACTTGAGCATGACCTCGACCGCGTTGCGGGTCTGACCGAAGACCAGCGTCGGCACATCGCACCGGATGAGATCCAGGGTGAGCTTCACCGCCTCTTTGAGGTAGCTCGCCCGGATGCCCAGCTCGCTGTTGACCACCGGCGGGTTGTAGACGATGACCCGCCGCTCGCCGGCCGGGGCCCCGCTCTCGGTGATCGCCGCCACCGGGCGGCCGATGATGCGCCCGGCGTGCTCGGCGGGGTTGCCGATGGTCGCCGAACACAGGATGAACGTGGGATCGCTGCCATGGAACCGGGCCACCCGCCGCAGCCGGCGCAACACATTCGCCAGGTGACTGCCGAAGACACCCCGATACATGTGCAGCTCGTCGATGACGATGTACTCGAGGTTGCCGAACAGCCGGGCCCAGCCGGCGTGGTTGGGCAGGATACCCGAGTGCAGCATGTCGGGGTTGGTCAGCAGCACGCCGGTGCGCTGGCGGGCCGCCCGCCGGGCGTCGCCGGGGGTGTCGCCGTCGTAGGTGATCGCGCCGTGGCTCAGTCCGGCTTCGTTCAGCAGCGCCCGCAGGCTGTCTTCCTGATCACGGCTGAGCGCCTTGGTGGGGAAGAGATACAGCGCCCGGGCCTCGGCCGAGCGGGCGAAGGCTTCGAGCACCGGCAGGTTGTAGCACAGGCTCTTGCCCGAGGCGGTCGGCGTCGCGACGACGAAGTCCCGCCCCTGCCCGGCGAGCCCGAGCGCCTCGGCCTGATGGCTGTAGAGCCGCTCGACCCCCCGCCTGGCGAGCGCCTGTCGGGTCTGGGGGCTCAGCGTCGCGGGCAGCGGCACGGTGCGGGCGGGGATCGGGGGCAGCGTGTGGTCGAGGGCCACCTGCCGCCAGACGCCCTCCTCACCCCAGCGGGCCAGGGCCGCGTCGAGGCCGCGCGGGCTGCGCCAGGGGACGCGGCGGCCGCCGCCGAACGAGGAGGTGCGGGTGCTCATGGCCGCCACTGTACTGACGTGCAGGTCGGGGTTCAACCGTCGGGATCACGCCGCCGGGCCCGCAGGCCGACGAGCGCGAGCAGCGCGAGCCACGCCGGGGCCGAGGCCGGGGCGCCGGGAGCGGCGGCGCAGCGGTCGAGCGCGTCGCCGCTGCCATCCCCGCCCTCGTCCGCGTCGCACGCGTCGCCCATGCCATCCCCGTCGGTGTCGGTCTGATCGTCGGCGATATGCGGGCAGGCGTCGGGCGTCATGAGCGGCTTCATCGCACCTCCCGTCGCGTGTCGGGCCATTTCAGGGCACGCCGCAGCCGGGGGCAATGACTCGGGTATTACAGCGCGCCCTCACCGCAGGTCGGCCAGCCACCGCTTGTGGGCCGCGACCGCCCACTCGACCCGGTCGCCGTCCGGGTTGCGCTTCTGCTCGGCGGCGATCAACCGCTCGACGTGCTTCGGATCCCCGCGGGTCATCTTGAACAGCTCGGCCTCGGCCTGCTCGACCTTGCGCGCGCGCAGGAAGGCGGGGTCCTTCATCTGCGCCAGCCGCCGCTTCAGCCTCTTGCGGCGGGACCACAGGCCCCAGCCGGCGGCGAGCAGCGCCAGGACGAATAACGCCTCGGTGATGGTCCAGGCGGTGTCGGCGGACATGGATCCCTCCTCTGTTCGGGTCGGGCCGTAAGAGCTATGGCATCAGCGTATGGGTCTCGGCCGCCGCCGCCTCGACGTCGGCCCGGCGGAATGGCAGGCGGATGAACCCACCTTCGATCCAGGGCTCATCGCTGCCCGGCAGGCACGCGGGGCAGGCGAAGTCGGCTTCGGGCGTGCCGTCGTCGGCGAAGCCGGTCACGAAGCGATAGACCGCGCCGCCGGTGGTCTCGCAGGTGTCGGCGAAGCCCTCGCCGTCCCAGCAGCGGCTCTGGGCCACGTTGAGGTTGCTGTCGGCCCCGGGGGTCGAGAGGGCGCGGGTGGTGCGATCGGGCGCCCGCAGCACGGCGCGGTGCACGTCGCCCCAGGCGGGCTCGCCGCGGGCGGTGAAGACGGCCAGCGCCTCGTCGAAGGCGGCGAGCAGGGCGGCGTCGCGCGGCATGTCGAGCAGGGACGCGGTCTCGTAGCGCAGAGCGAGCATCGCGAACTTGGCCAGGAAGACCGGCTGCTCGGTGGCGATGGCGTCCAGCAAGAGGCCGAGGTCGTCGGCGAGCAGGCGGCGGGCGGCATACTCGCCGAACATGCGGAAGAGGGTGGCTTCGGTCGAGGCGCGGGTCATGTGGCGATCCCAGAGCTGCAAGCGCTCGGCGGCGGCCCGCAGGTCGTCGCGCTCGGCGTAGTCGGCCAGATCGGGCGCGCCGTCGATGGCGGCCACCGCCTCGGTCAGCATGGGGATCAGCTCTTCGGCCCACGGGCTGTAGACGTCGAGTTGCAAGGCCTGGGAGCGTTCGCGGGTCATGGGGCCCTCGGCGAGCAGCGCGGGCAGGCGCGCCTCGAGCGTGGCGGCGCGGTAGCCGGGCGAGTAGAAGCTGCCGTAGTAGAAGTCGTCGTTCAGCGGGTCGTTGTCGGCGGTGTGGCCCCAGGGGTCGTTGTTGGCGCTGTACATGTAGGGCTGGGTGCCATCGAGGGCGGGCAGCGCGTCGGGGTCGAGGTAGCCTCGGATCCACAGCGTGGTGGGATCGGCGGCGTCCATCACCTGGTTGGGCGTGGGGCGCTCGCCGCGCGGGCCCCGGTCGGGCACGAGGCCCGAGGTCTGGTAGCGCATGCCATCGGCGTCGGCCGCCATCCAGTTCTGCATGCCGGTGGATTGCAGGCGCACCGCCTCGACCCAGGCGTCGACGTCGGCGGCGCGGGCCATGTCGAAGTACGAGAGCGCGTCGAGCCGGGGCTCGAAGCCGGGCCAGCCGATCATCAGGGCGCCGCGCACGACGACGCCGACGGGGATGCCTTCGAGCATGGCCGGGGGGACGATGCGGCCGTGGCCGGGCACCGTCTGCACGGTGATCTGCTCGTCGACGAGCGTGCCGTCGGGCTGGCGCACGGCGAAGGTCTCGACGATCTCTTCGACCGGGATGGCTTCGCCGCCGACCTGGGCCATGCCATCGCTGATCTGCACGTCCCACAGGTCGAGCATGTCGGCGAAGTGGGTGGTCGCGCCCCAAGCCACCCGGCGGTTGTGGCCCACCTGCACCCCGGGCACGCCGGTGAATGCCATGCCGATGGCATCCCACGATCCGCCGGCGCTGGCCGAGTCGAGGTGCACCGGGTACATGATGTTGGGGTCGAGCAGCGCCGCGTGGGAGTCATTGGCCAGGAGGGGGCGCCCGCTCTCGGTGTGATCGCCGTGCACGACCCAGCAGTTGGAGCCGTCGCCGACGTCGAGGTCCTGCCGCCAGCGGCGCACGAAGGCGGCGACCGCCTCGACGGCGGCGTCGACCTCGGCCGGGGTGAGGTCGATGGCATCCCGGGCCTGCTTGGGGGTGCCATCGCGGGCGGCCTCGGCGTCGTCGGCGATGCCCATCACGAAGGCGTCTCCGATGGGTTCGAAGACCCGCACCTCGGCCCCGCCGGGGGCGAGGCGGTCGAGCAGGCTGTAGAGCAGGTCGAACTCGAGGGTCGACGAGAAGCCGAATGTGATCCGCACGCCGATGGCGAGCAGCTCGTCGGGGGCGAAGGGTTCGGGCTCGATGCCGAGGGCGGCGAACTCGGGGGGCGCGGGGGCCTCGCCGGCCCTGATCTCGGCGACGCGGCGGTTGAGGCCGCCGGCGAAGGCGGCGAAGTAGCGAGCCTCGTCGGGGCCGACGGTCGCGATGTGGCGCAGGGTGGCGGCGGCCAGCCGCTGGAAGCCGATGACCCGGGCTTGCAGGTCACCGCTGCGGCCTTCGGGGCCGAAGACTTCGGCGAGGCGGCCGACGGCCTGGCGGCGGCCCATCTCGACGGCGAAGAGCCGGTCGACGGCCTGCTGGTAGCCGGCGGCGAAGAAGAGGTCGAGGTCGTTCTGGGCGTAGATGTGGGCCAGCCCGCTCTGGTCGATGATGATCTCGACCGGCTCCGCGAGGGCGTCGTAGGGGGGCACCGGGGGGCCGGCGTCGGGCGCGGGTCCCATGTCGGCGGGGGGTCCCATGTCAGCGGTGGGTCCCATGTCGACGGTGGGTGCCATGTCGCCGGGGGCGCCGTCGGCCGGCGGGTCGGCGTCGGTGTCGTCGCATCCGAGGGTCGCGGCGAGCAGGGCGCCGAGCAGGATCGGTGTCAGCAGGCGCGCGGTGGGGCGCTTCATCGCGGGATCTCCTGGTTCTTCGGGCGGCAGGGTGCCCCGAAGCGGAGCCGGCTGCAAGCGGGGGGTGGGCTACTGTCGGAAGCGCAGCCCGAAGCCGACGAGGAACCGCGGCTGGTGGGCGAAGATGGCCCGGGAGAACCAGTGCACGGCGCCCTCGGCGAGCAGGTGGCCTTCCATCTCGATGGTCGCGGCGTGGCCGTAGATGAAGAAGTCGTCCACCAGCGCCCCCCGCAGGCCGATGTCGGGGTCGAGGTAGCGATAGTGGAGCTGCACCACGAGGCGGTCGGGCTCGCCGGTGGCCCACTGCACCGGGTCGAAGACGAGCGCCACGTCGCCTGCGGGTACGGCGCGGTGTACGTTGGCGATGAGCTCGCCCCGGATCTCGAGGTCGTGGCCCGGCCACGGCGACACCCGCCCCTCGGCCCGCAGGTAGATCTCGTCGGCCAGCCACTCGGCGGTCGCCTCGAGGGTCAGGTTCGAGGCGATGTCCCAGGTGGTCTCGAGCTCGGCGAAGTTGTAGGTCAGGCCGCGCGAGAAGAGGTCGGGCGTGTCGAGGTCGCGGATGCTGCCGGTGACCGCCTCGACGGTCAGCGTCCGCCAGTAGAGCTCGAGGCGGCCGCCGTCGACCCAGCCCGAGGCGTTGAGGCCGGTGCCCGAGGCGATGTTCTTGATGGGCGGGATGGCGCCGAGCTGGACCCGGCCGCCGTCCCATGCCTTCTGGAGGTAGAGTCGGCGGAAGTACACGCTGAAGTCGGCGCCGCTGCCGCCCTCGATGAAGTCGTAGAGGGTGGTCCAGCGCGAGGTGTAGCTGTCGCCGGTCGAGGCGAAGCCGACGACGTCGAACCAGGACCAGACGTCGATGGTGAGGCCCAGGCGCACGCTGCCTTGCAGGCGGTCCTTCTCGGCGCCGAGGTCGACGTTGTCGTAGCGGGTGTCCCAGCGGAACGAGAACGCTTCGAGGCGCTGGGCGTGGGCCGGCGCGAGGGCGGTGAGGCCCGGTAGACCGAGCAGGGCCGCGAGGCAGAGGCGGAGGAGCGGGCGGGTCATGGTCGGGGATCGATGCGCCGTCGCCGCGGGCGGTCGCGATGGGGTGTCGTCGAGCGGCGCGGCGATCTACCCTCCCCCGTCGTCACCGATGTGGAGCCGCCCGATGTCCTCGTCCGATCCCGCGCCCAAGCCCTCCCGCGTGCCGCCGGGGCTGATCCCCAAGGTCCTGATCCTGCTCGGGGCCTTCACCGTGATCCTGGTGGCGGTGGGCTTCGCGCTGCCCGATCGCTACGCGGTCGAGCGGTCGGTGGTCATCGAGGCGCCGCCGGCCCGCATCCAGCCGCACGTCGGCGACTTCGAGCGCTGGGGGGCGTGGCAGCCGTGGGCCCGGCGGGACGCGAAGGCGCAGTTCACGGTGGACGGGCCGGCCGGGCCGGGGCAGGTGCTCCGGTGGCAAGGGCCCGATCTGGGTCGGGGGCGCATCGAGATGACGGCGGCGCGGGACGGGGCGGTCGAGATGGTGCTGAGCTTCGGGGAGGGCGGGGCGCGGCCGACGGGGGTGATCACGCTGACGCCGAGCGGCGGGGCGACCCGGGTGGTGTGGCGCATCGAGGGCGAGACGACGTTCAGGCCGGTGGGCAACTACCTGGGGCTGCTGATGGATGGCATCATCGGGCCCGATCTGGAGGCCGGTCTGTCGGGGTTGAAGCGGGCGGTGGGCGCGGCGGAGTGAGAGCGCAGGGTCAGGGCCGGTGCAGGTCGCCGACGAAGGTGCGCTCGACGCTGGTCATCGTGAAGCCGTCGTCCATGAAGACGCGGCCCCCGACCGAGTAGAGGCGGCCTTCGAACAGCGGTGTCTGGTGCACATGTGATCGGGCGATGGGCAGCGGGGTGGCGACCGGTTCGAAGGCGCCGGGAGAGCCGTCGACGATCGGGGCCCGGCGCACGGTGTCGACAAAGCGGGCGGTGATGCCGTTGCCCTCCCCGCCGCCGATGAGCCAGATGTGATCGCCGTCGACCACCGCCGAGGCGGTCCACGGCGCGGGGTCGAGCGTGCCGACGGGGGCCCATCCGTCGATGGAGCCATCGGCGGCGTGGGTCGAGGCGAGCACGTCGGGGGTGGGGATCTGGCCCTGTCCGAAGCCGCCGATCACGAAGATGCGGCCGTCGATCACGGCGCTGGAGTGGTGTGAGCGCAGCCCGGGCAGCGGGGGGGCGGCGTCGAACGGCCCCGGGCAGCCGTCGGCGCCGATCGCGGCGACCCACACCGAGTCCACCGGGGCCTGTCGGGTGCCTCCGATGACATAGAGCCGGTCGGCGAGCCACTCGGCGGTGGGGTGCACCACGCCGAGAGGCAGCGCCTCGGGGCAGACCACGGCCTCGCCGAGCGCGCCGTCGGGGGTGTAGGGCAGCGTGACGATGGCCGCGCTGCCGGTGGGTCCGCCCGGTCCGCCGCGCACGCCGGCGGTGAGCCAGATGCGATCGGGGCCGATGGCCTGCCCGTGGAAGCCGAGGGGGAACGGCAACCGGCCGTGGGCGGCGAAAGGGCCGGGCATGCCGTCGGCGTCGAGCGGGGCCCGGTCGATGGCGTCGTAGACCCGGGCCGCGCCGCCCTGGGCGTCGGTCTCGATGCCGCCGATCACGTACAGCGCGGGGCCGTCGTCTTCGGGACGCACGAGGGTGGTGTGGTGGTCGACGACGCGGCCGAGGGGCGGGCCCTCGCGCCAGGTGACGGGCGGGCAGTCGGGCTCACAGCCCACGTCGGGGGCGGCGTCGGGGGCCATGTCTTCGAGAGCGGCGTCGGCCGGCATGGCATCGGGCATCGCATCGGGCGCGGCGTCCGGCGTGTCGGGTATGGCATCGCCCCCGATGAACACGGGGTCGGCGGCGGGCTCGTCGTCGCACGCGGCCACCGCGAGGGCGAGGGCTGCGGCGAGCAGCGCAGACGACGGGCGGATGGGACGGGTCGGCGGGATCATGGGCGCACATCGCTCCGGGTCACGGGGGTGCCGGTGGGTACGGCGGGGCGCCGGGCGGTGTAGATTTTCACCCCGGCGTTCGGGGGGCCCGGGCAGGGGTTGACAACCCGCTGCCGCGGGGTCGACAACAGAGACTCGGGCAGTCATTCGCGTTCGAGGAGCATTCGCCATGCGTTCGTCTCGTCCCATCCCCCTGGCCTGCGCCCCATGGCTGGGCCTGCTGGCTCTGCTCGCCGGCTGCGGCGGTGCGCCGGGCGCCCTGCCGCCGCCCGCGCCGAGCCCCTTCCCCGAGGCGGCCGAGCTCGAGCGCATCACCCGCCAGCCGCTGCCCGACGCCGAGCCGCGCCAGCCGCCGGCCTCGGTCGAGCGATGGCGGCTGGAGGGGCCCTTCCCCGCCGATCCCGACGGGCCGCCGCCGCCGGACGCGCTCGGGGCCACGCTGGTGATGGAGGCGGCGTCGTCGGCGGCCAAGGCAGTCCCGACCGCGTCGCTGCACTGCGTGGCCCGGGAGCTGGCCCGGTTCGTCGCGACCCACCAGAGCGCGCCGTCGGAGGACTTGCAGGGCTTCATCGCCAACCGCTGCGGGTCGCCGGTGGCCTCGCTGGCGATGCAGTGGGTCTCGGGCGAGGTCGGCCCCGACGAGGCGCCCCCGGCGGTGCTCGAGCGGTGGGCGCCGGGGCCGGCGGACGGGCTGGAGCGGACGCTCGCGGGGCTGCCGCCGGGGTCGGTGTTCGGGGGCGCCTTCGCCGAGGCCGAAGGTCGGGCGGTGTGGCTGGTCGTCGCCCAGCGGGTGGGCAACCGGCTGACGGGCTACACCGGGCTGCCCGATGGCGGGGGCATGGTCGCGGTGCGGGGCCGCGCCCGGCGGCCGTATCCGATGATGGAGGCGGTGGTGACCCGGGGCCGCTTCGGCTACGCGTCGTGCGTGCCCGAGATCGTCGAGGGCGACGCCTTCGGCTTCCGGTGCCCGGTCGAGCCGACCGACGGGCGGGCCCGCATCGAGGTGGCCGGCTTCCCCGAGGGCGCGGTGCTGGGGGATCGCATCGTGACGGTGAACGCGTGGCCCACCGGGGCCCCGATCGACGTGTGGCAGCCGCCGCCGGCGGTCGAGCGGCGGCCGGTGGACGACATCGCGCAGGTGGGGCCCGGCTTCGTCGAAGCGCTCAACGCGCTGCGGGCCGAGGCCGGGCTGCCGGCGCTGCTCGTCGACGAAGGGCAGTCGCAGGTGCTCGGCGCGCTGGGGCCGTATTACTGGTCGGCGGTGGATCAGCACATCGAGCGCGCCGTGGCCGATCGGGTGGTGCTGGGCACGATGGCCGGCTACCGGGTCACCGAGGCGGTCGAGCGGGGCCACTTCGCCGCCGCCCGCCTGTGGGGGCCGACGGACGCCGGGCTGTTGCTGCGCACGATGCTGGCCTCGCCCTCGCGGCGGCGCACGCTGTTCGCGCCGGGGGTCCGGGTGCTGGCCACGGGCGCGACGACCATCGGGGAGAGCGTCACCGGGCTGGTGGTGGGCACCTATCGCACGTTCGACGCGGCGGCGTTCGACGTGCAGGCCGCCGGGCGCGCGGCGCGGACCCGGCTCGACGCGCAGCGGGCGGCGGCTCAGCTCGGGCGGCTGGCGCCGTGGCCCGCGGCCCAGGCCCGGCTGGACGCGATCGCGACGACCATCGGCCGGGACGGGGTGCACCCGCAGCGGGCGCTCGACCGGGCGCTGAGCGCGGCGGCCGCGGCGAGCCGGCAGGGGGTGACCGGGCTGTATGTGGAGACGAACGATCTGGATCAGATCCCGCTGCCCGAGGCGCTGCGGACGGCGAACGCGCCGCCGGTCGCGGTGGCGGCGGCCTTCACCCGGGCCGGCCCGCACCCCTGGGTCCGGCACGTCGTGCTGCTGGTCTGGCCGGGGCAGACGACGACCGCGGCGCTGGGCGAGGCGGGTCGGGTCGCCCGGCGCGGGGTCACGCGGGGCAGGTGATCCGAGGCGGGCGGTCGCGTAGAGTGCAGCGATGGTGACCGCCCTCCCTTGCCGCCGAGCGCTGCGCCGGGCGCTGCTCGCCGGGCTGACGCTCGCGCTGGCGGCGGGCTGCGTGGAGGGCACCGACGGCCCGGTGATCACCGGGGCCCGGCCCGATCCGGCGACGCCGGGGCAGCCGCTGCGCATCGATGGGATCAACTTCGGCGCCTCGGGGCACGTCGCGGTGGGCGGGCGGCCGGTGGCCGAGCGGTTCCGCAGCGCCGATCGGGTCGAGGTCGAGCTGCCGGCCGACCTGCCCCCCGGGCCGAGCTGGCTGGTGGTGGTCGCCGAGGGGCGGCCGAGCCCGGCCTTCGCGATCGACGTCGCCGGTGACAGCGAGCCGCGCAGCGACGGCGCCCGGCGCTTCCCCCCGGGGCTGGACGGCGCGGTGGTCGATCGGGGGCCGGGCGGCGACGGGGGCCCGGGGGCGGACGCCGGGGGTCCGCTGGTGGCCGAGTTCGACCCCGATCCGGCCGGCGGCGACACGGTGCGGCTCGTGGCGCGCGAGGCGCCGGTGGGGCGGCTGATCCTCGAGGTGCAGGTGCCCGACACCCCGGCGGTGCGGGGGCTGGCGCTGCATCTGGCCTACGACCGGGGGTTGCTGCGCTTCGCCGAGGCGAGCCCCCGGGGCGGGCGGACGCTGGCAGTGGGCGAGATCGGGCCCGGGCGGCTGGCGATCGGGCGGGTGCTGGCGGGCGGCGACGACCCCTTGGTGCTGACGTTCGATCTGGTGGGCCCCGGCGAGGGGCGTATCGACGTGCCGGCCCGCCACCGCACCGCCCGGGACGCGGTGAACCGGCCCCTGCCGGCGGTGGACTTCGCCGGGGGCGGCGTGCGGGTGAGGCGGCGATGAGCGCGATCCGTCTGATGGCGCGTATGGCTCGCCCGATGGCATCCGCCGGGTGGCCTTCGCTGGCGGCGCTCGCGGTGGCTCTGCTGGCGGCGTCCCCGACGGGGGCCCAGCCGCCGGGGGCGCTGAAGAAGGCGCTGCTGAGCCATGACCTGCCGCTGACGCTGCACCCCGAAGACGGCGCCCGCCGCCGGGCCGACACCGCGGGTGTCTTCGATCTGCTCGAGGTGGGCATCGACCTGCGCTTCGACGGGCTGGCGCTGCCCGACGAGGTCACGTTCGACGTGACGTTCGAGGCCCGCCAGCCCATCGGGGACGGCTTCCCGCTGCTGGCGGCGTTCTACACGCCCCTCGCGATCCGCGAGTTGGGCGGGGACGAGCTGGACTTCGCCCACCAGCGCGCCACCGGCGAGCTGGCGGTCTTCCTCGACCGGCCCATCCCCGAGGGGGCCACCCGGACCTATGTCATCGAAGCGGCGCTCGACTTCGCCTGCGATACGCCGCCCGGCTGCTCCGACGAGCGCTTCCTGCATCTGGCCGAAGCGGCGTGGTACCCGATGAGCCTGGAGTACCCGGTCGACGATCGCTTCCGGGTCCGCCTCGCGCTGGACGCGCCGGCCGAGCACATCCCGACCGGGACCGGTGTCCGCCTGGGGGAGCCGGTCGAGGAGGGCGGCCGGGTGCGGGCCCGGTTCGTGACCGAGCGGCCGACCATCCTGCCGGCGTTCGCGACCGGCCCCTACTCGCTGAGGCGGACGGGCGTCGTCGAGTCCTTCGCCCCCCGGGGCGCGAGCCTGCCGGCCGCCGTCGATCGCATGCTCGAGATCGGGCGGGGTTCGGTCGAGGTCTACGCCGGGCTGTTCGGCCCGTTCCCCTTCGGCCGGCTGGGCATGGCCGCCATCGACACCGAGGCCGGCGCCGGGCTGGGGCCGCAGGCGAACATCCTGCTGCCGGATGTCTTCTGGCAGGTCGACCCCGGCGATCCGGTCTACGCCGAGGTGGTGCGCGAGGTGACCAGCCACGAGATAGGGCACCAGTACTTCTTCAACTTGCTGGGGGTGGTCGACGCCGGCGAGGCGTGGATGAGCGAAGCCTTCGCCGAGTACGCCGCGACCCGCATGAGCGAGGCGGTCACCGGCACCCGGGACCACGCCCGGACCAACTACTGGAGCTACGTGCACCTCGTGCCGCCCGACGAGGACCGCCCGCTGTGGGGCGAGGGGGTCTCGGCGAGCCCGCACTACTTCGAGCTGGTCTACCTGAAGGGCAGCGCCGCGCTGCACGCGCTGCGCTACCGGGTGGGCAGCGACCGGTGGGACCCGGCCTTTCGGGGCTGGGTGCAGACCTTCGCCGGGCAGCTCGTGACCACGGCGGAGTTCGAGGGGTACCTCGGCGACGCGCTGGGCTTCGATCCGACGGCGTTCTTCGATCACTTCATCTACAGCGCGGGGGTGGTCGACCTGCGGGTGGCGACGACCCGGGGGCGCACCGAGCGGGCGCCGGTGACGGTCGAGATCCGCCAGCCGGCGGGGCCCCAGGCGCGGCTCGCCGGGCCGGTGCCGCTGCGGCTGCACCGGCCCGACGGCTCGACGACGGACGTGATGATCGAGCTGGCCGACCAGCCGATCGAGCTGGATCTGGACGGGGCGCAGTGGTTCGAGGTCGACCCCGAGCTGACGCTGTTCCGGCGGGTGCGCAGCGACCCCGCGGGGGACGTGAACCACGACGGCGTCGTCGATGGCATGGATCTGCTCGATCTGCACGCCCGACAGGGGCTGCGCACGCTGCGTCGGACCGAGGCCGGCTCGGTGATCGAGCCCGACTGGGCCGAGCGCTTCGACCTGAACGACGACGACCGGGTCGACGGCGGGGACCTCGATTTGCTACTGGAACAGTTCGGCGCCGGCTGGTGAGCCGCAGGGCGGCCCCGGTGCCGGGTGCCTGAGACTTTGTCGCAGACAGCGCAACCCGCGACGGGGCTCGGGCATCGACTGACGCCGGCCGTACGCGGCCGGTCAACCGTCATCGGAGAGAGGAGAGACCACCGATGAGCAGCCTCAACGGCAGCAACACCCTCGAGAACCTCAAGGCGGCCTTCGCCGGCGAGTCGCAGGCCAACCGGCGCTACCTGTGGATGGCCAAGATGGCCGACGTGGAGGGCTACCCGGAGATCGCCGGCAACTTCCGCGACACCGCCGAGGGCGAGACCGGCCACGCGCACGGCCACCTCGACTACATGAAGAAGGTGGGTGATCCGGCGACCGGCCTGCCGATCAACGACACCGCGGACAACCTCAAGGCGGCGGTGGCCGGCGAGACCCACGAGTACACCGACATGTACCCCGGCTTCGCCAAGACCGCCCGCGCCGAGGGCTTCGAGGAGATCGCCGACTGGTTCGAGACGCTGGCCAAGGCCGAGAAGGCCCACGCCGGCCGGTTCCAGAAGCTGCTCGACGAGCACTTCTGAGCGTCGGACCGTCCCCCGATCCGCGTCGGGGCGGGTGAGCGCCCGCCCCGACCCCCCATGCCATTCGCATCGCTCCCGGCCGCCGGGGTCCCCGGCGGAGACCGGTGAGGTGCATCGACCGGTGGAGACCCATGGGCAACATCAACATCTCGTACATGCCGACCGACGGCCTGACCTACGATCCATCCGAGGCGAAGTACTGGGACGCCGACGCGCTGCAGCAGGAGCTGACCCGGGCCTACGAGATCTGTCACGGCTGCCGGATGTGCTTCAAGTACTGCGACAGCTTCCCGCTGCTGTTCCGGCTCATCGACGATCAGTACGACGGGGATGTGAAGCGCATCACCGCCGAGGACGACCGGGCCATCGCCGACGCCTGCTTCCAATGCAAGCTGTGCGAGGTGCAATGCCCCTACACGCCGGCCGAGGGGCACGACTTCCAGCTCGACTTCCCCAAGCTGCTGCACCGCTACGAGGCCCAGCAGCAGAAGAGGAACGGGCTGACGCTGCGGGACAAGGTGCTCGGGGATCCCGACGGCTCGGCGAAGATGGCCCGGGCGAGCTTCGGGGTGGCCAACGCCATGAACCGGGTGAAGCTGCACCGATGGTTCATGGAGAAGCTGCTCGGCATCCACCGGGACAAGCTGCTGCCCGACTTCGCGAGCAGCACGTTCGAGAAGTGGGCCGCCGAGGCGGGGCACCTGTCGGACGAGACCGGGCGCGAGGCGGTGCTGTTCCAGACCTGCTACGTGCAGAACAACGAGCCTCAGATCGGGCGCGACACGCTCGAGGTCATGGAGAAGAACGGGGTCGACTGCGGCTGCGTGGCGGGGCTCGAGTGCTGCGGCATGCCCCGCTGGGAGAAGGGCGACCTCGACGGGCTGCGGGCCCAGGCGAAGCGCAACCTCGACCGGCTGATGCCGCATGTCGAGGCCGGGTCGAAGGTCGTGGCGCTCAACCCGACGTGCTCGATGATGATGCGCCGGGAGTACCCCGAGCTGCTCGAAGGCGAGGATCGGGCGCGGGCCGAGCGGCTCGCCGAGGCGATCGCCGAGGCCGGCGAGTTCTTGTGGTCGCTGCGCAAGGAGGAGCGCTTCTGCACCGACGTGAAGTCGACCCCCGACGCCGAGGGCTTCGCCTACCACGCGCCATGCCATCTGCGGGCCCAGCGGGTGGGCTTCAAGGGGCGGGATGTCATCCGCAAGGTGCTGGGCATCAAGCCGAGGATGGTGATGGAGTGCTGCGGGCACGATGGCACCTATGCCATGACGGTCGAAGGCTTCGAGCCGTCCATCCGCATCGGCAAGAAGGCGTTCGACGGCATGCAGGAGGCCGATCAGCCGATCTGGGTGACCGACTGCCCCCTCGCCGCCATCCAATTCGAGCAACACGCCGGAGCGAAGCCGATGCACCCGATGACGGTGTTGGCCCGCGCCTACCGGGAGAACGGGTTCTCGACCCTGCCGGTCGCCCCGAAGAACGAGGAGAGCTGAGATGAGGAAGGTCACCCGAGAAGAGCTCGTCGACTTCCAGACCTACGACGACGACGTGCGCCCCACGCTGCGGCCGAAGGTGCTCGCAGCCAAGCGGCTGCGGCGGGTGCACGTCGGCGATACGCTGACGTTCCTGTTCGAGAACCCGCTGACGGTGCGCTACCAGATCCAGGAGATGATGCGCACCGAGCGCATCGTCAAGGAGGCCGACATCCGCCACGAGCTCGAGACCTACAACGAGCTGCTCGGCGGGGACGGCGAGCTGGGGGTCACCCTGCTGATCGAGATCGATGATCCGGCGAAGCGGGACGAGAAGCTCAGCCGCTGGCTGAAGCTCAACGAGACGCTCTACCTCGAGCTGGAGGACGGCAGCCGGGTCGGGCCGCAGTGGGACGCCCGCCAGGTGGGCGAGGGCCGCCTCAGCTCGGTGCAGTACCTGCGCTTCGATACGAAGGGCCGGCTGCCGGTGGCCGTGGGGTGCAGCTTCGACGACCCGGCGGTGCACGCCCACACCCCGTTGACGGCCGGCCAGCAGGCGGCCCTCGCGAGCGATCTCGAAGACAACTGACTCGAAAGCACCCGGCCTCCCTCCCCCGCTACGCCGGCTCGGCAGCGCCCACCCGCGCCGCGTCCCGCAGCTCGGCCACCGGCCAGACATACAGCGGCACCCGGTGCCCGGGGTAGGCGAAGCCGGGCACCATCTCCCGCCGGCCCTCGGCGAAGTGGGTGTCGGCGAAGGTGTACGAGACCACCCGCGCCTCGGGGCTCAGCCGCTCGGCGAGTCGGGGCACGAGCAGCCCCACCGCCCACGGGTAGAGGAACATCAGCGCGACCGTGATCCCGGCCCACGGCAGCCGGTCGAGCGACGCCTCGTCTTCGAAGTCCCCCTCGATCAGCGTGATCTGCCCTGGCTCGACGGGGGCCTGCGTCACCGCCGCCCGGGCTTCGGCGAGCCGGGCGGGGTCTCTCTCGAGGCCCGTGCCCCGGCAGCCGCTGCGGGTGGCCAGCTCGATCAGGGTCGCCCCGTCGCCGCAGCCGAGGTCGAGGACGTGGTCATCGGGGCCGAGGGCGAGCCGCTCGACGAGGTGGACCCGCACGATCGCCGGCATGGCCATGAAGGGGATCGCCGGGCGGGGGTCGGAGAGGCGCATGAGCCACAGAAAGGCCCGGGCGGCGTGGCGGATCTCGTCCCGGGGTTCGGGCGGATCGGGTGGCGGTCGCCGGCGGCCGGGCTCATCGCTCATGGCTCACCATACGCGCTCCCCCGGATGAAGTCATGGCCGGCGTCGTGGGGTCGATACCCATCGGACACAGCGCCGTCACCGTTTGGTGGCATACGCACAGCGGGTTCGTAAAAATCGCCTGCGGCTGTTGTTTGTTCTCTCATTGATCTCATGGCGATCCGGGCATAGGGTGACCGTATGACCACCGCATCCGCCGAAGCCGTGACCGCCCGCCACCACCGAGAGATCGGTGGCCCGCGAGGCCTCCCGTTCCTGGGCGTCGCCATGCAGCTCCTCGACGATCCGTTCACCCTCATCGAGAAGGCGACGATCGAGTACGGGGGCATCGTCCGGCTGCGCATCCCGGGCCAGCGGGCGTTCCTGTTGTCGGACCCCGATCTGGTGAAGTTCGCCTTCGTCGAGACCGAGCGGGCGATCACCAAGCCGCCGCCGCTCATCCACCGGGTCGATCTGGCGCTGGGCAAGGGGCTGGTGACCTCCACCGGCGACCTGTGGCGCCGCAACCGGCGCATCGTCAACCCGGTGTTCACCCGGGAGCGCCTGGCGGCGCTCGAGCCGCTCATCCATCAGACGGCCCAGGCGACCATCGACCGCTGGCGGGATCTGACGGTGCTCGACGTGCGCGAGGAGATGGGACGGGCGCTGCTCGAGCTGGTCATCCACGGGCTGTTCTCGGCGAGCGCCGAGGTGCTCGAGCAGTTCGACGCGGTGGCCCGGAGCCTGCTGACGCTCTTCAAGTTCGTCGCCCGGCAGTTCGTCTCGGCCATCCCCTACGACCTGTATCTGCCGACCCCGCTGCGGGTGCGCTCCGAGATCCGGCGGCGGCACATCGACCGGGTCATCGGCGAGATGGTCGCCCGCCGACGGGAGAGCGGCGAGGATCACGACGACATCCTCGGGCTCTTGATGAGCGCCACCGATCCCGAGACCGGGGCCTCGCTCACCCTGCCCGAGATCGCCGACGAGGTGCGCACGATGTTCCTCGCCGGCTACGAGACCACCGCCTCGGCGCTGGTCTTCGCCTTCCACATGCTCTCGCGCCACCCGCTGGTGCGCCGCCGGCTGGAGGCCGAGCTGGACGAGGTGCTCGGGGGGCGCCTGCCGGGCATCGAGGATCTGCCGAATCTGCCCTACACGTTGCAGGTCTTCCACGAGACGATGCGGCTGTATCCCCCGGCGTGGCTCATCGGGCGGGAGCCGGTGGAGGACGTCGAGCTGGGGGGCTATCTCATCCCCAAGGGGTCGCTGCTGTTCGTCTCGCCGTGGGCCACCCACCGCAGCCCGCGCAACTGGGACGCGCCGCTGAGCTTCGATCCCGATCGCTTCGCCCCCGAGAAGCGGGGCACGTACCACCGGTTCGCCTACATCCCGTTCGGCGGGGGGTCCCGCAAGTGCGTGGGCACGAACCTGGCGATGCTGGAGGGGCCGCTGCTGCTCGCCGCGTTGGCGCAGCACTATCGGCTGGACGCGATCCCCGGGGAGCAGCTCGTCATTCGCGGCGGGCTGACGCTGGACATCGAGAGCGGGACCCGGGTGTCGGTGACCCCCCGTCGCCCGCAGATCGAGGGGCCGACGGCGGCGTGAGGCGACCGGTCGCCGCGGCGTGTCAGCCGGCGATGCTGACCGAGGCCTCGGCGAGCACGTCGGCGTCCTTGTTGCCCTCGGCGATGTCGGGCCACGCCGCCTTGCACTTGCCGTCGACGATGCGCCAGACGTTGACCACCTCGTGCTCGAAGCTCTTGTCCCCGTCGGGGCCGGGCTTCTTGCGCTCGGCGGTGACCCGGGCCCGGAACTTGATCAGCTCGTCGGGATCGCGGGGGTGGTTCTGCTTGTCGGCCGTGGTCAGCTCGCGGAACTCGAGCTCGACATCGACCGTGCCGGCCACCACGATCGGCCAGAAGAGCGAGCGGATCAGATACTCGAATTGCTTGAGCCCGCGCAGCGTGCCCATCTCCGAGTGGAATCGCACGTCATCGTGGAAGAACTCGGGCAGTCTGCTGGCGTCCATCGGCTTCTGGACGGCCTCGAAGTACTGCCGGACGACGTTCTGCATCTCTTCGGGGGTGTTCTTTGCCTGCGTGCTCACGGTCTGCTCCGTTCGGGCGGTGCGGGGCGATGCACCGGGCCATGTCCTCGTGGGCGCCGTGACGTCCGACGCACCTGGATACATCTCTTACCTCACGACGCACCGCAGGGGAAGCCCCGTCCACCACGGGCCAGATAATGGCGCGTTTGCGCCTGGCGAGCTAGTTTGGACTCGATGAGCACCTCCGGCCGCACCCCCATCCGACTCGGCCCGTTCGAGCTGCGACATCCGGCGGGCAGCGGCGCGACGGCCGTCGTCTGGCGGGGGGTGCACCGCGGCCTGGACACCCCGGTCGCGGTCAAGGTGATGAGCCTGCCGCCCACCGATCGCGGATCGGGTCCGGCGGCCCGGGCCCGGGCGGCGCAGTTCCGCGATCTCTTCGCCCGGGAGGTGCGGGCGATGGCGTCGCTCGATCACCCGGGCATCATCCGGGTGCACGACCACGGCACCATCGATCGCGAGACCCACCGCCAGAGCAAGGGCCGGCTGGCCGACGACGCGCCCTACGTGGTCATGGATTGGGTCGACGGGGGCACCCTCGCCGATCGCAGCGACCTCTACTGGGGCGAGGTGCGGGCGGTGGCCTTCGCCCTGCTCGACGCCCTGGCCCACGCCCACGCCCGAGGCGTCATCCACCGCGATCTCAAGCCGCGGAACGTGCTCATGGGCGTGCGGGGGCCGGTGCTGACCGACTTCGGCATCGTGCACCAGGAGGGCCTCGAGGGCGCCCGGGGGCGCACGGTGCGGGCCGGCACGCCGGGCTACATGGCCCCCGAGCAGATCAAGCACGACCCCCGCCGCTTCGGCCCGTGGACCGATCTGTACGCCCTCGGCTGCCTGCTGTACGAGCTGGTCGCTGGCCACCTGCCCTTCACCCCCCGGGGCGCGACCTCGGCCGACGCGCTGCTGGCCCCCACCCGGGCCGAACCCGAGCCGCTCTACCCCCGCATCTCGGTGCCCGGCGGCTTCGAACAATGGCTGCGGCGGCTCATCGCCCGGGCGCCGGCCGATCGCTTCCGCTACGCCGCCGACGCCGCCCGGGCGCTGGCCGATCTGCCCCCGCCGGTCGCCGCCGACCGCCCCTCGGCCGAGTGGACCCGCCCCCCGCTGGTCCTGACCGGCATCGCCGAACCCGCGGCCCGGGCCATGGGCCCGGCGACCCACGAGTCGATGGTGGCGGCGACCTACGAAGAGATCGAGCCGTTCGACCCCGACATGACCATCGAGGACGGCCTCATCCACTACGAGGGGCCGATCATCGACGCGCTCGACGGCGAGGCCTACTTCGAACCGACGCTCGACGAGCCCATCGAGCCCCTGCCCGACGCCCTCGACAGCGGCGAGAGCGCGCACTCGGTGGACTCGTTCGCCCCGCTCGACCGGATGCCCGACGACCCCTTCGAGGAGGACGTCGAGAGCACGCTGGATCAAGTCGTCGTGCGGGCCACCGCCACCTGGATCGACCCCTCGTCGCTGTCGCTGCCCGCCACCCCGGGCCAGACGGTGGACGAGCGGCAGCCCATCCCCGTCGACTGGCGCCGGCCGCCGGTGCCACCTCCGGTGCGGCTGCCCGACACCGGCAGCGCGCTGGCCGATCTGCGCGAGCCGCAGATGAAGGGCCGCGAGGGCGAGCGGGCGGTGCTGTGGCAGATGCTGCGCGACGCCGCCGAAGACGACCGGCCGCGGGCGGCGATCATCCGGGGCACGGCGGGCATCGGCAAGACCCGGCTGGCGCAGTGGCTGGGCACCCGGACCCACGAGCTGGGGGTCGCCGAGACCCTGGTGGCCACCCACAGCGCCGCGCCGGGGGTCGACACCGGGCTCGCCGCCATGATCGCCCGCCACTGCCGGGCCGAGGGGGTCGAGCTCGACAGCCTCGTGCGCCACCTCGAGGACGCCCTCGACGCGCCGACCCCGGTGGCCGGCATCGCCGGGGCGCTGCTGACCCGCGACCGCTCGATCCGGGTCGGCGAGCGCACCATCACCCTGTGGACCGAGGACGAGGCGGTGCGCGGGCTGGGGCTGGTGTTGCAGCACATCGCCGCCCGGCGCACGCTGGTGGTGCGCATCGAAGACGCGCAGTGGGGCGAGGAGGCGGCGCGCTTCGTCGACACCATCCTCCAGCGCAACCCCCGGCTGCCGGCGCTGTTCGTGCTGACCGTGCGCGACGATCTGGCCGCCCGGGCGCCGGTGCAGGAGGCCCTCGACCACATCGCCGCCCGGCCCAACGCCCGCACGCTGCGCCTCGGGTCGCTGCACCCCCAGGCCCAGGGGGCGATCATCGACGATCGCATCCGGCTCGACCCCCTCACCCGCCAGCGGGTCATCGACCGGGCCGGCGGGCACCCGCTCTTCGCCACCGAGCTGATCTGCCACTGGGCCCGGGCGGGCAGCCTCGTCGCGGCCGACGGCGGCTATCGGCTGACCGACGCCGGCGACCCGCTGTCGGACCTCGACGCCCTGTGGGACGCCCGGATCAACGACGTGCTGGCGCCGTTCCGGCCCGATACGCTGCGGGCCTTCGAAATCGCCGCGCTGCTGGGCAACGAGGTCAAGGTCAGCGAGTGGACCCGGGCCTGCGAGCTGGCCGACGTCAGCACCGAAGAGGTCCGCTGGGCGCTGGAGCGGCTGCTCGACGGGCGGCTGATCCAGACAGTGGGCGGCGGCCGGTGGGCGTTCAACCACGGGCTGCTGCGCGAGGCCCTCGAGCGGCGGGCGCAGCGGGCCGGGCGACGGCCGCAGTGGCACCGACACATCGCCGGCATGCTGCGCGGCCGGGACGACGCCGACCCCCGGCGCCTCGCCGAGCACCTGACCGCCGCCGGCGAGCCGGCCGAGGCCCTGCCCCTCGTCATCGCCGGCGCCCGGGAGGCCCTGATCCGCGAAGATCTGCCCGCCGCCCGCCGCCTCGTGCTCGACGGGGCCCGGGTGCTGCGGCGGCTCGGGCGGGCGCCCGACTCGCCCGAGGCCATCGAGCTGCGCAGCGTGTGGGCCTGGGTGACGGCCCACCTCGGCCGGGGCAACGCCCGGCGCCACGCCGAGCGGGCGCTGGCCGACGCCCTCGCCGCCGGGCAGCGGCCGGCCGAAGTCCGGGCCCGGGCCGCGCTGGGCCAGCTCCTGCGCACCGAGGGGGACGCGGTCGCGGCGACGGTGCAACTGAGGCGGGCGATGTCGGCGGCGCGCAAGGCCGGCGATCCGATGCTGGTGGCCCGCTCGGCGCGCTGGCTGTGCGCGGTGCTCGAAGGCATCGGCCGCTACGCCGAGGCCGAGGCGGTGCTCGACGCCGTGGAGCGGCTGCCGGGCCCCGCCGACGACGCCCGCGAGCGCGGGCTGCGGCGCTTCCGGCGGGCGTCGATCGCGCTGTATCGGGGCAAGGTGCAGTCGGCCCGGACCCACGCCAACGCCGCCCGGGATGCCTTTGTCGACCATGGCATGCGCACCGATGTCATGCTGGTCTCGAACCTGCTCGGCGAGATCCACCGGGCGCTGAGCCAGCCCGACGTCGCCACCGAACACTACCGGGTGGCCCATGACATCGCCCGCGAGCTGGGCCACGCCGACGGCCCGATCTATGCCATCAACCTGGGCCGCACGATGCTCGACGCCGGGCGCTTCGACGAGGCCCGCAACCGGTTCGTGGTCGCGCTGCGCGAGGCGGCCCGGGCCGACGCCTGGCTGGCGACGGTGCTGGCCCGGGTGAGCCTGCTGCCGTGCGCGGCGCACGCCGGCCACTGGTCGAGCTGGGACACCCAGTGGGCCTGCCTCGACCCGCTGCGCCAGGGGCGTTATGTGCACCGGGACGTGGCCCGCAGCGCGCGGCTCGCCGCCCGGCTGGCCGACGGCGCCGGGCAGAGCGACCGGGCCGCCGCCGCCCGCCGGCTGGCGGTGGACCAATACACCCGGCTGGGCCTGATCGGGGAGGCCGACGAGACCCGGGCCGAGGGGCGGGTCGCCTGACGCGACCCCGGGGAGGGATCGATGGCATCGCAGGCGCGCTCTCCGGCATGGCATCCGGCACCTCGCCCGGCGTGGCACCCGACCCACCTCACATCCATCGGACGGACCCATGGCTGCTGACGAACTCGACGTGACGCTGGATCAGACGCTCGACGCGGCCGCCGGCGCCCCGGGCGCCGATCCGAGCATGACGGTGACCCGCGAGCAGCCCGGGCGCTACACCCCGCCGGGACCCGACCGGGCCGACAACGAGCTGGGGCGGGGCGGCATCGGCCGGGTGCTCGTCGTGCGCGACGCCCACCTCAGCCGGGAGGTCGCCCTCAAGGAGCTGCTCTCCCGCCCCGCGGCGGGCAGCGCGGGCTCGGGCCGGGACGCGCTGGTGCTCACCCGGTTCCTGCGCGAAGCCCGCATCACCGGGCAGCTCGAGCACCCGGGCATCGTGCCGGTCTACGAGCTGGGTCAGCGCCCCGACGGCACGCTGTACTACACGATGAAGGTGGTCCGGGGGCGCACGCTGAGCGAGGCCCTGGCGGCGTGCGACGGCCTGAGCGACCGGCTGGCGCTGCTCAAGCACTTCGTCGACCTGTGCAACGCGGTGGCCTACGCCCACGCCCGGGGGGTCATCCACCGCGACCTGAAGCCGGGCAACGTGATGCTCGGCGAGTTCGGCGAGACGGTGCTGCTCGACTGGGGGCTGGCCCGGCCGGTGGACGGCGACGACATCGAGCGCACCGTCGACGCCGGGCCGTCCACCACCGCCGATCCGGCGGCCACCGCCGAGGGCTCGATCCTGGGCACGCCGCTGTACATGAGCCCCGAGCAGGCCCACGGCGAGCCCGACCTGGGCCCGCCGACCGACGTGTGGAGCCTGGGGGTGATGCTCTACGAGCTGCTCACCGGCCAGCGCCCGTTCGCCGGAGAGAACGCGGTGGCGGTGCTGACCGCGGTGCTGCGGGAAGACCCGACGCCCGTCCGCGCGCTGGCCCCCGATGCCCCGCCCGAGCTGGCGGCGGTCGTCGAGCGGGCGCTGAAGCGCGACCGCCGCGCGCGCTACCCCGACGCCGGGGCGCTGGCCGCCGAGGTGGGCGCCTTCCTCATCGGCGACCGGGTGCGGGCCTATCGCTACAGCCTGCGGGACGTGCTGGCCCGCTTCGCGAAGCGGCACCTGGTGAGCCTGACGATCGCCGCGGTCGCGACGCTGCTGCTCATCGGGTTGGGCATCTGGGCCTACCTCGGGGTGCGGGCCGAGCGCGACCGGGCGCAGAGCGCCGAGGCCGAGGCCCGAGCCGCCGAGAGCGCGGCGATGACCGCCCGGGATCAGGCCGAGGGGTTGGTGCAGTACATGGTCGGCGACCTGCGGCAGACGCTGGAGCCGCTGGGACGCCTCGACCTGCTCGACCGGGTGGTCGATCGGGTCGCCGAGCACGTCGAGGCCGGCCCTGGCGACACCCTCGACCCGGCCGCCGAGCCGGCCCGGGCCCGCAGCAGAGCCGGCACGCAGTTCCTCATCGCCCGGATGGCCGAGGCCCGCGGCCGGGCCGCCGACGCCCGGGCCGCCGCCGTCGAAGCCCACGACCTGCGCCGGCGGCTGGCCGAGGCCGACCCCAGCCCGGACAACCGCCTCGATCTGGCCCGCAGCGCGTTGCAGGTCGCCGCCCTCGACCGACAGCGGGGCGACCGGGGATTGGCCGGGGCCCGCATCCGCGAGGCGCTGGACCACCTCGCGCCGGCGCTGGCCGCGGGCGACCCCGAGGCGCGCTACACCCGCAGCGTAGCCCGCGTCGCCCGAGGCGACCTGCTGGCGGGCGGCGGTGATCCCGACGGGGCCGAGGCGCTGTATCGCCAGGCGCTCGAAGAGCGGGCGGCGCTGCGCGAGGCCGATCCGGGCGAGGCCCGCTGGCGGGTGGCCGCCGCCGAGGCCCACGACCGGATCGGCGACGTGCGCTTCGACCGGGGCGACCTCGACGGCGCGATGACGGCCTACGGCGAGGGGCGCGCGCTGCGCGAGGCGCTGGTCGGCGCCCGCCCCGACAACCTGTCGTGGGTCCGGGGGCTGGGGGTCAGCCACGAGCGCCTGGGCGACGTCGAGTCGGCCCGGGGGCGAGCCCGGGCCGCGCTGGGGCAGTACAAAGAGGCCATGGATCGCTTCACCCGGGCCTTCGCCGCCAACCCGACCCACCTCGGCTGGCGGCGGGACGCGGCGATCGGGCGGCTGAAGATGGCCGACGCCCTCGGCGCGCTGGGCCAGACCGCCGCCGCCGCCCGGGCGATGCGGGGGGTCGTCGCCGACCTCGAAGACCTCTACCGCCAGAGCCCGCAGGCCGCCTGGGTGCGCGACCTCAACCTCGCGCGCTGGCGCCGGGCGGATCTCCTGATGGCGATGGGCACGCTCGCCGAGGCCGAGCCGCTCGTCGCCGCCGCGCTGCGCGACGCGGGCCGGCTGGCCGAAGCCGACGGCGGGATCCGGGCCCGCCACGATCTGGCGGTGGCCCACATCAAGCGGGGCGAGCTGAGCGAGCGGCAGGGGGACGCGGTCGCCGCGGCGGTCGCCTGGCGCACCGCGGGGCGCATGCTGGGGCGGCTGGCGCAGACCGACCCCCAGAACGCGGCGGTCGCCCGGGATCGGGCCATCGCCCGCGAGCGACTGGCGGCGGCGCTGGCCCGGCCCGACCTCGATCGCGACGCGCTGTGGCGGGCGGTCCGGGCGGCGGACGCGGCGGCCGAGGACGCCGAGCGGGACGCGGCCGCCGATCGGGCGCCGGACGTCGGTGAAGTGGTGGCCCACGCCCCTCAGAAGGCCCCCGCGGATCGAGCTGCGGCCCCCGAGCGCGCCGCGCGGGAAGGAGCCGCGGCCCCCGAGCGCAGCGAGGCCCGACGCCGGCCCCGCCGGCCCCCGCCCAAGCGGACCCCGAAGCCTCGCGGGCGGGGCGCGCCGCCCCCCGAGCCGATGGCCGCCGCGCCGGCTCCGGTGGCCGACGAGATGGCCGAGGATGGCCCGGCCACAGCGACCGACCTCGACGGCGTCTTCGCCGACGAGCCGGGTGATGAAGAGACCGAAGCCGCGCCCGGCGCGGTGGAGGCGGCCGAAGACGAGGCCCCGACCGGCGGCGGCGGCCCGGCGGCCGATCCGATGGATCTGCTCGCCGATCCGCTGCTCGGCGACGCCGCGCCCGAGCTGGCCGACGCCCCGGTGCGCCCGTGGATCGGCTCGGCCGGGCGCAACGCGCCCCGGATGCCGATGGCCGAGAGCGCCGACGACTGATTCGAGCTACGCCCGCCGGGCGCCCAGGAGCCGCAGGACCCAGCCGATCCAGCTCCGATCCCGCCGGATGTCGACCCGCCGCGATCGGGGCTCGGTCAACCGCACGTCGGTCGCCAGCCCCAGCTTCTCCATCGCCAGGATGGACCACCACGTCGGATCCAGCTCGTACCACGCCACGCCCATGCGGGCCGACGACGGCAGGTGGTGGTGATTGTTGTGCCAGCCCTCACCCAGCGTCAGCGCGGCGACGAGCCAGTTGTTGGTCGACGCGTCGGCCGTCTCGAACCGCCGCCGGCCGAGCACATGGCACACCGAGTTGACCAGGAAGGTCGCGTGCCACAGGAGCACCGTGCTCAGGCCGAAGCCGACGATGACCCCGTCGAGGCCCAGGAGCAGCCCCAGCGCCAGGGCGAGGCTGGCCGGCGGGACCCACCAGTGGCGGTCGAGCCAGACCAGCTCCGGGAAGCGCGCCAGATCGCCGACCCGATCGAGGTCGGTCCGATAGTTCTTCTCCTCGAACACCCAGTACAGGTGCGACCGCCAGAAGCCGTCGGTCACCGGCGAATGGGGATCCCCTTCCCGGTCGGCGCGCCGGTGATGCTGCCGATGGTGGGCCGCCCACCACAGCACGCCCCGCTGGGAGCTGCTCATCGCGACCCACGCCAACGCGAGCTGCACCGGCCGGCTCACCTTGAACGTGCGGTGGGAGAAGTAGCGGTGGTAGCCGGCGGTGATGCCCCACATGCGGCCGACGAAGAGCGCAGCGCACGCGATCCACGCGCTGAGCTCGATCTCGACGAGGAACAGGGCGACGAAGACGGCGACGTGCATCGCGAGGAAGACCGCGCAGCGGCGTCGACCGGACGGGGTGATGGGCTCGGACATCAGCTCTCCGGACACGGCAGAGCCGCCCCGGGGGGACGGCGGCGCGACATGATACAGCAGACGCCCGCCCGGCGCCGCAGGACCCACCGCGGACGCCGCGGGCCATCACCGCAGCCGGCGCTCGGCGGCGCCGACCCGGGGCCGCTTCATCGAGCCGGCTCCTTCCCCTGCGTTCGCCTGCCGGACAGCCGCCGAGCGAGGCCGAGCAGCACGAGCAGCCACCACCCGCTCGACGGGCCGTCGCCCGGCGCGGCGGTGCAGCCGTCGTCTTTCGAGCGGGGGCAGTGCCGCAAGCGGTCGGCGGTCGGCGCCCGCTGCTCGATGAGGATCGCGCAGCGCTCTTCCCGGCTGCGGGCCTCGAACGGGCGGTCGTCGACCGGGTCGCAGGCGTCGTTGATGCCGTCCCCGTCGAGATCGGGCTGCTCGGGGTCGG
>JAUHYW010000171.1 GCA_030426085.1 bacterium | reverse complement strand
GATCGGGCGCACCCCCCGGTCCAACCCGGTCACCTACATCAAGGCTTGGGACGAGATCCGGAAGCTCTTCGCCGCGCAGCCCCTGGCGCGCCAGCGGGGGTATACGCCCGGCACCTTCAGCTTCAACACCGCGGGGGGCCGCTGCGACGCCTGCAACGGGGCGGGGCAGGTGGAGATCGAGATGGTCTTCATGGCCGACGTGTACGTGGCCTGCGAGGTGTGCAAGGGACGCCGCTACAAGCCCGAGACCCTCGAGGTGAAGGTTCGGGGACTCGATGTCGCCCAGGTGCTCGAGCTGACGGTGGACGAGGCGATCCGGTTCTTTCTCAAGCAGGACAAGCTCGGCCAGATCCTGTGGCACCTGCAGCAGGTGGGCCTCGGCTATCTGCGGCTCGGGCAGGCCGCCCCGACGCTGAGCGGCGGCGAGGCGCAGCGGCTGAAGATCGCCCGGGAGCTGGCCGGCGTGGCCGGCAAGAAGGGGCGCACCCTCTACCTGCTCGACGAGCCCACCACGGGCCTCGGCGGCGAGGACATCGGCAAGCTGCTGCGGGTGCTCGACCGACTCGTCGACGCCGGGCACACCGTGCTCGTGATCGAGCACAACCTCGACCTGATCAAGGCCGCCGACTGGATCGTGGATCTGGGCCCCGGCGCGGGACGGGACGGGGGGCGGATCGTGGCCACGGGGCGCCCCGAAGAGGTGGCGCGGGTGCCGGAAAGCGTGACGGGGCGCTATCTGCGCGAGGTGCTGCCCGAGGTTTCGGCGAAGGCGTAGGGGGCGGTGCTTCGAGGGGAAGACCTGACGAAGCGCGCGGCGCATCGGTAGCATGGGTGTCGACGGGCCTTTCCCTTCTGCCGACGACCCATGTCCGACTCCATCGACGTCCTCCACTCTCTCCTCGCCGAGCTGTACGGTCAGACCGGCGCGCGCTTCGCCGAGCTCGATGGCGAGTACGACCGCAACGTGGCGGTCGAGGTCGAGGGGGAGCGGTCGGTGCTCAAGCTCACCTTGCCCGAGCACACCGATCCGGCGCTGGTGGAGCTTCAGGTGGCCGCCCTCGCGCGGGTCGCCGAGGTGGCTCCGGAGCTGCCGGTGCCGCGCGTGCTGCCGACGGCCGACGGGCGGGACTGGGTGGATGTGGAGGTGGGGGGTGCGCTGCGCCGCGTCTGGCGGGTGAGCTGGCTCGAGGGGCGGTCGCTGCTCGACGTGCGGCCGCGGCGGACCTCGGTTCTTCGAGACCTCGGCGGCCTCCTCGCGCGGCTCGACCGGGCGTTCGACGGCCTCGACCATCCGCTGCTCGACCGCGACCACGGGTGGGATCCCGCGCGCGCCGGCTGGCTCGCCGACGCGCTCGACGATCTCCGCGACCCGTTGGTCCGCACGCAGGTGGCTCGCGTCGTCGAGCGCTGGCCGGAGCTGGAGGCGCGGCTCGCCGACCTGCCGACAGCGGTGATCCATGCCGACGCCAACGACCACAACGTGGTGGTCGGGCCCGCCGCCGATCCGGTGCGTGTGGAGGGCCTCTTCGACTTCGGCGACATGATCCGCACCCGGCGGGTGTGCGAGCCGGCGATCGCAGCGGCCTATGCGGCCTTCGGCACCCCCGATCCGGTAGGCGCGATCGGGGCGGTGGTGGCCGGCTACCACGAGATCACCCCCCTCTCCGACGCCGAGCTCGCCGTGGTCGGCGACCTCGTGCGCACCCGCCTGGCGGTGAGCCTGGTGCATGCAGCCCGGCGATCGGCGGCGCGGCCCGACGACGCGTACGCCACCATCAGTCAGGCCCCGGCCCGGGCGCTGCTGGCGGCCCTCGACACCCTCCACCCGCGCTGGATCACCGCGCGGATCCGCGACGCCTGCGGCCGGCCGGCCTTTCCGCAGTCGTCGGCCGTGAGCGGCTGGATCGAGAGGGAGGCCGCGGCCGGACGGGTCGCCCCGATCCTCGCCCCGGCCGATGCACCCGATGGAGCGGCGTGGCAGTCGACGATCCTCGACCTGAGCGTGGGCAGCCCGATGCTGGGGGCCGATCCCGCGAATCTGGAGACCGGTCCGATGGGCGCGCTGATCGACCGGGCGATGGCGCGTGCCGGCGCCTCGGTCGGCGTGGGTCGCTGGGACGAGGCGCGCCCGATCTACCTCGGCCCGGCCTTCACCGATGGCGATCACGCCACCGACGAGCACCGCACCATCCACCTCGGCATCGACCTGTTCGTGCCGGCCGGGGTGCCGCTGCACGCCCCGATCGCCGGCGTGGTCGCGGCCGTGGCCGACAACGCTGCGCCCAAGGACTACGGCCCGGTCGTACTGCTGCGCCACGAGCCCGCCGATGCCCCCGTGTTCTTCACCCTCTGGGGTCACCTCGACCCCGAGGTGCTGGAGCGCCTGCGCCCGGGCGACCGGCTCGCCCCCGGCGACCGCGTGGCGCGGGTGGGAGCCCCGCCCCGCAACGGCGACTGGGCTCCCCATCTGCACCTGCAGATCGTGGTCGACCCATTCGACCTCGGCCACGAC
>JAUHYW010000049.1 GCA_030426085.1 bacterium | reverse complement strand
GGGGTCAACGACCCGTTCGACCTCTGCCCGCTGGCCCACGACCCCGATCAAGCCGACCTCGACGGCGACGACCTCGGCGACGTGTGCGATCCCGACGACGACGAGGATGGCACCCCGGACGCCGCCGATGTCTGCCCGCGGCTCGCCGACGATCAGACCGACACCGACGAAGACGGCATCGGCGACGCCTGCGACGAGGACGACGACGGGGATGGCGTCGGCGATGAGATCGACGGTTGCCCGATCACAGCGGATCCCGAGCAGCCCGACCTCGACGGGGATGGCATCAACGACGCCTGCGACCCGGTCGACGACCGCCCCTTCGAGGCCCGCAGCCGGGAAGAGCGCTGCGCGATCCTGATCGAGCAGCGGGCCCCGACCGCCGAGCGCTTGCAGCACTGCCCCGGCTCGAAGGACGACGGCTGCACCGCCGCCCCGGGTGCGCTGCCGTCGAACGCGTGGTGGCTGCTGCTCCTGATCGGCGTACGTCGCCGGTGGTCCCGCCCGGCGTGATCACCCGGCAGTCGGCCCCCGCCTGCCCGAGTATTGCGCTCCCAGGGTCCACGGTCGAGGCCGTCGCCCGGCGCCGGGCGCGCCGGGTCATACCGGTGTAATGGCCTGGCGCTTGCCCTCGTGGCGGCGGCGCTCCCATACTCGCAGGCATGACCCCGCTCGACGCCGAGACGATCGACCGGCTGGTGCGCGCCGCGCAGAACTGCGGCATGGACGGCCCGCGCCGCGACCGGCTGCTCGCCGGCGTCGACCCCGGCCTGCGCGCGCAGCTCGAGCTGTACAAGAAGCCGGCCGACCAGCTCCGCAGCGACCTCGAGACGCTCGCCGCCGAGCCCCCGGGCGACGACACCCCGCCTCCGCTGTCGCTCTGGCTGGCCAACGCCCGCTACATGGTCGACCGCGGCCGGACCCGCGAGGCGGCCACCTTCGCCGAGCAGTGGGTCGAGTCCTACACCCGCTGGGATCGCCGGCCGCCGCGGTGGTCCGACGATCTGGCCCCGGCGAAGAGCATGCCCGAGACGGCCCCGCGGGCGCTCTTCGGCCGGGTCGTCCCGATCGCGCTGGTCGTGGCTGGTATCATCGGCGTGGTGGGCATCGCGCTGGCCGATCCGGCGGGGGAGGCGGGCGCCGGGGCGGCGAAGTACGGCTACCTGGCGTCCCTGTTCTTGGCGGTGCTCGGTGTCTCGGTCGGGCTGCGGGAGTTCCTCGGCCCCAACCGGTTGCTGCTGCTCATCATCGTGATCTTCGCCGCGCTGACCATCGTCTTCACGGTCGCCAGCGCGGTGACGTGGCCCCCGGCCGACGCGCCAGAGACACCCGAGCCATCCGACCCGGGCTCGCTCGACCCCTTGCGCCCCGACGGTGCGCCGCCGGGCAGGCCGCCTGCCGAGCGGGATGCCATCGACGATGCCTTCGCGGACGAGGTTGATCCCATCGTTCCCCCGGGCGACGCGCCCGGCGGCTTCGACTCGCCGACGGCAGACGACACCGACCATCGTCCACCGCGCGCCGGCCGGGGCGGCTGGCTGTCGACCGAGGCCGCTCGGCGCGCGGCGCCCGAAGGCTTCGAGACCGTACCCCCGGGCGACTTCATGATGGGCTCCCCGCCCGGTGAGGTCGGCCGACAGCCGAACGAGGGCCCGCAGCATCCGGTCACCTTCACCCGCCCCCTGTGGGTTCAGGCGCACGAGGTGACCCAGGCCGAGTGGCGGGCGCTCATGGGCACCTCGCCGTCGGGCTTCGACGGGTGCGACGACTGCCCGGTGGAGAAGGTGAGCTGGTACGGGGCGGCGGCCTACGCCAACGCCCGCTCCGCTTACGAGGGGTTGCCGGCGTGCTATCGGCTGCGCGGGTGCACGGAAGGCCTCGGGCGCTGTGCGGGGACGGACTTCGCCGGCCTCGACTGCCCGGGCTACCGGCTGCCCACCGAGGCCGAATGGGAGTACGCCGCTCGCGCCGGCTCGACGGGTCGATACGCGACCGGCGACACGGACGCCCACCTCGACGCCCTGGGCTGGTACGCCGCCAACAGCGGGAGTCGCACGCAGCCCGTCGGGCAGAAGGCAGCCAACCCATGGGGCCTCTTCGACATGCACGGCAACGTCTCCGAGTGGTGCCACGACGCGTACGGCGCCTACAGCGCCGACCCGGCGACGGACCCGCTGGGCCCGCCCTCCGGCCAGGGCCGGGTCGTCCGCGGCGGCTCGTTCGCGAACTCCGCCCGCTACGCCCGCTCGGCCTTTCGCAACTACAGGTGGCCCCTCGGCCGGGTCCCCTTCGTCGGCTTCCGGCTCGTGCGCGCCCCCCGAGCGCCGTAGCCCGGGTCGTCGATCCCCGCCTCGATGTCGCGCAGCTTCAACGCGGCCCTTGAAGCGCGCACACCTGTGCGATGGATCGCAGGCGCGCCACGTCCCACCCCGCAAGGCCGCCCGGGCTCGCGCCTCGGGCTGGCATCTCGCATACTCGACGGGCGCCGGCTCGATGGCGCGGAGGATCCCATGCCCGACCGCTCGACCCGGCGCCTGCTCGGCGCCCTGGCGCTGTGCGCGCTGATGACCGCCTGCAAGTCGTCCCGCGACGCTCCGAGAGCCGACGCCCCGAACGCCGAGGCCCCGAACGTCGAGTCCCCCGGCGCCGACACCCCCCCGGCCGAAGCCCCCGCACCCGAGGCGCCGGCCGAGCCCGAGGCGCCCGCCGCGCCCCCGCCGAAGGCCGGCTGGACCCGGATCGACCTCGGGCAGTACGGCCTGAAGGGCACCATCGACGCTCCGCCCGGCGCCGCCGTCGCGGGATCATCCGCCGACGAGACCGACCGCGACGGGCTGACGGTGAAGATCCCCCAGGTGCAGATCGGCCCCCGGGGGTGCGGCGCCTCGGTCCGGGCCGTCGCCGTGCCGCCGCCCCGGCTGGCGTCGGCCGAGGCCATGGCCCGGTTCCACGACCGGTTCGAGGTCGAGGGCACCCATGCCCACGGGCCCGATCACTGGTCGGTCGTGCAGCGCTGGCGCCCCGGGGAGTGCATGGCTCATGGCTGGTCGAAGCCGGCCGCCCTCACCTGCGACGTGTTCAAGTGCCCCTGCGACCAGATGGCGCAGTGGGTCGAGGTGTGCGGGTCGCTGCGGGCGGGGGACGGGCCCAATGCGATCGAGACCCGCGCCGGGCAGGCCTTCCCCGGCGTCGACCCGGCGGCGGCCGCGGTGGCGATGACCGTCGGGCGGGCGGTGGCCCGGGACGACGCGGCGATGCTGAAGTCGACGCTGGGCCCGGCGGGGCTCGAGATCGGGGCGGCGCAGTACACCGCCGAGGCGCTGGGCGCGGCGCTCGAAGGCAAGGCGGTGATGCAGGTGGTCGCGCCGCTGTGGGCGAAGACGGTGGGGCCCGATCCGGGGCAGCTCATGTGGAACGGGCAGGGGGACGGGGCGCGGGTGCAGGTCTTCTTCGGGACTGGCTACGGCGAGCAGCCCTACTTCACGGTGGCGAAGAGCGGCGCGGCGTGGCACCTCGTCGAGTTCGGGGTGTTCGACCTCGGCGAACCCTGATCAGCCCTCGACGTCCGAGCGGGGCAGGGGGCGCAGCGGCCGCGGCTGGTCACCCTCGGCCGCGCCGCCGTCGGCCTCGGGCGCGTCGGCCCCGACCGGCGGCTCGGCGTCCGGCGCGTCGCCGATCGGCTCATCGTCGACCTCGACGTCGCCCTCGCCCTCGGCCCGGGCGCCCTCGACGCCCGCGGCGACCTCTTCGGCCCGGGCGGCGGCCTCGGCCTCGGCCTCGGCCTCGAGCAGCGCCTCGGCGTCGGGGTCGAGCGCCTCGGCGATCGGCTGCCCGCTGCGACGGGCGGCGTAGACCGCGGCGAGGCGGTCGTCCTGGTCGAAGATCGGGGCCAGCAGCGCCGCCTGGGCCTCGGCGTCGTCCACCATCGCGACGACGCCGAAGGCCAGCCGGAACCACGCCACCTGCATCGCCTCGTAGGCCGCGGCCACCTCGGCCGCGCTGATGCGATCCTCCATGGCCAGCGCGTCGCGGAACTGCGGGACCAGCCGCCCCAGCTCGTCCACCGCGTCGCTCAGCCCCAGCAGCCGGAAGTCATCGGCCAGCGCCGTCGTCGCCTGCTCGTGGATGTACTCCGCGAGCACGACCTCTTCCTCGTAGGGCGCGTTGATCACCGCGGCGAGGCCCCGGCGGAAGCACACCCGCAGGATGCGCTTGCCGGCCTTGCCCTTGGGGTGCTGGGCCATGCGGCGGGCGTAGCGCTTCGCGGTGTCGTGCATCGTGGCCAGCACGATGTCGGTCTCGGCGTCGGTCTCACCCGCCCGGCCTTCGTTGCGGGCCACCTGCTGCGCCTGACGGCGCAAGGTGATCTCGAGCTGCGCCCGCGCGTCGCGCTGGGCGGCCTCGATCAGCGGGACCAGCCACGGGTGGCGGGCGGCGTCGAGCGCCCGCTGCACGTCGTCGGTGGCCTGCACGATGCGCCCGGCGACCTGCCGCCGCAGCTTGCGCACCCGATCGATGGTCTTGATGTTCATCGTGACACTCCTGGGGGTCTATGAGAGGGAAAAGGGGCATTGGGGCCCGTCGTCATGAACAAGTGTGACCAAGGTGGGGACTTCTGGCGCGGTACGCAAGAAGAAATCCCGGTGCCATCCACTTTTTCCGGATCCGGATCGTAATCGTTCAGTCAGGTTGGAATCCGAGGGTCGGTGGGGGCCCCGCCGGGCCCGGCCGACGGCGTCCGTGGGGTGGGCCGGGCCTGCGCGATGCCCGGCGGGGGTCTCGGATCGGGGGGGTGTCTGCCGGTCGATGCCCCCGGGCCGGGCGCGATCGCGAGGGCGATGGCGCCGATGTTCCGGCCGCGGCCTGTTCGTGAGCGGCGTGCCGGAAAAAATGCCGGCGCTGGTCCCCTCGGGTGACGGCTTTGACACAAAACTGCCCGCCGACCCCCCGGTCTGCGCAGCGCCGCCCGCGCTCGGCGCCGGTCGGGGGCCCGGTCCCGGCAGACGCGCGCCCCGTCATCGCCCCCGGGCTGGCCGCGTTTCGGCAGAGATATGGCCCGTCCGAGCCTGCCCGGGGGGCGCGGCGCGCCATTGCTTTGCGGCCTCGATGGCCTCGCGAGGGCCCCGCCCGGCATTCGCGGCGCCTGCTTCGAACGGTCGACCGGCCCGCTCCGTTTGTCGCCCACCCCCCCTCGCGGGGGGTCCGGGCGGCAGAGCGATGGCCGATCGGGGGGGTGCCCCCGGCTCGAAGACGGCAGCGCCCCGCCGGATCGGGCCACCGACCGGCCTCGCCTCGCCAGACGCGCCGCGCGCCGGTCGCGCGGCCGGCACTTTGGTGTCAAAGCCGTCACCCGAGTGGACCGGCGCCGGCATTTTTTCCGGCGCGCCGCGCAAAAACAGGCCGCCGCCGGGGCGCGCCGGCCATCGCCTCGGGCGCCCCGCGCCCGACCCGCCTTGAACCGATCGGCGCCCCGGCCCATCATCGGGCGTGCTCCGCGCCCTCCGCATCACCGCCCTGCTCCTGGCCCCGGCCGTCTGCGCCGCGGCGCCGGATCCGGCCGAGCCGGCCGCCGCCCCCATCCGGGTGTACGGCCGGGCCCCGCCCGACGCCGCCGGCGAGCATCGGGTCGATCAGCGCCTCATCCAGCAGAAGCCCGCCCGCACCGCCGATGAGCTGCTCGAGCTGGTCCCCGGGCTGTACGTCGTGCAGCACGGCAGCGAGGGCAAGGGGCATCAGCTCTACATCCGGGGGTTCGACGCCCTGCACGGCAGCGACGTCGAGGTGACGCTGGAGGGCATCCCGCTCAACGAGCCGGGCAACGTGCACGGGCACGGCTACGTCGACCTGGGGCTGGTGATGCCCGAGGTGGTGCGGGGCATCGTCGCCACCCGGGGGGTGAGCGCGGTGACGCAGGGGGACTTCGCCACCGCGGGGTCGGTCGCGCTGCGGGTGGGGGTCGATCCCGCCGAGCGGGGGCTGCGGGTGGCGGTCGAGGGCGGCACGACGGGGCGGCTGCGGGGGGTCGCCCGGTGGGCCGGCGACGAGGCGCTGCTGGCGGTCGAGGGCACCCGGGATGCGGGCTTCGGGCAGAACCGTGATCTGCGGCGGGCGACGGCGGTGGTGCGCGGCGAGCTGGGCGTCGGCGGGGGCACGCTGACCGGCTTCGGGGCGGCGACGCACGCCGACTTCGGGCTGCCGAGCGCCGTCCGGCTGGACGACGTGCAGGCGGGGCGGGTGGGGCTGACCGACAGCTACACCGACGATACGGGCGGGCGGTCGCAGCGGGTGGTCGGCGGGCTGCGCTTCGCCCGGCGGGTGGACGGGCTGCGGCTCGACGCCGGGCTGTGGGTCCAGGGGCGCGCGCTGCGGCTGGACGAGCGGTTCACCGGCTACCTGGACGACGCCGAGCGGGGGGACGGGCACCGGCAGACGCACGGGGCGGTCTCGATGGGGATCGACACCCGGCTGCGCTGGCGGCTGGGGCCGCGGTGGCGGCTGCTGGCGGCGGTGGACTGGGCGGTGGACGACTACGCTCAGACCCAGGCGCCGCTGGGGGACGACGGGGCGCTCGATCCGGCGCTCGACCGCGATCTGGAGGCGACCCGGCAGCGGGCGGCGGTGAGCGCGGCGGTGCGCTGGCGGCCGGTGCCCCGGCTGTCGCTGGAGGGCGGGGTGCGGGCGGCCGGGTGGCGCTTCGACGCCGATGACGGGGCCCACGGGGCGGGCGGGGAGACGCTGTTCGCGCTGGCCCCGCGGGTCCGGGGGCGGCTGGCGCTGGG
Source organism: bacterium (assembly GCA_030426085.1). Taxonomy (GTDB): domain Bacteria; phylum Myxococcota_A; class Bradymonadia; order UBA7976; family UBA1532; genus JACKDM01. The sequence goes on along the minus strand of JAUHYW010000049.1, from coordinate 67,412 downwards.
GCGGTGGCTGCTCTTCGCGGCGTACGGCCGGGGGCTGCGCCCGCCGGAGGCCCGGGCGGTGGTCCGGCCGCCGGCCGCGGCCGATGCGCCGGCCGATCGCTATCAGGGGGGCGCGGCGGCGGTGACGGTGGCCGATCACGGCGAGCTGGGGGTCCGGTGGCAGCCGGATGTCGGGTTGACGGCGACCCTGGCCGGCTTCGCGGTGGGCATCGAGCGGGAGCAGATCTACGACCACGTCTCGGCGACGACGGTCGAGCGGGGGGCGACCCGCCGGGCGGGGGCCGAGCTGGACGTGGCGCTCGAGCCGTGGCCCTGGCTGTACGCGGCGGTCAGCGGGGCGGCGGTGCAGGCCCGGTTCGCCGATGGGGCGCCCATCCCGGGGGTGCCGACGCTGCTCGGTCGGCTGGAGGCGGCGGTCGAGCACCCGTGGGGGATCACCGCCGGGCTGTCGCTGCTGGCGCTGGGGCCCCGGCCGCTGGGTGACGGGGCCGAGGCGGCGCCGGCGGCGGTGGTCGACGCGGCGCTGGGCTATCGCTGGGCGGCCTTCGGGGCCGAGGTGGCGGTCGAGCTGGCGGTGGAGAACGTCTTCGATACGGCGTGGCGCGAGGGCGAGTACCGGTTCGCGTCGTGGTGGGATCGCAGCCGGCCGCGCAGCGCGCTGCCCGCGATCCACGCCTTCGCCGGGTCGCCGCGGCAGGGGCGGCTGAGCCTCGTGGTGTGGCTGTGAGCGGCGGGGGGCGGCCGGTGATCGAGCGGCTGATCCCGCTGGCGATCGCGGCGTTCGTGGTCGGGCCGCTGGCCCACATGGCGCTGCACCGGCCCGATCACCACCACACGCCGGACGGGGCGGTGGTCTTCTTCGAGGCCGGGGCGGGGGATCACGGTCACCCGCACCCGCACGGCGCCGAGCACGCCGAGCACGGGCACGCCGATCCCGATCGCCCGGCGCACGATCACCCGTCCGACGGGGCGCCGGAGCACCCCCATCACGCCGACGGCGGCGCGGCCCACCTGGGGCTGGCGCCGCCGCCGCCGACGCCGGTCGTCACGCCCGCCCGCCGGGTCGCCGGCCCGCCCGATGGGCCGCCGGTCCGACCGCCGGCCTATCGCCCGCTGCGGGGCTATCTGGCGCCGACCGCCCGCCGGGCGCGAGCCCCGCCGGCCTGAGCGTCTCCCGCGAGCCACCCGGCTCGATCTCATTGGAACATCCTGTGTCCGGGCGCCGATCGCGCGCCCGTGAGCCGGCGCGCGCTCGCGCTGCCGGCATAGGAGGACGCATGCGACCTCGAACGAGGGTCGCCGCCGGCGCGCTGTGCGCCGCGCTGGTCGGCCCCATCGGCGGATGCGGAGGCGACAGCCTCGACGCCGAACCCCTCGCGCTGCCGGTGATCGCCCACCCGGTGGCCGCGACCGTGACCGATCTGGGCTACACCGTCACCCCCACCGCCGCCCGGCAAGTGCTCGTCGATCTGGAGTTCACCCGGGGCGGCGAGGCCCACGCCGGCTGGCCGGGCTTCTTGTCCCTGCTCGTCGGCCGGGCCCACGCCCACCCGGGGCACGCGGCGGGCGGCGCGGTGCGGGGCGAGCTGCCCGGGCGCCACGTCGTCGATTGGATGGCCGGCGGCCCGCTGGGCGAGGCCCGGGTGCTGCCCGGCCCGCTCGACGGCGTCGATCTGGGGCTGGGCACCGCCGGCCCCGAGGACGGCCTGTCGGCGGGGGATGGCCTCATCGGGGCCAACCTGCTCATCGAGGCCACCGTGAGCCGCGGCGCGCAGGTGTGGTCCCTGGCGGTGGCGGTGCCCCAGGACGCCGACCGCCGGATCTACGGGGCCCCGTGCCCCGCCACCGCCGAGGACGGCGCGACGCTGCCCGTCGCCCTGCGCCTCACCGATCCCGTCGAGGGCGACAGCGCCTTCGACGGGGTGGACTTCGAAGCCCTCGACCCCGACGGCGACGGCCACATCGACGCCGCGCCCGACAGCCCGCTGGTCAACCGGCTCAAGCGGGCCTTTCAGACCCATGACCACTACGGCCTCACCTCGGAGGAGACCCGATGATCCGCTGCATGTCCCTGTTCTCTCTGGTCTTGTGTGCCCTCGCGCTGGCGGCCTGCGACGATGACGACCCCGGCCTGGGGGATCTCGAGGTCACCATCTACGGCGAGGCGTTCATCGAGGAGGGCATCCCCGGCGGCGAGGCCGGCTGCGACGGCTGCGTCGAGGACGGCTGGGCGGTGACGTTCGACCGGTTCCTGGTGAGCGTCACCGAGGTCGCGGTGCCCGGGGTGGCGGCGGATGTCACCGCCCGGGTCTTCGATCTGGCCCGGCCGTCGGGCGGGGGCGGCCACCCGGTGGCGGTCATCGCGCTGCCCGCCGGGCACTACACCGCGCTGGATTATGTGATCGGGCCCAGCCCGACGGCGGCGGCGGGCAACGCGACGGCGGACGACGTGGCGCTGATGGTCGACGGGGGGCTGGCGGTCTACGCCGAGGGGCGCGCCGAGCGGGCGGGGGTGGTCAAGACCTTCGCCTGGGGCTTCGCCGGCGAGTCGCGCTACACCGACTGCGCGATCGAGGCCCACGTCGGGGACGGCGGGGCGGCCGGCGCCGAGCTGACGATCCACGCCGATCACTTGCTGTACGACGATCTCGACAGCGGCGAGCCGCAGGTGGTCTTCGATCTGCTCGCGGCCAGCGACGCCGACGACGACGGGGTGATCACCCGGGCCGAGCTGGAGGCCCGGGACATCTCGGCCGAGGCCCGCTATCAGGTGGGCAGCCGCTCGATCGATGATCTGTGGGGTTTCGTGGCGGCCCAGGTCGGCACGCTGGGGCACATCGACGGCGAGGGGCACTGCGATCAGCCGTGATCGCGGGCCGCTGTCACATGAGGTAGCGGGCGACGGCCGCGTCGCCGCAGACGACGCCCCCGGCCAGGATCAGGTGGCCGTCGACCGTCTTGGGCTTGTTCAGGTCGCCGACGATGACCTCGAAGAACTGCCCGTTCATCGCCATCGGCCTGGCTTCGAGGATCTCGACCCGGCGGCCGTCCCGGTCGATGAGCGGGGCCCCGCCGAGCAGCGCCCGCTCGGCGGGCACGCACTCCCCGTCGCCGACGTACAGCGGCTGGTCGGGGCTGACGAGCAGGTTCTGGTTGCGGGGCAGCGACAGCGAGATGAGCGCCATCGGCCCGTCGGGCGCCCGGGCCGGCCCGGTGTGCACCACCTTGGCCACCTGCCACTTGAGCTTGCCGCTCGGCTCGGCCGACGCCGCCATGAGCGCCGCGCCGAGCTCGAGGCGGTTGATCGGGTCGAACAGCCCATGGCCGATCGAGACGGTGGTTCCGATGAGAAAAGCCATGAATCCTCCGGGATGTTCGTGGGGCCGGCTCAGCCGCTGACCCGTACGAAGCGATCGTAATAGCCCACATCGAGCCTCCGCGTCGAAATCATCCTGTCGTCGATCGCGCAGCGGATGACGTAATCGCCCGGCGCGGGCGGGTCCCAGGTGTGGCTCCACAGGGTCCAGGTGTGGTTCTGGATCATCGGCGGGCACAGCTCGACGGGCTCGAAGGGGTCGCCGGGGCGGAAGCGGATCGCGAGGCGGTCGGTGGGCCGCTCGCCGCCCCACAGGATGCCGTGCACCCGCATGCGCGCGCGGCCGTCGACCCGCCACCGCTCGACGCGCACCGGCATCGCCGCCTGCTGCATGTCGGCCGGCGCGTAGTCCCGGGCGAGGGCCGGCGCGCCGTCCTGGTGGGTCCGGCGGGCGAACTCCCGCATCTGGGTGGTGGCCGGGGCCCCGTCGTCGAGCAGGCGGATGGTGTCGACCCACTTGATGCAGGTGCAGCCGTACCACCCGGGCACCACCAGCCTCACCGGGAAGCCGTGGTCCAAGGGCAGCGGGTCGCCGTTCATGTGGGTCGCGAGGAAGGCCCCCTGCGCCTCGAGCTGGGCCCGGGTGAAGATCCAGCTCGCCCCGGGGGTGGAGTGGCCCCCGGCCGAGGGCTGCGAGTGGCGGTCGAATCCGCCGATCTCGACCCGGGTGGCGCCGGGCAGGGCCTCGACGCGGTCGAGCACCTCGACCATCGGGATCCCGGCCCACTCGGCGGCGCTCATCAGCCCGAAGTGGCCCCGGCGTCCGTTGCCGCTGCACTCGAGCAGGTGGGCCCCCATCGGCCGCACCAGCGGGGCGAGGGCATCGAGGGCGATGTCGCCCGGCGCGGCGACCAGGCCCTCGATCGCGAGGGTCCACGGGGTCATGGCGTCGAGGTCGAGCAGGTCGGGGAACCGGGTGCGGATGTAGAACTCGGGGTTGGGGGTCAGCGGGCGGTCGGGGGTGATCTGCCGCAGGTCGGTGTACAGCCGGCCGTCCCAGCCTTCGCGCTGCGGGGTGTGGAACTCGATGGGGTCGCCGCCGGTGAAGGGCACGCGGTCGATGAGCTCGCCGTCGGGGAACGGGGCGGGGCAGTGCAGCAAGGGGTCGCCGTCGCAGCCCACCAGCGCGGCGGCGCCGGAGCCGATGAGGTGGGCGATGAAGGTGCGGCGGTCCACGCGAACTCCCGGAGGCGAAACAACGATGCGTGAGCGGGCGGCGCGGATGCGGGGTCGGCGGCCGACGGGGCGTCTGCTATCGTGCAGCGGCCGGACGCGCGAGGGGTGTCGATGAGGCGAGCGGTGCTGTCGGGGCTGGTGTTGGCGCTCTGCGGCTGCGTGGACGACGGGGACGAGGCCGCGCCGGCTTCGGGCGACGTCGGCCCGCTCGCTCCGCTCGACGGCGGGCCGTGCCCCGGGGTCGACGCCCACATCACCCCGCCGTGCACCGAGGGGCGCACCTGCCGCGCGGGGCCTTTCTGCTGGGGCGGGCGGGAGCGTTACTGCCCGCCGGGCTTCGAGATGGTCGCCGAGGGCGAGTGCCGGGACGGGCTGTACGTCGGCGACGGCGTCTCGCCGCGGCCGCCCGACCCCCGCTGCCCGGCCGCGGCGGGCGCGGCCTGCCCCGATCTGCTGGGGTTGACCTGTGTGTATGTCTGCGGCGAGGGCTATCGGGCCCAGACCTGCGACGGTGAGCGGTTCGTGGACGACTGGCTGTCGGTGGGGTGCGAGGGGCGCTGAGGCGGGCTCAGCCCAGCGCGGAGTCGATGGCGCCGGGCTCGAAGGTCAGTCGCTGATCACGCACGGCGGCGGGTGGTCGGCGCAGCTCAGCCCCGCGCTGCGGATCGTGCCGGCGCAGCAGTCGGCGGCGCCGCCGGGGCGGCTGCCGCAGCCCGATCCGCCGCAGGCCCCGCACGCCGCCGCGCAGCATACGTCCCCGGCGACGATGCCGTCGGCGCAGGCCGGCTGCTCTTCGACGGGCTCGGCGTCTTCGATGCGGCCTTCGCCGGCCCAGCCGGCCAGCAGATCCCAGATCCGGCCCGCCCGCTGCTCGGGCAGGGTGACGCGCTCGACGGCCGCGGGGCCGAGCCGGTCGGCGAGCTGTTGCAGGTACAGGCTGCGCGGCTCGACCGGCGCCCCGTGGGATTCGAACCAGCCCGGCGGCTCGTCCCGCCGCCAGCCGCCCTCCTGCTGCTCGCCGACGCAGCCGATGGCGTAGTTCATCGCCCCCGGCGGCGCGTCGCAGCGGACGCCCCGGGCCCGGCCGTTCCAGAACAGCGTCTGGGCCCCCGACCAGCCGTGGCCGGTGCCCGAGTCGGCCCGGTTCTCGACGTGCAGGTACAGGCTGGCGGTGTTGTCGAACAAGAGCCCGGTCGCCCACCGGTGGTGGGGGCCGTCGTCGTTGCTGCTGCGGGCCGAGTAGCAGTCGAGCCAGACGTTGGGCCCGGTGGTGCGGGCCCCGCTGACGAAGTCGTGGCGGGCCTCTTCGGCGTAGCACCGCTGGAAGAGGTTGCCGGTGCCCCCGCCCAGGTTGAAGGCGTAGCGCCGGCTGCCGGTGACCTGGGAGACCGGCTCGAGGAAGGCGCAGTCTTCGACGGTGTTGAAGCTCGAGCGGTCTTCGATGCTGACCGCGGCGTAGCCCAGGTGCACCGCGGTCACCCCCCGCACCCAGCAGTGGCTGGCCTTGGCCAGCCGGACGGCCTTCCACGCGTGCTGCTCGTCCTGGGCCCCGGCGAACTCGGAGACGATCCGCAGGTCTTCGACGCCCGCCCGCTGGATCCGCCCGCTGTGGTCGACCCGGTACACCGCGCCCCCGCCGAAGCCGTCTTCGATGGTGTCGACGATGGGCAGGTCGAGGGTGAGGGTGTCGCCGTCGATGGCGGTGATCCGGCGCTCGAAGGCGATGTGGTAGACGTCGGGCGCCCAGCCGTAGCGGGCGGTGTCCAGCGCCTCGACCCACGCGGCGTTCGGGGTGCGCAGGACGGCGATCGGGTCGCCCGCCGCGAAGCCGGCGGCGTCCTCGACGGCGAGGCGGTGGCCGCCGACCGGCACGTAGGGGGTGGTGATGCGCTGGCGGGTGCCGTCGACCTCGGCCAGCGCGGGGTGGTCGCCGATGATCTCGATCACGCTGTGCTGGGCCCGGCGGGTGGCGGTGATGACGGTGCCGTCGGCCCCCTGGCCCTCGCCCCGCAGCACGACCCCGCTGGCGGTGATTTGCAGCGTGCCGTCGACCGGCCACTCGCCCCGGCGCAGCAGCACCGCGCCCCGGAAGCCATCGGCGTCGGGCGGGCGGGCGGCGAGGTCGTCGAGCGCGTCTTGGATGAGCGCCCGGGCGTCGCCCCCGGGCGGGTCGAGCGCGATGACGGTGGGCACGGCGGGCAGGGCGACCCCGCCGCCCATGTAGCCGGCGTGGGAGAAGTCGGGCAGCCGGTGCACGGCGTCGTCCTGGCCCCGGTTGGCGTAGAGGCCGTAGGTCAGCCGGCCGCAGGCGTCGAGCGCGGCGAGCGGCTCGCCGACGTGGGGCGGGGGCGGCTCGCAGGCGGGGCCGGCGTCGGGCAGGGCGTCGGGCAGCTCGGCGTCGGGCGGGGCGTCGGGCAGCGCGTCGGGCAGGGCGTCGGGCAGCTCGGCGTCGGGCGGGGCGGCGTCGGCGGGGCGGGCGCCGTCCGGGGCGTCGGGGTCGGCGTCCGGGGCGTCGGGCGCCCCGTCCGGGGTCATCGGCGGCCCGTCGGGTCGGCAGCAGTCGCCCGGCGCCGGCTCGCCGTCGCCGCCGCCCGTCGCCCCGTCGCACGCGGCGAGGCTCAGCGCGGCCCACAGGGCCACGAGCGCGGGGCGGGCGCGTCGCCCGGGTGCGGTGCAGGTCATCGGATCTCTCCAGCGGTTCGGGGCGACATCCTACCCCGTCGGGGTCCGCGGGTGGTCGCTCGCCCCGGGCAACACACAGTTGTCACCGGCGCGCGCCCCGCGGCGGTTGAGTCGGGCGGCTGCGGTGGGTAACCTCTTCCGTGCACGGTGGAAACACGGCCCGCGGTCGCTCCCGGCGGGCGCGGATGAGGACAGCCGATGAGACCACCCCCGACGCGGCGCCGCTGGCTGCCGCTCGTCGCCGCGCTGGCGTTCGCCGGCTGCGTCGACGCGAGCCACAGCCCCGAGCCCGCCGCGGCGCTCGACGGCGCGGCGCCCGAGCCCGAGCCGGCGCCTGATCCCGAAGCGACGCCCGAGCCCGAAGCGGCGCCCGAACCGGAAGCCGAGCCCGAGCCGCGCCCGTCGCCGACGCCGGTGGGGGTCGACGAGACCGACCCCGAAGACACCGAGGTCATGCCGCCGGCGCCGGATCCCGAGCCCGAGCCCGAGCCCGAGCCGGATCCCGAGCCGGAGGCGGCCCACCCCAACGCGCTGGATCAGGACCGCCTGTTCACCTGCGACGGCCAGCCGGGGGCCTCCGAGGCCCGTATCCGGCGCATCGAGGCCGGCGAGTGGAGCCACACCATCCACAGCGGCGCCGCCGCCCGGGTGCCGCTGCTGCCCCGGGCCGAGCACCGCTATTCGACCTACTCGGCCGACGAGTCCATCGACGCCCCGACTCTCTCGGAGTACCTGCGCTACAGCCACATCCCAGGCAACGGCTGGCTCGATCAGGGCAACAACGGCAACCCCCGGCTGCTCATCTTGCGCGGCCAGCACGCGATCCCCGGCCTGCGCTGCTTTCAGTGGAACTGGAACGATCAGCCGGTGCAGGCCGATCCCGACGACGCGTGCATCGAGAGCTATGTGCGCGGCTTCCTCGAGCACGGGGTGCTCTTCCGCCCGCCGACCGACGACGAGGTCGCCCGCCTCGCCGCCTTCGCCCGCAGTCAGGTCGACCGGGAGCAGGCCGATGAGGGCTTCGACCGCCGGGACACCATCCGCATGGTCTCGCAGGCGGCGTGGCTGATGGCGGCGGCGGTCTTCCGCTCCGAGGTGGGCGAAGAGATCGACGACCCCGCCGGCCGGCGCCTGCTCACCGACGACGAGATCGCCGGGGCGCTGTCCCTGGCCCTGACCGATCACGCCGCCGGGCTGTCGAAGGGCGGGCACAACAGCGACGGCTACGATCACGCGGTGCAGCTCGCCGACATCGAGGGCGCGGCCATCGAGGGTGTCATCAGCCAGCCGGATGTCATCGCCCGCCTCGTGCGGCGGCACCTGGCCGGATCCGACCCGGCCCTCGCCGAGCCCGACGTGCACCCCAGCGATCGGCCGCTGGGTTCGACCGGCTTCCACGACGAGTTCTGGACCTCGCCCAAGCTGCGCCGCTTCTTCCGCGAGTGGCTGGGCTATGCCGACGTGGCCACGATCTTCAAGGACACCCCCGAGGCGACGACGGCGTTCGAGGGCGCGCGGGGCGACGCCCGCTGGCGCTATCGGACGTATGTCGACCGGGCCCAGAGCGGCGCCGATCTGGCGAACTATCTCGACGCGATCATCGCCCGCGTCGTCAGCCGCGACGTCGACGTGCTCGGCGAGCTGCTGACCACCCGGGAGTACCTGGTGCCGCCCATCACCGGGGATGACTACTTCGAGCACCAGCCGATGTACGCCGGCTTCATGTACAACATCGACGTCACGCAGACCGGCCCGGTCGAGGGCCCGCCCGCCGAGCGGTGGTACCCGATGCCCCCGGACGAGCGGGCCGGCGTGCTGACCCACCCGGCGTGGCTCGGGGCCCACGGGGGCAACTTCGAGAACGACCCCAGCGCCATCCACCGCGGCAAGTGGGTCTACGAGGAGCTGCTGTGCGGGCAGGTGCCGCCGCTGCCGATCACGGTCGACGCGATGCTCGACCCGGCGACGACCGATCGCTCGGCCCGGGATCGCCTCGAGAGCCAGATCGACGCCCGCGCCGAGTGCGCCGGGTGCCACGTCTTCATGAACCCGCTGGGCTACACCTTCGAGATCTACAACCACGCCGGCTACCTGCGCACCGACGACCACGGCGCGCCGCCGAACGGCGCGGTGCGGCTGCCGGTGGTGCCGGCGGGTGATCCGGTGCTCACCGCCGGGCTCGAGGTCGACAGCGCCGTCGACCTGATGCAGCACCTCGCCCGCTCGCCCCGGGTCAAGCGCTGCTTCATCCGGCAGTCGTTCCGCTACTTCATGGGCCGCGACGAGTCCTACGCCGACGCGTGCACCCTCGAGCAGATGGAGGCGGCCTACGATGGCACCGACGGCTCGATGGTCGAGATGCTCGTGGCCCTGTTCCAGTCCGACGCCTTCCTCTACCGCCGGGTGACCGCTGCTCCGGCCGACGGGCCCATGGAGGCCATGCGATGAGTGTCCTGCATACGCGCCGCCGCTTCCTCGAGACCCTGGGCCTCGGCGCCGGGGCCGGGCTGTTGATGCCCTTCGTGCGGGGGGCCGCGGCCCAGGAGGCCGGGCAGATCCCCCGGCGGGTCGTCTTCGTCATCACCGGCAACGGGCTGCACGGGCGGCCGCTGATCTCGCCGCTGGCCCGCGAGGCCCTCGGTGGGCCCCGAGGCGCCATGGTCGAGGTGGCGGGTGATCTGGCGCAGGCCCCGGGCCTGGGCGCGCTGGCCGGGGGGCCCGACCGCGTCGACCTGACCCCCCACGCCGTCGCGCTGCACGGCCTGTCGAGCAAGATCACCGGCGGGGGGCACACGGCGGGCTACAAGGCGCTGTCGTGCTCCAAGGACCGCCGGCAGACGATCGACGCCTGGCTCTCGCGCCGGCTGCACACCGACCAGCCGTTCACCGCGCTGCGCTTCGGGATCACCGAGTCGCCCGGGGCTCAGCTCCAGTACGGGATGTGCCTCGACGGCCCCGGCCGGGACATGCCGATCATCGTCAACCCGATCGACGCCCACACCGCGCTGTTCGGCTCGATCGCCCAGGGCGCCGGGCAGCGGCAGTTCGAGAGCAAGGCCGCGCTGCTCGACTTCGCCCGGGGCGACATCGCCGCGGTGCAGCGGCAGTTCGTCGGCAGCGCCCGGGAGCGGCAGAAGCTCGACGTCTACCTCGCGGCGGTCGAAGAGCTCGGCGCCCAGCAGGCGCGGCTGCGGCTGGCGGGCGACGACCTGCGGGCGCTCGCCGAGCGGGAGGGCATCGACCCCGACGGCGGCGCGGCCCTCGACGCGGCCCACCCCCTCGATCGCCTCGCGAGTCAGTTCGAGCTGGCCACCGCGGCCCTGCTCGGTGATCTCACCCCGGTGATGGTGATCACCAACAGCGTGGAGTACGCCTTCGCCCACACCCGGTACACCAGCCTCGCCGATCTGTTCGGGGTGCCGGTCGAGGAGGTGCCCTGGCGCCACGGCGTGTGCCACGGGGCGCCCGAGAGCGAGGTGTACCGGGCGGTGCTCGACCGGGTCATCGAGCGGCAGGTCGAGCTGATCGCCCGCATGGCCCGCCGCCTGGCCGCGGTGCCCGAGGGCGACGGCACGATGCTCGACCACACGGCGATCGTGTTCATGTCGGACAACGGCGACGCCCACCACTCCACCGCCGCCAACTGGCCGATGCTGCTCGTCGGCGGCGGCGCGCTCGGCCTGCGCACGGGCGGCCGCACGCTGGTCTACCCCCCGCACGGGCAGGCGGCCAACCCCCGGGTGTCGAACGTGTTCAATACGCTGGGGCACGTCGTCGGCCACCCGATCGACGACTTCGGCGGCGAGCCGGAGCGGGCGACGCACGGCGGCCCGCTCGCCGAGCTGCTGGGGTAGGGGGCGCCTGATCCCCGCGCTGCGGTCGGCGCCGCGGGTGGAGGGGGGCGCCGACGCCCCGGCGCGGGATCAGGGCGCGAAGAGATCGGCCGCCGCGCGGCATGCCTCGCTCGTGCGATACACCCCCCGATCGCTCACGTCGACGCTCCACAGCTCGGCCCATGTGCCGCGCAGGGCCACGCTCGTCGGCGCCCGGCCGGGCTCGCCGGCGAACCAGCGCAGGGTGTCGACGCACGCCGCCTCGGGGTCGTAGCTCGGGCCGGCGGGGCAGTCGCCGCCGGGCATCATGATGGGATCGCCGTAGTCGGCCACGTTCGGATCGCTGAACCGGCAGGCGGCGTCGGTGAAGTTGGCGACCGTCTGGCACCCGAAGCTGACCCCGTCGGCCGCGGCCTCTTCGAGCAGCGGCCGGGTCTGATCCTCGATGGCGCCCGGCCCCCACCAGAAGCGCTCGGCGCAGTTCCACACCGCGACCCCGATCCGCCCCCGGCCGTAGGTGTCGCGGGCGTGGCGATACACCGCCCGGGGGGTCTCGCAGTCGACGGGCTCCACCGCGCCGCCCGGGGGGTCGGAGAAGATGCAGTGCCCGATCTCCATGAGGATGGGCACGTCGAACGCCTGCTGATGCAGATCCATCACGTCGATGTAGGCCCCCTCGAAGACGGCGTCGCCCGGGTGCACGTCGAAGTCCGCGCGGGGCACCCGGAAGTGCATCTCCGATCCGTTGGTCATCGTCGAGATCGTGAAGTACACCCCGGCCAGCGCCGGGTGCCCGGCCACCGCCGGCCCGATGTGATCGACCAGCGCCGCCCGCAGCCGCGCCTGATAGCCGGCGTCCCACGGCAGGCAGATGTCACCCTCGAACCGCATGTCTTCGAGGTGGAAGGTCTCGCACGCCGCGGTCCAGCTCGCCGGCAGGAACGGCCCCTGGCTGATGTTCAGCAGCGCCCGGGCGCCCCGGGCCTGCGCGGCGTCGAGGTTGTCGGCGATCGTCGCCGCGAGCGCCGCCATGTCATCCCCGCAGACGTCCCACCGCATGCGCAGCAGGAAGCCATCCGGCGCCTGCCAGCGGGCGATCTGGCCGCATTCGCGCACCGGGCCGGCCGATTCGAATCGCCCGCGGATGGGTTCGAAGGGCGGGTCGGGCAGGGCGCCGTCGGGTCGGGGGATGGCGTCGCGAGTGGCGTCGGGCGTGGCATCGTGCGTGGCATCGGCGGGCCCCGGGCCCGCGTCGCCGGGGGTGGCGTCGGGGGTGGCGGGCATGGCATCCGGCGGGTCGTCGCCGGGCATGTCCGGCGCCGCGTCGGCCGCTGGCATGGCGTCGGCCCCACCGTCGAGGCCGCCCGCGTCCGCGAGCGGCGGGTCGTCGGTGGATGGGTCGCAGCCGAATACGGCGAGAAGCGCGAGAGGCAGCAGGGCGCGGCCGGGCGGGTTCATGGGCGCACTCCAGTCGAGGGGCCCGCGGGCCCGGTGGTGCCGGGGGAGCCGCCAGACTACCGTTCACCGGCCCGCCGGTCGAGCCTCACGCCGGCATCTCGCCCAGCACCTCGCCGTCGGCGTGCTCGTCCCACAGGTCGAACTGGAACAGGGCTCTCCGGTCAGCACCCTTCATCGAAGAGCGTAGCATCGTCGGGTGGCTGGTCGCCGGTGGGATCATGTCCGAGCCGCTGGCATCAGCCGCGGTCGACCGATCCGCCCTTCCAGGTGTGCTTCGGGTCGGGCACGAAGGTCAGGCCGCCCGCACCGACTCCACCTGCGTCCCATGCCTCGGTGATCTCGTAGCCGACCAGCCAGCCGCCGGGCACCGCTGCGCGATAGAGTTCTGCCTTGCGGCCATCGCGGTACCCCGGGCGTGGCCAACCATCGATGGGCTCCCAGCTCAGTGTCTGCTTCTCGCTCACGTCACCTCCTTCACCCGGCATCGGCCGAGTAGTCCACGCCGACCGCCGCGTTGAACCCGCGTACGATCGAGACGATGTTGTCCGCGTCCGCGTCCCCGAACACCCCGTCCAGGCCGTCCGGGTGGCTATCGCTGAACGGTGGCTCGTAGAGCAACCCGGGATCCATCGTCCCGTGCTGCGTCAGCCAGTCGATGATCATGTCGACGAAGCGCACCTGATTCGCCGTGAAGCCGCTGTCGGCCACGTACTGGCCGAACGCCGCCTTCGCCGCCGCCCGATCGAGCCCCACCAGCCGGCGGATGAACGTCGGCAGGCTCAGCGCCTTGCCGAACACCTGCTCGAACTGCTCCCGGGTGCCGACCGTTTGCGGATCGAAGAGCATGCCCTCCAGCGCCGCCAGATCGGTCGGCGTCAGCGGCTGATTGCGGCGCAGCTTGGCGATGGCGACGTGGTCCTGATTGTCGCGCATGATCTGCTGCACCTTCTTGCGATACTGCCCCGCGCTGAACCCGGTCTGGCGCAGCGGCACCGCCACCCCCTCGACCACCTCGTCGTCCCTCAGCGGATCGGGCAGATCGGTGTAGACCGGCGGCCGCGCCTTGCGGTCGATGAACTGCACCAGCCCGCGCAGCCGGCGGCGCACGTCGTCCACCGCCGGCAGATCGATGTCGGTCCACCACCCCGCGTCCTGGATCGCGCGGATCAGCGGCAGCTCGGCCTTGACCATCGGCACCGTCGCCAGCTCTTCCAGCCGGCTGGCCAGATCACGCACCCGATCGCGGAAGCCGACGAACGCTCTGGCGCCCTTCAGCCGGGCGATCATCAGCCGATAGCTCAACAGATCGAATTGCAGCGCCTCGACCCGCTCCGGCTCCAGCCCGTCGGGCAGCCCCGCCAGCCGATCGACGAGCTGCTCGTCGGCGTCCGACAGAGCGTCCCAGCGTGTCCGCTCGGCGAACGCCTCCACCGCCCGCCGCTCGCGGCGCACGAGGTAGTTGTCGAGCGTCATCGACGCCACCTGCGCGTGCAGCCCGTCGCGCAGCGCCGCGCCCAGCGCCCGCGCCGCCTCGTCGTCGTGCCGGCCCAGCCGCTGGGCCAGCCCCAGCCGCGCCCGGAACAGCCGCGCGCCCACCGACTCGGGGATGCGCGGCGCCTGCCCTGGCAGATCCTGGTCGAAGTACTCGAAGTTGCTGCACAGGTCGAAGACCAGGAAGCACTCCTTGGCTTTGCCCGGCCCGTTGAGATCGGGGCACAGCCGGGTGCCCCGGCCGATCATCTGGTTGAACTTCACCCGCGAATACACCGGCTTGAAGAACACCAGGTTGACGCACTCGGGCACGTCGACGCCGGTGTCGAGCATGTCCACCGAGATCGCGATCATCGGCATCTTGTCAGCCGTCGCGAAGTCATCGAGCAATGACTGCGCGTAATCACTCTTCGAAGTGATGATGCGGGCGAACTTGCCGGCCCACTTGGGCCACGCCTTGTCGAATCGCTCTTGGATGAACTCGGCGTGCTTCTGATTGCGGGCGAAGACGATCGTCTTGCCCAGCCGCTCGCCGTCGTCGATCTTCAACCCGCGCTGCATCACCAGCTCGAGCGCGCGGCTGACTGTCTTGATGTTGAACAGCCACTTGTTGATCGCCGCCGCGTTCACCTCGTCGGGGAACTCGTCGGTCTCCTCGTCGCGCAGCTTCTCCTCGTACTCCGCCTTCGCCTCGTCCGGCAACTCGGCGTATTTGATGCCCTGGCGCAAGAAGCGGAAGGGCACCGTCACCCCGCGCGGCGGCACCAGGTAGCCATCCTCGATGGCCTCGTCCATCTCGTAGAACGCCGTCGGCACGCCCGGCTCCAGGTCGAAGACCCGATAGGTGTCGCGGTCGACCTCGTCCCGCGGCGTCGCTGTCAGCCCCACCAGCAGCGCGTCGAAGTAGTCGAAGAGCGCTGCATACTTCTTGTAGATCGAGCGGTGGGCCTCGTCGACGATGACCAGATCGAAGTGCCCCGGCCCGAAGACCGCCTGACCCTCGTCGCGCTTGTCGATGCGGTTGAGCATCGTCGGATAGGTCGACAGCACCACCGTCGCGTCGACCCCCTGCTTGTCTTCGGTGATGTCCACCGCCGTCGCGCTCGGCAGGTTGTCGGTGAACGCGCGCCTGGCCTGGGTCAACAGCGCGTTGCGATCGGCCAGGAACAGCACCCGCTTGACCCAGCCCGCCCGCTTGAGCAGATCGACCAGCGCGATGGCTGTGCGCGTCTTGCCGGTGCCCGTCGCCATCACCAGCAGCGCCTTGCGCCCGCGGCCGTCGAAGACCTCGGTGATGCGGCGGATGGCTTCGAGCTGATACGACCGCCCGGCGATCTCCTTGTCGGGCAGCACCTGCGAGAGCCGCTTGGCGTGCGCCCGCCGATAGTGCAGCAGCTCCAGCTCGGCTTTGGTGTAGAAGCCGGCCACCCGGCGGCTGGCATAGCGGGCGTCATCCCAGATGAAGTGCTCGTAGCCATTGGAGAGGAAGATCACCGGCCGCCGGCCGAACTTCGCCTCCAGGCAACTGGCATACAGCTCGGCCTGATGCTCGCCCTTCTTGGCGCTGTGCCGGGTGCGCTTGGCCTCGACCAGCGCCAGCGGCCGCCCGTCGTCGCCCCACAAGACATAGTCGACCGATCCCTTGCCGGTCTTGTTGGGCATGCCTTCGACCGGGTACTCGGCCACGTCGGGCCCGTCGGGATTCCAGCCGGCCTCTTGCAAGAGCAGGTCGATATAGTGATCGCGGGTCAGCTTCTCGTCGTAGTCGTGGGGCTCGGCCTTGGCCGCGTTGGCCGCCTTGAGCGCCTTGACCTCGGCCTTCAGCGCCTCGACCTCGGCCTCGGTCTGCGCGCGGCGCTCGGCCTCGACCTGCACCATCGCGTCGGAGGCCGACAGCTTCTCTTCGAGCGCCTCGACCTCGGCCCGGGAGGCGTCCTGCACCGGCTGCGGCCGCGGCAAGAGCCCCGGGTCGAAGGCCCGATCGGGCAGCTCGACATCCTCGGGCGCGTAGCTGCGCGCCAGCCAGAACAGGAAGTGGAACAGGTCGCGCACCGCCTGCGCCGCGTCCCGCGTCGACGGCCCCCGCCCCTCGTGCGCCGCCTTGTTGCCGATGCGCTGGATCAGCCGCACCTTCTCGAACAGCGCCCGCGGCATGTTGTCGCGAAACGTCTGCTCGTGCAGCAGCGCGCCGAGGGTCTTGTCGTAGGGCAGCCGCAGGTACGGGTCGGTGCGATACAGCCAGTGCGTCGCCCGCTCGAGCGCGAACCGCGCCTGGAAGCACGCCAGCCGCGGCGCCCGATGCACCTGCGCCTCGGCCTGGGTGGCGGCGACGAAGAGCTCGCGGTGGCGCTCGGCGAGGAAGTCGAAGTTGGAGGCCATGGGGTGTCCGATCAGAGGTCGCCGCGGAACGCGCGCTGGGTGAGGGCGTGGAAGAGGGTGTCGGCTTCGTCGGCGGCTGCTTCGAGGCGGGACTGAGCCCGCAGTATGGCTTGCGTACGCTCAGCGTAGCCCGACTGCAGTGACATCGGTGGCACCAAGATCCTCGTCGACCGCACTTGTCGAGTACTGATCGTATTGAGCCCCGATGTGGTCTTTCCGAAGCGTTGAAGCTGCCGCTGCCCTCCGGCGCTGTTGATAAAAGCGGCTGTGTAGGCAGGATCGGCCTTGGCCTTGTCGACGCGTGCACGAATCAAGTGATTCTGGTGCACGCAGCCCCCTACCGAGCCGTCCCAAACCGCTGCACGGCCGATTTCATCAATGTTGCCGTGGCCCTCGACCAGCAGGATGTCTCCTTCTTGGAGTAGTGTCCGCTCCAACTCTCGCTTGGTGATCCGCATGGTCTTGATCTCTTCGAGGTTCAGGCTGCCGCGGTACACGTTCCCAACCCTAAGATACGGCACTTCCAGAGGATGCTGGGCTCTCTTTCGAGAGACCTGGAGACCGCCTTGCACTTCGGCGATGTCGCCAAGGGGAAGGTTGCGCCACTCCTTCGGATTCGTCACCGGGTCGCCGAACATGTCGCGGAAGGTCGACCGCAGCAGCTCTTCGGTCAGCGCGATGGCCGCCCGCCGCTTGCGCCGGATGGCATCGGCCCGGTCGAGGATGTCGGCGATGCGGCGCTGCTCAGCGACGGGTGGTACCCGAACGGGCACTACGTGGACCAGATTCCGGTTCAAAGTAGGCACGCCACTGCCCCGAGTGAATCGCTCCAGCCGCACCCATCTCAGCAATCGGGCGACCCAACGAGGCTCGTTCCCGTGAAAGTCCTTGACCCATAGGGAGGTATTGAGCGGCCAGTAGCCACCCTCGACGAATCGGACCTTGCCCAGAGTCCCCGAGCGTCCAGTCACCACCCCCGGCCCTTCGACTCTTACAACGTTGTGTGTACCAACCGGCCCGTTCGCCGCGAAAACTGGCACCGGTCCCGGAATGCGCTTCTTGACCGGCAAGTCAAAGCCACGCTGGAGCGTAGCGACCTCGCCAAGTGGCTTGCGTTGCCATCCAGATGGTAGCTCGCGGCTCACAACATCCCCTTCAACTCATCCAGCTCCGCCGCGATCTCCCCCTGCAGCGCCTCCAACCGCTGGATGATCACCCCCGGCGGGTCGTACTCGACCTCCTCGTACTCGATCTCCTTGTAGCGGTTGATCGACAAGTCATAGCCCTGCCCCGCGATCTCCGCCTTCGGCACCGTGAACCAGCGCCCCTTGCGATCGCCCGCGCCCGCCGTCTCGCGCGCCGTCCACTGCTCGACGATCGCCGGGATGTCATCCGCCTCCACCGGCTGGCGCTTGTCATCCAGCGAGAAGCCGTCGGCCTGCATGTCGTAGAACCACACGTCCTCGGTGCCGCCGGCGCCGGTCTTGGTGAACAGCAGCACCGCCGTCGACACCCCGGCGTAGGGCTTGAACACCCCCGATGGCATCGAGACCACGCCGTCCAGCTTGTGCTTGTCGACCAGCAGCTTGCGCACCGTCTTGTGGGCCCGCGACGAGCCGAAGAGCACCCCGTCGGGCACGATCACCGCCGCGCGGCCGCCCACCTTCAAGATGCGCAGCATCTGCACCAGGAAGAGCAGCTCGGTCTTGCGGGTCTTGACCACCCGCGAGAGGTCCTTGGCGATGGTCGACTTCTCGATGCTGCCCTTGAACGGCGGGTTGGCCAGCACCACCGTATACGACTCGCCATCCCCCGAAGCCTTCTCGCTCAGCGAGTCGCGGGCCTCGATGTCGGGGTCGTCGATGCCGTGCATCATCATGTTCATGCTGCCGATGCGCAGCATGGTCGCGTCGAAGTCATAGCCGTGGAACATGCCGCTGGCATAGTGTTCGCGCAGCGCCGGATCACCCAGCATCGCCGCCCGCACGTGCTCGGCGGCGGCCACCAGGAAGCCCGCGGTGCCGCAGGCCGGATCACACACCGTCTCGCCCGCCCGCGGCTGGGGATCGACCATGCGCACCATCATCTGGATGATGTGCCGCGGGGTGCGGAACTGCCCGTTGGTGCCGGCCGTCGTCAGCTTCGACAGCATGTATTCGTAGAGATCGCCCTGGGTGTCGCGATCGTCGAGGGTCAGCCCGTCGATCTGATCGACCACCGTCGACAGCAGCGCCGGGCTGCCGATCATGAAGACGGCGTCCTTCATGTGCCGGGCATACGAGGTCTCGCCCGCGGCCCCGCCCAGCGCCTTGATATAGGGGAAGGCCTGATCGCGCACGACCTCGAGCATGGCCTCGGGATCGCTCATCAGCTTGACCTGCGACCAGCGCATGCCTTGCTGGTCGGGTCCGAAGCGCATGTCCTTTGGCGCGCGCCCCAGCCGGCGGGCCTTCTTCTCCCGGCGCAGCTCCTCGTCGTCGAGGCGCTTGATGAACAGCAGGTACGAGATCTGCTCGATCACCGTCAGCGGGTTGCTGATGCCATTGTTCCAGAAGGTGGTCCACAGCCGGTCCACCTTGCTCTTCAACTCGCCGGTGATCACGTCGCGGGGCTCCCTTGCTGCCGGTCGCGTGGAGGGGCGCCGCCCCGGGGGCGGTCGCCATGCCCGGTGAAGGTAGAACGCTCGCGGTGCGCCGGCAAGGGACAAGGGTCAGGCGCGGCCGGCGGTGGGTGGGATCGGTCGGTCGCAGGCGGGGAGGGGAGGCGCGGGGCCGGCCCCCGGCGGGCGCCGGGGGCGGGACTTCAGGGCGGGTCGGGGCCGGTCAGCTCGGCGGCGCTGAGCTCAGCAGCACTGCAACATGATGCACTGGTCGAGCCAGTCGCCGAGCAGCGCCTCGCAGTTCTCGGCGGGGAAGCCCATGTTCACGCAGTCTTCCATGTGACGGTCGCCCTCGGTGCGGCAGGTGTTCTCACACACCGGGTCGATGGGCGGCTCTTCGCACAGCTCGGCCTCGCCCGACATGTCGACGTTGAGGTCGCCGTGGCCGCTGCGCACCGTGCCGTCGGCCTGCTCGCGGTGCCAGTCGAACCAGACCGCGGCGCCGGTGGTGTCGGTCTTGCCGTTGGCCAGCCAGCCGAACTGGAAGGGGAAGCTGCCGTCGACCGGGCGCTGGGTCAGCTCGACGGTCTCTTCGGGGCGCACGAGGCGGGCGCCGATGATGTCCCAGTAGTGCCAGGTGTCGGTGACCGCGGGGGTCTGCACGCCGGGGCGCTCGATCTTGGGGCCGCCGAAGTCGGGGCCCTCGCCCCGGTCGCGCAGGAAGAACTCGGCGGTCCACTCCTGGCCCCGCTGGCCGGGGCCGCCGCCCAGGTCGTAGATGTAGGCGGTGCCCTGCACCCGGGCGGTGCCGTCGACGTGCCACAAGAAGGTCGCGCCGTCCCGGAAGCGCATGCGCACCACCCGGCCGTCGCGGTTGAAGCCGTGCAGCCAGATGGCGTGCCCGCCCCGGAAGTGGCTGACGTCCCACACCCGGCTGGTGGTGCCTTCGTCCACCTCGCCGTCGCAGTCCTCGTCGGTCTCGTCGCAGGTCTCGGCCGCCGGCTCGCCGGGTTCGCACGAGTCGACCAGCTCACCGTCGACGCAGCGCCGCTCGCCGTCGGCCATGCAGGCCCCGACGCCGCACCACGTGGGCTCGGGCGCGATGCCTTCGTCGGTGGCGCCGTCGCAGTCGTTGTCGGCGCCGTCGCAGACCTCGTCCGAGGGCGCGCCGGGCTGGGCGTCGCAGGCGGCGCCGCCGTCGGGGCCGCAGACGATCCGGCCGTCGGCCATGCACTCGCCCTCGCCGATCCAGCACGCGTCGCCGACGCCGAAGCCCTCGTCGATGGCCCCGTCGAGGTCGTCGTCCTCGTCGTTGCACACCTCGTCTTCGGGCAGGCAGCCGTGCTCGCCGAGCAGGATGAGGTCGAGGTTGAAGTCGCCCACGCCCCGGCTCTCGAAGCCGTCGTCGTCGACCCGGTGGAACTCGAACCACATCGACGCGCCGTAGTCGGCGTCCTTGTTGTTGGCCGCGTCGCCCTGCTGCCAGGGGTAGCGCCCGTCGGCCGGCCGCTGGGTCAGCGTCGCCACCGAGCCCGGGCGGCTGACGGTGCCGCCGACCATGTCGAAGTAGTCCCACAGCGCGTAGACGGCGGGCGGCTGGATGGCCGGCCGCTCGAGCTTGGGCCCGCCGAAGGCGTCGCCCCGGCCGCGGTAGACCAGATCGAGCTCGATGTCCCACGGCTCGCCGGCCGGCGCGTCGCCGTCGAAGACGAACGCCTGGGCGGTGAGGGTGGCGGTGCCGTCGTCCCGGATCTCGAGGTAGCTGTCGTCCTCGAAGTGCATGCGCACCCGGCCGCCGTTGGGGCCGAAGTCGTGCCCGTCGAAGGCGTGGCCGTTGGCGGCGTACTCGTTCGCCCGGTAGATCGTGCTGCCTTCGTCGGTCTCGCCGTCGCAGTCGTCGTCGACGTCGTTGCACTCTTCGTCCGCCGGCTCGCCGGGCGAGCAGGTGTCGACCAGCGTGCCGTCTTCGCAGACGATCTCGCCCTCGGCTCCGCAGGCGCCGGTGCCGCAGTCGCTCGGCTGCGGCGCGATGCCCTCGTCGGTGGCGCCGTCGCAGTCGTTGTCGGCCCCGTCGCAGACCTCGTCGCTGGGAGCGCCGGGCTCGGCGTCGCAGGCGCTGCCGAAGTACTCGTCGCAGACGACCCGGCCGTCGGCCATGCAGGCGCCTTCGCCGATCCAGCACTCTTCGCCGACGCCGAAGCCTTCGTCGACCGCGCCGTCGAGGTCGTTGTCCTCGCCGTCGCAGATCTCGGGGGCCTCGTAGCAGCCGGCATCACCGATGAAGTCGAGGTCGATGTTGAAGTCGCCGACGCCCTCGCGGCGCAGGCCGTCGTCGTCCTCGCGCACGAAGCTGAACCACACCGAGGCGCCGAAGTCGGCGTCCTTGTTGTTGGCCGCGGGGCCCATCTGGTAGGGGAACCGCCCGTCGGCCGGGCGCTGGGTCAGCACGGCAATGGCGCCGGGCCGGCTCAGGGTGCCGGCGGTCAGGTCGTAGTAGTCCCAGATGGCTTGCAGCTCGGGCGGCTGGATGGCGGCCTGCTCGATCTTGGGCCCGCCGAAGTCGGGGCCCCGGCCGCGGTAGGTCAGCTCGACGTCGACGGTCCACTCTTCGCCCTGGGGCGCGTCGCCGGCGTACACGTAGGCGGTGCCGGTCAGGGTGGCGGTGCCGTCCTCGCCGATGTCGAGGGTGGCGTCGTCCCGGAAGTGGAAGTTCACCCCGCCGCCGTTGCGGCCGAAGCCGTTGGCGATGATGCCGTGGCCGTTGGCCGCGTAGGCGCTGACCGCGTAGCTGCGGGTGCCCTCGTCGACCACGCCGTCGCAGTCGTCGTCGAGGTCGTTGCACTCTTCGTCGCCCGGCGGGCCGGGCTCGCACGAGTCGACCATCTCGCCGTCGACGCAGCCCATCTCGCCCCGGGCCCCGCAGGCCCCGGTGCCACACATGGTGGGGATGCCGCCGATGTCTTCGTCGACCTCGCCGTCGCAGTCGTTGTCGGCGGCGTCGCACACCTCGGCCGCGGGGGGCAGGGGCTCGGCGTCGCAGACCGGCTGGCCGTCGGGGCCACACACGGTGCGGCCGTCGGCCATGCAGGCCCCTTCGCCGACCCAGCACTCTTCGCCGACGCCGAAGCCCTCGTCGACGGCGCCGTCGAGGTCGTCGTCGATGTCGTTGCACACCTCGGGCTGGGGCGCGCAGGCGTCGATGGGGTCGAGGTCGAGGTTGAAGTCGCCGTGGCCGTCGCAGCCGGAGCCGTCGGCGTCCCGGCGGTCCCAGAAGAACCACACCGCGAGGCCGAGGTCGTCGTCCTTGCCGTTGGCCCGGTCGCCGAGCTGCATCGGGAACCGCCCGTCGGCCGGCCGCTGGGTCAGGGTGACGACCGAGCCGGGGCGGGTGAGGGTGCCGTCGGTCAGGTCGTAGTAGTGCCACAGGTCGGTGATGGCCGGCGGCTGGGCGGCGGGGCGCTCGATCTTGGGGCCGCCGAAGTCGGGGCCCTGGCCCCGGTAGGCGAAGTTCACGTCGACGGTCCACTCTTCGCCGGCCGGGTTCGGGCCGTCGAAGATGAACGCGGTGCCGGTCAGCGAGGCGGTGCCGTCGTCGCGCACCGTCAGCCGGGCGTCGTCCCGGAGGTGCATCCGGGTGACCCCGCGCCGGGCGAAGTCGGGCATCCAGATGGCGTGGCCCCCGGCGCTGTACTCGTCGGCCGCGTAGGTGGTCTGGCCGCCGACGTCCTCGTCGACCTCGCCGTCGCAGTCGTCGTCGATCTCGTTGCAGATCTCGTCGGTCGGCGCGCCGGGGGTGCACCGGGAGACGATCTCGCCGTTGTAGCAGGTCTGCTTGCCCCGGGCGGCGCAGGCGCCGACGCCGCACTCGATGATCTCGACGCCGCCGAGGCCCTCGTCGATCTCGCCGTCGCAGTCGTCGTCCTCGCCGTTGCAGATCTCTTCGCCCGGCTCGCCGGCCTCGGCGTCGCACACGGTGCCGCCGTCGGGGCCGCAGACGATGGTGCCCGGACGCTCGCAGGCGCCTTCGCCCGCCGCGCACGGCCGGCCGACGCCGAAGCCCTCGTCGACCTCGCCGTCGAGGTCGTTGTCCTCGTCGTCGCAGATCTCGTCTTCGGGCTGGCAGCCCTCCTCGATGAGGTGGGCCCCGGCGACCAGGTCACCCCGGCTGGCGATCATGCGCCCGTCGTCGTCGAAGCGGGTGTAGTAGTACCAGAGGGCCACGCCCAGGTCGCGGTCCTTGCCGTTGGCGGTGAGGCCGAGCTGGAACGGGAAGTTGCCCGACCGCGGCCGCTGCTCGAGCTTGACGAACGAGCCGGGGCGCGACATCGAGCCCTCGACCATGTCCCAGTACTGCCACTCGGCGGTGACGTCGGGGGTCTGGTACTCGGCGTCCTCGATCTTGGGCCCGCCGAAGGCGTCGCCCTGACCGCGGTAGACGAACTGCATCTCCAGATCCCAGACCTCGCCCAGATCGCCGGGCCCGGACTCGATGATGGCCACCGAGACCTGGCCGGCCATGGTGGCGGTGCCGTCGGGGCGCACGGTGAAGAGCACGTCGTCCATGTTCCAGCGGTGGATGCCGCCGTCGTTGAAGTGCCACGCCATCAGGCCGTAGCGGCCGCCGGTCCAGTTGGTGATGCGGTAGACCTTGACCGCCTCGTCGATCTCGCCGTCGCAGTCGTCGTCGATCTCGTTGCACTCTTCGGCGCCCGGCTCGCCCGGCTCGCAGCCGCCGATCCACTCGCCGCTCTCGCAGGTCAGCTCGCCGGTGTTGGCGCAGGCCCCGACCCCGCAGTCCTGGGGGATGGGGGCGATGTCCTCGTCGGTGGCGCCGTCGCAGTCGTCGTCCATCGCGTTGCACGTCTCGGCCACGGGCTGGCCGGGGGTGCAGGTGTCGACGAGCTCGCCGCCGACGCAGCTCCGCAGGCCCTTGGCGGTGCACAGGCCGGTGCCGCACAGCACCCGCTCGGGCGCGATGCCCTCGTCGGTGACGCCGTCGCAGTCGTTGTCGACGCCGTCGCAGATCTCGTCGCCCGGCGCGCCGGGGGTGCAGGTGTCGACCCGCACGCCGCCGTCGCAGACCAGGGCGCCGTCGGCCGCGCAGGCGCCGACGCCGCAGCTCGAGGGCGCGTCGGCGACGTCTTCGTCGATGGCGCCGTCGCAGTCGTTGTCGGTCGCGTCGCAGACCTCGTCGCCGGGGGTGCCGGGGGCGCAGTCGTCGACGAGCTGTCCGCCCTGGCAGGTGAGCTGGCCGTCGGCGGCGCAGGCGCCGGCGCCGCAGGTGGTGGGCTGGGGGGCGATGTCTTCGTCGGTGGCGCCGTCGCAGTCGTTGTCGACTCCGTCGCAAGCCTCGGCGCCGCCGTCGCCCGGGGCGCAGGAGTCGACGAGCTGGCCGCCCTGGCAGGTGAGCTGACCGTCAGCGGCGCAGGCGCCGGCCCCGCAGGTGGTGGGCTGAGGCGCGATGCCCTCGTCGATGGCGCCGTCGCAGTCGTCGTCGGCGCCGTCGCAGACCTCGACGCCGGGGGCGCCGGGGGCGCAGTCGTCGACGAGCTCGCCGCCCTGGCAGCTGAGCTGGCCGTCGGCGGCGCAGGCGCCGGCGCCGCAGGTGGTGGGCTGGGGGGCGATGTCTTCGTCGGTGGCGCCGTCGCAGTCGTTGTCGACGTCGTCGCAGGTCTCGGCGTCGGCCAGACCCGGGGCGCAGTCGTCGACGAAGACCCCGCCGTCGCAGGTGCGCTCGCCGGTGGCGGCGCAGGCGCCGGTGCCGCAGGTGGTGGGCTCGGCGGCGATGTCCTCGTCGGTGGCGCCGTCGCAGTCGTCGTCGGCGCCGTTGCACGCCTCGACGTCGGGGGCGCCGGGGGCGCAGTCGTCGACGAGCTGGCCGCTCTGGCAGGTGAGCTGACCGTCGGCCGCGCAGGCGCCGGCGCCGCAGCTCGTCGGCTGGGCGGCGATGCCCTCGTCGATGTCGCCGTCGCAGTCGTTGTCGACCGCGTCGCAGGTCTCGGCGTCGGCGAGGCCGGGCGAGCAGTCGTCGACGAGCAGGCCGTCCTGGCAGGTGATCTGGCCGTTGGCGGCGCAGGCGCCGGTGCCGCAGGTGGTGGGCTGGGGGGCGATGCCCTCGTCGGTGGCGCCGTCGCAGTCGTTGTCGACGTCGTCGCAGGTCTCGTCCTCGGGGTCGCCGGGGGTGCCGTCGCAGATCACCTCGCCGTCGCCGCAGGCGAGGGTGCCCGGCGCCGCGCAGGCCCCGGCGCCGACGGTGCAGGCGTCGCCGATGCCGGCGACGTCCTCGTCGATGAGGCCGTCGCAGTCGTCGTCGAAGCCGTTGCAGGTGTTCTCCGGCGCGTCGGGGGTCAGGCAGATGTCGAGCACCTGGCCCACGCCGGGGGTGAAGTCCTCGCCGATGCCGGCATCGCCGAACGAGCCGACGAAGGCGTTGATGCCGAAGCTGGCCGAGGCGTCGAGCGCGCCCTGATCGGCGAGCAGCGTCGAGAAGTCGAGGATGGTGAACTCGATGTCGGGCCCGGCGGCGTCGGGGCTGCCGTAGACCGCGCCGATGTGGTCGAAGAGCGGCATGCCGAAGGCGAAGCCGGGGGCGAAGGGCGAGCCGGAGAACTCGGCGACGGTGAACCCGCCGAGGTCGGTGGCCCCCGAGACGCCGGCGATCACGTCGAACGCGCCGTCCTCGTCGACGTCGATGAGCAGCGCGAACGACTCGGTGCCGCCGAAGTCGGGCATGTCGGCCCCGCCGATGCCGGCGAGGGTCGCGCTGGTATTGCCCGCGTCACCGTCGCCGTCGACGTCGCCGGCGATGCCATAGGTGTTGAAGCCGACGTAGAGGGTGTCGCTGGCCGCGTCGTACGACAGCCGGACGTCTTCGACGTCGTTGCCGCTGATCGTGCCCGCGGGGAACTGGATCGGGACCCCGACGTCGACCCCCGCCGGATCGGCGACGAGCAGGGCGTCAGGCCCCGCGAAGTCGACCGTGGCGTCGCCGGTGAACAGGACGGGCTGCGCAGATACGAGGTGGGGCGTCGCCCCGATTACGAGCGCCGATATTGCGCTCGATACCGCGATTCTTCTCAACATCTTCGACCTCCAGGTGGGGGGCGTGGGTTGCGGGCTCTTCGGATACGAGGGTCATAGGGTCGCCCACCCGGCGAGCGCCGATGTCGCTGCGGTCGGGGTGGAGCGGGACGCCGGGGGCGTCGGTCGCGTGCGCTGGATCCCGGTCCGGGGACGTCTCGCCGTGAAGCGGACGACGCTCGGAGCACACGCGAAGGCAGGGTCGAGCGATCATATGGGTAGACCGGGATATGGAATAGTCGATAGTGGCCTGGAATATACGGACCATGTGAATAATGGGCGGATTGTGGTGAATGATCAAGTCTCGTGTGTCTTTTTGTAGGAATTCGAGGGCTTTAGCGGGTCCGTAGTTACACCGTATCCGGGTGCCGGCCGGGCGATCGGCGCCACCCGGCCGCCGCCCGACCCCCCGAACGGGGGAGCGCGGCCGGTGCCCGCTTTCGGTATCCTGCCCGGGTACCCCCGTGCGCGGAGAGCTCTCATGCCCGGAAGTCTCGTCGGGATGACCCGTCCGTCCGCCCCCCGAGCCCGCCGACGGCGGGGATCGGACATCCCCCAACTCCACCAGCTCCAGCGGCTCGGCCAGCAGGTCGGCAACCGGGCGGTCGGTCGCCTCGCCGATACGGCGACGCTGCCCACCCGGCGCACGATGGAGGGTCGCCTGACCGGGGGCCGCTGGTTCCGTCGCAGCAAGGATCAGCGGCGCATCTTCAAGTGGCTCGACCGGTGGCACGCGACGATCGCCGGCACCACCCCGGCCATCAAGATGCACTTCCTCGAGCAGTTCCGGGCGCTGGTGGTCGCCTACCGCGATCAGAAGGCGGCCAAGCAGACGTCGACGACCCGGGCGACGCACATCTCGGGGCTCAATACGCTGCTCTTCGAGATCGACACGGTCCGGACCCAGGTGCGCGCGGCCTACGACGAGCAGGACGATCTGCCGTCCCTGACCGACCTCGGCGGCATACAGTACCTGCCCGATCTGGCGACCTACGGCGCCGCCGAGCCGCTCGGCCAGGGCGGCCTCAACACCACCTACAAGGTCAAGGTCGACACCGCGGGCACCGAGATGGTGTTCAAGAAGGAGAAGGACGAGGACGAGGCGTTCGGCCGGCATCGGGGCACCCCGGCGGGCATCCCCCGGTTCAACCCGAACCAGACCGGCCGGGCGGTGGCGACCTATCGCATGGCCCAGCTCCTCGGCGTCGACGACGTGGTGCCGATGACCTACTACGCCACCTACAACGGCCACGACGGTCAGATCATGGGGCTGGTGCAGGGGGTCGAGGGTTACCGCTACGCCGAGATGACGAACCACCGCCCGGAGCACATGCCCGACAAGCGGCGCATCTACTGGCTCGACCTCATCTGCGGGCAGGTGGATCGCCACGCGGCCAACTTCATGCTGGGCACCGACGGCACCGGGCAGATGACCGGGCGGGCCTTCGCCATCGACAACGATCTGGCCTTCGGCGAGCACTACGGCATCGACGCCAAGAAGGGCACCAGCCGCCGGACCGACCGCAACTCGAGCCTCGACATCAACGGCAAGCAGGCCAGCGAGCTGGCCATCACCCCCGAGCTCGCCGAGCGCATCATCCGCCTCGCCCGCAGCGAGGCGCTGGTGCGGGGCGCGCTCAACGGGCTGTTGACCACCGGCGAGATCGACGCCACGATCAACCGGTTGACCAACCTCGCCTCGTACCTGATCCGGCGCCTCTCCAAGCGCGACAGCATCATCGGGTGGGATCCATGACCCGTGAGACCGGCTTCGCCGCGGCCCGCGCGTGGCTCGAATCGAACGATCTGCCGCTGCCCTACGTGCCGCCGGCACTCGCCGGGAAGCTGCGGCCCCTGGATGATCACACCTTCTCGACCCGCGATCCGCTGCCCAGCCCGCCGATCTGGCTGCCCGGCTGGGTCGAGGAGCTGGAGGACGGCCCGGTCGAGGATTACGCCCTCATCGGGCTCGACGCCCGCGGCGGCGGGACGCAGGCGCTGCACGTCTACGTGGCGGTGGGCCCGCTGGTGGTCTTGCAGCAGATGCCGTGGGGCACGCCGTTCGGTGATCCGGCCATCCAGCGCAAGGGCATGCTGTGGAGCCTGGAGAACACCGAGCCGCTGCTGCGCGCCGCCGAGGCCCGGGCCGGCGAGAAGCGGCGGTGGGTCCTGGCGCTCAGCGGGTTCGACAAGTCCGGCTGGAAGGCCCTGCCCGACGGGGGCTGGCGCCGGGAGGACATCGTGCCCACCCTGCGGGCCGAGATGGGCCTGGATTGACCGGGGTCAGCCGCTCGATCCGGGCGGCTGGATGAAGCCCTTGAGCGTCGCGCTGAGCACCCGGTCGTCGCCCACCCGCACCTCGCCCTCGGCCACCACCATGTTGCGCCGGCTGCGGGTCACCGCGATCCGGTAGGTGACCGTCTCGCCGGGGCTCACCGGGCGCCGGATGCGGCAGCCGTCGACCCCCGTCAAGAGCACCGTGCCCCCCCCGGTGCGGGTCAGCGCCAGCCAGGCCAGCGTCTGGGCCAGCCCCTCGATCAGCACGACCCCCGGCACGATCGGGTGCCCCGGGAAGTGCCCCGCGAAGAAGGGCTCGTCGGCGGGGAAGGTGCGCTCCCCGATCACCCGGGCGTCGTCGTGGGCCACGATCCGGTCGAGGAAGAGGAACGGCGGCCGGTGGGGCAGCACGTCGGTCGGGGCGGCGGGCGGCTCGGCGGGCGGCTCGGGCCAGTCGGTGTCCTTCGCCATCACTCGGCCTCCTTCTCGAGCACGTACACCTCGGGGTGCGGGCTCGTATCGCCGTCCAGCAGCGCGTCGCCCTGCGCGTCGGCCCCGCCGAAGAGGTGGCGGTCGACGAAGGCGTCGGCGAAGGCGGTGATGATCGGGTGGGCCACCTCGGTGGGGATGTCGCCCTCGCTGCACCCGTTGTCCCGGCCGAGCGCGCCGACGATGGGGCACAGGTCGGTGAACGTGAAGTGGCCCCCGGTGGTGAAGCGCACCCGCCGGTGGCGGGGGTCGTCGGGCAGGTCGGCCCAGATGGGGTCGCCCGAGGTCTCGTCGGGCGTGTTGCGGTCGCGGGCGCCGGTCATCAGCAGCACCGGCACGTCGACCGCGCCCAAGCCCCCGCGGAAGAGGCTGTGGTTGCCCGGGGCCAGCGGCATGATCAGGTCGACCCGGGGGTCGGCGAAGCCGGTGGCGTAGGCTTCGGGCAGGGCGGTGTAGCCGGCGCAGAACGGGCTGTCGCTGTCGGGGCACTCGGCGTCGAACGCGGCGGTGGCGTAGTCGGCCCCGCCGATGGCCAGGGCGGTGTAGCCCCCGAAGCTGTGGCCGGCGACCACGATCGGGCTGCCGACGAGCCCGGCGAGCGGGTGGTCGGGCCCGGGGTCGAGGCCGTGGTCGATGACCGCCGAGATGTCCTGCGGGCGCTGACGGTAGATCTCGGGGCTGTCGACCGCATCGGTGAGGGTGTCGCCGATGTGATCCACCGCCAGGACCACGAAGCCCCGGCGGGCGAAGTGCTCGGCGAGGAAGTAGCTGTACTGGCCGAAGCCGCTGCGCCCGTGGCTGAAGACGAGCAGCGGGGCGGGGGCGTCGAGGGCCGGGGGCACGCCGTCGAAGACCCGGTCGGCGGGGAAGACCCGGTAGAGCACGCCCGGCCCGTCCTCGGCGGCGGTGGGGTACCACCAGAAGACCGGCAGGGTGCGCTCGGCCTCGGCGCCGATGGGGGTGTAGGTGATCTCTTCGGCCCGGTAGCCGAGCGGCGCGGGCGGCGGGGGGCCGGCGTCGGGCTCGGGGGCGTCGGGCGCGGCGTCGGGCTCGGGCTCGGGCGCGGCGTCGGGATCGGGGCCCCGGTCGAGGTCGGGCGCGGCGTCGAGCGGGGCGGCGTCCGGCGCGGGCTCGGCGTCGCCGCCGTCGCATCCCGCGGCGAGGGCAGACAGGGCGATCAGGCACAGGCTCACGATCGGGGTGCGCATGGGGCGGACATCCGTCGGTGGTTCCGAAGCCGCTATACCACGGCGGCCCGCCGCGGGGCATGATGGGCCGCACGAGAGGAGGCGCTGTGACCGAAGAAGTGGAGGCCCTGCGCCGGCAGGGGCGGGCCCGGGTGCTCGGGGTCGTGGCGGTGATCGTCGCCGTGGCGCTGGCGGTGTGGTTCGTCAATCACGATCCGGGCCCGGGGCCGGTGGTCGACTGCGGCGACCTCGACGCCGATCCGGCGGCCGAGCTGCCCCACGATCGCCACTGCACGCTGAAGGCGACGGTCGAGACCCCGCTGGTGCTGACGATGGGCCGGGAGGACGAGGCGGCGATGGACGAGGCGACCCGCAAGGCGGGGCTGCGCTACTTCGTCAAGCTGCCCGGCCCGGTGGTGGCGGCGCTGCCCGGTGGGCGGCCCGACGTCGAGGGCTTCAAGCGGGAGACCGAGCACCTGAAGGGCTTCCGGGTCGAGGGGGTGGGGCGCGTCTTCGACCCCGATCGGGAGAAGGGCTACGGGGGCACGGCGACGGCGCTGCGCCGGGCGTTCGAACTGCCCGAGGGGCCGATGCGGGTGTTCGACGCGGCCGATCGGCCCGAGTAGCGGCCCGAGTAGCAGCCGAGTCAGCCGAGCAGCCACGCGACGCCCAGGCCGAGCCAGGTGCCGACGACGAGCCCCACCAGCGCGGTGGACAGCCCCGAGAGCAGCAGCCGGCGGTTGCCCATGGCCTCGACGATGGGCGGGATGAGCGCCGGGCCCATGATCGCGCCGGCCCCGGTGATGAGCGCGGTGTCCCGGTCGAGGCCCACCAGCCGGCACAGCCCCAGGTGGGTCGCGATGGCGCCGTACATGACGACCGCGGCCATGGCCAGCAGCGGGAGCTGCTCGCCGACCACGGCGGCGAGGTCGGTGAGGGTGCCGGCGGCGGCGCAGAAGACGAGCATGCCGTAGCGGCCGACGGCGTCGGTGCCGGGCAGCGCGCGCACGGCGGGCACGAACGACAGGGCGGTGGCGGCGGCGCTGAGGCCGAGCAGCGTCGCGGCGTCGGCGTGGGCCGGCAGCAGGCGGGCGAGGCCCAGGCCGAAGGCGACGCAGCCGGCGGCGAGCAGCGGACCGACGGCGAGCCAGAGGCGGCCGGCGGGGGCCGGCGGGGGCGGCGGGGGATCCTCGGCCGCCTGCCACGGGGGCAGGAACCCACGGGCGATGCGGGCCCCGAAGCCGAGCAGCGCCGCCAGCCAGGTGGCGCCGACGATCAGATCGGCGGCGTTGATCAGGACGAAGCGCCCGGTGGGCACGTCGAGGGCCCGGGCGACGGCGGCCATGTTGGGGGTGCTGCCGGTGTAGGTGCCGACGAACATGCCGGCCACCGCCGGGGCGTCGGGTACGGCGTCGGCGAAGAGCCGGCCGGCGATCAGGCCCCAGACGCAGGCGGCGAGCGCGGCGAGCGCGTAGCCCAGGACGGCCCGGGGGGCGTGGGTCAGCCAGCCGCGCACGTCGGCCCGGAACAAGAGCAGCGGCAGGGCGAGCGCGATGGCGGCCCCGGCCAGGGACTCGGCGGCCCCGCCGTCGATGGGCGCGCCGAGGGCGGCGGCGGCGATGCCGGCGATGTAGCACAGCACCACCGGCCCCACCGCCCGCACGACGCGCGAGCGGCGCTCGAGCCCGATCAACAGCAGCGGCACGGCGAGGGTGGCGCCGACCTGGAGCGCGGCGGTCATGCCCGAGGGTAGCCCATCCGCTGGCCGGGTGGGTCGGGGCGTGGCATCTTCGGGCCATGGCCCGCCCCGGAGCGCGATCGACCGACGACCCGACCCCTGACGAGGGCCCGACGCCCCGCGCGCCGCGGCCGCCCGGCGCCTCCACCGTCGAGGTCTACATGGACGGCGGGTACCGCTGCCTGCGCTTCGCTGGGGGCGGGGGGCTGGTGCAGGGGCGCATGCACCTCACCCGGCCGCTGGACTTCGGCACCCGCTATCACCCCGCCGTCTGCGCCGCGACGCTGGCGGCGCCGGATCGGGCCCTGTGCCTCGGCCTGGGCGTCGGCGCGGTGCCCCGGCTGCTGCGGGCGATGCGCCCCGGGCTGGCGGTGGACGTCGTCGAGATCGACCCGGGGGTGATCGCCGCCGCCCGGGATCACTTCGGGGTCGTCGAAGGCGACGGGCTGACGGTGATGGAGGCCGACGCGGCCGACTTCGTGCGCCGCCCGCCGCCGGGCCCGCCGTACGACGTGATCGTGCTCGACTGCTACGACGACCGCCGCCTGCCGGCCGACCTGACCACCGCCGGCTTCGTATCCCGCCTGCTGACGCTGGCCGCGCCCGGCGGAGTCGTGGTGGCCAACGTGCTCACCCGTCGGCCGGGGGCGGGCCCCCTGAGCACCCAGCTCGCCCGGCGGCTGTGCGGGGCCCGGATCATCACCGTGCCCGGCGCGAGCAACCGGGTGTGGTTCGGCGGGCGCAGCGGGCTGCCCGATCTGGCGGCGATGCGGCGCCGCGCAGCGCAGGCCGAGCGGCGGGTGCCCCTCGCCCTGCGCGACGCCCTGAGCCGGGCGCGGGCGCTCGGCTGACGATCGGGCACCCGACGGCCGAATGCCGCCGGTGGGCCCCCGCGCCGCCGATGTCGGGGTATCATGGGTCGGCGGGCGGCGCCGGGCATGAACGCCACCGAGACCCCGGTTGCACCCGCCGCTGCCCCGGAGCGCCGTGATCGACCCCCGCCCACGCCTGACCTTCGCCCTCGCCCTCGCCGCGCTGGGGGCCGGCTGCGCCGAAGACCCGGCGCGCATCGGCTGGCCGCTCGAGGTCCGGGCCCCGGTGGCCGGCGAGGTCGTCGTCGACGGCGTCTCGGGCCTCGTCGACCCCATCGCGCCGGCCCACCTCTCGGTGCCCTCTCCGCCCCCGTTCACCGTGACGTTCATCGCCCCCGACACCCGGCTGACCGTGGTCGACGTCGCCGGGCCGGTCGTCGACCTGCGGGCCTTCGTCCCCGGGCCGGTTGCGATCCGGGGCGGGCTGGTCGAGCTGACGGTGCGGGTGCTCGACGGGCCGGCCGAGGTGGTCGGGGTCGCCGCGGGGCAGGTGTTCCGGGCGGCGCCCGACGGCGACGTGATGCGCCTGCGCACCGTCGCCAGCGCCGATCTGATGATCGTCGGGCTCTGGCGGCAGGATGGCCGGGCGACCCACCTGACCCGGCGCCCGCTGCCCGACGCCGACCGCATCGCCGACCGGGAGATCGTGCTGGCCCCCGACCGGGCGCTGGACGGGTCGATGCCGATCACCGTCTCGACCGGGCCCGGCGGGGCGGTGCGGGCCGAGCTGACCGAGGGCGGGCTGGCCACCGGGCTGCTGCTGGGCGCGGGGCGGGTCGAGCCGGGGGTGGCGGTCGCGATCCCCCGGCCGATGCAAGCCGATCCGGCGTCGGGGGTGCGGGTCCGGCTCGAGGACGGCGGCGCGGGTCTGGCGGCCCGGCGCACGGTCGAGGCCACCCTGGGGCTGGACGCCGACGGCGCCGCGCTCGACTGGATCGCGCCGCCGGAGGTGCTGCCCGAGGCCCGGGGGCCCGACGCGCCGGCGTGGCTCGACGTGGCGGCCCGGCAGTGGACCTTCGCCGGGCTCGACGACGCGAGCTGGATCGAGCTGCGCATCGACGGCCGCGGGGACTGCGTGGGCGCCCCGTGGCGGGTGGTGATGCCCCCGGCCGAGGTCATCGCGCTGCCCCCGGCCGTGGGCCCCGACCCGCTGGCCGCGCCGCTGGTCGAGATGAGCGTCACCGCGGTCCGGGTCGTGGGCGACGATCTGGCCGGGCTGCTGGCCGACGGCCCGCCGCCGGTGGCCGAGCCGGGGCGGCTGACCGTCCGCCGCACGGCGACCACCGACAGCGTCTGGCGCACCGGCCCCCCCGACTGCCCGGCCCACCCGCTGCGGGGGCTCTACGTGATCGACGACGCGGTGTGCAGCGCGGCGACCGTGCCCCCCCAGGCCGTCGTGACCCGCTGCGGGGCGCTGGCGCCGCTGAGCGACGGGGCCGGGCTGTGCGGGCGGTTCGACGACGGGGGCTTCGCCGCCACGGGCGGGGGGCGGATGGACGTGCAGGCCGACGAGGGCGGGGTGCTCATCGACGCGCCCGGCGGCCCGGTCGGGCTGCACCCGCTGACCGCCGCCGCCGCCCGCCCGCCGGCCGACGCGGTGGGCGACTGGAGCCGCTTCGCGCTGTCCCGTCAGCCGCTCAACGCCGCCGGGCAGGCCACCGCCGCGGCGGTCGTGGTCGAGGCCGGGCTGTCCACCGCGGCGACGATCTCGGCCGGGGGCGACGTGCGGGTGCGCACCGGGCAGTGGGCCTTCGACGCCCGGCTGATCGAAGGCGACGCCGACGCCGCCCGGGCCGCGGTCCAGACCGCCGGCTGCGCCGCCCGCCCGCCGGAGGTCGAGCTGCGCTGGCTGGGCGACGCGATCGAGATCCGGGGCGAGGCGATCGACGGCGACGCCGGGCGACGCTGGATCCTGGCGCTCGAGCGGTGAGCGGGCGGCGGCGCCCCGGCGCCCGGTCGCGAAGCCCGAAAAACGTTGCCTGATATCTACATGTGCGCCAATGTAGGCTCATGACCAAGCCGCACCAGCCGTGGTTCATCCGCCGCCCGCTGCCCGAGTCGATCGAGCGGGTCCACCTCATCGGCATCGCCGGGGCCGGCATGGGGGCCTTCGCCTGCATGCTCCAAGAGGCGGGCTACACCGTCCGGGGGTCCGATCGGGGGGTCTACCCCCCGATGAGCGACGTGCTCACCGCCCGGCGGATCGACTGGATGGAGGGCTGGGACGCGGCCCACCTCGACTGGGGGCCCGATCTGGTGATCGTGGGCAACGTCTGCCGCCGGGACAACCCCGAGGCCGTCGCCGCCGAAGCGCGGGGCATCCCGGCGGTCTCGATGCCCCAGGCGCTCGGCGACCTCTTCCTCGAGGGCCGCACCCCGGTGGTGATCACCGGCACCCACGGCAAGACGACGACCACCACCCTGACCACCTGGCTGCTGCACCACGCCGGCCTCGAGCCGGGCATGATGGTGGGCGGGGTCGCCCGCAACTTCGACGCGGTCTACCGCCTGGGCTCGACGGCCGCCGCCGGGCAGCCGCTCGGGGCGCCGTTCGTCGTCGAGGGCGACGAGTACGACACGGCGTACTTCGACAAGGGCCCCAAGTTCCTGCACTACCGGGCGCACATCGCGGTGCTCAACAACATCGAGTTCGACCACGCCGACATCTACGACGACCTCGACGAGATCATCGAGAACTTCGACCGCCTGATGGACCGCCTCGGCGACGGGCACACCCTGCTGGCCAACGCCGACGACCCGATCGTGATGCAGCGGGCGGCGCGGGCGAAGGCCAACGGGTGCAAGGTGGTGACCTACGGCTTCGGCGAGGCGGCCGACATGCGGGCGGTCGACGTGCAGCCCGACGCCGAGGGCTGCCACTTCCGGCTCGTGATCCGGGGCCTCGACCTCGGCCCGATCCGCAGCCCGCTCGCCGGGCGGCACAACGTATGGAACACCCTGGCCGCGTTCGGCGTGGGCCGCGCGCTCGGCCTCTCGATCGGGCAGCTCCAAGCGGGGTTGAGCCAGTTCGCCGGGGTCGGCAAGCGCCAGGAGGAGAAGGGCGAGGTCGCCGGCGTGCTCGTCGTCGACGACTACGCCCACCACCCCACCGCCATCCGCGAGACCCTCGCCGGGCTGCGGGCCCGCTACCCCGGTCGGCGCATGTGGGGGGTCTACGAGCCCAAGAGCAACACCGCCCGGCGCAACTTCCACCAGCAGGCCTACATCGAGGCGTTCGACGCCGCCGACCGGGCGATCGTCGCCCGGCCCTACCAGAAGCAGGACGGCCTCGCCGACGCGCAGAAGCTCGACGTCGCGCGGCTCGTGGCCGACATCAGCGACCGGGGCACCCCCGCGATCCACCTGCCCGACGCCGACGCCATCGCGGCCCACCTCGTCGAGGCGACCGAGGCCGGAGACGTCGTGGTGATCATGGCCAACAGCGGCTTCGGGGGGCTCGTCGACACGCTGCTCGCGCGGCTCGCCCGGTAGACCCCCGACCCCCGGCCCGGCGCTCGGGCAGGAGAACGGTGATCTGACGCGGCCGGCCCGCTATAGTCGGAGTGATGGGTCCCACTCCCCCCAACCGGACCGCTGCGTCCGCCCTGTGCTGCGCGCTCGCCCTCGCCTGGGGGTGCGCGCCCGAGGTGGACGCCGGGCTCGAGCCGGACGACGTCCAGCGCCCGAACATCGAGACCGGGGCCGACCGCTGCGGGCCGGTCGAGATCGTGGGGCTCGACCACGCCGCGCGCATCATCGACGGCGCCGGCGGCGCGCTGCTGATCATCGGCAATCACTTC
Source organism: bacterium (assembly GCA_030426085.1). Classification (GTDB taxonomy): domain Bacteria; phylum Myxococcota_A; class Bradymonadia; order UBA7976; family UBA1532; genus JACKDM01. The sequence continues at coordinate 30,975 of JAUHYW010000049.1, read as the reverse complement.
TTGCCCAGGCAGATCCCGGTCGGCCGGATCGTGCGGCTCTATCCGGACGCAGAGTACGACGCCCAGCGCTTCGAGCTCGAGTCGCCCATCCACGCCGTGGCCGCCAGCGGCAACCAGATGATCCTCACCGGCGATCAAGGCGCGGGCTACCCCTGGACGCTGCGCCCGCTGGCCGGCGAGGCCGCCTTCAACGACGGCTTCGCCTTCTGGTCGATCACCACCTTCGACAGCCCGGTCACCACCACCACCAGCGTCACCGGCCGGGGGCGGCACGTCTTCATCGGCGGCTCCCGACGCTATGGCCCCGACCATCGCATGCGGGTCATCCCCAGCGTGCAGGGCTTCCGCATCGGCACCGGAGAGCGGGTCTACCTCACCCCCATCTACCCCCCCGAGGGCGAGGGCGGGCTCAATGACGAAGACGCCCGGGTCAACAGCCTGCTGTACGTGCCCGACGCCGACCGGCTGCTGGTCGCCGGCAACAACGCGATCCGGATCGCGATCGAAGACCCCGTCGACGAGAACGGCGACCCCATCCCGGGCCCGGTCTACGTCGACGAGCCCCCGCGCCTCGGCCTGCTCGCGACGCTCACCGCCGCCGGCGACCTCGTGAAGTCGCGCCACTGGCCCCAGCGCGAGCTCGAGCCGCGCAAGCTCGTGCTCGACGGCCAGGGCCGGCCGTGGGTCCTGGCCGTCGAGGGGCACCAGGGCAAGCGCTACGCCGAGGGCCGCTCGTTCATGGCCCGCATCGACCCGGTCGGGCTCGACATCGTCGAGCGGATCGAGGCGCCGATCCCGGCCGGCATCACCCTGAGCGGCCTGCTCGACGCCATCCCCCTCGACGACGGCGGCTGGCTGCTCGGGGGCAGCGTATGCGGCGCCGAGCGCACCTGGTGCCAGGCCTGGATCGCCCGGATCGACGCCCGCGGCGCGCTGCTCTGGGAGCGGCGGACCACCCGAGACGTCGCCTCGGCCGTCACCGACCTGCACCTCGTCGGCAAAGACCGGGTCATCGCCACGGTGTCGAGCAGCGTCTACTGCTGCCAGTGGCACCGGCTGCACCAGGACGCCTGGCTGTGGGAGCTGGAGCTCGACGGCCGCTGCCCGGTGGACGGCGCCCTGAAGCGGGACGGCCGGATCCTGCGCTGACCCCCGGCGGGCTCACTTCCGCTTGCGCTTGACCACCTTCTTGCGGGTCCGCCGCCGCTTCGGGCGGGGGGCGGCCTCGTCGATCAGGGCCCGCAGGCCGGCCAGCTCATCGCCGGTCTCGGGGTCGTCGGCCCCCAGAGCCTCGGCCCGCTCCAGCGCGGCCCGGGCCTCGGGCCAGCGCTCCTCGGCCGCGGCGCACTGCCCCAGATACAGCCAGCCGGCGACCAGATCGGGCACCTGCTCGGTCAGGCTCTCGAAGAGCAGCCGGGCCCCCCGCAGATCGCCCCGCTCCAGGCGGTGGGTGGCCCACTGGATCCAGCCCTCGGGCCGGGTCGGATCACAGGCGGTGGCCTCCTCCAGCGCCCGCTCGGCCTCGGCCCGCTCGCCGCGCTCGGCGCACTTGACCGCCAGATACAGCAGCAGCCCGTACTCCAGGTCGCGCTCGTCGTCCGACAGCGCGGCCGCCCGCCCCGAGAAGTCGGCCGCCGCGGCCTCGACCGGCGGCCCCGCGCGGCGGGCGGTGACCCACACCGGCTTGAGCTCGAGCACCGGGTCGAAGTAGTCGATCTCCTCGACCTCGACCACCGCGAAGCCCGCGTCGCGGTTGAGCGCCTGGAAGCCCTCGGGGTCGTAGACCCGGATGTTGAGGGTGTCATTGTCCGCCATCTGCCGCGCGGGCCCGATCCAGAACTGGTAGCGCAGCCAGCCGCCGTCGGCCAGCACCCGGTTGGCCTCGCGGAAGTAGGCCGCGACGACCTCCGGCGGCAGGTGGGGCAGCACCGAATACGAGAAGACCAGATCGAAGCTGTCGTCGGCGAAGGCCCCCAGATCGGCCCCCGAGTTGGCCTCGAAGCGCAGGTTGTCCACCGCGCCGTGCAGCGCGCGGGCCTGCTCGATCATCGCCGGGCTGACGTCGACCCCGACCACCTCGGCGAAGTGGCCGGCGAGCGGGGCGGTCATGCGCCCGATGCCGCAGCCCAGATCGAGCACCCGCCCCGACGCCGGCACCCGGCCGCCGAGCCCGTCGAGCAGGGCCGCGGTGTCGCGCGCGGCCGACTCGAGGTAGCTCGCCTCATCGGCCTCTTCGGTGGCGGCGACCCAGTAGCGGGGGTCGACCTTCGCCCGCCGATCCCAATCCCGCCGCATTTTCTCTCGGATGTCCATGCCGCGCAGGATAGTCCATCGGCCCCCGGTGCAGTACCCTCGGAGGGTGCCCTCATCCGATACATCGCCGCAGCCCCCGCCCGACGAGGCCCGCGCCACCGGCCTCGTGGCCCTGCTGAGCGGGGCCCTCTTCGCCTGGACCGCGCTGCCCGGCCTGCACTGGCACGACACCGCCGAGTTCGCCGCCGTCGGCTGGCGCCTCAGCCTCTCCCACCCGCCGGGCCACCCGCTGCACGCGCTGCTGACCCGGGCCGCCCAGACGCTGGTGCCGGTGGGCGATCTGGCTTTCCGGGCCAACCTGCTCAGCGGCCTCGCGGTCGCCGGGGCCCTCGCGCTGGCCTACCGGATCCTGCGCCGGACCGCGCCCGACCTGCCCCGGTGGGCGGTGGCCTCGGCCGCGCTGCTGCCGGCGGTTATCCCCGCGATCTGGCTCCAGGCGGCCCGGGCCGAGGTCTACGGGCTCCAGCTCCTGCTGACGGTGGCCTGCGCCGGCCTCGCGCTGCGGGTGGCCCGGGGCGACGACCGGGCCCTGCCCGCGCTGGCGCTCGCCTTCGGCCTCGCCGGGGCCAACCACAGCCTCATCGGGCTCTTCATGGTGCCGCTGGCGCTGTGGGCGATGGCCGTCGGCCTGCGCCGGGCCGCGGCCCCGGCGAAGGCCCTCGCGCTGGCCATCCCGGCCGGGGCGCTGGGGCTCGCCGCCTACCTCTACCTGCCGCTGCGGGCCACCGCCGGCGGCGTCGTCGGCTGGGGCCGCCCCGACACCCCCGGCGCGATCTGGAGCATGATCAGCGCCCGGGACTGGACCCGGGGCCTCGCCCCCGCCGACAGCACGCCCATCGCCGACAACATCGCGACCCTGGCCGGCTTCGGCATCGGCGAGACCGGCCCCATCGCCGCGGTGCTGCTCTTCGGGGCCCTGCTCGCCGGTATCGGCCCCCTCGTGCGCGCCCGGCGCGCCGTCGCCCTGGCCGCGCTGGCCGCCGTCGTCATCCCGGTCGCCTCCCGCGTCATCTACCCCCTCGACCTGGCCAACCCCGACCTCGGAGGCTACCTCGCCGGGGCCGGCGTCGCCGCCATCGGGCTGATCGTGATCGCCCTCGACGCGCTGCCCGAACACCCCCGCCGGTGGCTGGGCATCGTCTTCCCGATCGCGATCCTCATCTGCGCCCCGCACCTCGACCCCGGCAACCGGCGGGGCAGCCGCTCGGCCGAGCAGACCGCCCGGGCCCGGCTGGCCGAGGTGCCGCCCGACGGGGCCTTCATCTCCAGCGACTACGCCACCGCCTTCCAGACCTGGGGCCTGCGGGCGCTGTACGGGGCCCGGCCGGACGTCGCGCCCATCTTCCGGGGCCGGGTCGAGAGCGGCTGGCAGCGCGACCGGCTGCGGGCGACCCACCCGGGGGCCGCCGAGGCCCTCAACCGCTTCCCCGCGGGCTTCGCCGGCCCCGCCGACCGCTACGAGCCGGGGGTCGAGATGCACCGCCTCGGCCCGCTCGCCGCCCGCCTGCGCCCGGTGGGGCTCACCCTGGCGCCCGACGCCGGCTGGCCCGGGATCGACACGCTGAAGGTCGCCTTCGCCCCGCTCGACCGCTCCGCCGACCACGACGCCCGGCGGCAGGCCGCGTTCCACTACGCCCAGCTCGCGGCCCACCTCGTGCGGGTGCAGGGCCCCGGGCCGCTGATCGACTTCGCGCTCGACCGGGCCGACGCCCTCGCGCCGGGCGACCCGATGCTCGAAGCGCTGCGCCGGGCCCGCTGAGCCTCAGCCCATCTTGAGGAGCTGCCCCGCCGTGCGCAGGATCGTGCGCGGGTTGAGCACCTTCGACCGCCCGCCGACCCGGGCCCGGCAGTGAATCTCCACCTCGATCGGCGGGGTGCCCGCCGCCCGCAGGCTCTGCCTGAACGCCGTGCTGATCATCATCGAGTCGTCGTCCCGCGGCCCGTGCTCGAGCCACGCCGCCCGCGAGAACAGGTAGTTGCCCCCGCTCTTGGCCACCTCGCCCGTCTTCACCCGGATCATCGTATTCAGCGTGCGCGAGATGACCGTGCGCATCCAGTGATCGGCCCGAGTGCGATACACCGTCGTCAGCATCGGCCCCTCGCCCCGCCGGCGGTACAGCTCGAGCACCGTCTCCGGCGCGATCTGCCCATCGGCCGGCACCCAGGTCACATGCCCCCCCCGGGCGTGATCGAAGCCGGCGCGCAGCGCGCCGCCGATGCCCTTGTTCGGCTGATGCACCGCCCGGATACACGGATCGAGCGCCGCCAGCCGATCGAGGATGGCCGGCGTGCCGTCGGTGCTGCCGTCGTCCACCCCCACGATCTCCCACCGCAGCCCGGCCGCGCCGTCGAGGGCCGCCCGCAGCTCGTCGACCACCGGCTCGAGGCAGTCCTCCTCGTCGAAGGCGATGACCACCACGCTCAGATCGGGCGCCGCCGCCGCCTCGGCGTCGGCCGGGGCCACCGCCGCGAACAGGCACAGATCCTGGACCACCGGCACCGGCGCCAGCAGCCGGGCGAAGCGGTCATCGCCCCGCACCGCGTCCTCGGCCGCCTGCAACAGCGGATCGAGCCGGGCCAGCGCCGGCCCCAGCGCGTCCAGCCAGCGGCCCTCGGCGGCCTTGTTCGTCGCCTCGACCGCGCCCTCGGTGCCCCCCAGGAACCACGGGAAGAAGTGGGCGCAGGTCGGGCTGCGATACGTCGACCGCAGCCGGCGGGCGAAGCGGCGGGCGTACCACCCGCGGGGGCGATAGGCGAAGCGGTAGACCGGCGCGCCGTCGTCGGCGAAGCGCTCGTCGAAGCGCAGGACCCCGTCGGTGGTCACCGGCTCCTTGAACACCACCAGCCCCCCCGGGGCCAGCGCGTCGGCCACCCGGTCGACCAGCACATCGACCGCCTCGTCGGCCAGGTAGCCCGCCACCCCGAACAGCACGATCAGATCGAAGCCCTCGCCCACCACCGCCGCCGGCAGCGGATCGGTCACCGACCCGTGGATCACCGTCAGCGGCAGCCCCCGCCGCCCGGCCTCGGCCTCGGCGGCGGCCAGCAGCTCGGCGCTGACGTCGACCAGCACCGCCTCCCGCACCGCGGCCGGATCACGATCGGCCAGCCAGAACGTGATGCGCCCCGCGCCCCCGCCCAGATCGAGCACCCGCCGCCCCGCCGGCCGGGGCAGCACCCGATCGAGGTGGGCCTTCTCCAGCCGATCGCGGTGGCGCACGACCGCGCCGTCCTCGGTGACGGTGCCCAGCAGCACATCGGCGTCGTGCCCCTTGCGGCGGGTGTCGGCGTCGAAGAAGGCGCCGATGGTGTCGGGATCGCTCGGCTTCATGGGCGGGGCTCCCCGGTCGGCTCAGGGCAGGTGACGGCCGCCTCGACGGCTCGGGCGATGTCGGCCGCCCGGCGGGTGGCGGCGGCGAGGTCGGGCCCGGCGACGAGGCAGCGGCCCAGCAGCGAGAACTCGTCCACCGCCAGGGGGGCCGGCGCGCCGGGGGCCACGTCGAGGACCAGCTCGAGCGTATCGCCGCCGCGCCACGGCGCCAGGGGATCGCCCTGCACCCGCACCGGGCCCCGGCCCCGGCCGACGAACAGCCGCGAGGCCACCGCCCGCTGGGCGCGGCGCTTCAGGTGGGGCAGGGGAGACCGCCCCAGCGCGCAGGCGATGGCCGCCGCGGCCGGATCGGCCCCGAACCCGGCCCGGATGAGCTGGCTGATCGAGCTGCCCCCCAGCCGGGGGTTGACCTCGATGAGCGTCGGCACCCCGCCCTCGACCCGCAGATCGAAGTTGGCCGCCCCATCCGACAGCGCCAGCGCCGCGCCCCAGGCGGCCACCGCCGCCCGGACCCGGGCCGCCAGCGCCGGCTCGACCGCCGCCGGCACCCCGTGCCCCACCGGCGAGACGAACGGGCGGGCGTAGTGGTCCTCGATGACGAACGCCTCCACCGGCGCGCCCCGCCAGAAGAACGCCTCGACCCCCAGCGAGCGCCCCCGGACCCGCCGCTGCACCAGGGCCCCCGACCCGTGGCGCCGGGCCTTGGCCAGCGCCCCGTCGAAGCCGCCCGGCCCGTCCAGCAGGCTCACCCCCCGCCCGCCGGCCGCGCTCGCCGGCTTGACCACCAGCGGGAACCCGCCCACCGCCGCGATCGCCGCCTCGACCGGCGCGCCCTCGGGCAGCGGCTCGGTCTCGGGGCAGGGCAGCCCGGCGGCGCGCACCGCGCGGGCGGCGACCAGCTTGTCGTGGCACCGATCGACCACCGCCGACGACGGCCCCGGCAGGCCCAGCGCGTCGACGACCGCCGCGACCCCCACCAGCGCCGCGTCCGACGCCCCCGAGACCACCCCCGCGACCCGGTGGCGGCGGGCCACCTCGACCACGGCCGGCCCGTCGACGATGTCCACCACCTCGCCGTGATCGGCCGCCGCCAGCCCCGGGGCCACGGCCCGGCCGTCGACGACGACCGTCGACAGCCCCATGCGGCGGGCGGCGTGGATCAGATCGAGCTGGAACGGCCCCCCGCCGACGATCAGCAGGCGGCTCACGGGCGCGCCCGGCCGGGGGGAGGCGGCGGTGGGGAGGGGCGGGCAGGCATCGGCTCTGCTCTACCGCGGGGCCGATGCCCCGTCAACCGCCCACGGGCCAGCGCCGGGCCGCCGCGCGGGCGATGTCGTCGACCAGATCGGCGAAGACCTCGAAGTCGTGCCCCCGCGCGGTCAGCATCTGCTGCACCAGGACCCCATCGGGCCAGGCCAGGGCCGGCATGCCGTTGACGTCGAACACCCGCAGCCGGCCCTCGGCGTCGGGGCGGGTGTCGAAGCGGGTCACGCCCCGGGCTCCCACCGCCCGGCAGACCCGGGGGGCCAGCGCCGCCGCTTGCGCCAGCAGCCCCCGATCGACGACCGGCGCCATGCGCTTGACCCCGCCCCAGGGCAGCAGCCGCGAGCGGCGGTCGAGCGGGCAGCGATCGGGCGGGCGATCGGCGACCCGATACCAGGTGGCCGTGGTCTGCCAGCGCCCGTCGCGCCACAGCGCGGCCACGGTCAGATCGGCCCCCGGCAGGAAGCCCTCGACCATCACCCGCCCGAAGTCCGCCGCCAGCCGCCCGGCCCGGGCCGCGGCCGCGCCCAGATCGGCGCACACCGCGTCCCCGTCGATGCCCACGCTGCCGCACAGATCGGCCGGCTTGACGATGACCGGCGGGCGCAGACCGGCGGCCCGCAGCGCCTCGGCGTCGACCGGCCCCTCGACCACCGCGTGGACCGGGACCGGCACCCCCGCCGCCGCCAGGGCCCGCTGACAGCGCGGCTTGTCCAGCATCAGGGCCAGAGCCGCCGCCCCCGAGCCGACCAGCGGCCGCCCGGCCTCGGCCAACAGAGCGGGCAGCGAGCGGGCCCCGTGCCCGTCGTCGATCACATACCCGTTGGGCCAGAACAGCGCCGGGGGCGCGCCGGCCAGCCGCCGGGCGAGATCCGCCGCGTCGGCGACCCGCCACACCGTCGGCGTCCAGCCCCGCAGCGCCAGCGCCCGGACCAGCGCCGGCAGATCGGCCTCGCCGGCCCAGCCCAGGTGGCAGTGGGCCGGCGGGTGCACCAGCACCACCGGACACGGCGCGCGCGGTGACGGCGTCATGGGGATCCTCCGCTGCCGATGGGTCGGGGCGAGGTCTCGAGCCCGAGCGCGGCCAGTGGGGTCGAGTCGGGCACGACCTCGTGCACCCGGCGCCCGTCGAGGGCCAGATCGAACGGAAACACCGGCGCGCCCCGCGCGTCGCGCGCCTGCCCCGAGATGTCGATCGGCCCCGGCCGACGCGGCACCGGCAGCCCCAGCGCCCGCCAGGCCGACGCGAAGCGCACCAGATAGACCGCCTGCCGCTCGCCGCCCAGGCAGCGCACCCCCTCGACGCCCACCAGGACCGCATAGACCAGCACCAGCCCCGGGCACAGGGCGCGCTCGGCCAGCAGCCGGGCGACCGTGCCCGGCGCGATCGGCCACCGCCGGCTGCGGCTGACGAGGTGATCGCCGACGCAGCGGACCGTCTCCACCCGGGGGCGCCCCCGGCGGTCGAGCGCCCCGGCGACGAACCACGGATCATCGGGCAGCCGGGCGCACCACCGCGCCCGGAAGACCCGGTCGCTGAAGAGCCGGCCGACCGGGTGCCCCGCGTCCTCGACCACCTCGAGCAGATACGCCGTGAGCAGCCGGTTGACGTCGATCGACACGATGGGCCGGCCCAGCACCCGGGACTGAATGCGGGCCACCGTGCGCAGGGCCCACGTCGAGTGCTCGCCCGGCTCGGGATCGGCGACCAGCGCCCGGGCCGCGGGGCGCAGATCGTCGAGCACGGCGGGCAGCGCCCGGGGCACGGGCGCCCCGTACACCAGCCGGTGGCGGTCGCGCCCCGACCCCAGCGGGATCCGGTACTCCACCGCGCGCCGACGGCGCCCCTCGCCCCGGACCCGGCGCGCGGTCCGGCTGTCGGGCGCGACGACCCGATCGAGCGGGCCGGCGAACACCAGATGCATCGGGCGGGCCCCGTTGTTGAACGGGATGCCCGACCACGCGCCGACGATGGGCACCGCCTCCGGCGGGGCGCCGGCGGTGTAGATGCGATCCATCGCCAGGAACCGCGGCCCGTAGGTCGGGCAGACGTGGGGCCCGGTCGACAGCGTGCGCCACCGGCGCCACCCGCGCAGCGCCGCGCGCCGGGTGGCGCCGTCGGTCACCTCGGCCAGCGCCGCGTCCAGCAGGCGGGTCAGCCGACCGCCCGCCTCGGCGGGCGCCACCGCCACGGCGGGGGCCCACAGCCGGGCGCTGTACTCGGCCAGCCGCGCCGCGCGGGGCCGGCCGCAGCCGTCGGGGTCCATCGAAGTCGGGATCACCGGCGTCCTCTCCGGGTCGCGCTCGATGATCACCACGCGGGGCCCGCCCCGTCCAGTCGAGCCGGCCCCGCGGGCCCCGAGCGGGCTCGGCGCGCCAAGCTTCTGGATCCTGCTTGGCAGCGGTGTTAAACCCGACGGAACGATGTGCGCGGACCGCGCACGACCTCGACCACGTCTGCACGGGGATAGAAGCCGGCATGGAGGTTCGCTTCTGGGCGGCGACGGACGTCGGCCGCACCCGAGACCACAACGAAGACAACTTCCTGGTCGACAAGAAGTTGAACCTCTTCGTGGTCGCCGACGGCATGGGGGGGCACGCCGCCGGCGAGGTCGCCTCGTCGATGGCGGTGCGCGAGGTGCGCCGGGTCATCGCCGAGCACCGGGACGTCGTCGAGAACTACGTCCGCGAAGAGACCGCCGGCGGCCGCCAGGCGCTCATCCGGCTCATCGCCTCGTCCATCGAGCAGGCCTGCGCCCGCATCTTCCACCTCGCGCAGGAGAACCCCGACAAGCGGGGCATGGGCACCACCCTCAGCATGATGCTCGTCGCCAACAAGCGGGGCTTCATCGGCCACGTCGGCGACAGCCGGATCTACCTCGTGCGGGCCGGGCAGGTGCACCAGCTCACCGAAGACCACTCGCTGATCAACGAGCTGATCAAGCGGGGCCGGCTCAAGCCGGGGGACGCCTTCGACAGCCCGTACAAGAACGCGGTGACCCGGGCGGTGGGGGTCTACGAGACCGTCGAGGTCGACACCTTCGACTTCGACGTGCTGCCCGGGGACAACTACCTGCTCTGCAGCGACGGCCTGTCGTGCTACCTCGACGACGACGTCACCCGCAGCTACCTCACCGCGGACAACGTCAAGGAGATCCCCGAGCAGTTCATCCGGCTGGCCAACGAATCGGGGGGCAAGGACAACATCACCGCCGTGGTCGTGCGGGCCGTCGTCGCCCGGGACAGCGACCAGCAGAAGAAGCGGGTCACCGAGGTCAAGCAGAAGCTCGACACCCTGCGGGTGCTGCCGCTGTTCAAGTACCTCGGCTACCGCGACCTGGTGAAGGTGATGAACCTCACCGAAGCCCGCAAGTTCAAGGGCGGCGAGCTGATCTTCGAAGAAGAGACCCGGGGCGAGACCTTCTACGTCATCCTCGACGGCCGGGTGCGCATCACCAAGAAAGACATCCACCTCGCCGACCTCGGCCCCGGGGGCCACTTCGGCGAGATGGCGATGGTCGACAAGGCGCCCCGCTCGGCGACCGCGCGCACCATCGAGCCGGTCAAGGCGCTCGCCATCGAGCGCAGCCAGTTCTACGAGCTGATGCGGGCCGACCCCAAGCTCTCGGTCAAGCTCATGTGGAGCTTCATCCAGGTGCTCAACACCCGGCTGCGCATGACCAACAGCGAGCTGATGCACAGCCACGAGACCATCGACATCCTGCGCCGCAACCAGAAGCCGGGGGTGGTCGCCGAGCTGCCCAACGTCGACCCCGGGCTGCAAGCGGTCGCCGCGCTGCCGGTCATGGTCACCGACGAGCTGCTGCCCGACTTCCTGTTCGACGACGCCGACCACCCGGGCACCGACCCCCTGCTGCGGGCCGACCCCGAGGCCCCATCGGCCCCGTCGACCCCGGCGACCGAACCCGACATCGACGAGCCGGACATGGTCGGCGAAGACCGCAGCACGCTGCCCGAGTTCGAGGTGGACGACGCCCAGATCGAATCCGCCGACTCGGTGGTCCGGACCCGCCTCGACCAGCCGGCGCTGCGCCTCGCCGCCGGCGAAGACCCCGACCCGACCGGCGAATCCGAGTGACGGACGCCGAGTGACGGACCGCGAGTGAAGACCAGCCGCAGCGCGCCATGACGACCCCCGACACCACCGCCCCCGCCGCCCCTCGAGACCCGGCCGCGCTCGCCCGCCGCTGGGGCCCGCTCGTCGGCGTGATCGCCTTCGCGCTCGCCCTGTGCGTCGCCATCGCGATCGACGGCAGCCCCGACGGCCCGAGCACCGGCGGCGCCCTGATCTACGAAGCCACCTTCGACGACGGAGCGATCGGCGACGAGTGGGCGCAATCCGAACCCGACCTCGGCTGGAAGGCCGGCGCCTGGAAGATCGTCGACGGCCGGCTCGAGGCCCGCGACATCCACAACGCCGCCTTGTGGCTCCAGACCCCGCTGCCCGAGCGGGTGCGCATCGAGTTCGACGCCCGGGCGCTCTCCGACGAAGGCGACGTCAAGGCCGAGGTCTTCGGCGACGGCCGCACCCACCAGAGCGGCTACATCCTCATCCACGGCGGGTGGAAGAACACCATCAACACCATCGCCCGCCAGGACGAGCACGGCGAAGACCGCAAAGAAGACCGCCGCTGCGCCGGCCGCAAAGGCCGGGTGATGTGCGTCGAGCCCGACGTCGACTACCGGTGGACCATCGAGCGCACCGACGGCGAGCTGCGGTGGTACCTCGACGGCGTGCTCTTCCTCACCTACGACGACGCCCACCCGGTGCAGGGCCGCCACTTCGCCTTCAACAACTGGGAGGCCCCGGTGCGCTACGACAACCTGCGCATCTACGACCTCGGCGCCCCCTGACCGACCCCCGCCGCGCGCCCGCCCGAGGCGCCGCCCTACACCGCCGCCTCCTCCCCATCGTCCTCGACCGGCCCGAGGGCGTACGTGGCGATCGGCGTGAGCTGATCCACATCGACCCGGAACGTCTGGGGCTCGACCCCCGGCGGCATGCCCTGCACGGCGGCCACGATGGCCTCGGCGAGCGCCGACATCCCGTCGAGGATCACGACATCGACCGCGTCGCCACCCACGCCGGTGACCCGCGCGATGCGGTACAGGTGCGACGCCGCCCAGCGGACCTCGGACAGGCTCACGAAGAACGCCCCCCGCGACGCGGTGCGGGTCGCCTTGACATCCACATAGCACCGCGCCCCGTCGTCCTCTCCGGTCCACGAGACGGAGGCCCCTGCTGGCTGCGCGGGCGCCACATCGCCTCCCATCTGCCCCGGCCGCGAAGGGTAGGCGTTGCCCGGCCCGATGTCGAGCGCTGCGGGCCCGTAGACGCGCGTGACGTACCCGCCGACGCCGAAATCGACCGTCTGCCCGCATACGGGTGATTACGGGCCTGTCTTCCGTGCCACCATGCCCCTGCGACCAGGGTACATCGCATAGGAGACAGGCCATGCCTCCGAGAAGATCCGGGCCATCGCCCACCTCGCGCATCTGCCCCCTCATCTGCGGGCTGACGCTGATCACCACCCCGGCCACCGCCGGACCGGCTCCCGAACCCCCCACCGTCGACCTCCGCCCCCTGGCGCCCGACCGGCTGCCCACGCTGCCCTACTGGCCCTTCACCCCCAGCGACGCGCCTCTGCCGGCGCTCGACGCCATCCCCATCGACGCCCCGCTCGACCCCGGCGGCTGCGGCGCCCTGACCTGGGACCGCCACCCGGTGCCCGGCGCGACCGCCCCCGGCCCCTTCTGCGTCGCGCTGCTCGACGGCGACCTCCCGTTGCTGGTCATCGGCCGACCGGGCCAAGACCCCTCGATCATCGTGCCGGCCCGCATCGGGCTCGCGGCCGACGGCGACACCCACACGGTCACCGTACAGGCCCCGCGCATCGCCCTGCCCGCGGTCACCGCCGCCGTGCGCCGCTGGGCCGCCGCCCCGGGGGGCGCGCGGTGAGGGCCGCCCTGTATACAGCCGCCCTCGCGCTCCCCGGCTGCTTCCTCGACACCGTGCCCCAGGCGGTCGTCGTCGACGCCGGCGCGCCCGGCTGCGGCCTCGCGCGGCCCGAATCCGACGCCGCCGTCGGCTGCTACAACCCCGCCGAATCCCCGGCCCTGGTCGGGGCCGAGACCCTCGACCTCTACCCGCCCGACGCCGTCCTGACCTGGATCGGCTTCGGCGAAGCCCTGGCCGTGCCCGGCCCGACCCTCGAGTTCGCCAACGGCTTCGGAGCCGACGTCGAGGTCGACCAGTGGATCCCGGGCCTGCCGCTCGTCACCGCCGTCGAGGCCGCCGACACCTGCCGCCCGACCGCCGACTGCCTGCGGGCCGTGGGCGTGGTCGAGTGGGCCTGGGTCCCGGTGCCCGCCCTGATTGAGCTGGGCTTGTACCCCTACTCGCCGACCATGATCTCGACCTGCGCCGTGCTGCCCCGGCCCCTGTGCGACGGCGCGCCCGCGCTGCACGCCATCCGGGTCGAGGCCGCGCTGGTCGACGCCGGCTACCAGCGGGTCGTGGCGGCCGGCGGGCAGGCGGGCTACATCCCCGACCTCGCCGCGCCCCGCTTCTGTCGGACGACCCTGTGCCAGCTCCAGCTCGGCCGGGCGCTCGCCGCCGCGTGCGAGGCGGCGAACCGGTGGACGTTCGACGGCGACGATGACGGGGCGGGGGACGGCTGCGACAACTGCCGGGGGCGGCCGAACCCCGGGCAGACCGACTTCGACGGCGACGGCAAGGGCGACGTGTGCGACCCGTGCGCGCTGACGCCGGGGCTGGCCGCCGAGCTGGACGGCGACGGCGACGGGCACCCCACCTGCCGCGACATCTGCCCGCTGCGCTTCGACCCCGACCAACGGGACACCGACGGGGACGGCGAGGGCGACGCCTGCGACAACTGCCCGAGCCGGGCGAACCCGAGCCAGCGGGACACCGACGGCGACGGGGTGGGCGACGCCTGCGACACCTGCCCCGAGGTGGCCGACGACCAGCAGGACACCGACGGTGACGGGGTGGGCGACGTCTGCGACAACTGCCCGCTGGACGACAACCCCGATCAAGCCGACGCCGACGCGCTGACCCCGTGGGCTGCGCAGTACCCCAAGGGCGACGCCTGCGACCCACCGGGGCGCCCGCTGGCGATACGCACCGACCCGCTGCCGCCCGAGGTCCAGGCCATGACCGCCGAGGCGGTGGCCGGCTACGTGGTGAGCGTCGGCGGCCAGGAGTGGCCCTGGGCGCAGATCGTGGCCGAGGCGGCGGCCAGCTTCGACGCGCCGGCGCCCGGCGAGCCGCAGGCGATGGCCGCTCGGGCCCCGCTGGCCGAGGACGCGGTGGTCGGGCTGGCGCCCTACGACCCGCTGGTCCCCGACCGCGAGCTGGATCGGGAGCACGTCCGGCTCGGGTTCCGTATCGGGCGGCACTTCGAGGACATCATGAAGCGCGAGCGGTGCGTGGATGTCGTCGACCCCGATACAGGCTTCATATTGCAGCGCGCTGAGCGTGAAGCCCGCTATTTTCGGCCCTCGCGCAACATGGACGACCCGCTGGAAGTGTTGACCAGCGTGGCCGGGCGGCTGCGCTTTCGCCGAGCGGACTGCTTCTATGGGGAATACGGTGGGCGAATACCCGACGGTTCGATTCTGCCTGGCTCCCTTCCGGCTCGGATCGAGGAGTACAAAGCCAGCCGCTCCCGGGCCGCCCGCTTCAGCCGCAGCTACCGCCGCCGCATCCGGGAGCAGGCCGAGGACCTCAAGTGGTTCGCGGCGGTGCGGCTGCGGGAGGAGTTCTTCCCCGACCGCGAGTGGCCGGCGCTGTGGGCCCGCCTGCACGCCGACGACTACTGGCCGTGGGGTAAGCCCCCGCTGGCCGTCTACCGCTGCGCGCCCGGCTTCAACCCCCCGGGAGACTGCGCCGCCGCGCTGCGCGAGGCGCTGAGCGGCCCGTTGACGCCGATGGTCCGGGCCCGGATCAACGGCGCCGGCCCGGCCTTCCAGTGGGTCGTCGACAGCGGCCTCAGCCGGATCCCACCCGAGTTCATGCCCGGCTGCCGCACCCCGCCGCGGCAGTGGCATGTGCTCGACGACGAGGGCTGGACCCGGAGCCTGACCCACTGCGACTGGGGCCCCTGGCTGCGCAACGGCGACCCGGTGCGCTTCCAGGCGGCCGACATCGCCCCGGTCGCCGACGGCATGTACGTCGACGCCGACTGGTACAACCCCGACACCCGGCGCATCAACCGCGAGCTGATCAGGTTCGGTGGCCAGAACAGCGTGCCGATGGCGGTGATCCGCTTCTGGCCGTGGGGTGTGCCGGTCGGCCGGGCGTTGCTGCACAATGAGATGGAGCCCCAGGCCCCCGGCGGCCGCATCGGCTGGCCGGTGCGGCGTATGGAGCAGGGCTGGTGGCTGCTGGTGCAGCTCGATGATCTGGTACTGATGCAGGGGATCCCCGAGTTCGACCTGGATGGAGATGAAGCGTATGACCTCGCGATCGAATAGCATCTTGCTGGTCGGGCTCCTGCTGGTGGCGTGCACGCCCGACAAGGAGACCTCCCAGGCCTCGCTTCCGGGCCCCGAGGACGTCAAGGCGGCGGGTCGGGCCATGCTGACCACACAGGGCTTCATCCACCCCGAGGATCCACCGGGCACATGGCGCGCGCGCCGCCCGCATGGACCGCTCATCGAGCCGTGCAGCGATTGGCTGTCCGGCGGACCGCGGATCACGGAGGACTACGGCAAGGACCCCCGCGGTCCGAAGATGATCTACCTGAGCCTGACCCTGCGGGAGATGCCCGGCGCGGAGACGGTCACCGCCAGCGCGCTCGAAGCGGCGTACGGCCCGCCGCACCCGGCGACCCGGACGGTGATGATCGGCCACGCCGCGCCGCTCGGGCGGCATTGGACGTGGACGCTGGCCGGCAAACCGGGGGCCACCTTCATCGCCGAGGCCCGCCCGGACAACTCGGTCCGGTACCACTTCGCCGAGGTGGGGGGCATCGTGGGTGGCAGCAACAGCGCGGGCTTCTTCTCGGAGTGCCTCATCGAGCGGTTCGGGACGCCGGGATGGTGACCCGCCGACCGCCCGCCCGACGTCCGGCGCCGCTGATCATCCCCGGCTGAACCCCACCTCATCCGTCGCCGCCGAGCCCGAACGGGACCCGGAGCGCCCCATCGAGGCCCCGCGGGGCGTCATCGACCCCCCGAACCGCGCTCCGGACGCCCCGCGCCGAAGCACGCCCCGCCCCGAACGTGGGCGAGGCGTGCGAGCCGGTCGGTGATCGCCGCCGATCCCGTGAGGGCACGGGGCGGGCCTTCGCCTTCGGCACCAGAACCCGGCCGCGCGACGCCGACCCGCGGGTGAACGGGGCCCCGGACGACCCGGAGACGATCCGGGCCGCGGCCGCCGAAGGCCGGGATCGTGCCCGGCGCGGGCGGGCTCCTCGGTGATCGGGAGCATCCCGGCTCGATCCCGGCCCGCTGGCGTTCGATGGGGACCGTCACCCCCACGTAGGGGGCCTCTCGATCGGCGGGGACGCGCGGGTGGGGGCCTCGGGGGGCGTCGATGAAACCCGCCGACGGGATCGGTCGACGCGCCGCGGGGCCGGGATGCGGCGCCGTGGCTGCCGGCGCCCGGTCGCCCCGGGAGGTGTTCGACGGGCAGCTCGACGCGCGGGGCACGCTCGGGACCCCGAACACCGCCGACGGTCGCCCGCCGCGGGCGGTCGGGGTGCCGTTCGTCCTCCGCCGCAGGCCGGTCGTGGTCGGCGGGCCGCCGCTCCACCGCGGCCGCGCGCCGACGGCGGGCGCCGGGCTCTCGTTCGGCCGCCGCCGGGGCCGGATCGGGGCGATATGGGCGTCGATCGCCCGAGGCCCGGGCCGCGCGCGCTCGATCCGGGCCTCGATCGACGACGCCCGGCGCGCCGCGGGGGGCGTCGGGCCGTCGATCAGCGACGGGCCGGGCGCGCGGGGCACGGTCTGGTCGGTGTTCGCCGAGGGCCGGTTCGAGCGGGGCACGGTCGGGCTGCCGTTCACCGAGGGATCGGGCGGGGGCGCGGGTGATCCGGCTGGCGATCGATCGCCGCCGGCTGGGGTCCCCAGACCCCACCGAACGCCGCCCCGTCAGAAAATGAGAGTTTCGATAGGATTTTATGTTGACGTACGTGAGGCGGTATGTGCCTGATGTCACCACTGGAATTTCACTTCATACAGGTGCCCCCATGTCCTACGCCAAGTCCTATTCTGGTCTGCCCTATCTCGGCAACGCCCGCACGCTCATCGCCGTCGAGCAGGTGGCGTCCCGCGCCGAGGAGAAGGGCGACGCCGTCATCGTCGGCGAGTGTCGGGTGGCGCTCACCGACATCGCCCGCTGGCGCGGTTCGATCGACGGCTGGATCGATCAGAACCGCAGCAACGCCCGCCAGGGCGGGGTGACGGTCGCGGTCGACGGCGACGCCGACTTCATCTGCAGCCGCATCTACAGCATCCTCCACAGCCTCGCGACGCGGCGGCCCGACACCGTGGCCGGCAAGCGGTCGGCGGCGCTGATCCTCAAGCACTTCACCGACGCCCGGGGCAACTCGAAGGCGGCGGTGATGACCCGGGTGATCTGCGAGGAGCAGCTCCCCCGCATGCGGGCCCTGCTGGCCGACTTCGCGGCCGAGCCCGATCTGGCCCGGCAGGTGCGGGTGGCCGACTGGGTCGATGATCTGGTCGAGATCGAGCCGCGCTACGCCGCCGCCCTCGAGGCGACGACCCGGGTGACCTGGGGCGAGGTCATCGCCCGGCGCAACACCGCCTACGACAGCCTGTTCGCCATCGTGGGGCTCATCTTCGCCCGCCACCGCCACGACCCGGCGAGCCTGAGCTACCTGCTGGCGCCGGTGGACGATCAGGTCGCCCGTCAGGCCGAGATGGCCCGGCGGCGGCGGGCGGGGCAGGCGACGGTCAACGAGGACGAGCTGACTCCGGACGAGATCGCCGAGCTGGACGAGATGGCGGCGATGGACGACGTCGACGGCGACGGGGCCCCCGACGGGCCGCCGGCCCCCGAGGCCGCCGGTGAGCCGGGTGGCGCGGAGGACGACGGGGGTGACGGCGCGGGCGCGGCCGCGGCCGAGGACGGCGCGGGCGACGCCGCCGGCCCGGCGCAGCCGCCCGCCGACGCGGCCGAGGGCGACGGGCCGGTGCTGCGGCCGATCCCCCGCTCCGACGCCTGACCCCCGGTCGCGCTCCCCGAGCCCGCCGGCCCCCCCCCGCCTCTCGGACCCCGCCGGCCGCCCCCGAGCCGGCCGGCGGGCCCCCCTCTGCGCGGTGATAATGCTTGCGCGTCCGCTTTTTCGTGTGGTAGAAGCCGCCGACTTCACCGGATTGCGCGGTCGAGGGCTCGGACGAGCCCTTTTTTATTCGCCCCGCATTCCGCGTCGGCGCGCCGCCCCCGTATCGGCCCGGCGCGCCCGACGAGACCCGCGAGGAAGCACGGTTGCAGACCCCCGACTTCATCGGCAGCGCCCTCCAGCCCGTCCCCACCCGGGTGCGGGAGATGGTGGTGCCGATCCTCGACGGCTTCGGCGTCGAGCTGGTGGGCGTCGAGCTCGCCCGGGAGGGCGCCCGCACCATCCTCTGGGTCTACATCGACCACCCCGACGGGGTGACCATCGACCACTGCGCCCGGGTCAGCCCCGAGATCTCCGCCGCCCTCGACGTCGTGGACCCGCTCCCCGACACCTACGAGCTGCGGGTCTCGTCCCCTGGCCTCGACCGCCCGCTGATGTGCGGGCGCCACTTCGCCGACCACGTCGGTCGCGAAGCGCAGATTCAGCTGTCGACCCCCCTGGGGGGCCGACGCAAGTTCACGGGTGAGATCCTCGGCGTCGATGACGGCCACGTCGACCTGCGCTGCGCCGACGACGCCCACCGGCTGCCGCTGTCGGCCATCCACCGCGCGCGGCTGCGCTACGAGGTGACCGTCGGCAAGCGACGGTAGCCGGCGAGACGCCGTTCGTCTCCAATCAAGGTGAGCGAAGCGACATGGAACTGAACCTCAATCACGTCATCGAACAGGTCGCCAAGGACAAGGGGATCAGCGGCGAAGCGCTGCAAGAGACCCTCGAGCAGGCGATCCTCCAGGCCGCGAAGAAGGTCTTCGGCGTCGAGCGCGAGATCGAGGCCCACTTCAACGTCACCGACGGCGTCGTCGAGCTGTTCCAGATCATCCGCGTCGCCGACGAGATCACCGACCCCTACAACGAGCTGACCCTCGAAGAGGCGGTCGAGCACGGCCTCGACGCCGAGCTGGGCGATGAGCTGCTCTTCCAGATCTTCTATCTGGACAAGGACACCCAGAAGGCCCGCGAGCAGGACGAGCGCTACGGCGACATCCTCCAGCTCCGCGGTCAGCGGCGCGCCTTCGGCCGCATCGCGGCCCAGACCGCCAAGCAGGTCATCACCCAGCGCATCCGCGAGGCCGAGCGGGACAACGTCTACAGCGAGTACATCGACCGCAAGGGCGAGCTGATCACCGGCATCGTGCGCCGCTTCGAGCGGGGCAACCTGATCGTCGACCTCGGCCGGGCCGAGGCCATCCTGCCGGTCCGGGAGCAGGTCTCCCGCGAGAGCTACCGCGCCGGCGACCGGGTGCAGGCCTACGTGCTCGACGTGCAGCGCAATACCCGCGGGCCCCAGATCGTGCTGTCGCGCACCTCGCCGGGGCTGCTCATCAAGCTGTTCGAGATGGAGGTGCCCGAGATCTACGAGGGCATCGTGCGCATCGAGACCGCCGCCCGCGAGCCGGGCAGCCGGGCCAAGATCGCCGTCTCGAGCCGCGACCCCGACGTCGATCCGGTCGGGGCCTGCGTCGGCATGAAGGGCTCCCGGGTTCAGGCCGTGGTGCAGGAGCTGCGGGGCGAGAAGATCGACATCGTGCCCTACAGCGAGGATCCGGCGCGCTTCGTGTGCAACGCCATCCAGCCGGCGGACGTCTCCCGGGTGCTCATCGACGAAGAGACCTTCACCATGGAGCTGATCGTGCCCGACGATCAGCTCAGCCAGGCCATCGGTCGGCGGGGGCAGAACGTGCGCCTCGCCAGCCAGCTCAGCGGCTGGAAGATCGACATCCACTCCGAGAGCAAGATCCTCGAGCTCGAGGAGGAGGCCCGGCTGGCCCTCATGGCCCTCGACGGGGTCGACGAGGACCACATCGACACCCTGTGGCGCCTCGGCTACCGCTCGCTGGAGCACATCGCCAACACCCCCGAAGAGGAGCTGGCGACCATCCCCGGCATCTCGGCGGCCGACGCCGAGCTCATCCGGGCCGGCGCCGAGGATCTGCTCGAGCGCCGCGAGCGGGGGGAGGACATCCGCCCGGCCGCGCCGCTGCCCGAGGGCTACGAGCCCGAGCGGGAGTGGTCCCGCTGGCCGCTGGACGTCGACGCCCTCTCGCGGGAGGTCTTCGACCGCTGCGTGCGCGTCGGCCGGTTCACCCTCGAGGACATCGCCCGCGAGGAGGAGCCCGAGGCGTTCGCCCGGGCGGTCGGGATGAACGTCGACTCTGCCGTGCAGACGATCTACGCCGCCCGGGAGGCGCTCGCCGCCATCCAGCCGGCGATGGATCCCGGCGCGGCGGCCACCGCCGAGCAGGTCGAGGTGCGCGACGAGGCGCCCATCGACGTGACCGCGGTGGTCGAGAGCGAGTGAGGGGTCGATGGCGTCGAGCAAGGATGCCCGCCGCCGACCCCGGGTCGCCGGGCCGAGCACCCGCGGGATGCGGTCGTGCATCGGATGCCGGAAGCGAGCGCCTCGCGACTCGCTGATCCGGCTGGTCTGTGACCCCGAGGGGGCGGTCGTCGTCGATCGTCACCTCAAAGCCCCCGGACGGGGGGCGCATCTGTGCTACGACGTGGGGTGCATCCATCTCGCGGCGCAGCGCAGGGCCTTCGGCCGCGCTTTCAAGCGGTCGGTGGCCCCGGTCGACCCCGAGCGGCTCGTCGCCGAAGTGGGGGCGGCCATCGAGGCCCGCATCCGCGACCGGCTCGCCATCGGTCGTCGGGCGGGTTGGACCCGCTCCGGCATGGATGTGCTGGCCCGGGTCCGCCCGAAGCTGGCGCTCGTCGTTCTGGCCGAGGACGCCTCGGAGAGCACGGCGCAGCGTGTCGCTTCGTGGGGTGATCCCGAGGATTGCCCCGTCATCGTGTTCGGGGACCGCGCGCTGTTGGGCGCGACCCAAGGGCAGGTGGAGCGAGTCGCGGTCGGCGTCGTAGACGTCGATCAGGCCGTCCGCCTGCGAATCGAGTTCGAACGTCGCGACCGTGTTTTGGTTGCGGCATGAAGTGAAAAGCCGCTAGAACACCGCTCGGCTTCGGTGAGCCGAAGCCCGCAGGTGGGAGAAGGCATGGGCAAGAGAGTCTTCGAGGTCGCCAAGGATCTCGGTGTCGATCACCGCGATCTGCTCAACAAGTGCGACGCGCTCGACATCAAGGTTCGAAACTACATGTCGGTGCTCTCCGACGGTGACGAGGCGCGTCTGCGCAGCGCATACGAGAGCGGCCGCAAGGTGGTCGAGCGGGTGCAGGCCCCGGGGGTGGTGCGCCGCCGCCGGGTCTCCGGCAAGCGCGAGCAGTCCTCGTCGAAGCCCGCGGCCTCACGGACGTCGGGCGGCGGCAAGGCGTCCCCGCGCCGGGCCTCGCCCCGGGTCGCCCCGGTGCGGCGACCGGCCGAGCCCGCCCGGGGTCGAGCCGAAGAGCAGGCGTCGCCCCGCCCGGCCCCGAGCCGCGGTGAGGAGAAGCCGGCGGCGAAGGCCGCCGAGGCGAAGCCCCAGGCGCCGAGTGCGCCGGCGGCGACCCCCGCGCCCGAGAAGAAGGCGGGGGCCGAGCCGGTGGCCAAGGTGCTCTACCGCCCGCCCGCCGAGCCCCCCCGCACCAGCGCGCCGGTCCCCCCCAAGCGGGAGGCGACCAAGCGCGAGGTGCCCAAGACGGTCGTCGCCCAGCGGCCGGTGCCCAAGCTCCAGAACACCCCCGGCGGCAGCGTCGAGGGCGGCCGCAAGCCGGGCGAGGCCAGCTCGCCCCGGCCGGCGTCCCCCCGGCGGGTCGACGCCGGCGCTCGCCGCTCGGGCGGCGCCCGGCGGCGGTCGGGCGAGTCGTCGCCCCGGCGGCGGGAGTCGGGGGCCAAGCCCCAGACCAGCGGGGGCGAGCGCCGGACCACCGGCGGGGCCCAGATCCGCAAGCCGGCCCCCCGGGAGAACACCGGGGCGGCCAAGATCCTCGGTCGCATCCCGCTCGAGCAGCTCCAGCGGCGCACCACCCGGGGCCCGACCCGCCGCAGCGGCGGCCGCGGTCGCCCGAGCGGCGTGCGCCGGGCGAGCGGCGTGCGCCCCGGCGGTCCGCCGCGGGGGCCCGGCGGCGGCCCGATGCCGCCCCCGCCGGGTGCCAGCGGTGATTCGCGGCGGCGGCGCAGCGGCCCCGGCGGCCCCGGCGGCCCGAGCGGCGGCCGCGACCGCCAGCGCGGCGGCAGCAGCCGCAACAACTCCCGGCGGCGCCGGGTCTTCAACCGCGAAGACATCTACAAGGGCGGCAGCCACCGCAGCGGGCGGGGTCGTCGGCGCAAGATGTCGTCCCGCAAGGGCGCCAAGACCCAGCTCACCACCCCGGCGGCGCACAAGCGCGTCGTGCGCGTCGACGAGACGATCTCGGTCGGCGAGCTCGGCAAGGCGATGGGGGCCAAGGCCAACGAGCTCATCCGCAAGCTGATGGGCATGGGGGTGATGGCGACCATCAACCAGCAGATCGACGTCGAGACCGCGTCGCTGCTCGCCGCCGAGTACGATTACGAGGTCAAGAACGTCGCCTTCCAGGAGGACGATGTCCTCTCGGGGCCGACGAACGAGGAGAAGGTGGCGGAGGATCCCGACGCCATCCCCCGGGCCCCGGTGGTCACCATCATGGGCCACGTCGACCACGGCAAGACCACGCTGCTCGACCGCATCCGCGAGGCCAACGTGGCCGAGGGCGAGGCGGGCGGCATCACCCAGCACATCGGGGCCTACAAGGTCAACGTGGGCGACGGGCCGGGGGTGGTCTTCCTCGATACTCCGGGTCACGCCGCGTTCACCGCGATGCGCGCCCGGGGGGCCTCGGTCACCGACATCGTGGTGCTCATCGTGGCCGCCGACGACGGCCCGATGCCCCAGACGGTGGAGTCGATCAACCACGCCCGCGCGGCCGGCGTGCCGCTGGTGGTGGCGATCAACAAGATCGACAAGCCGGGGGTCGATCCCGAGCGCATCAAGCAGGCCCTCACCCAGTACGAGCTGGTGCCCGAGGAGTGGGGCGGCGATACGATGTTCGTGCCGGTCAGCGCGCTGACCGGGCAGGGGGTCGACGATCTGCTCGAGGCCCTCGCCTTGCAGGCCGAGGTGCTCGAGCTCAAGGCCAACCCCAAGAAGCCGGCCTACGGGCGGGTGGTCGAGGCCCGGGTCGACAAGGGTCGGGGCACCGTCTGCACCGTGCTGGTGCAGGAAGGCACGCTCAAGGCGAAGGAATACATCGTCAGCGGCAACAACTACGGCCGGGTGCGCGCGCTCATCGACAACAGCGGCAAGCGCATCAAGACGGCCGGGCCGTCGACCCCGGTCGAGGTGCTCGGCCTGGGCGGCATGCCCGCGGCCGGGGACGCCTTCTACACCGCCAAGAACGAGAAGGACGCCAAGCGGGTCGTCTCGAACCGCGAGGAGCGGGACGCCCGCCAGGCGGTGGCCGACGCGATGGTCGGGCAGAGCCCGATGGAGCGGCTGGCGGCCCTGACCCGGCCGGAGAAGGAAACCCAGACGATCATCCTCAAGACCGACGTCTCGGGTTCGCTCGAGGCGCTGCGCAGCGCCGTGGAGCAGCTCAGCACCGACGAGGTCGAGGCCAAGCTGGTGCACGCGGCGGTGGGGGCGATCAGCGAGTCGGACGTCGATCTGGCGACGGCCTCCGAGGCGGTCATCATCGGCTTCAACGTCAAGCCCGACGGCAAGTCGAAGCGCGCCGCCGATCAGGCCGGCATCCAGATCCTGACCTTCTCGGTCATCTACGACGTGCTCGATACGATGAAGGAGATGCTCAGCGGTCTGCTCTCGCCGGAGACGGTCGAGGAGCACCTCGGCTGGGCCGAGGTCCGGGCGGTGTTCCACATCCAGAAGGTGGGCACGGTCGCCGGTTGCTTCGTCACCGACGGCAAGATGCTGCGCAACGCTCAAGCCCGCATCCACCGGGACGGCGATGTGGTGCACACCGGCAAGCTCAGCACCCTCAAGCGGTTCAAGGACGACGTGCGCGAGGTGGCCTCGGGCTACGAGTGCGGTCTGTCGGTGGACGGCTACAAGGACGTGCAGGAGGGCGACCGGGTCGAGGTCTTCGAACTCAAGCAGATCAAGCGCTCGATCGACTGATCGGCGCCGGAGACCATGGCCCGCACCCCCTTCAAGCGCACCGCGCGCGTCGCTTCGCTCATCCGTCAGGTGCTCGGCGAGCTGCTCACCTTCGAGGTCAAGGACCCCCGGGTCCAGGGCGCGGTGGTGACCGAGGTCGAGGTCACCGGTGATCTGCGCGAGGCCCGCATCTACCTGACCCACCCCGGCGACGAGGCCGAGGCCGACGCGATGATGCGCGGGCTCGGCAAGGCGTCGGGCTATCTGCGCCGTGAGCTGGGCCAGCGGGTGCGCCTGCGGGTGACCCCCAGCCTCGACTTCCGCTTCGACCGCTCGATCGAGTACGGGGCCCGCATCGAGTCCAAGCTGCGCGAGCTGGGGCTGGGCGGGGCCGACGCAGAGAGCGAGGTCGAGAGCGGGGCCGAGGGCGGGGGCGACCCCGAGGCCGACGGCGGGTTCGACGACCCGCAGGGCGGCTGATGGGGCGACGCAGGCGCCGGCGCGGCCGGCCGCTCACCGGGCTGATCCTGCTCGACAAGCCGGCGGGTCTGACCAGCTTCAAAGCCGTGGAGCGGGTGCGCCGGGCGTTGAACGCCGACAAGGCGGGCCACACCGGGACCCTCGATCCGATGGCGACCGGCCTGCTCCCCATCTGTCTGGGTCACACCACCCGGCTGGCCCGCTTCGTCAGCGACGCCGACAAGGCGTACCGGGCGACCGTGGCGCTGGGGCAGGCGACCGACACCCTCGACGCCGAGGGCGAGGTGGTGGCGACCGATCCGGCCGAGGCGGTGGCCGCGGTGGACGGGGCCGCTTTCGAGGGGGCCCTGGCCGGCTTCCGGGGTGAGATCGAGCAGCGGCCGCCGGCCTACTCGGCGATCAAGGTCGACGGCGAGCGGCTCTACGCCCGCGCCCGGCGGGGCGAGGCGGTCGAGGCGCCGATCCGGCGGGTCCACGTCCATCGGCTGGCGCTGCTCGAGGCCGCGCCGCCCCGCTTCGAGTTCGCGGTGACGTGCAGCAAGGGCACCTATGTGCGCTCGCTGGCGGCCGACATCGCCGAGGTCCTGGGCCTGCACGGGCACCTCGTCGCGCTGCGCCGCACCGCGGTCGCCGCGCTCGACGTGGCCGACGGGTGGACCCTGGAGCGCATCGAGGCCGATCCCGAAGGGGCCCTGGCCCGGCGGCTCGCGCCGGCGGACGCGGTGGGTCACCTGCCGGCGGTGCGCCCGGCGCCGGATCTGGTCGAGCACCTGTATCACGGCCGCCGACGCCCGCTGCCCGGCGCGCCGATCGGCCGCTGTCGGGTGCTCGACCCCGATGGGCGGCTGGTGGCCATCGTCGACGTGCCGCCCGAGGGGCCGGTCGACATCGTGCGCGGCCTGCCCCGCCCCGCGGCGTCGCCCCAGGCGGGCGATGATGCCTGAGCGCCGGCCCGAGTTCGTGCGCAAGCTCTTGACCCCCACCGGTGGCTGGTGTAGAAGCCGCCGAACACCGCTGCTGGACGACGGCCCGGCAGCCGGAGACCCGAGGAGATCTCATGCCGCTCGACAGTGACCAGAAGGCCGAGCTCATCGCTCAGTACGGCAAGAACGAGAACGACACCGGCTCCCCCGAGGTGCAGGTGGCGCTCATCACCTACCGGGTGCGCGAGCTGACCGAGCACCTCAAGGTGCACAAGCACGACCACCACTCGCGGCGCGGGCTGAAGAAGCTCGTCGGCCAGCGGCGGCGGTTGCTGCGCTACGTCGAGAAGCAGGACGTGATGCGCTATCGCGGCCTCATCGAGAAGCTCGGCCTGCGGCGCTGAGCACGCGGACAAGGAGCCCTTCGGGGCTCCTTTCGTTTTTTCGGGGGCCGCCGTCGGGGTGGCCCCACCGATTCATCGCCGGCGAGCGCGCCGGCATCAGAGACCGGCCAGCGGCTCGTCGTCGGTGACGGCGCGACGCCTCCGGCTCTGACCACTGCCCGCGAGATCGTGCTCGCGGGCAGTGGTCAGGAACCGAGGCGACAGCGAGCCCCAGGCCTTCACGCGCTTCGTGCGCAACAGAGAAGGAGCCCCCATGGGCAAGCTGTGGAACGAGACCATCATCAAGGCGCAGTTCGGTGACGCCGAGCTGACCATCGAGACCGGGCGCATGGCCAAGCAGGCCGGCGGGTCGGTGCTCGTCAGCCTCGGCGAGACCGTCGTGCTCGTCACGAGCACCGGCGCGAAGTCGGCCCGGCAGGGCTTCGACTTCCTGCCCCTGACCTGCGAGTACCGCGAGAAGGCCTACGCCGCGGGCAAGATCCCCGGCGGGTACTTCAAGCGCGAGGGGCGCCCGGGGCCGTGGGAGGTCCTCAACGCCCGGATGATGGACCGGCCGATGCGGCCGCTCTTCCCCAAGTCGTGGCGCAAGGAGATTCAGATCATCGCGACGATCGTCTCCTTCGACAAGGAGAACGACCCCGCCATCTGCGCGATGGTGGGCGCCTCGGCGGCGACCGCGCTGACCGACATCCCCTTCGCCGGCCCCATCGCCGGCTGCCGGGTGGCCCTCATCGACGGTGAGTACCGCATCAACCCCTCGTTCGAGGCGGCGGCGGACGCCAAGCTCAACCTCATCGTGGCCGCCACCGCCGACGCGGTGACCATGGTCGAGGGCGAGGGGCAGGAGGCCAGCGAGGACGAGATGATCGACGCCATCATCGCCGCCCACGAGGCGATGAAGCCGATCATCGAGCTGCAGAAGGACCTCGCCCGCAAGCTGGGGCAGGCCAAGCAGACCGTCGTGGAGAAGCAGGTCGACGTCGACCTCTTCACCCGGGTCATCGACCTCGGCCTCGACGACATCGCCGACGCCCTCGCCGTGCAGGGCAAGTTCGCCCGCAAGGACGCGCTGTCGGCCGCCAAGAAGAAGATCGTCGACGCCCTCGTCTCGCAGGACGAGTCGCTCGAGGAGCGGGTCGGCGAGATCAAGGACTACGTCGGTCAGATCCAGCGGGACATCGTGCGGACCCAGACCGTCGAGGAGGGCATCCGGGTCGACGGGCGCAAGCTCGACGAGATCCGCAAGATCACCTGCGAGCTGAACGTGCTGCCCCGGACCCACGGGTCGGCCCTGTTCACCCGCGGCGAGACCCAGGCCCTCGGCGTGCTGACCCTCGGCACCCGCCGCGACGAGCAGCGCATCGACAACCTGCACGGCGACACCTTCTCGCCGTACATGCTGCACTACAACTTCCCCCCGTTCTGCGTGGGTGAGACCAAGTTCCTGCGCGGGCCCTCGCGGCGCGAGATCGGGCACGGCGAGCTGGCCAAGCGCGGCGTGGCGCCCATCCTGCCGTCGCACGACGACTTCCCCTACACCGTGCGCCTCGTCAGCGAGGTGCTGGAGTCGAACGGGTCGTCCTCGATGGCCACCGTCTGCGCCTCGTCGCTGGCCCTGATGTCGGCCGGTGTGCCGGTCAAGAAGGACGTCGCCGGCATCGCCATGGGGCTCATCCAGGAGGACGGCAAGGTCGCGGTGCTCAGCGACATCCTCGGCGACGAGGATCACCTCGGCGACATGGACTTCAAGGTCGTCGGCACCGAGGACGGCATCACCGCCCTCCAGATGGACATCAAGATCAAGGGCCTCAGCCGGGCGATCATGCGCAAGGCGCTGGCCCAGGCGAAGCGCGGTCGGGTGCACATCCTCGAGGAGATGCGCAAGGCCATCGAGGCGCCGGCCGAGGAGATGTCGGACCACGCGCCGCGCATCATCACCGTGAGCGTCAAGCCCGACCGCATCCGGGACATCATCGGCCCCGGGGGCAAGACCATCCGCGGGATCACCGAGCAGACCGGCTGCCAGATCGACGTCGATGACACCGGCACGGTGACCATCGCCAGCCCCGACGCCGAGGCTTCGGCCCGGGCCAAGACGATCATCGAGCAGCTCACCGAGGAGCCGGAGATCGGCCGGGTCTACTTCGGCACGGTGCGCAAGGTGGTCGACTTCGGCGCCTTCGTCGAGATCCTGCCCGGCACCGACGGGCTGGTGCACATCTCCGAGCTGGCCGACCACCGGGTCGAGAAGGTCGAGGACGTGCTCAACGAGGGCGACGAGGTCTACGTCAAGGTCATCGGCCTCGACCGGGGCAAGATCCGGCTCTCGCGCCGGGCCGCCATCGCCGACGCCGCCGAAGGCAAGTGATCGCGCCGGGGCGCCCCCCCGGCGCCCCGGACGCTCCGCGCCCCCGCCCATGACACCCATCCGATTGCCTTTCCGGCGGCTGCCGCCGGCCGATTCGCCCGACCCGCTCGCGCTGCCGAGCCGGGCGACGGCGGCGTCCGCCGGCCTCGATCTGCGGGCCGCGGTGCGTGATCCGCTCGTCATCGAGCCCGGCGCCCGGGCGCTGGTGCCCACCGGCTTCGCGGTCGAGCTGCCCCCCCACCACGAGGGTCAGGTCCGCCCCCGCTCGGGGCTGGCGCTGCGCCACGGCCTGACCGTGCTCAACGCGCCGGGTACCATCGACGCCGACTATCGGGGCGAGATCCGGGTGCTGCTCGTCAACCTGGGGTCGGCGCCGGTCACGGTCGAGCGGGGCGATCGTATCGCTCAGCTCGTGGTCGCTCCGGTCGCCCCCACCGCCCCGATCGAGGTCGAGTCGCTCGGCGACTCCGCCCGGGGCGCGGGCGGCTTCGGTCACACCGGCCGGTAGCCCCCCTGCGCGCCGCGGTTGATCGACCTGCGGCTCCCTGATACCGAGACTGAAACCCAACCCCTGTCGGGAGGATGGCGTTTGCTGTGTCACCGCTGCGGCACTGAACTCTCCGGGGCGCCGGTCTGCGGCAACTGCGGGGCGCCGGCGGCGGGGCGGCGGCGCTTCCGGCCGACGCTCACCGCGGTGCAGGCGCCCGACCCGTTCGTGCTGCGGGCGGCGGCGGTCGGGCTCGAGAAGGGGGTCGTCGTCGGCGACCGCTTCGAGCTCGGCGCGCCGCTCGAAGAGGCGCCGGGGGGCTGGCTCTTCGCCGCGCGGACCGGCGAGATGCCGCTGGTCGTCCGCTTCATGGGGCCGGTGCCCGACGCCGACGCCCGGGCCGCGGGGCTCGAGGTGCTGGAGCAGGCCCGGCGGCTGTCCCACGAGGGCATCGTGCGGGTCTACGCCGCCGGTGCCCACGGGGACTGGCTGTTCATGGCCCAGGAGCGGCTCGAAGGGCTGACCCTGGCCAAGATCGTCGAGCTGCGGCGGGAGAAGGGGCAGGGGTTCTCGCTCGAGGAGCTGCTGCCCATCTTCGAGCAGATCCGCGACGCGCTGCTGCACGCTCACCGCCACCTGGCGCACGGCGGGCTCGATCCGGGCTCGATCCACATCCTGCCGGCGGCGCTGAAGGTGGTCGGCTTCGGCTGGGCCGAGGCGCTGCCCGGCGGCATGCTCGCCCGGCTGCGGGCCGAGGCCGGGCGGGCCCGCACGCTGGCCCCCGAGGTCCGCCGGGGCGCGCCGCCGACGATGGCGGGCGATGTCTTCGGGCTGGGCGCGATCCTGTACGAGATGCTCACCGGCCAGCCGTTCGCCGACGACGCGCCGCCGACGTCGGTCGCGGTGGGTGTGGTCGGGGGGCACGCGGTCGACGCGGTGGTGGCCAAGGCGACCGCGCCCGATCCGGAGGCGCGCTACCCGACGGTGGTCGAGCTGGCCGAGGCGCTGGCCGCGCTGGTCGACGGCCCGCCGCTGGCCGTGTCCGACAGCGACCGCACCCGCAAGGTCGAGGCCCCCCGCCCGAAGCGGGGCGCGGCGGCCGCGCCGGAGGAGGCCGACAGCGGGCAGGCGCCGGCGGCCGAGGGCCCGCCGCGGGCCGAGGCGCCAGCCGCGCGGGCCGACACGCCGGCCGAGGCGCCGTCCGAGCCGCCGGCCGAGCGCGCCGAGCCGTCCCGGCCTCCGCCCGCGGCGCCGGAGCAGGGGCCGCCGGCCGGGGTGAGCCCCGAACGACCGGCTGCGTCGCGTCCGCCGCCGATCCCCGCCGCGGTGTCCGATCCGGCGCCTGCGGCCGCCGCGTCCGCGCCGACCCCCGCCGCTGCCCGGCCGCGTCCGTCGTCTCCGGCCGCGTCGGCGGCGCATCCCGAGCGCCCGCCGCCGGGCCCGGGCGGCCGTGGGGCTCAGCTCGTGCCCGGGCCGGGCGGGGGACCCTCGGTGGTGATCGACCCCGCCTTCGCCCGGCTCGACACCCTGCCGCCCGACGGCGATCTGCGGCGGCGGCCCGATCGTACGCCGACCCAGCCGGTCCGCATCCCGCCGCCCCGCCGCCCGTGGCTCTTGCGGTCGAGCGTCGGCTTCGGGCTGCTGCTGGGGGCGATCGTCGTGGCGGTGGTGCTGGCCGCGGTGTGGATCATCCGGCGGGACGACGGGGCGGACGTCGCGCCGCGGGTCGAGCGCAAGCCGGTGAAGGCGGGGCCCGCCGAGCGGCCGCTGCCGGTGGTGGTGCACCCGGTGGGCGCCGACGCGGCGGCCCCGACGCCCGACGCGGCGCCCGCCGAGCGGCCGACGGTCGCCGCGGCCCGCCCGGCGCCGCGCGGGCCGACGCCCGCGCGGCCCGCTGCGCCCGAGCCCGAGCGGCCCGCTGCGCCCGAGCCCGAGCGGCCGGCGGCGCCCGAGCCCGAGCCCACGCCCGCGCCCGCGCCCGCCG